>DASYZG010000019.1:0-82440 GCA_035946575.1 Terriglobia bacterium | reverse complement strand
CGCGGCCTCTTCTACTCCCTGGTGGCCCACGGATTCGCTATCGTGGCCCTGGTACTGCTCTGGCCCAGGCACGTGCCGCCGATTTATGACCCTCCCAAGCATTGGGAACTGACCATGGTTCCCAGGGACGCGCTCTATCTGCCGGCTCTGGGGGGCGGCGACTCCGGAGGTCCACAACGGGGGGCGGCAGCAAAGTCCCAGACGGCTCCCAGCTTGTCGGTGGCGGCGCTGAGCAAGTTAGGCGTGAGTTTCCCCGGAGCGCAGGCGATTATTTCCAATCCGCCTCACCCCACGAATAAAGTCCAGACCCTTTTGCAACCCGAGCTTCCCCATCCGCCGGAGCTCACGAAGTTCGTGCGTTTGCCCAACGTGGTGCGGTTGGCCGAGAACAGCCCGGCTCCTCAACCTACCAGCGCACCTGATGCTCGCAAGTCCGATCCCTCGATCCAGCCTCCGGTGCCCCAGAGTGCGCTCAGCACCCCGGCGATTCCGCAACTTCAAGCGAGGGCGCCGGTGGTCATCGAAGACCCGAAGCTTTCATTGCCCGTGGCGGCCCCGGTAAGCAATCCTGCGATGCAGGCGACGGCGACTCCACCCGTGGCTCCGGAACCGCCCAGGCCGGCGCAGGCGCGTGTACTGCCGGGCTCGTCCGGTCATGAGGCTCACACGCTCATCGCGTTGAGCGTGACGCCCGCTCCGCCGGACCCGTCACCCAAGGCGCCGGCGGCCGAGGCCCACGGGCAGTTCGCCGTCGTGGCTCTGCCGAATCTGGCGGTTTCGCAGCTCGGAATTGGGTCTGCCCGCGAGGCGGCGAACCCGGCCGCCGGTGCCGGCGCGAACCCCAAGTCGAGGGCGCATGATGCCACCGGCGCCGGGACGATGGCCCCGGGCATGGCGGCTCGTCCAACTGCGGGCGGTAGCGGCGCTGTCGCAGGTCCTGGTCCCGGCGCCGCACTCAGCGGCGCGGGCCGCAACGCCGCGGGCAGCTCGGGAGGCGGCATGACAATCCGGGGTGCGGCCTACGGCTCCGGATCGGGCGCCGGGAACGCAAGCGGGGCTGGCAAAGGTGCCGGTCCGGCTTCGGGAGCGTTTGCCGGCATGACCATTCAAGGCGGCGAGTGGCCCGACGGGATGCCGGCCGGGATCGCGCCGCGCCCTCCGGCCAAGCCACCGGAATCCGGCAGCTATGGGCTCACCATCGTATCCACGGGCAACAGCGGCAGCGGGCTGGGTGACTTCGGAGTCTTCTTTAATGAGCCCGTGTTCACCGTCTACGTCAACATGACCACGCCCTCGGATTCGGCCGCTCGATCGTGGACGTTGGTTTACGCGGCGCTTCACGCCGGCGAGGCGGGAGACGCCAAGATTGCGGCTCCGTTCCCGGCGAAGAAGGAGGCGCCGCGCTGGCCGCCCGACCTGGCGGAGCATTATCGGAATCAGCTGGTGGTGATTTACCTGGTGATCGACGAATCGGGCAAGGTGCGGCACGCCAAGAGCATGGAGAGTCCCAGCGCTCAGCTCATTGCACCCTTGGTCGCAGCCCTCGAAGATTGGGAGTTTCGTCCGGCCACACTAAACGGCAGGCCGATCGCTGTCCGGGCCCTGCTCGGCGTGCCGGTCTCAGCCCAGCCTGTCGTCCAAGAACTGCTTCCAAGCTCTTCTGATTCGCCAAGGGTCTCACCGCGCGATCTTACGACTGCGCTCCCCTCGGCGGGACCGCGAGCTTACAATCAGAATTGAGATGGAGCGAAAGAAGTTCGAAGCGATCGTTGAGCAAGCGCTGGAGAGATTGCCTCCGGCATTTCGTGAGAAGCTGGCCAATATCGCGATTATCGTGGAAGACCGCCCGCCGGAGGAACCCGGCGGCGCGCTGCTCCTCGGGCTGTTTCACGGCATCCCGCGCACGGAGAAGAGCGTCTTCTTCTCGAGTCCGCCCGACCGGATTGTTCTTTACCAGCAAAACATCGAGGCCGTCTGTTCGACAGATGCCGAGATCCGCCGGCAAATCCGCGCAACTCTGCTGCACGAAGTAGGGCACTACTTCGGCCTCAGCGAAGATGAATTGCGTGGGATATGAGGGCTGCGGGCGCGCGGTGGCCCCCCGCGTCGCAGCCCTGTTGGGTTCGTGGCACGCTCCTCAGGCGGGTGAGGGTGCCGTTCGGCGTGTTCGTTCTTTTATCTTCCGCGGAGGACCTTGAATTCAGACTCCCGGAGCAGCAGTTCCACAATATCCGGATCAAACTGGCCGCCGGCCTCCTGAATGAGTTCCTTGCGGGCCGCAGGAAGGGAGAGCGCATCGCGATAGGGACGCCAGGACGTCATGGCCTCCAGGCTGTCGGCCATCGTGAGCACACGCGCTTCCAGAGGGATTCTCTTTCCTTCGAGGCCGTCGGGATACCCTTTTCCGTCGTAGCGTTCGTGGTGGGACAAGGCGATCCCAGCCAGATCTTCGGTGGACAGCAGGGCGCCAAGCAATTCACAGCTGACCAGGGGGTGAACCTGCATTGCCGCTCTCTCACCGATGGTCAGGCTGCCCGGCTTGAGCAGGATGGACTCCGATACCGCCATGGTCCCCACATCGCGCAGGAATCCAGCCCTGAGGACTCGCAACGCCTGCTCTTCAGGCATCCCCATGGCGCGCGCGATCCACAAGCCGAGCAGCGCCACTCGCCTCGCGTGTGGCTGCGACCAGGCGAGAGCGGCTGGCGACGTGAAGCCCAGGTCACGCCAGAGGTTTCGAACCGCTCCGGCCATCAAACTCAGCCGCTGAAATGTGGCCGGTTCGAGGACGGTCTCTGAAGAAAGGGCGCGCGCGTTCCAGGGCCCTCTGCTACCCCTTTGCCAACGATCTCGCGAAACCATAAGCGTTGATCTCCCCTGGACAAATCTGTATCGGCGCGGCTGACGTGGAATCAGTCCACGACATCTTTGTATCGACAACTCCTGCAGAGAACTTGAACTAAAAGGACGGTCGGTGTCATATCGGGCATCCTTCCAGCGAAAAGGGGGAATGACGATGCCCCAAAATGGTCTTAACTCAGAAGGTGACACCGCTACCGGGCTTCGATACGATTCAGCAGCCGTCACAAAATGAGGTACTATCAGGGCTCGGTCGGGGTGGCGGCGGGTTTCTCCACTGCTCTTTGGCGGCACCAACCCATCCCCACTTCGAACGGAATCTCCGTGGGGAGGTGGCAATGCCTGAGAAGAAGCTCGAAAGGAAGCTTGAGAAGGAAGCTGAAAACAAAGCCGAGAACAAAGCAAATCTGCTGACACGGCGCGAGTTTGTGGGAACAGCCACCGCGGCGGCTGCTTCATTCATGATCGTTCCGCGGCGCGTGCTCGGAGGACCAGGTTACGTGCCGCCGAGCGATCGCGTCAACGTGGCTTCGATCGGCCTGGGCCGGCAGGGCATGGCGGTGTCAATGGAGCTGATGACTCACCCCGACGTTCAGATCATCGCGGTCTGCGATTGCAACCAGGGTTCGCGAAACTACGCCGAATATGGCGACAACGACCTGCTGCGCCAGGCGCGTCATCTGCTGGGCCCCGGCTACGAACACTGGGGCGAGGACCTGGCGTCGCCCGGGCGCGCCCAGCTTACGCACGAATTTTCCACGAGCCTGGGCATGGGAGGCCGCGAACCAGCTAGGCGTGTGGTGGAAGCCTACTACGGGTCGCGAAATGGCTCTGCCTCGGGCTCGTATAAAGGATGCAACGCCTATGTGGACTTTCGTGAAATGCTCGACAAGGAATCGGGTATTGATGGCGTCTACGTGGCGACGCCCGATCATTGGCACGCGGCGATCTCCATGGCCGCGATGCAGAAACACAAGCATGTTTTGTGTCAGAAGCCGATGACACATTCGATCGGAGACGCACGGCGGGTGGCCAAGATGTCGAAGGACATGAATGTGACGGCCTCGCTGCCGGTCAACAATCCCTCCACGGATTCCACACGATTGATTTCCGATTGGCTGGCCGACGGCGCCATCGGTACGGTGCGCGAAGTCCACAACTGGTCCAGCCGTCCGTTCTGGCCGCAGGGCGTAGGCCGTCCGGAACACCGGGACCCCGTCCCCGAAGGGCTTGACTGGGACCTGTGGCTGGGGCCCGCACCGGAACGGCCGTTCAACAAAGCCTATCTGCCCTTCGTCTGGCGTGGCTGGTATGACTTCGGTGACGGGTCATTCGGCGACATGGGCTGCTACAGTTTTGCCGGCGTTTTTAAGATTCTCAATCTCACGCCGCCCACCATGGTGGAAGCGAGTTCAAGCGAATCCTGGGACGAAACCTTCCCCAAAGCCTCGATGGTCCACCTCCATTTCCCTGAGAATGGCGGACGCGCTCCCGTGCGCATGTCCTGGTACGACGGCGGATTGCGGCCGCCGCGTCCCGCGGGTTTGAGTGAACAGGATGAGAAGCTGTTTGAGGGCGGCGAAGAAAACGAGGGCATCATGTACGTGGGGGACAAAGGCCTCCTGCTCGCCGGGTTTAACGGCAATCACCCGCACGTCTATCCCGAATCGCCCAAGTACCAGGCGCCGGCGCCGCCATCGCGCGGCGGGCCGCGGCACGATCCCGCGATCGATCAGTGGATAGCCGGCTGCAAGGGCGGACCGGCGCCGCTCGCCAATTTCGAGTCGCAGGGCCCGGTCACGGAGGCCTTCCTGCTCGGCTGCATCGCCCAGCACTTCCCGGGCCAGCGGATCGACTGGGATACGACATCGATGCGGATCACCAATTCCGATAAGCTCAATGCCTGGGTCGATCCGCCGTATCGCAGCGCGTATCGAGTCTAGGCGCCGATTGAGGTGTGCAGCGCCATCGTGTCGGGGTAATTGTTTACAATACGCTGTCATTCCGAGGGCCGGTGCTTTTCCGGCCCGGGAAATCGGCTCAGGCGGGCAAAAGCAGATTCCCGCTCCGCTCGGAATGACGGTTCCCAGCGGCTGTAAAGAATTTAGCGAGACGTCACACCAGTTCGCGGAGGCTCTCTATGCGGGACTGCGCGATTGAACTCGGGCAGAGCTCACTGTTCTCGCTTCCCTGCCTGAGAGATTACAGCGCTCTGCGCCGGTCCCCACGTCTTCTTCGGTGTCCGGCGCGGTTTCTTATTCTCGCGCTGGCTCTGCTCCCGCCCAGCGTAGAGGTCAAGGCGCAATCGAGTCCGGCCCCTCCCATCTATCTCGACCCGAGTCAGCCGATCGGGCGGCGGGTGGACGATTTGATGTCCCGCATGACGCTCAAGGAAAAGATAGGCCAGCTCAACCTTCCTTGCGTCTATGTGGACGAGCTTGGGAAGGACATCCCCTCAAAGATGCAAGCGTGCCGCAGGTTCGCCGCCGGCACCTACACCAGGGAGATCGGTCCCGGCTGCGGCTTCTTTACCCTCGCGGATACGATCCTTCATGAAGGAACACAGCAGCAGGTCGACTATTTCAACGAGCTGCAGAAAATCGCTCTCACCGAGACGCGATTGAAGATCCCGCTCCTCGAGGACGAAGAGGGGACGCACGGCGCGATGTTCCCGGGAGCAACCGTTTTTCCCGAGGGCCTCGCCCTCGGCAGCACCTTTGACATGCCTCTGGTCGAATCGATTTACGCGGCCGCTGCCGCGGAGGCACGGTCCGTCGGGATTCATATTCTTTCCACTCTCGTGCTCGAGCTCGATCGCGATCCCCGAATGGGCCGGAACGAAGAGGCCTACACGGAAGATCCGTATCTCGATTCGCGAATCGCCTCAAGCATCGTGCGCGGCGCACAGGGGTCCAACATCGACGCACCTGACAAAGTGATCGCGCTGATGACAGACTTTCCCACGCAAAGCGAGCCGACGAGCGGACTGGAGCGTGGATCGATCGAGCTTTCAGACCGCAGCCTGCGCGAAAACACCCTGCCTCCGTGGATCGCGGCGTTCAACGCAGGCGCGCTGGGCGTGATGGCGGGATATCCGGAGGTCGAGGATGTGCCGGCGCACGCCTCTGGAAAGTGGCTCACCCGCGTGCTGCGCCAGGAACTTGGCTTCAGGGGCATCGTGGTGAGCGAAGGCGGCGGGTTCGACTCGTTGATTTACGAAGACATTGCTCCGGATCAAAGTGAGGCAGGCGCGCTCGCCCTCAAGGCCGGCGTCGATGTGGGCATCACCTACGAAGAAGGCTACATGGGCCCGCTCGTTCGCAACGTCGAAGAAGGACGGGTTCCCGTTGCTCTGGTGGACCGGTCGGTACGGCGCGTCCTCGAACAGAAATTCCGCCTGGGACTGTTCGAGCACCCTTACGCCGATGCCGCGCGCGCCGAACGCGTGATGCATTCGCAAGAACACCAGCAACTGGCATTGCGAGCCGCTCGCGAAGGAATCGTTCTGCTCAAGAACGAAAACGATCTGCTCCCGCTCGCCAAGAGTGCGAAAGCGATTGCGGTCATTGGACCCGATGCGGACAGCGCGGCGAACCTCTTCGGAGACTATGCGCCTGAGGTCGTGCCGCAGCGCGTGGAGACCATTCTCGATGCGCTCAAGGCCAAGGTGCCGTCCGGCACACGAGTGGTCTACGCCAAAGGATGCGCCGTGAACGACGGCGACAAATCCGGCTTTCCGGCGGCAATCGAGGCGGCGAAACACGCGGGCGTGGCCATTATGGTGCTGGGCGAGCAAGCCCGGCGCGAAGGCAGCGAGGATCGTCCGCCGCGTCCCACCGACGGGGAGGGCTACGATGTCGCCAGCCTCGACTTGACGGGAGTTCAGGAAGACCTTCTTGAAGCGGTGGCCGCCACCGGCACTCCGACAGTGCTGGTGCTGGTCAACGGCAGACCGCTCTCGGTACGCTGGGCCGCCGATCACCTTCCGGCCATCGTGGAAGCGTGGGAACCTGGCGAGCAAGGAGCCGAAGCGGTCGCTGACGTTCTCTTTGGCAATTTCAATCCCACTGGCCGCCTCGCCATCACCATCCCGCGCAGCGTTGGACAACTGCCGGCCTACTACGACTACAAACCCTCCAAGGCCTATTGGATCGGGCACGGATGGAGTCACGACCGGGGGTACGTGGACATGCCGGGCACTCCTCTCTACCCGTTCGGCTACGGCTTGAGCTACACGCAATTCCAATACACCAATCTTCACATCGAGCCGGCCCAGATTTACACCGGAGGAAACGCGCGAGTGACCGTCGACGTATCGAACATCGGCAAGCGTGCCGGCGTGGACACCGTGCAGCTTTACTTCCACGAGCGCTACGCTCCCGTGGCCACGGCAGTCAAGCAGCTTCGCGGATTCGAGAGAGTGGCGCTCGAACCAGGCGAGCGCAAGACGGTCACCTTCACACTCGGTCCTGACGACCTGAGGCTACTCGATCGCGACCTGCGCTGGAGGGTTGTGCCGGGGACTTTTGACGTCATGATCGGAAAGTCCTCCGCGGAGATTCCGCTCGAGGGAACTCTGCGCGTGATGGGATCGGAGGAATCAAGTGGCAAGTGACGTAAGTGGCGAGCGGGCGAGCAGCAACTGAGGAACAAAACGGCGCCTGGCGTGAACGCGATGGGACAAGAAACGGAGGCCTGGGTGATGGATTACTCACGACGGGAAATGTGTCTGCTGCTGCCGGCTTTGATGGCCCTGAAGGCCCAGGGTTCTTCCACGAGCGTAATACCCTCGAAGGCGTACCCTTTCGAGAGCCAGAAGGCCCAGGCGGACGGGCAGAACAAGTTTAGACCCATCTTCGACGGCACAACTCATGAGCGGTTTCATGTGGCCCTGCACGCCACCGACCTTGCCCCGGGCTCCATGCCGCATCCGCCGCACCATCACGCTTACGAAGAGATCTTTCTGGTCCGCGAAGGCACCGTGGCCGTGACGATCGCCGGCCGCGAGTCCACGCTCGGCCCTGGTAGCGTGGCCTATGTTGCGTCGAACGACGAACACGGCATTCGCAATGCCGGAACTACTCATGCTCAGTACTTTGTGTTCGAGTTGGGGTCTGATCGGAGCTGAATGATGTTTCGCGCCATGAGACCTGCGATGTGATAGGAGGACGAGCTTGGTCAAGGCCATCATCGCCTTTTGGGTTGCCTTACTGGTCTTCTCCGCCCCGGTGGCCGCGCGCCCTCAGGGCGCTTCGACCGTGCCGCTGCAGCCTTTCGCCGACCAGGTTCGCCAGCTCGAGTCGGTTTTGAATTTCCTCGGCCAGCCGCTCGGCGCCGCCGATCAGGACGTGATCAACTCGGCCTTCGCGAATCCCGATCCTCAGGCCGCCGTCGCCCAGGCGTCGGCGGTGCTCGACAAGTACGTCCTGGCGATCGTGACCATCAACGCCGAGAGCCGCGTGGCCGTCGAGCGCGGCAGCGCTGCGCCCGATCTCATTCAGGATGGCACACGACTGTTTCTAGTCAAGGTCATTAATCAAGCGGGCGTCACGGCGCATCTCACAGTCGAGAGTCCGAACAGTGGCGACGTTTACGTGCAGTCGGACAACAATCCCGAGCCGCCGCAGAAGCTCACCAACGCCGACGTGAGGGAGCGCTGGGCGGAAATCAGCACCTACGACAAGCCGCCTTTCTGGCTCCGGCTGTCGGGCCTCGCGCTCGAGTATCGCCTGCTGGTGATTTACAGCCGCGACGGCGGCCAGCGATCGGCAAAGATCAGCTTCAACGTGGGACAGGGCACGCAGGAAGTGGGAGCTTTGAATGAGATGACCATTCTTTTCAACGCCGCCGCAGCGCGAGTGATCCCGCTGAACGTTCTCGACGAAACGGGCAACGCGACGATGGCGTCGTTCACCTTCCACGATTCCCTCGATCGCATCTACCCCAATCCCGCCAAGCGTCTGGCGCCGGATTTCTTTTTTCAGCCGCAGGTATACCGTGCCAACGGCGAATCGATATCGCTTCCGCCGGGCTCGTACACCGTTTCGGTGACCGGAGGACCGGAATACGTCACCGAAGAGCGCCAATTCCGCGTCGACTCCGATGGTCCGAAGGAACTCTCCTTTCAGTTGAAGCGCTGGATCGATCCCGCCAAGTACGGCTGGTATTCGGGCGATCACCACATCCACGCCGCAGGCTGCGCGCACTATGAGAATCCGAGCCAGGGCGTGTCACCCGAAGACATGGATCGCCAGGTGCGCGGCGAGCATCTGAACGTGGGCTGCGTCCTCACCTGGGGTCCGTGCTACTACTACCAGAAGCGCTATTTTCGCGGCCGGCACGACGATCCGAACTCGAAGCCCGATCAGTTGCTGCACTACGATCTGGAGGTCTCCGGATTCCCCTCCAGCCACGCGGGGCACCTGGTGCTGCTCAATTTGAAAGACCAGGATTACCCCGGCACCAAGCGCATCGAGGACTGGCCGACCTGGGATCTGCCGATTCTGCGCTGGGGAAAATCGCAGGGCGCGCTTGTCGGCTTCGCCCATTCCGGTTGGGGACTGGAAGTGAAGAGCGACGCGCTGCCCAACCTCGAGGTTCCAGGCTACGACGGCATCGGCGCCAACGAATACATCGTCGACGTCACCTATCCAAACACCGTGGATTTCATCTCGGCGGGCGACACGCCTTATCCCTGGGAGCTGAACATGTGGTATCAGACTCTCAACGTGGGTTTCCGCACGCGGATTTCAGGTGAGACCGACTTCCCCTGCATCTACGACAGCCGCGTGGGCGAGGGCCGCGCCTACGCCAGGGTCGACGGCGCGCTGACCTACGCGAGCTTCATCGATGCGCTTAAGGCCGGTCGCAGCTACGTCTCCGACGGCCGCAGCCATTTGATGGGTTTCAGCGTGAACGGCAAGGCAGTGGGCGTCGGAGACAGCGAGGTGCGGCTCGCAGCTCCAGGGACGGTCCGCGTCGAGTTTACTGCTGCGGCTTATCTCGATTCCCAGCCCGATCAGAAGATCCGCCAGCTTCCTTTCGACCAGAAACCCTACTGGAGCATCGAACGGGCCCGCATCGGTGACACCCGCAAGGTACCTGTGGAAGTGATCGTAAATGGAGAACCCGTGGCCCGGCAGGAAATCGTCGCCGACGGGTCTGTCAAAACTCTCGAGTTCGATGTGCCGATTGCGCAAAGCAGTTGGATCGCGCTGCGCATCCTGCCTTCCTCACATACGAATCCGATATTCGTGCTGGTCGACGGCCAGCCGATTCGCGCCTCGCGCCGCAGCGCACAATGGTGTCTGGCCGGAGTCAATCAATGCTGGACCCAGAAGGCGACGAAGATCTCAGCGGCGGAGTTGCCGGGTGCTCAGAAAGCCTACGACCACGCGCGCCAGGTCTACGAGCAACTCATCCGCGAGTGCCCGAACACTTCTGTGTCCTCCGTGAGCCCTCCGTAACCTCCGGGTCGAGGGCTTCTCGTACAGAGTCCACAGAAGACTCCTGAGGACGCAGAAAGACTCTTCATGCAAACCATCAATCCAACCAGCCTCGAACACCGCCAGGACCTGGAGCGCGTCCTGCGCGTTCTCGAGCAGACGCCGCCGATCGACCGCACTTTGTCGGTGCCCAAAGAGGAATTTCAGGCGCGGGTGAAGAACGTGAACGCGGCACTCGAGCGGCGCGGTCACAAGATTGGGATGGTGTTTTCCGACGAGCACTACTGCGGCGACGTGCCCTATCTTGGCGGGAACATCAACGTGTCGATCGAGCAGGTGGCCGGCGTGGTGGGGCCGACAGGATTCCATATCGTCGCCGGACTCGAGGGAGGCTACGTCGCCGAGCAACTTGCCGAGCGCGCCGGCGCCACGGTCCACAAAGTGGAAATGCTGCAATTGGCCGACGAGAAGTATCCCATCGCCGCCGAACGCCTCGAGGACGTACTGGCCACGGCGGCCGGTGGTGCAGTGGATCACGTCGCGCTGCTCACGCCGCGCCAGGTGATTCCCGCAGGACTCGTAAGCTACCTCGAGGGACTCTGGGGCCGCGAGGGCGTCGTCGACGCGCAGGAGCTCTATTACCGCGTGAAGTACGAGAAGAGCGAACTCGAGATGCGCCTGATCGCCGACGCCGCGCGCGTGGGCGATGCGATGCTACGCAGCATGCTCGCCGTCCTGCGGCCCGGGCGACTCGAGAGCGAAGTGGCGGCCTGGGGAGCCTGGGCGGGCCGGATGCTCGGCTCGGAAGACGACGGGTTCAAGATCATGGTCGGCGCCAATGTCGCCAATCGCACGCTGATCGGTCCCGCGCTCAACCGCGCGATCCGCGAGGGCGACTGGGTCCATCTCGGGGTCGCTCCCAAGCGCGACGGGCTCACGGCTTGCGTTCGCCGCTCGGTGATCGCCGTCGATCGCCCGTCCAAAGTGACGGACGATCAGCGCTACTGGTTCGAGCTGGTCGAAGGCGGCTACGAAGTCGGCGAGCAATGGTACCGCAAAGTCGCGGCGGAGAATCTTCCGGCCCGGCTTCAGGAGCAGGCCCTGGTGGACTACTTCCATGGCCGCTCGGGCGAAGTCTCAAAGCGAATCGGCAAAACGATCGATCTGGCGGCCCTCAAACCCTACACCGGAACCCACAACTCCGGCTACACCGAATGCCAGGAATTCTTCGGCGCCATCACGCTCGAGAGCCAGGAGCCGCTGGGGTCGCGGATTGTCACCATGCTCGACGTCGCCCTGCGCGGCATCGGCAATCACTGGAACCAGGTGGTGCTTCCGGGGTTCGACTACTGCGTGGTGGAGAATACACTGGGCAAGTTCGGGAGCCGTGTCGAGCGGCTCTCACAGGTACCGGTGAACGCACAGGAACTTGTGGCAGTGTAGCCTGTTGATGTTGCCTAATCTGAGAGTGCTGGCAAAAGCACAAGCCCGGAGGCGACGCTCCGGGCTTGTTTCCACCAGCATTCCTTGCCAGAATCGCCAAACCATCACACGTTCTATTGCGTGATGGTAAGAGTGACCGTCGCTGTTTCCGAAAGGCTGCCGCCCGAACCGGTAAAGGTAACCGTAAAGGTTCCGGTCTTAGCGTTGGCCGGGACTTTGAAGAACCACGAGGCGGTCCCGGAGCCCGGAGCCGGTATCGGGTTCGGGCTGATCACCACACCTTTCAGGCTTGACGACAGCGTCACCGCCGAGTCAAAGCCGTTCTGGATGGTGGAGATGATCTTCCCCTTGGCGACCGCGCCCCGCTTGACCGTGACCTTGCTGGGCATGGCACTGATCGAGAAGCTGGCCGCCGCGGGTGCAAAGGCGTTAATCAGGCCGTTAGTGTTCGGACTGCCCCAGCCGGTGACCAGATCGTATCCGGTGACGGCAGGGAATCCGTTGCTGCCGCTGGTGATGTCGTGGAACAGGGTGCTGTAGGTTGTTCCCAGGGCCAGCGGGTAAAGGGCCGGATTGATGAAACCCGGAGCCGGGTCGCCGTTGGTCGCGGCCTGCTCATTGATCAGCGCCATGTAGCCGGCCCACATGGGCGCCGCGAAGCTGGTTCCGCCATACAGGTTCGCCGTGCAGCTTCTCTGGTCGGCGCACACGTAGAAGGTGTAATTGGCATTGGCCGAGACATCCGGGCCGTTGCGATAGACTGTCGATCCCTGGTTCGAGCCGGTGATCACTCCGGCGAGTTGCTGCCACGACGGGATGGCGATCTTATCGGGCGAAATCCCTCCGCCGCTGGAGGACCAGGCGGTTTCTGACGCCCAGGGCCCGCCGGCGCTTGAGGTGGTCAGGTCCGTGCCACCCACAGTGATGACGTTCGCGTCCTCCTGCGGGTAGTTGTAGATGTTGCTCGACTTCCACTTGCCGCTGTCGCCGGAGGCTGTAAAGAAGCTTTGGCCCTGCGCTGCCATGGTCTCAAAATAGGGGTCGTCGGTTGAAGGATCAGCCGGCGTCCACGACCACGAACAGCTTAGTTGCAGAGGCAGGGGGAGGTCCGAAGACATGCCGCCGAGCAGGGCAGTGTCTGTGTTGCCAACGTAGACGTAGAGTGTGGTCACACCGGGAGCCATACCGAGCGCCTGGGTAATGTCGAGGGTCTGCTCCGTGTCGTCGCAGCTGGGATAGGTGCAGTTAAGGGACGATCCATCGGTGGAAATCCCCGTAACCGCAGCCGTTCGCGTCTGGCCGGCGTTCGTGTAATACGTGTTCACGTCAGCGATGTCAAAGCCGAGGTACTCGAGCAGGCCGATGTTCTGGGCGTTGCCGGTAAGAGAGGTCCCCCCGTAATACGCAGCCCGCATGTCACTGCCGCAGAATGATTTGCTGGGGCAGGACCCGGTGGTGGCATTGGAATGCACACCGGGAACTTCCATCCGTTTCAGCAAGTTGGGACGCGGAATCGAATAGTTGTCCAGACCCGAAATGTGCCAGAGTTGAAACGGCAGATCGACAGTGGGCTCACGATCCGGAGAATAGAAGGTGCGGTTTTCTGTGGGGTGCTGATAGACGTTCATGGCCACGTGGAAGGCGGATTCGATAGCGCCCACGCTGCCCTGAACCTGCACGTCCATCGCTTCGCGAGAGCCACCGACCACGGTTAATCCATGCGCCCTGGCGAAAGCCACGACGGCGTTGTAATCCTCCGGGGTGGGTCCGAACATATTTGTCCGGTCTTCCACCGTAAGGAAGTGGTGGTAGATCGGGCTGGTGGGATCATAAACCTCACGCAGAAAGTCCTGCAGCCCGGCGCGATCCCGCATCGGCAGCACAAGGTCGATGCGCATGGTCTGATTGGCCGGCATCGGATGTAAAAGCTTCGCCTGACCGTTTGCAACTACGTCACGCATGTGGTGCGTTAACAGCGACTGCGGCTGAGCCAAACAAATGACGCTTGCCCCCACCAGCATCGCGGTCGTCAGCAAACTTACGGCTGATTTTCGAATCACGAATCTCTCCTTTTTGTTGGTAGAACTGCCGTCGCCAGGGTCTGGATACTCGACGGAGATTCCGGATTTAAAAACATTGCAGCATCCTATCACGTCTGTCCAGAACGGGGGATCACTCAGACGTGTACTACACGGCAAGCCATGGTCCAGGGCCGTACGGCGCCGCTGGTCCGCGACCCCGCCTCACTTGACGGCATTTGGCTGCGCAGAGTCCCGGTAGCCATCCTCGGGTACGGGGTCCCCGGATTTCGGCACGGCTGACGCCTTTCCGCAGCCTGTAACGGTTCACTGACCCCCATCGCTACTCTTTCCTTTCGGCCCCGCCTTTTCGGTCCCACGAATAGCCCTCAGGCAATTCCCACGGAGGAGCATTCTCGCCCAGGTCTCGAGCTTTGTCCGGGGGGTTGCTCTCGGAGCGCGGGTGTCTCGCCCGATTCTGATCTCGCGCGGCCGGGGCGGGTTTACGGCGAGCGCGTTGCCGGTCACTGAAGGCGGGCACAGCCCGCCCTGAGCGAAGCGAAGTGACGCCCACACCACGAGCCGCGCTTTCGGCCCGATCGGCGCTCGGAGAATCCGCATTCGGTGAGATATTCCCGTAATTCACGTGTTTTATTGAACATTCCGGGTTCGTTCGTGTTTCAGGCGGCTTTGCGCCCGGTTTGGTGCTCAGCGGAACTCCCTCGGGGCCGCGATTGTACAGGGGATGACCGGTGCAGGTAACCTTGGTAATCACATGGACGCGGGCCGGGCAGGCCTCAGGCATCCGGATAGCCCCAACTGACGACGGGCCAACCGTCGGAAGAAGGCTTGAATCGCGCCGGCGGCGCCTTCCGCGGCGCAACAGCACCGTCGCCGTCACTTTCCAGCCCCGAGACGGAATTGCGTGGTGCCAGCAGCGGGCGACCTGGAGCGACCGATTCTCCAGGCGCCGCCGCTTTTCCGGCGGCAGGTTGCGCAAGTGACGCTCCGCCTGACGCCGCACCGACCACACCATGGCCGTAGCCAGATCCACCAATTTCTGGCCCTCGGTTCCGGCGCACAACGCCCGGTCGAGGGCGTCACGCAAGGCGTAAAATTCTGCAAGTTCGCGGTGGGGCAAGCCGCGTGCCCAAAATGACAGCGAGGCACGGTTTCCGTTGCGGTAAGCGTTGGTGGCGGAGCGCTGCTTACCGGTGTCCGTGCGAGGTCCGGTGGACTTTTGAGCGTTGGCGCGATTGGCGGCGAGGAAAGCCGGCGTGCGGCGAGGAGAACGACGAAGAGACATGCAGACAACCTCCTTTCGAGAGAGACCCTCATTATTCAGGCTAGCAACTAAAAATGGGACAATGGAGAAAAGTGAGAAAAGTGAGAAAATCTGGAAAATTTATTTTCCTTGTGTTTGCAATAGTTTAGGGAGGTTATGCCCCTTTTTAGCACTCTACCCCTCTCGGGCACAGACCCGGCAGCAGCGTGGCGAACGTACGGTCGAGACAACACGCCTGATGCGCGCGCGAACGAATTGAACGAGACAACCGACACGTGGGGTGCCCGAACCATTTCGTAACAACCACCCCAGGCCCCTCCTTATCAAGGAGGGGACCCCCTCCCTCGTTGAGGAGGGGGCTAGGGGATGGTGGTCGCGACAACAGGCCTGATGCCCGCGCGAAAGAATTGAAGGGGACAGCCCGCTTGTTGGGCGGCCACGGGGCCCGCCTCCGCTCGCGAGCGGGAGGAGGCGCATCGCTCGCCTGCGCCTGTAACCTTCGTCTCCGCCGTCTTTAACCGGTGGCGCCTTTGGCCCAATGGTGGTAACATCTGCCAGATGTACGCTGCTTCGGTAATATTCGGTGCGTGACAACCCGCACCCTCAGCGGGGCATCCGAACAAATCTGCAAAGGAAGCAGAGCGGACGCTGAATGGGCTTTCGACGTGCGATTCCCCAAAGATGACCGCGGCGGAATCGTGCCAACCTGTCAGCTTATAGACATTGAAGACGGGCGCGCTCAGGCCCACGGAGTAATGATGGCGAGCCCGAGGGGAGAAGGTTGCGCGTGACGGCCGATGCCGTGAGCACAGGACTGGTAAAAGGAAGATGGACCGGGCTGGCAATCGCCGGTGCGCTGATCTTCTGCTCCTGGGCCGGCGCCATCCAGAACAGCCAGCAACCGGCGAGCAGTGGTCAGCAAACACCGTCCTCGCAGCCAGCTCCTTCGTCCGCACCGGCACAGCCTCCGCCACCACAATCGGCACCGCCGTCGCAACCTGCCTCTCAGCAGCAACAGCAGGGTCAGCAGCCGGAGCAGAAGCCGGGCCAGAAGCCGGCGGCGCAACCTTCCGGCGGGCTCCAACTGGAAGCTCCACCGGTCGAAACCACGCCGGCGAAGCCGGCTCAGCCTCCGCAGGCCCAGCCCGGCGCACCGGGAAAGCCGGGAGCCGCAGCCCAGCAGCAGCCGGCTCCTCCCGAGGTGATCGATCACATCGTGTTTCGCGGCAACCGCCGCATTCCGTCTTCCACCCTCCGCGCCCGGATCTTTTCACATGACGGCGATCCTTACGACGAAAACGCCCTGGAGCGCGATTACATGGCGCTGTGGAATACGGGCTTTTTCGACGACATCCGCCTGGAGGTCAATCCCGGACCGCACGGGATGGTGGTCACCTTTTTCGTGCGGGAGAAGAAACTGATCCGCAGTATCGATTACAAGGGCCTGAGCACGATCACGGTTTCCGACGTGCTGGATCGTTTCCGCGAGGACAAGGTCGACCTCAGTATGGAATCCCAGTACGATCCCGTGGTGATTCGCCACGCTGAGGTTGTCCTCCAGCAGATGCTGGCCGAGCATGGACGCCAGTTCGCCACGGTGCGTCATCGCACCCGGAACATTCCGCCCAATTCCGTCGCCCTGACCTTTGTGGTAGTCGAAGGGCCCAAGGTGAAGATCGGCAGTGTCAAGTTCGTGGGCAATCACGTCTTCTCAAACGCGCGGCTCATCCGCGCCATGAAGTACAGCCGGCCCTGGGGCGCCCCGCCCTGGTTCTACTGGTTTCACCGGACGTACGACCGGCAGAAGATTCAAGCCGACCTCGAACAGGTGCGCGAACTTTACCAGGAGCACGGGTACTTCTACGCGCTGCCGTCGTTCGAGTTCAAGACCACCACGATCAATACGCAACCTTCGGCGATGCTGTTCTTTCTCGGGCGCGGCCACGGCAAGCGGGTGGACGTAACCATTCCGATTGAGGAGGGCGACCAGTACCGTCTGGGCCGCTTCACCATCCGGGGCGACAAGCTGTTCAAACAGGACGCGCTGCTCAGATCGTTTCCCATCCGGCAGGGAGACGTCTTCAACCTCACCCGAGTCCGCAAGAGCCTGGAGCAGTATAAGAAGCTATACGGCGAGTTTGGCTACATCAACTTCGTGGCCGATCCGGACATCGAGCCGGACCGCAAGCGTCACATTATCAACCTGGCGCTCGACTTCAACGAAGGTGATCAGTACTTCGTGCACAGAATCGAGTTCTCCGGCAACAACAAGACGCGCGACAAAGTAATCCGCCGGCAGCTTCTGGTGAATGAAGGCGATTTGTTCAACACGGCGTTCTGGGATCTGAGCATCCTGCGGGTGAACCAGCTCGGCTATTTCGATCCGATCAAGAATACCGACCAGGAGAAGGGCTACGACATCACCCAGAACAACCAGAACCACACGGTCGACATCCTGCTGAAGTTGAGAGAAAGAGGGAAGAACTCGATCGGCTTCTCCGGAGGCGTGAGCGGCATCGCCGGGAACTTCGTCGGCATCAATTACGCCACCAACAATCTGTTCGGTCTGGGGGAGACGTTCAGCGTCTCGGCCCAGGTTGGCACCTACCAGAAGCTCTATCAGATCGGTTTCACGAAGCCGTACATCTGGGACCGGCCGATCACGGCGGGATTCACAATCTTCGAGAGCTATTACCATTTCGACCAGTTGCGGCAGTTGGCGGCCCTGAACGGCTACAACCCGAATGCGCTGGAGCAGAACCCGTTCACCTCGGCGTTGTATCAGAACTTCGAGCAAAACTCCAAGGGCTTTACGGTGTTCCTCAGCACGCCCCTGCGCAGGGGATTCTCTCAATTGGGCCTGACCTACAGCTACTCTGACAGCAGTATCACCACCTACAGCAGCGCATCGACGGCGTTCTACCAGGCCATCTCCTTCAGCCAGTTCAGCGGACCAAACTCACTGACCGGCATCAAATCGAGCACGGTGACGCCCGCCTATACTTACAACCGCCTCAACGGCGCGCTCGATCCGACGGCCGGCAGGTACGCATCCGCCTCCATACAGTTCTCGGGGGGGCCGCTCGGCGGGAACGTGAACACCATCCGGCCGATTTTCGAAGGCAAGTACTACCACCCCGTGCGGCACGGCAGGAACACCCTGGCATTCCACTTCCTGGCTTCCACCATTGCAGGTTACGGAGGAAAGGTGCCGCCTCCGTTCTCGCGGTTCTACATGGGCGGCGACATGGACATCCGCGGCTTTGACCCGTATACCATCGGTCCGACGGGCTTCTTCCCAACCATCGGCCAAGTCTGCAACCGGGACGCCAAGGGGAATCCCATTCAGTCCATTGGGTCCACTGGCTTTCCCACCGGGTCCTGCGGCTCGTTTACGCAGTTCCCCTATTACACGCTGGAATTCCCGGGTGGCGACACGGAAGGGCTTATCAATTTCGAGTACCGCATCCCGATCATTCCGGAGCACTTCACGATCGCGTATTTCATAGATCTAGGCAGCAACTTTATTCTGTATCCGGGCCAGCTCGAATATACGTCCACAGCCCTCAGTCGGATTGAGCAAGAGTATCCCTACTTCTTCGGTGGCAAGGTCCCGAAGAACCTTCATCCGCTGGCCAGGGACAATTTCCAGCCGCGCAGTTCCACCGGCATCGAGTTTCAGGTCGTCATGCCGATCCTCAACGCGCCTTTCCGGCTGTATTACGGTTACAATTGGCTGCGCCTGAACAACGTTGCGGTAACTCCGCCACAAGCTTTGCCGCCGCGGTCGATGTTCCCCAATCAGACGACGTACAACGACGTTCTTCCGTTCTTCGCCCCGATATACCTGCGCGAGCAGAAAGGATTGCTGGGATTCAGCGTGGCACGTCAGTTTTAGCAGGGGCCACTCAAGTTTGAGGTTCGTCCCCCGGTTGAGTTGAGTTAAAATGTACTCTTCCGGAATATCTAAGCGTTTTGAGGGAGTTTCAATGAGAACACGAGCTGTCAGCGGAACAATTCTCGCGATCGCCTTGTCGGCGGTGCTGTGCGCCGCGCAGGATCCGGCAGCTACCCCGGAGCGGTTCGCCGTGATCAATATTCAGCAGGCAATCGCCCAAACCACCGAGGGCAAGCAGGCACTGGACGCGATCACCAAGAAGTACGAGCCCAAGCGGCAGACGTTGCAGCGCCAGCAGGACGAGATCAACGCCTTGCAGGACCAAATCCAGAAGCAGGGCGCCACACTCAGCGACGAGGAGCGCGCCCGGCTGAGCCGCGAGTTGGACCAGAAGCAGCGCCTGTTCAAGCGCGATCAGGATGACGACCAGGCCGATTGGCAGGCGGACAACCAGGATGCCGTGCAGCGGATCGGCCAAAAGATGGTCAAGGTGATCAACGAGTACGCGCAGAAGAACGGCTATGGCCTGGTGCTGGACGACTCGCAGCTGCCCGTCTACTATGTGGCCAAAGGCGTGGATATCACGGATCCGATCGTGAAGCTTTACGATCAGGCCAATCCGGTCACAGGCGCTCCGGCCGCGAGCACGGCCAAGCCGGCCGCAACTACCACCAAGCCGAAGTCATAGCCGCCGGTCCCTGCCGCCCCGATGGAACTTGGAATGCCCGCAGCCGCCCGTGTCTTCCCGGGCGGCTCAGTTTTTAGTGGTGGGCTGACATCATCATTCCCGCGTTTCTTACAGAGGAATATTGCCGTGCTTCTTGGGAGGGTTGAGGTCGCTCTTCTGCGCGAGCATCTGCAGGGCGGAAATCAGCTTCGGCCGCGTGTGTCTGGGGCGGATCACCTCATCGATGTAACCCAGTTCGGCTGCCACGTAGGGGTTGGCGAATCGCTCGCGAAACTCCTCCACCTTTTGCCGGCGCAACTCCTCCGGGTCCTCGGCTTTCTCAAGCTCACGCTTATAGACGATATTCACCGCGCCTTCCGGTCCCATAACGGCGATTTCTGCGGTAGCGTACGCATAATTGATGTCAGTGCGGATGTGTTTTGACGACATCACGCAGTAGGCTCCTCCGTAAGCCTTGCGCGTGATCACGGTGATCTTGGGTACCGTCGCCTCCGCAAACGCAAACAGGAGCTTGGCGCCGTGACGGATGATGCCGCCGAATTCCTGCTGAGTTCCGGGCAGGAATCCGGGCACGTCCTCGAAGGTGATCAGAGGAATGTTGAAAGCGTCGCAGAAGCGCACAAAGCGCGCGCCCTTTACGGACGCATTGATGTCGAGACAGCCGGCCAGCACGGCGGGCTGGTTGGCCACGATGCCGACGCTCGCGCCCGCCAGGCGCGCAAACCCCACCACGAGATTCGCGGCGAAGTGCTCGTGCACCTCGAGAAAGTAGCCGCCGTCCACCACGCGCCGGATTACTTCCTTGATGTCGTAGGGCCGGTCGCTCTCGGCCGGCACCAGATGATCCAGTTCCTCGTCGCACCGGCCCGGCGGATCGGCGGACTCCAGGTGCGGAGGGTCCTCGCGATTGTTCTGCGGCATGAACGAAAGCAACTCGCGGATGAGGGCCAGGCAATCACGATCATCGCCAGCGATGAAGTGCGCCACGCCGCTCACGGCATTGTGTGTCCGCGGGCCACCAAGCTGCTCCTTGCTGACGTCCTCGTGCATCACGGTCTTGATCACGTCCGGACCGGTGACGAACATGTAGCTGGTGCCTTCGGTCATGAGGATGAAGTCCGTTATCGCCGGCGAATAAACGGCACCGCCGGCGCAGGGTCCGAGAATCGCGGAGATCTGCGGCACCACGCCGGAAGCCAGCGTGTTGCGCAGGAAGATGTCCGCATAACCGGCAAGCGAGGCAACGCCTTCCTGGATTCGGGCGCCGCCTGAGTCATTGAGGCCTACAATCGGCGCCCCGGCCTTCAGGGCGAGATCCATGATTTTGCAGATTTTACCGGCATTGGCCCGGCTGAGCGATCCGCCAAACACGGTGAAGTCCTGGGCGAAGGCATAGGCCAGCCGGCCGTTGATCTGGCCGTAGCCCGTGACCACACCGTCGCCGGGGATGCGCTGCCGCTCGATTCCGAAGTTGTGGCAGTCGTGCTCCACAAGCTGATCGATCTCGTTGAAGGCGGCTTCGTCGAACAGCAACTCCAGCCGTTCCCGCGCCGAGAGCTTGCCTTCGGCGTGAGCGCGCGCGCGCCGCTCGGGTCCGCCGCCTTCTTCGGCACGCTCCTGGCGACGCCGCAGTTCCTCAAGCTTATGTTCCAGTTTTTTGGACATGATCATCAGGCAAGTGGCAAGCTTTTACGAAGTCATCGGATCCCACTCCACTCCTCGCAGAGGACTATCGAGTTCGTCGGCGCCTTGGGATCGTATTTGACGGATACGGTCTCGCTGCCGGTCAAACGGACAGACGTGAACGCCGAGGAGAGCGCTGAGATGTCCTGCGACACTTCGTAGGTCACGCCGGCAACCTCGTACTTGTAGACGATGATGAGCGGCCGGCGTACACCGGCAGCGGGTTCTTCCGATTCGGGCTCCAGCAGGTCGGTAACCTCAGCGGCCGTAATGCGTCCGCGGCGGTTCACTTCCATGCGCCGGCGGCGCTCGATTTCCTCGGGATCCTTGCGCCGCGAACGTCGCAGTGTGTTCCACATCACCATCGCGACGCCACTCACAAAAACGAGCGCAACGGCGAGCAGCAGGATGTCCGTGTGGGATTTCATTCCCAGGTTATCACTGACCTAGTTCAGGGCGAGCCTTTCGCGCCCCCGTTAGTTGCCAAAGGTAAGATGAAGGGTGCTATTCGTAAGCCGGTCTTCCACATCCACGCCCTCGGGACGGAGCGAAACGACGCGGAATCGATCGAGAAACTCCTGCCCTTCATTAACCACGAAAAGCGCGTTCCCGTTGCTCAGGACGATTTGTGCGGACCCGTCTTCGGCTTGTGCATAGCCCAGCGCCTTGAGCGCCACAGCGGTTTGCGGGACGGCAGTTGGCGTAGCGTCAGGCTCTGCGGCCGACGCAGACGCCGGGGGCGCCGCCGCGCCCCTAAGTCCGTCTGGAAAAATCGCGAGCGAACCTGAATCGGCTGCTGGCGCCTTTGTGCCGGGCGGCGACGCGATGGCTGTCAGACCGGACGCCAGATCTGACGCCAGATCGGGCCACTCGGCCAGCGCCAGGCTCTGTGAAAATCCATCACCAGGGAGGCTGGTGAGGCGCTTCTGCACATCCCGGCCAATTAACAGGCCCGCGGCCGCGAGGGAGCCGTTCGAGCTGGCCGTTGATCTGCGGGCCAAAGCCCGCTTCGATTTCAATTTCGTCATGGCTGCGGTCGTTGCGCGCGCCGGCACAGAACGCTTGCCCGAGGCTGCTCTGGCGTTGAGTGCCTGCGATACCTCGGGCCTGGAAGGCGTCGAAGTGTTCGCAGCGATCACAGATTTCGGCTTGACGCTTGCCGTGGACGCCGCCCCTCGGCGAGGCTGATGGGCTGCCAAAGCAGACACCGAAGGGGATAATGGTTTGACCGGAACTCGCTCGGGATTCCGAGATTCTGGATTCCGAGACGCCAGATTCCGAACCTTGGCAGGTTTATTCGGAATTACCGCAGCATTAGGATCGAAGGCTTCTCGTTCGTCCTCGGCCACCGTAGCAGGATCGAGCACGGGCTGAACGCGCAGCAAATGTCGCAACCCGGCAAAGCTGCGGTTGGCGGCCGACTGAACACCGCGCTCGCCTGCCTGAAGCGCCGGTGCGGCGGTGTCGAGCAAACGCAAGGCCGGTCCGCTGGCGAGCAGCCCGACGATGGCGGCCAGCATGAACAGCCGCTCCAGACGCATCCGGCGATCGCGCCGCTCCAGTCTCTCAAGGCGGTCGAGAACAGACCTGAATTCTTCCGGCTCCATTAGGGCCTCCGTCCAGTCGCAAGCTGTCTGCGCTTGACGCATTCCACGTCCAAACACTCGAATATACAACTCTTGGCGCAGGCGCGAAAGCCCCATGCCAGGCCCGAACGGTCGCCATTTGGAGCGAGGGCATCCCTGCCCGCCACCGGGCGCATCGCCACCGGATCGTAATCGGGAGCGCGCGGGGCTGCCGCTCCAAATGACAGATCATTCAAAGTCCTCTGGGAGACATCGTCATTCCCGTATAATGGCTCTCGATGCGGTACAACAACATCATCGAGGTCATCGGGCACACGCCGCTCGTCCGCCTGAATCGGATTCTGAAGGGCTTCCGGGGCGAATACTGGGCCAAGTGCGACCATCTTAATCCCGGCGGCAGCGTCAAGGACCGCATCGGCATCGCCATGGTGGAGGACGCCGAGCGCCGCGGCGTGCTCAAGCCCGGCGGCACCATCGTGGAAGGAACTTCGGGCAATACGGGCATGGGTCTGGCGCTGGTGGCCGTGATGAGAGGCTACAAGTGCATCTTCACCATGGCCGACAAGCAGTCGAAGGAGAAGCGCGACCTGCTCAAGGCGCTGGGCGCGGAAGTGATCGTATGTCCTACGGCGGTTGAACATGAGGACCCGCGCAGCTACCATTCGGTGGCCGAGAAGCTGGCGCGGGATATCCCCAACGCCTATCATCCCGACCAGTATTCCAACCAGTCCAATCCCGAGGTCCACTTCAAGACCACCGGTCCGGAAATCTGGGATGACAGCGAAGGCCGCATCACTCATTTCGTCTGCGGCATTGGGACGGGCGGCACCATCACCGGCGTGGGGCGCTACCTCAAGGCCAAGAATCCCAAGATCAAGGTCATCGGCGCCGACCCGGCCGGCTCGGTGCTGGCCGAATACTTCCATACGGGCAAGCTCGGCAAGGGCGAGCCTTATAAGGTGGAGGGCATCGGGCAGGACTACCTGCCGGAGACCCTCGATTTCAGCGTCATCGACGACGTGATTCAGGTCAGCGACAAGGACTCGTTTCTGTGGACGCGCCGCCTGGCGCGTACCGAGGGAATCTTCGCGGGCGGATCCGTGGGAACCGCCATCGGCGCCACGCTGGCGATCGCCCCAACCTGCGCGGACGGTGACTTTGTGGTGGTGCTGGTTCCCGATTCCGGCACGCGCTATCTCAGCAAGGTGTTCAACAACGAATGGATGAAGGAGAACCGCTACCTCGAGTCGTCGGTGCCGCTGACGGCCGGCGAGATCGCGCAGAGCAAATCCAGCAATGGCCACAGGCCGACGCTGATCGCCGTGGCGCCTTCTGATGCCGTCTCGGCCGCGCTCGAGAAGATGCAGTCTCATGACTTCTCTCAACTCCCTGTCTTCGAGGAAGGACGGCCGGCGGGGGCGATCTACGAAGACGCCATCCTCAATCTGGCGCTCGAAGGTAAAGACCTGAAGAAGCTGGTGGTCCGCGAGGCCATGAGCGAGGGATTCCCCGTGGTCTACGCCTCAACCGCCATCGACCAGATCATGAACTGTATCACCCGCGACTGTCCTGCCGTGTTCGTCGATCTCGGCAATCACGAGTACGAGATCCTCACCAAGTACGACCTGCTCCATGCCATTGCCGATCGGATGGAGTAGGCCTTCCGAGAGTCGAGAGTCAAGAGTCGAAAGTCAAAGGTTGAAAGTGAGAGCTTCGCGGTGGCAACGACATTGGGAAGCGATGTCGTCGCCACCCGCGAGAGGCGGGAGACAAGAGTCAAGAGTCGAAGGTCAGGAGTGGCAAGTGGCGAGCAAACGCCCGATTTCGCGGTCTTGTGCGTGAACTCCGGGTTTTTGGACCCGAAAACCGGACTAACTGGTTTGTAATCAGCAACCTATTGGCATTTAGGCGCTAAGTGCCTGTGTTTTCAGCAATTTAATGGCTTTCGCCCCGATTCTTAAATTTCGGCCCTTTGTTTTCAGTAACATTAGGCTTCGTTCCCGCAAGAGCTCCTCCCGCAGAGCCCAATCCGCCGGCCAGGCGGAGTTCCTCGAACTCGTGAGAACATGGCAGACGAGTTCCGCCAAAACGGGTTGGAAATTTGGCTTCGCTTTTGCGGCTTTTTGATAGGTCCGCGCTCATTCCAGAGGGCTTAGTTGGGTTCGCTTTTCGAAATTTTAGGATCTTTTTTTGGGCATTTTGCAGGTGCAATGCTGAAGGCGAGCCTACATAAATTGTCACGCAGTGCACCCGGCGACCCGGGAGTGGCGAATTCCACCGGGCGGCCCCTGTAGGTACTCGATCCGAACTGATGATCAACGCGGCCATCTGACTCCCTCGCACCTATTGCGCACTCGCCGTCTACGCTTATCTTGTATACCTTTTGATAACCAAAGTCAATACTCTAAAGTAATTAGGCAGCAGCTCGCGTGAGACGCGGCCCGCCAGGACAGCCGCAATGCAAATGGCGGTTTTGACGTACGGGGGTGACCCTGGCGGCCGCCGGTTGCATTCCAGGCATTCAGGTGGTACGTTACCGGCCCGGGCAACGCACCGTTTCGGGTTAGCCGGTGACAGATTCAGGGGCCGGATGGTATGACTCTGGTTGCTTTCCTTCGAGGTGTGAATGTCGGTGGGCACAGAACGTTTCGGCCAAGCATCCTGGCAAAGAAGCTGAGCAGCTACGACGTGGTGAATGTCGGGGCTGCAGGCACATTTATCGTTCGCGAGCCGGGTTCCAAGGCCAAATTCCGTTCCGCATTGGCGCGTGAACTGCCGTTTACTACGGAAGTTGTGATCTGCGACGGCCGCGATCTCATCCGACTGGAGACGGAGAACCCGTTCGGGAGCGAGCCGCCACGGCCCGACATTGTCCGATTCGTGAGCATCCTCTCGAGAGCCAAGGCGCTCCGGTCAGCGCTCCCGGTCTCATTTCCGCCCGACGGGGAGTGGTTCGTGCGAGTGATTGCCTCGCAGAATCAATTTGTCTTCGGCATGTATCGCCGGCACATGAAGACCATCGGCTATCTTGGGCGGATCGACAAGCTGTTCAGTGCGCCCGCAACCACACGCAACTGGAATACGATCCTTGCCGTCGTGCAGACCTTGAAGTCTCAGAAGAACACAGCCGCGGATCACCTGTAGTGACGCGATCGGCCCACAGGGGCACTGGTGTCCTCTGGAGCGCGGGCATCCCTGCCCGCTCTCAATTGCGACCGGACCGCACTGCGGCTCCCAGCCATTGCGTAACAACCACCCCCGGCCCCTCTTCTCGTTGAGGAGGGGTTAAGGGCGTTGGTGACGACAACAGGCCTACAGAGTGTTACCAAGTAGAGTGACAGTCTAACCCCTCACCCGGCCCACCGCCGCTGATGAAAGCGCTGGCGGCGGGCCACCCTCTTTCCCCTGGGAGAGGGCCAAAAACCAGAGGAAAACAGCCCTCTCCCTTGGGAGAGGGTGCCCGAGGTACGAGGGCGGGTGAAGGGAGGCGCCCGAAAACGATTGTCACCGTATTTGGTAATTCCCAATAGTGCCCATGCTAACGAATTGAGCGGAACCGCCCGCTAGTGTGGGATTCACCAAATGGCCAGCCACTCCTGCAGGCGCAGCGCCGGGCTTTTAGGCCGGTACGTGCCGACCTAATGACGATTACAAATCAGGGTGACAGATCGTGCTGTAGCGCGGGCGTCCCCGCCCGCGATTTTCGCGCCTGGGACAGGCGCGCTACAGCGCACCGCTGTCACTCCATTTTGTAATCCTCTATAAAGGTCGGCCCTATAGTCAGGCCAATTATTGGACACCACACGGTTGGCGGGCAGGGATGCCCGCGCTCCGAAGGCTCGCCATTGCTATCCTGGGTCATATAACAATTAGCCACTTGAACAGGAATATCAGGCGTGATACTTTGCTCACACCGGAGGGGGCTCCGGATCGCATCCCCAAACAGTGTGGTCCGTGACGGCAGGATCCGCGCGCGGAGAGGACAACGTTATGTCTAATTGCCGAAGGTCTATGCTGACTGCCGCGGCCATGGTCGCGGTCGGGCTGATGGCTTCAGTCCAGAGCCGTGCCAGCGGGTACAACGCTTACGCGAACTACACGGTGGCTTCAGCGCCGTACTCGGTGGCGGTGGGAGACTTCAACAACGACGGAATCCCGGACCTGGTCAGCGCCAATTACATCAATGGGAGCGTCAGTGTCCTGCTCGGCAAGGGCGACGGCACTTTTGGCTCTGCGCAAACCTTCACGTGCGGCACGGCCCCGATCAGCGTGGCCGTGGGGGACTTCAACAAGGACGGCAAGCTGGACGTGGCCGTGGCGAACAACAATAACAACCAAGCGGGCGGCAACGTCGCCATCCTTATGGGCAACGGCGATGGAACCCTCCAGGCGGCGGTGGACTACTCCGCGCAAGGTTCTCCTTTTTACGTCGCAGTCGCGGATCTAAACGGGGACGGGTCGCCCGACGTCGTCCTGGCAGCTCATGGCGCGGCCGTCCAGGTATTCCTCAACACCGGTACGGGCACCTTCGCGACGGCGGCAACTTATAACGCCGGCAGCAATCCGCAGTCGGTGGCGATTGCCGATTTCAATAAGGACGGCATTCTCGACCTGGCAGTCGCCAACGCCAAGAGCAATAACATCAGTGTCCTGCTGGGGAATGGCGATGGCACGTTCAAGCCGGCCGTGAACTACGCGACCGGCACGGAGCCGAGCGTGGTCGGCACAGGGGATTTCAATGCCGACGGCAACATCGACCTGGCGGTCGGCAACTTCGGCAGCGGTACCGTGAGTATTCTGCTCGGCAATGGGGATGGAACCTTCCAGACGCAGACCACGATGACCTCAGCCTCCCCCTCGGGCCTCGTGGTCACGGACGTCAACGGCGATTCCATCGCCGATCTGGTGGTCACCAACGAGAATGGGACAACGAACACCGTGCAGACCTTCCTCGGAGTCGGCAATGGTACGTTTAATCCTCCCACGAGCTATCAGGCCGGCAAGCAGCCGCGAATCGTAGCGGCCGCCGACCTCAACCACGACGGGGCGCCGGACCTGGCCGTAGCCAGTTCGGGGGGCAACCTGAACGTCTTCATGAATAGCGGCGGCACGTACATCACGGATGTGGGCAGTCCCAACCCCGCGAGTCCGGGGCAGCCGGTGACCTTCACGGCCACGGTAGCTTACAGCATCGCCGGCCTGGGAACTCCCACCGGCAGCGTGAGCTTTTACAACGGCACGACGCTGCTCGGCAGCGGCACTGTCGGTTCCTCGGGTGTCGCTTCCTATACGGACAGTTCGGGTTTCAGCACCGCAGGGACCTACACGATTTACGCCAACTATTCCGGGGACGCCAATTACAACCCCAACAGCGCTCCACCTCTGACCGAGACGGTCAGCACTGGGGGGAGTCCGATTGTGACCCTGACGCCAACCAGTCTGACGTTTGCCGCCCAACTGATTAATACCACCAGCGCGGCTCAAAATGTCACCCTGATGAACACCGGCACGGGTACCGCGACGATCACGGGTATCACCGTCACGGGGAATTTCAAAAGTCCGAGCAACACCTGCGGCTCCAGCGTTCAGGCCGGGGCAAGTTGCACAATTTCGGTGACGTTTAAACCGACGAAGGCGGGTGCGCAGTTTGGTACGCTCGGTGTCTCGGATAACGCCAGCGGCAGTCCTCAAAAGGTCCAGCTCTCGGGCCAGGGGACCGTCATCAGCATTTCTCCGAGCAGCCTGACTTTCGCCGGTCAGAAGGTCGGGACCACGAGCCAACCGCAGACGGTCACCGTAACGAACGAGGGCACATCGAGCGTCACGATCAGCAAGATCGATTTTTCCGGCGGTAATCTCCACGATTTCAACAGCCCGAGCAACACGTGCGGAACGAGTCTTGCGGGGTCGTCGAGTTGCACGATCAACGTCACCTTTACGCCCCACGCCACGGGGTCGCGAGCGAGCACTCTGCTGATCTACGACACGGGCGGCGGCAGCCCTCAGCAAGTTCCCGTTTCAGGAACCGGGACGTAAGCGGCGCGCGGTGGGGCGTGGTAATGAAGCGCTGGGTGGCGACTGACGTCCCCCTGCGCTGGAATCCGGATACTGCCGCCTATGCGCCGTCATTGACTCCCGCCGTCTAGAAGGTGGACAATTTAGTTTTGGCGGCTGAGCTTCCGGGGGCCTCAGGGGAAGGGGCGGGGAGCCGAATGCCCCTGCCGATTTGGAGTGATCTATGCGAGGCAAGCACCTGAAATTTGCCATTGGCATCGGCGCGATCGTTGCCGTGGTCGGCTGGCTGGCCATTTCCGGCTTTGAACAGAACAAGACGTACTATGTGACGGTGAGTGAACTGCTGGGCGGAAAGGCGGCACGTCAGCGCGTCCGGGTTGGCGGCGTGGCGGGCTCGATCGAGCGGCATGGCGGGCAAGTGCGCTTCCAGCTCAGCCAGGATGCAGCTTCTGTTCCTGTGGTGTACGTGGGCACGGACACCCTGCCGGACACCTTCGTCAATGGGTCACAAGCCATCATCGAAGGAAACTACACTCCGAGCGGGGTCTTCCAAGCCGAGCAGGTGCAGGCAAAGTGCGCGTCGAAGTACCAGTCCGCGCCCGGGGCGGTCCAGAAGAAGGTCGCGCAAAACGGGAGTTGACGAGCGCGAAGGGAATTCTCTGACAGCAAAGAAGCTCGAAGAATGAACATAGTTCGGCAATCCCCCGGGCGTTGCGGAGCGGGAACAGCTCTCCTGCCCGCGCAGCGCAGCAGCGCTCCACCCGCCTTAGTCCCCGGAGAACAACCATGAATCAAGTCGGCAGCATTGGCGTCATTGCGGCGCTGGCATTCGGACTCTACGCGGTCATCGCCGGCATCATGGGCGGGCGTCTCCGCAGCCTGAGGATCACCAAGAGCGCCGAGCGCGCCACACTGGCCTTCTTCGTGATGGTCACCCTGGCGGTGGTGGCGCTGGAGTACCTGATCCTGACCGACAGTTTCAGCAGCGCGTACGTCGCCACCCATTCCAATCGTGCCCTGCCGTTCTACTACAAGCTGCCCGTGCTCTGGTCCGGCCAGGAAGGATCGCTGCTCTTCTGGACGTGGCTGCTTTCCATTTACAGCGCCCTGGTGGTGCTGATGAACCGGCGGCGCAATCGCCAGCTCATGCCCTACGTGGTTTCGATCCTGATGGGCACGGGCGTGTTCTTTTCGTCCCTGGTCCTGTTCGTGGCCAATCCTTTCACCGAGGTCGCCATCGCCGGCGCGGGTGGCGCGCTGAAGTCCTTTACGCCCCCGGACGGCAACGGCCTGAACCCCGCCCTGCAATACCCCTCGATGGTGATCCATCCGCCGATGCTGTACCTGGGATACGTGGGCATGGTGGTGCCGTTCGCCTTTGCCATGGCGGCGCTGATCACGCGCCAGTTGGGCGACAACTGGATCCGAACCACGCGGCGCTGGACCATGGTCCCCTGGATGTTTCTGGGAGTCGGCATCGTGCTCGGCGGCAACTGGGCTTACGAGGTGCTCGGCTGGGGCGGTTACTGGGCCTGGGATCCGGTGGAGAATGCTTCGCTGCTGCCCTGGCTGGCGGGCACGGCTTTCCTGCACTCGGTGATGATTCAGGAAAAGCGCGGCATGCTGAAAATCTGGAACATCGTACTGGTCATCGCCACCTTCTTTCTTTCCATCTTCGGCACGTTTCTGACGCGCAGCGGCATTGTGAGCTCGGTGCACGCCTTCGCGCAATCGAACATCGGCCCCTTCTTCGCCGTGTTTCTCGGCATCATCGTCCTCTTCTCGGTGACCTTCCTTTTCCTGCGCCTGGATTTCCTCAAAAGCGAAAACCAACTTGACTCGGTGGTGTCGCGCGAAAGCGGCTTTTTGTTCAATAACTGGGTGCTGCTGGCGGCGGTTTTTGCCGTGCTCTGGGGCACGATTTTCCCCATCATTTCCAAGGCCATCGAAAATCAGACGGTGACGGTGGGAGCGCCTTTCTTCAATCGCTTCATGATTCCCATCGGCCTGATTCTGCTGTTTCTCACCGGTGCCGGTCCCCTGCTTGCCTGGCGCAAGACAAGCTTCCAGAGTATCCGGCAGAATTTCACCATTCCCATGGCCGCTGCCGTCATGGTGACCGCGGTGCTCTATGGTCTGGGGGTGCGAGGTTTCTACGTCAGCATGACCGTGCTGTTGACTTCGTTTGTCGCCGTGGCCACGCTCGGCGAGTTTCTCAAGGGCGCGCGCACGCGGCAGCGGACGCTCCACGAGAACTTCCCCCGGGCCGTCTTCAACCTGACCATGCGCAATACGCGGCGCTACGGCGGGTACGTGATTCACCTGGGGATCGTGATTCTCTTCGTCGGATTCCTCGGCCAGGCATTCAAGAGCGAGACCAAGAGCCTGATGGCCGAAGGCGACCTGATGCACGTAAAGGACTACACGCTACGCTGCGAGACTTTCGGCACGGGCGATACGCCGAATTACGAATACGAGCGCGCGTCACTCTCGGTGATTCGCAACGGGCGGGCGCTCGGACTGATGGAACCGGAGCAGCGCTTTTACAAAGCGAGCCAGCAGGCCACCAGCCACGTTGCCATCCGCAGCTCGCCGCGCGAAGACCTCTACGTCGTCCTGGCAGGTCAGGATCCGGACAGCCATAAGGCGATCATTCAGGTCTTCATCAATCCGCTTGTGATGTGGGTCTGGGTGGGAGGCGCCGTCCTTATGCTTGGCACGCTGCTGGCCCTGGTCCCCAGCCGTGTGGAGCGGGAGATGGCGGAGATGCGGCGCCAGCACCAAGAGGCTTTGGAAATTCAGAGCCTCGAGGAGGAGGGGTAGGGTCGAGGAGCGCCCGCTGACTCACGAGGAAATGGAACGCGCGTTCGAGTTCAAGGCGCAAGATCAGGTGAAGCTCGACCAATTTCAGGGCCAGAAGAAATCATGAAGAGAACGAACTATCCGAGACTTCTTTCTGCGATGGCGATAGTTGCCGCATTGCTCGTGACAGGGATCCCTGCGCGCGCCGCGGCATCCGCCTCCAGACCTACGGCGGCCGCCATTGAAGGCAGCCTCACCTGCCAATGCGGCTGCCAGCAAACCGTGAGCGCTTGCAATCACGAGGGCTGCGGCTCCAAGGCGGAAATGCAGGCGATGGCGGAGAAGGAAGTAGCTTCCGGCAAGGACAGCGCCGCCATTCTCCAGGACTTCGTATTGCGCTACGGCACCCAGGTGCTGGCGACGCCTCCGCCGAGCGGATTTAACCTGATGGTCTGGATTCTGCCCATCGCAGGAGGCATTATCGGTCTGACTCTGGTGGCGCTGCTGGTGCGGCGCTGGCGGCAAGCGCCGGCCATGGCGGCCCCGGTTGAATCAGGCCCGGTCGATCCGCAGATTCTGGCCGAGGTTGAGGAAGAAATGAAGAACCTTGGATAGGGTCAGGGGTTCGCATCCTGATTTGCGTTCGAATTCCGAGAAGAGGACCAAGAGATGTTGACTGGACTTGCTTTCGCACTGGCGCTGGGACTGGCGTTCTTTGTGGTCAAACCCTTACTGGCCGCCGGCACCGATGAGGGCACGCTGCCCGTTGATGTCACGCTGGAGACGGATCTCAAGCGCCGCCGACTGGTGGTCTACGACAACATGCAGGATCTCGAGTTCGAGTACAACGCGCGCAAAATCGCGCCGCAGGATTACCGGGCGTTGCGCGACACTTATACGACCGAGGCGGCTCACTTGATGACGGAGTCCCGTGAGGTCGAGAGGCAAAGCACGGAGGAAGCTTTCATCGAGCGCGAAGTCGCAGCCCGGCGGATTGGGCGCAAGCCGCAGGCGGTGCCGGATTATACCTGTCCCAAATGCGGCTTCGAGAATCCTGTGCCCGTGAAGTTCTGTGGAGAGTGCGGCACAAGGCTAGGAGCGAAGGACTAGCAGGCTGCTGAAAAAGCGTGTAGCGGCGGCTTCAGGCCGCCACGCGTGTATTGAGAGAGTTGGACTTATGGCGAGGTAAACTCGCCGCTACGCTCCTCAAACCGTGTTTTTCAGCAGCCTGCTAGGCTAGGGGCCAAGGGTCCGGGGTCAATGCCCCGGTAAGGGGATGACGAATCAAGGTAGCGTCACACCTTCAACTTTCTTTCAACGTTCGATTAATCAATGATTCGTTCCGGGTCCAGATCGCTTCTCATCCTGGCAACCGCCGTCGCCACGCTGAACGCTTCCCTGCTCCTCGCGCAGACTCAGGTCCAGGGGAGCATCTCGAACGGCACCACGGACAAGCCGCTTGCGCGCCAGCAGGTCCGGCTGGTGAGTCCGCGCGCCGGAGAGCAGGTGGCCACGGCGACCTCGGACGGCGCAGGGCACTTCGCATTCGCCGCCGCGAATATCGATACGAAATCGTTCTACCTGGTCACCACGGATTATCAAGGAGTGTCCTACAACGTGCCGGCCTCCTTCAATGCGAACGGCGAGGCCAACGTCAAGCTCACGGTCTACGAGGCCACCCACTCGCCCGCCGGCATCCGTATTCCGGCACTGCGCCTGCTGATGGGCGCTGAAGGATCGGAGCTGCGAGTCCAGGAAGAGTACGCCATCCAGAACTCCAGCGATCCGCCGCGCTCCTACACGGTGTCGGGCGGCACTTTCAAATTCCATATTCCTGCCGACGCGGGGAAGCCGAACGTGTCCGTCACCGGGCTAATGAATATGTCGCTGCCGCAGACGCCGCACCCGGGAACGAATCCGGGCGAGTATTCAATCGACTATGCGCTGAAGCCCGGCGTCACCATGCTGACCCTGCAGTACTCGCGGCCTTATACCGGGTCGAGCGCGGAGGTTCGCGATGGCGCGTCGTTTCCCATCGACCAGGCCGAACTCTACGTCTATCCGTCGAGCCTTTCGGTGTCTGCGACGGGATTCCAGCCGAGCCGGGTGGACAGCGCTCACGAAGTCGCCGTCTTCGGAGCGGCGCAATTTCCGCCCAACACGATGGCGCTGGCGATCCGCCTGAGCGGAACGGCGGCGTCCGGGCCGCCTCCGGGCATGGATCAGGGCAGCGCGGGTCAGGAGGGCGCCACGCAAGATCAGGTGAAGGTGGTGCCGAACTCGATCTCGCAGGTCGGCCTGCCGATTCTGGCCGGCTTTCTGCTGCTCCTTTTCTGGGCGCTGGGAGTGCGGGTAATGCGGGACTGGCCGCGCTTGAAAGTACAGGCTGCCGCCGCGGGCGCCACTCCGCAACTCGATGCCAAGGTCGAGAAGCTCCTCACCTCGATAGCCGATCTTGACGAACTGTTCGCGGCCAAGAAGATCACCGAGCCCAAGTACTGGAAGGAGCGCCTCGAGCTGAAGGCACGCCTGGTTGCCCTCCTCAAGAAGCATCCCCCGGCGAGTCTCGAGTCCTATGCCGCCCGCCCCCATCCCCGCTGAGGCAGCGCTCGAGTCGCGCAATGTCTCAAAATTCTTCGGAGACCTTCCCGCCCTGCGCGGGGTCACAGTGCGCATTGAGCCGGGCGAATCCGTCTTGCTGTACGGTCCGAACGGTGCGGGCAAAACCACTCTGCTGCGGACCCTCGCCGCGCTCTCGCGCCCAAGCGAGGGCGAAGTACTGTTTGCGGGGCAGAACCTCCATCACAACGTCGAGGCCGCCAAAGCCGCCATTGGATTCGTCTCCCACGCAGCCTACCTCTACGGTGAGCTTACCGGCCGCGAGAACCTGCGCTTCTTTGGACGCCTGTTCGCCCTCAAAGACCTGGAAGCGAGAATCGATCGGACGCTCGACGTGTTCGCCGTCCGCCCTCGCGCCGATGAACTGGTCCGCAATCTCTCGCGTGGCTTGCAGCAGCGCATGACCCTGGCGCGCGCTCTCTTGCACGATCCGGCATTTCTGCTGCTCGACGAGCCCTTCACCGGACTCGATGCGGACTCCGCCCGCAATCTGGAACAACTCCTCGCACGCCTACCTCGTGAAGGCAAAGCGCTGGTGTTCTCGACCCACAACTACGATCAGGGCGCTGCCCTCGCCCGGCGTTTGGTGGCGCTGGAAAGGGGCCGAATCCAGTATGATGGTCCGGTGGACCTGGTGCCGGAACAGGTCCTGACGGCGGCGCGGGCGCCTCGCTCCTGACCTTCGCTCTTGATCGTGTAAACTTCGTGCTGCCGCCACTCCAAGGAGGAACCGATGACACCGCTTCTCAGTTTCATGCTCGCGATGGCGCCTTTGATCCCGGCGCGCGCCGCGCTTGCCCCCTCGGCGGGAGCCCTGCTGCTGGTGGCCAACAAGGGCGAGCACACTTTGGGTCTGATCGATCCGAGCGCCGGCCGCCAGATCGCGACCGTGCCGGAAAGCGGCGTGACGGGCCACGAGGTCATCGCCTCGGCGGATGGCCGTCGCGCTTTTGTTCCGATCTACGGCAACTCGGGCGTCGGCGCGCCCGGGACCGATGGCAGGACACTTGACGTGATCGATCTTGAGTCGCGCCGCAGGGTCCACATCATCGATTTCGGACACGGCGTCCGGCCGCACTGCCCGATGATCAATCCGCGCGATGGGCTGCTCTACGTCACGACGGAACTCGACCGCGCCGTTACCGTCATCGATCCGCAAACCTACACCATCGTGGGCAAGGTGCCCACGGGCGCGCCCGAATCGCACATGTTCGCCCTCAGTCCCGACGGCCGGCACGGCTACACCGCCAACGTCGGACCGGGCTCGGTGTCGGTGCTCGATCTGGTAGGCCGCAAGACCGTGGCGGTCATTCCTGTAGCCAAGCACGTGCAACGCATCTCCGTCTCGACCGACGGACGCTGGGCGTTCACGTCCGACACGGAAAAGCCGCGTCTGGCCGTGATCGACACCAGCACCAACAAGGTCGCGCGCTGGATCGATTTGCCCGGTACCGGCTATGGATCGGCCCCGACGCCCGATGGCAAGTGGCTGCTGCTGGCCCTGCCGGATGCGCACAGCGTGGCCGTGCTCGACCTCGCGACCATGCGGGTAACGAAGACCATCGACGTGCCACCCTCGCCTCAAGAAGTGCTCGTGCGGCTCGACGGCAAGATGGCGTATGCTTCCTGCGACAAGAGCCATCAGGTGGCGGCGATTTCCATCGGCGACTGGAAGGTGGAAAAGCTGATCGACGCCGGCAGCAGCGCCGACGGCCTGGCGTGGGCCCAGTAGTTGATAATTGATCCCTGAGGATTGCCGATTTTCCGGCGTGCAGCCTGAGACAGTTCGTAGAGTTGCGCGCGTCTCGCGGATCGGCAATCGACAATCGTCAATCGAAAAATCGTCAATCACAGGATTTCCACCTGGCAGTTCTTCACCAGTGACTTGAACCTCTGCGCGTCAGCCTCGCTGCCCACGATGGCGCCGTAGTGCATGGGCACGGCGATCTTCGGATTGATGGCGGCCGCAGCCTGCGCCGCCTCTTCCGCGGTCATCACGTAAGTGCCCGAGACCGGCAGCAGGGCGATGTCGCACTTGATCAACTTCATCTCGGGGATGAAATCCGTGTCGCCGGCGTGATAGACGGTGGTGCCGTCGATCTTGATCAGGAAACCCAGGCGCTTCTCGCCCGGCGGATGAAACTTCTTTCCCGGCTCGGGGCCCTTGTCGATGTTGTAGGCCGGCAGGCCATCAATTTCGACCTGGCCGGCGGTGCGCCTGCCTCCCGGGTCCAGGTAATGCACATCTTTCACCTTGACGGCCTTCAATCCATCCTTGCAGAGCGGGCTGGCGACGATGACCGTGCCAGGGTAGATCACCTTGTTCAAGTCCTCCAGACTCAGATGATCGAAGTGCTCGTGGCTGAGCAGCACAATATCCGCCTCGTCGCTCTTGGCCACCTTGAAGGGATCGACGTAGATCACCTTGGAGCCGGCGATGCGAAACGTGTCATGCGCAATGCGGGTGATATCAAGGTTCATCAGCTTCATGGGCGTTACTCCTCGTTAGTGGCGATAGAAATAGGGACATCGTCGTTTCCGCCAAAGCCGGAATCCATTACGAAAATCGCTGACATAGTGCGTCCCGCAAGTAGATTCCCGCTTTCGCGGGAACGACGGTGCCGCAAAAGGGCAGCCCTGCTCCGGCGCTCCCGCTACTCCACCGTGACGCTCTTGGCGAGGTTGCGAGGTTTGTCGACGTCGCAACCGCGCTGCAGGGCACAGTAATAGGCGAACAACTGCAGGGGGATCACGCTCAGCAGCGGCGTCAGGATCTCGTGGCTGGAAGGCACCTCGATCATGTCGTCCACCTGCGAGTGCAGGCGCGTGCCGCCCCCGGTGGTGACGCCGATCACCGGCCCTTCGCGCGCACGGATTTCCTGGATATTCGCGATCACTTTCTCATAAGACCCGCCTTCGGGCGCGAGGGCGATGGTCGGAAAGGCGGGGCTGATCAAGGCGATGGGGCCGTGTTTCATCTCGCCCGCCGCGTAGCCCTCGGCATGAATGTAGGCTACTTCCTTAAGCTTCAGGGCGCCTTCGAGGGCGATGGGATAATGATACTTGCGCCCGATGTAAAGAAAGTGCGCGGCGGCGGTATACTTCTCCGCAAGCTCCCGTATCCGCCCGGCAATCGCCAGGACTTCGCGGATCTGGTCGGGCAGAAGCTCGAGGGCGCGCAGCACCCGCTCGCCCTGCTCGTAGGAAAGATCGCGGCTGCGTCCGACGAGCACCGCCATCAGCACCAGGATGGTGAGCTGTGACGTGAACGATTTGGTGCTGGCCACGCCGACCTCGAGCCCGGCGTGCGAGTAGACTCCGGCGTGAGTCTCGCGGGCGATGGTGCTGCCCACCACGTTCACCAGGCCGAGCACCAGCGCGCCCTTGCGTTTGGCCTCGCGCAGCGCCGCCAGCGTGTCCGCCGTTTCCCCGCTCTGGCTGATGGCCAGCACCACGGTGTTCTGCCGGATGTTCAGCTTGCGATAGCGGAATTCCGAGGCCAGTTCGGTCTCGACCGTCAGATCGGTGAAAGCTTCGAAGACATAGCGGGCGTAAAGTCCGGCGTAGTAGCTGGTGCCGCAACTCACGATGATCAGGTGACGCGCCTCGAGCAGGCGATCGAACACCGACTCGAGACCGCCCAGCTTGGCCACGCCTTCGGAATGGTTCAAACGGCCACGCAGCGCGTTCTCCACCGCCTCGGGCTGCTCGAAAATCTCCTTGAGCATGTAGTGCGGGAAGCCGCCGAGATCGGCGGCATCGCGGCCGCCCTCGAGCAGGGTCGGTTCGCGGTCCACGGCGCGATTGTCCAGCGTCTTGATGCGGAATCGTCCCGGTTCGAGCCGGGCGATTTCGTTGTCTTCGAGATAGACCACCTGATCGGTATGCTGGGCGAGCGCGGCCACGTCGGAAGCGGCCAGCGATTCGTCTTTGCCGATGCCCAGCACGATGGGACTGCCGCGGCGCGCCACCACGATCCGGTTCGCCGTGTCGGCGTGCATGACGGCGATTCCGAAGGTGCCCTGCACCTGGAGCAGCGCCTTCTGCACCGCGGCTTCAAGGTCGCCGGCATAGGCGGCCTCGACGAGATGCACGAGCACCTCGGTGTCCGTCTCGCTGCGAAAGGTGTGGCCGAGGTCGAGCAGCTTCTTCTTCAGCGACTGGTAATTCTCAATGATGCCGTTGTGGACGAGGAGGATGCGTCCGGTGCAGTCGGCGTGCGGGTGGGCATTCGCTTCGGTCGGCTTGCCGTGCGTGGCCCAGCGCGTGTGCGCAATGCCGGCAAAGCCCGAAGGCCGGTCCGCCGTGAGCCGCCCGGAGAGGTTTGCGACTTTGCCCACGGCGCGCGCGAGATAGGGAGGCCCGCAATTCAGAATGGCGGCGCCCGCCGAATCGTAGCCGCGATACTCAAGCCTCCGCAAACCTTCGATCAGGATCTCGCCGGCCTGCTGCCTGCCGGTATAGGCCACAATCCCACACATGAGGCCGAACCTCTGCATTTAAAGGTATCCGAGTTCGGTACCCAGACTCTCGAGCAACCCTCCATCGATCAAAAGCTCGGCCTGCGTTGCGTCGTAGCCGCGCTCGAGCGTGTCTCGCAGGTGACGGGCGGCGATCTGGGCCAGTTCCTGGTCTTTCAGGATCCTGCCCGCCCGCACCCGCAGCGCCGTGAGCGCGGCGCAGGAGATTGAAACGGTCACTCGCTGGCCGTTCACCCGAAACCAGCAATCCATGGTGTCGCTGTGCCGGGTAGCGATCGCCGGAAACAGGTGCACGAAGCGGCAATGAGCCGGCGCCGCCAGCGCCTTCGAGCTAACCTCAAAAGGAGTCACAATGTAGCTCATGCAGAAGCTCCACATGGCAGCCGGCAGGCAGGTCGGCACCCCGCGCGGCCCAAGATTTGATGCAGCTTCTCCATTATAGCGGACTCATCTCGTTCTCCCAGCGGCTTGCGTTCTCCCTTTCTTCCTCAGCTTCCATCTGCATGAAACACACCCTTCGAAAGTTTCAAACACAAGCCATGGCATCGATCGGCACTTCATTGAGGCCTTTGTCTTGCTCACGCCTCCAACGGAACAGAACGGCATCCAGAGTGGTGCCGGCCGCACCTTTGATCGCGCCCGCGGCGCATGAAGCCATTGACGCGGAGCTGTGGCGTGAGGTCGCATCCCAGCTCCTTGGGCCCTTGGCAGCGGATTCTATATTGGATCGGGAATCGACGTTTTGAGCCCCTCGCCATCATAGAGGGAGTAACGAATGTCAAAAGTCGTTCCGGGCATCAAGCGGCGCCACTGACGCGGCCGGCCGTATGAACTCAGCGTGTCCTGAGGCCCTGTGGCCCCACGCGCCGAGGCCGCTGCCGGTCGCCAAGCTCGGCTTCGGGCTTCCCTGGGACCGGCCGGCCCCGGGGCAGCAAAACTTTTTTTCGGCAGATCGAAAAAAAAGCTTGCATACAGATTCGGGCTGGTGTATTCAAGATATCAAACCAACACTTATGACTACCTGGGGAAGTGGATAGCGCCTAGGGCAACCAAGTTATCCACTTCCTCCTTCCGAAAGTTTTACAGTCCTGCAACACACGGTTTGATAGCAGAGTTGGCGTGTCTCGTGCTCAGCAAGATGTTGAGGGACGCCTCGCAGCGCACCACTGCGACGGACTTGGCGTCCGAATTCGGCGAATCGAACTCCACCCAAATCGGGGGCAGCTTGCGCACCGCGGCGAGAATCCGGCCACTCAAGGCGCGGGGCGAGGCAGCGCCGAAAGTCGCAACTTCACGGCCTGGCCCTGGCCGAACTTGCGGGTGAACCAATCCTCCATGTCGGCGCGCAGAGCGTCGACATCCACCAGGAGACTTACCTCGATCTGACCCTCTCCAGCGGGAAGGACGTCATCGAACGCGGAGCGGCCCGTGAAGCTCCTCATGGCGAAGCTGTCGAGCCAGGGCAGGGGGCAGGGCCGCGTCCGGCCCGGGTCGAGAACATCCACCTGGAATCGGCGTGCAAACATGGATGAGTCTCGTTCAGGCGTGGCGGCGCAAAAACGAAAACCAGGTGCGCTTCCGGGTCTCCGTGGCCACCGGCTCGGGGCCGGGCGGCAGATGGCGGTCATTGATCACCGCCTCGGGGTTTTTCTTCATGATCCGGTCCGCCTCAGGCTGGCCCCGGGCTTGGACCAGCTTGTCATAGCAGACCGAGAGCAGCGGGGGCCGGTACTTGACGTCGTGCGCGTCCGAGGCGAAGAAGTGGATGAGATTCCGGTCGAGCCACATTTCCGAGAGCTCCCGCGCGCGGCTGCCGAAGCCCCCGGTAAAGGACTTGGCGGTGATCTGCGCCAGGCACCCCCGCATGACCCAGGAGTGCAGCAAGTCAGGTTTGCGCTGGAACACCGGGTTCCGCTCGGGGTGGGTGAGGATGGGAACCAGCCCCGCCACCTGCAGCTCGTAGAACACGTTGTCCATGTTCTGGGGCACGAAGTGATCGTCAAACTCCACCAGCACGTACCGGGTGCGGTTGATGGTGTAGCTGCCGCGGCTGCGCACGATCTGCTGGATGTTGTCGTAGGAGAGGTGAAAATCGCAGCCGAGCAGGAGTTTGGGAGCCGGGCCCACCGTCTCCTGCAGTTGGCGAAGTTTCTGCTCGTTCACCTCGGGCTTGAAAGGATACGTATAGTTGCAGTGCGGCGTCGCGACCAGGTGCGTGGTGCCGTCATCGGCCGCCATGCGACACATGGTGACGGCGTCCTCGAAGGTCTTGGCCCCGTCGTCAACCTCCGGCAGCGGGTGGCAGTGAATATCGATCATGGTCAGGTGAGGAACCGGTCGCGCGGCGGCTCGTGGCTCAGTCCTAAACCAACGTAGCGCGCAGGGAAGAAGCCGTCAAGTTCTGAAGCCATCCGGGCCATAATGAGGAGCGGGCTGGGATTCCCGACTCCAAATCACGTCGCTCCTGAACCGCCAGAAGAGCCTACAGGTTCCCGTATCAAAGGCTTGAGAATACCAATTTATGGATTCCGGGAGTGGCTTGGGAGGCTAAAAGAAAAGCGGCGGGGAGCCGACTCGTTGATATAAGTCACTGATGCGACGACTGTTACAGCGAAGGCGCTAACCAGGAGCCTCATTGGAAGGCGGCGTGCCCTAGGATTGGCGAGCTTGCGGCACGTTCGGAAGAGCGATGACGTGAGCTCAGATTTTAGACCCAACACCCGACGCTTTTGGGGGGAGCTAAAACTCCCCCCAATTTTTTTCTGTCGAAGACAAACCCTCTTCACTAATAACCAGCGATTCAGACCGCGATTCACGGTTCATTTCCCGATGATGCCTGAAACTGCTTGCTGAAAACACCGGCCGACATACTCATTCTGAGCCGCGCCAAGAATCAGCTCACCTTCCCAAGAACCTAAGATCAAGAGCAGATTCTTTGCTGCTTTGAGAATAGGCGGAGCGAGTGCGAATCTTTCTGTGTCCTCCGTGAGGTCTCCGTAACCTCTGCGTTAAAAGCTTTCAACACGGAGTTCACAGAGCAACCAAGGAGAACGCAGAGACCTGCCAAGGGGTCATTTTGATGCCAGGTGGAGAGCCGAAGGCGATCAAGTCTTCGCTAAGAAAATGAAAGTGCCGGAGCGTCTTTAAGACCTGTCAGAGGGCAGGCCGTCAGACGGCGGGCTGCTGCTGGGTGAGGCAGTGCAGCGTTCCCAGGCCCCACACGAGATCCACCGCGTGAATCCCGATCACGGGCCGGTCGGGAATCAACTCGGCCAGGGTGCCCAGGGCGAAGCGATCATTGGGATCGTTAAAGGTGGGAACAAGCACGGCGGCATTGCCAATATAGAAATTGGCGTAGCTCGCCGGAAGGCGGCGCCCGTCAAAATAGAGCGGGGCCGGCATCGGCAGCGCGACGATCTCGGGCTTTGACCCGTCCTCCAGCCGAAAGCTCCGGACGCGTTCCCAGTTCTCTTCGAGCACCCGGTAATTGGCGTCGTCCTGATTGCGTTCGCGGCAGAGCACCAGGGTTCGAGGGCCGACGAAGCGGCAGAGATCGTCAACGTGGCCGTGGGTATCGTCGCCGGCAATTCCCTGCCCCAGCCACAGCGTATGGGGAGCGCCGAGGTATCCGGCCAGGACTTCCTCAATCTGGCGCCGATCGAGACCCGGGTTGCGCGCCTGGACTTCGGGGTCGAGCAGGCACTCCTCGGTGGTGATCACGGTTCCGCGGCCGTTGACGTCGATGGCGCCTCCTTCCAGTACGAATTCCCGGCCGGCGATCTCGACAGGAACGAAGGGCATCCCAAGGCGGCGCGCAAGGTGCCGGGCCGCCCGGGCGTCAAGATGATGATTCCGGTACCTGGCCCAGCCGTTGAACCGGAACCCGGCAATGGCCAGGTCGCCCGGGCTACGGGTCGAGGCTTTTCCTTCCCAAGCGCAGGCAGACTCCTCGCGGAGTTTACCCCGAGCTCTTTCGCCGCGCTCAGGGCCGTTCGCAGCAGAGGAACGAACGGGCTCGGAATGACGGGCCTTGCGGCGCAGGAAGATCGGGCCGAAGTCGCGCGTCCAGCCGCGGTCAGTGGGTACGCGGAAGAATTCGACGCGCGCCAGGCCGGCTCCGGCGCGCTTCAGCACGAGGCGGGCGCGCTGCTCGTGGGCAGCCGAGTTGACGAGCACCCGGACTTTCTCGCGGCGCGCGAGCTGGCGGACTATTTCGCCGTAAACCCAGGGGATGGGCGCGAACTTCCCCGGCCAGTCGGATGTATTGTGCGGCCAGCCGATCCAGGTGGCTTCGTGTTCCTCCCATTCGGCTGGAAAGCGGTACTCGACGGGACTGGCGGGGCGGGGCGCGGAGGCTGATCTCACGGCGTATCGTCATCCAGAAAGCGCTCCGCCATACCCTGGTACGCGTCCACACGCCGATCGCGGAGGAAGGGCCAGTTGCGGCGCACTTCCTCGATGCGTTGAGGATCGACCTCCGCCAGGAGGATCTCCTCGCGGTCCGTGGAAGCCTCCGCCAGGATCACGCCGAAGGGATCGGCGATGAAGGACGAGCCCCAGAACTCGATGCCGGGCGAGGTGCCGGCGGCGCCGGGCGGGGGCGGCAGCTTCTCATGTCCGACGCGATTCACCACGGCGACGTAGGTCCCGTTGGCGATGGCGTGAGCCCGCTGGACGGTACGCCAGGCGTCGCGCTGGGTGGCGCCCCACTGCTCCTTTTCGTACGGGTGCCACCCGATCGCCGTCGGGTAGAAGAGGACGCTGGCGCCGCGCAGGGCGGTGAGGCGGGCGCCTTCGGGATACCACTGATCCCAACAGATCAGCGCGCCAATACGTCCCGCACGAGTGTCGAAAGCCCGGAAGCCCAGGTCCCCGGGGGTGAAGTAGAACTTCTCGTAATAGGCGGGGTCGTCGGGAATGTGCATTTTGCGGTAGACACCGCGGCTCTCGCCGTTAGCATCCAGAATAACGGCGCTGTTGTGGTAGAGTCCGGGCGCGCGGCGCTCGAAGACAGGAGCCACGATCACGACTCCGAGATTCCCGGCGGCCGCGCCCAGCGCTTCCGTGGTCGGCCCGGGAACAGCCTCGGCGAGATCGAAGAAGGCAGCGTCCTCGCGCTGGCAGAAGTATTGGGAGCGGAAGAGTTCAGGCAGGCAAATCACCTGCGCACCGGAGTGCGCGGCCTGCTTGACGCGTTCCAGCGCCCGGGCGAGGTTCGCCTCAGGATCCGCCGAGCATGACATCTGCAGGAGGCCGATGGTGAATTTCTGCTGCCCGACAGTGTTCATGGCCGGTTATTCCCACTGGTGTTTCGCCGGAGATCGGCGACGGAGCGGGCACGACGGGCCAACACGCCCCGTGGGAATCTCAAATCTACCGCACTCTGCCAAATGGCGTCCACGCCTGGAACGCCTTGACTTTCGCGTCAGGCGCTGTCTACATTCCGAAATGGGAGGGCAGCAGCACTTGTTCCGGCGCGCCTCGTACGGAGAAGGATCTTGAGCTACGTCAAGCGCAAGATCCTTGCCATTCAGGACGGCACCTATCTACTGGTCAACGCGACGCGCGCGTTGGTGACCCCGCCGCGATACTACGTGGACACGTTGATGCAGCTGGACGTGATTGGAGTCGCCTCCCTTCCCATCGTGCTGCTGGTGGGATTCTTCACCGGGGCCGTGCTTGCCCTGCAGAGCTACCGCAGCCTGGAGCGGTTTGGCGAAGTCGGCATCCTCGGCCAGATGGTGGGCCTCTCGGTCGTGCTCGAGCTGGGTCCCGTGCTGACGGCGGTGGTGATGGCCGGCCGCAACAGCTCGGGCATCGCGTCGGAACTTGGATCCATGCTGGTGAGCGAGCAGGTGGACGCCCTGCGGGCCATGGGGACCGACCCGCTGCGCAAGCTGGTGGCGCCGCGGCTTTACGCCACCCTGATCATGCTCCCGCTGCTGACCATCCTGGCCGATTTCGTGGCGCTGGTGGGAGGCTACTTCATTGCCTTGACCATCGCCCACCTCACCACTTCCCAGTACTGGAGCTCGTTCTATCAGAACCTCGACTATCATGACATCACGCAGGGCCTGGTCAAACCGCTGATGTTTGCGCTGGTGGTGGCGCTGGTCGGCTGCTATTTCGGCCTCAACACCACGGGCGGCACCGAAGGGGTGGGGCGCTCAACGACGCAGGCGGTGGTCGTCTCCATCGTGCTGATCATCATCCTGGATTTCCTGATCACGCAATTCCTGATCGGGATCGGATTCGCCTGAAGACGGCCGGAGACCGTGTGCAACAGACCGACATCGCTCCCGCACAGGAGCCCCAGGATCAGGCCTCGATCGAACTGCGCGGGGTTTCGCTGGCTTTCGACGAGAAGCTCGTCTTGCAGGGCATCACTTTCGACGTCCCCCACGCCGGGACGGCGGTGCTGCTGGGTGTGTCGGGCTCGGGCAAATCGGTGCTCCTCAAGCTCATTCTCGGCCTGCTGAAGCCCGATTCGGGCTCCATCCTGGTCGAGGGTGGAGATATCACGCCGCTCAGTGAGCAGGAGCTTAACCGAGTCCGCAAGCGCATGGGGATTGTGTTTCAGGAAGGCGCGCTGTTTGACTCGCTCTCGGTCTATGAGAACGTCTCTTACCGCCTGCGCGAAGAAGGCGAGCTCGGAGAGGAGGTTATCGAAGAGCGCGTACGGCAGATGCTCGGGTTCGTGGAACTCGAGGACGCCATCTACAAGATGCCCTCGGAGCTTTCAGGCGGCATGCGGCGCCGGGTGGCGATCGCGCGCGCCATGGTGAGCCAGCCAGCCATCATGCTCTACGACTCACCTACGGCGGGGCTCGATCCGGTCACAGCTCACACCATCAACGCTCTCATCGTCAAGATGCGGGATGTGCAGCACGTGACCTCCATCGTGGTCACCCATCGGGTGCAGGACGCCCTGATGCTGTCGGGATTCACGTATTCCGCCGAGGAGCAGGGATTGCGTCCGGTCACATCCAACAACGGGGGAAGTCAGGCGGCGGAGCAGACACAGTTTCTGGTCCTGAAAGACGCCGGTATTTACTTTCGCGGCGACCGGCAGGAGATTCTGAGCGCGCAGGACCCCTATCTGCGAAGATTCGTCCGCTAGGGGCGCCCTGCGGCTGCCAGTTCAGTTGCGGTGCCAGAGCGGAGCGCGGCCGCTCGGAACGGAGACGAAAGATGCCTCAGCGGAAGGAAGTTCAATGGGCGCAGCTTCGCGTGGGGATCACAGTCACGGTGTGCCTTATCATTCTCGTGATCGGCGTTTTTTTGGTGAGCGGCCAGATCGGCTTCATCACGCGCAAGTACACGCTGCGAGCCTATTTCGCCACGGCCGAGCTGCTTCGACCCGGGTCGCAGGTGGATCTCGCCGGAATCCCGGTCGGCACGGTCAAGTCGGTGGGCATCTCCGACTCCCAGGATCCGAACCGCGCGGTCGAAATCGTGCTGCAAGTCGCCCGTACGTACCAGGACGAAATCCGGCAGGATTCCACGGTCGAGGAAACCACGCAGGGCCTCCTGGGCGAGACCTTTCTCGAGATCACGCGTGGTTCGAAGAACCAGCCGGTCATTGCCGACCACGGGGAAATCAAAGCGTTTCAGGAACCGGACATCAAGCAGGTGATGCAGAACGCCAACGATGTGGTCTCAAACCTCAACGTGCTCAGCTCGCGCCTCAACGACATGGCGAATGAGATCACGCAGGGCAAGGGATCCATCGGCAAACTGCTCTACGATGAATCCCTCTACAACGAACTGCACGCCACGGCGAAATCGGCTCATGACATTGTGGCCGGCATTCAGGAGGGCAACGGGACGATCGGGAAGTTCATGGCCGACCCGACCATCTATAATAAGACGGTTGACACCCTGAACCGGCTGAACGCATTCCTGGATCAGGCCCAGAACGGTCAGGGGACCCTGGGCAGACTCATGAGCGACCCGGCCCTGTACAACGAGCTGAAGGACCTGTCCGCCAAGCTGAATACGACGGTCGACAACGTTAACAAGGGCCAGGGAACGCTGGGCAAGCTGGTCACCGACAAGGAGCTCTACGATCACATGAATTCCACCATGACGCACGTCGACTCGCTCACGGCGCGCATGGACCAGGGCACCGGGACGCTCGGCAAGCTTTCAACCGACGACACGCTCTACAAGAATCTGAGCGCCAGCAGCGAATCCCTGCGAGCCTTCCTCGTGGAGTTTCGCAAGAACCCCAGGAAGTATCTCCAGATTCGCGTCCACATCTTTTAAGTAGGGGCAGGCCCTGCGCCTGCTCTCGGGACCGCCAGGATCGCTCCTACGGCTTCCGCGCCACCAGCAGGTCGTACAACCGCTCCTGCCGTTCCCGTCCCTGACGGTACGCCGCGCGACGCGAGCCCTCGGGCTCACAGAGCTTGCCGCTCGGCACCGGAACCGAGCTCAGGCTATCCAGGAATCCGAGTGAGTCCAGCGCCAGGAGCGCGGCGCCGCGGCTCGACGCCTCGGGAACGGCCGAAGCGACTACCGGAACACCGATCACATCCGCCATCATCTGGGCCCACACGGGAGAGTTCAGGATTCCACCTCCGCTGGCGACGATGGCGGTGATGGTCGGGACCTCCTCGCGCAAGCGTTCGTAAATGGCGCCGAATCGATACGTCACGGCTTCCAGAGCAGCCCGCAGAATCTCGACCGGTCGGGTGCTCAGCGTCATCCCGTTGATCGCCGCCCGCGCATGGTCCATCCAGCCCGTGCTGCGTTCTCCCGAGAAGAACGGCAAGACCGTGAGACCGTGTGCGTCGGGCGCGATCGAGGCGAGTTCGGCCTCAAGATCGTTCGAGTCGAGCCGCAGAGTGTTCAGGCACCACGCGTACACGTCGCCGGCATTGGAGAGTGCGCCCCCCAGCAGCGCGTACTGCCGATTGGCGCGATAACACCAGAGGCCGCGCGGGATGCGCACGCGGTCAGCAGCCCAGCAGACCCGCATCGCTCCGGATGTGCCCACCATCAGGCTCGCAGCGTCCCTGGTGACGCAGCCGGATCCCACATTGCTGCACGCCCCATCCCCAAGGGCAGGAGTCCACGGCACCTGCGCCAGCGCCGGCCATCGTTTCGCAAACTCGGCCGTCAGCCCCGACAGGCTCTGGTCATCGCGGGCCAGGGGCGAGATCTGTCCGGAGTCGATTCCCGACTCCGCCAGCATCCCGTCGTCCCACGCGCAGACGTTGGGATTGAAGAGGCCGGTGCCCGAAGCCATGGAAACGCTGCACAAGGTGCGGCCGAAGAGCCGGAAATGGATGTATTCGCCTGGCGACATCCAGCGGGCCACGCGCCCGAACGCGTCCGGCCGGGTGCGATTGAGCCAGCGCAGTTTCGCCGGCCAGTAGCTCGCATGGGGTCGCGTGCCGGTGCGGGAATGAACCGAGTCAACGTCCACGCGTTCCAGCAGAGCAGCAGCGTCCTCGCGGCTGCGCGTATCGTTCCAGCTGAAAACCGGCGTCAGCGGATGCCCGTCAGCACCGACACCCACCAGACTGTGCCAGAAGGTGCAGCACGCCACCACGCCCAGGCGATCGAGAGCACCCTTTGAATGCAGGAGAACCCCGTCGATGCACTCGCAGACGATCCCGAGCAGGCGGTCCGCGCCGATCTCCACACCGCCGTCGGGAGTGGTGTCCATCTGGTAGGGGATATGGTTTCCGGCGCCGGTCAGCGCCCGGCCTAGTGCGTCATAAACGATGGCTCGGACAGAGGAACTTCCCACATCGAGAGCGAGGATCAGCGGATCGCGGGCGTGATCAGGCGCGACGCTGATGTTCGAGGGATCGGATCTTACGGCAGGATCAGCGGGCTGGTCGGTCATCGAGTCCTGCGGCGAGGCAAGCCTGCTTCATGGGAAAATTCGCGGGCGAACACGCAGCCGGCTAGCGGGCTGCCCTGGCCCCCCTCCTCGTTGGGGAGGGGCTAGGGGGTGGCAGTCGCGACAAAGCCACCATAGAGGATTACAAAATGGAGTGACAGCCGTGCGCGCCTGTCCCAGGCGCGAAAAGCGCGGGCGGGGACGCCCGCGCTAGCACGATCTGTCACCCTGATTTGTAATCGTCATTAGACGGTATCAGGATGCTCGCAGCCGGGGTAGCTGTCCCAGGCCACCTGTCCGGTCCAGCCCAGTTCTTTCATCCCGACTTCCGACGAGTAATAGGCCCCGCTGATCCAGCCTTTGAGATCCTCAAAGTGGTCGCGCATGGTGAGCGCGGGCGCGGCACCGTTCGGCGGAGGCACGGCCCGGCGCCGGCGGCGCCCGCCGCCTCCACCCGGCGATGCCTGGCCGGTCGAGGCCGCCGTCAGAATGTCGACCTGCTGGTCTCCCGTGAGATCTTTAAACGGCTGATTGTAGCGCGCGATCGCCTCGTGATCGAAGGCGCTGAGCGAGCCAATAAGCTTCTTCTGGTTGTCCGGCGTTTCGACAGCCACGAGCGTGTCGATGAACCGGTTCACCTGCGCCTCGGTCGAGTTGGGCACGATCAGTTCCGCGAGCACGATCAACGTTTGATTCTGATGATCGTCGAAAAACGACGGCTGCCAGTCGGCGGACGCGGCCTGCTCCCCGGCGGCGGCAACCGTCTCTGCGTTCAGCAAGTGCCGTTTGACAGGATGCGCAGCAGCCAGCCCAGGCAGAACGAGTCCGGCGCCGGCGCCGCTGAGCAGTCCTTGCATGATCTGGCGACGGCTCAGGCCGCGAACCTCCGAAGATTCAGGATGATTGCTCGTTTCAGGCCTTGGCTTTGCCATGATCGAATCCGCCTCGCTTGCAAAATGGGCGCTGTGCCAGCGCTTCGTCCGATGCTACCACCGGGGCGTGAGTCGGCACAAGCGGACTCGTTTTGGGTTAGTGCCTCAGTTTGAACGTTCCGTGACCTCGCCGTCCCTTGGCGAGCCCTTGATAACGTCGATCAGCTTGTCGAATCCATGAAATGTTCTTGGGGCGTGTGGCGCGGATGCCGCGCTTCTTGGAACTGGCACAGGCACCAAATCTGCGATTTCCCCTAGCAGGCGGCTGAAAAACACGGTTTGAGGAGCGTAGCGGTGGGTTTACCTCGCCATAAGTCCAACTCTCTCAATATACGGGTGGCGGCCTGAAGCCGCCGCTACACGCTTTTCAGCAGCCTGCCAGAGTCCAAACGTGATCTTCAAACACCCGCTTCCATTGCTGGCGTCACTCGCAGCGTCTTGTGAATCCGAACGAAATGATAATGCCTGAAATGAAGCGCCACCTGATAGGCGACAGGGGGCCAGTCGAGGAATGTAGAATTGCGCGAACGTGCGAAGTTTACCGACGCTCGCAACGGGCGCAACCGCTGATTTCGGCGTATTTCGGCTAACCCATTGATTTTGCACGCAAAATAAAGTTTCTCAAAATTCTCACTTTTCTCACTTTTCTCCCTTTTCCCAAATTCCGGGAGGACAATACTCTGGTGGACCTTTCCGGGTCCACGCGTTGGGGAAGGAGAGCGGAAGAGGAATCGATTTTTGCGCAAAACAAAGCCATCAGACATTTGAAAACAAATGTACTTACCATTTTTCATAGGGGTCGAAAGCCATCATATCATTGAAAGCGAAAGAGTTAGGCTTTTGAAGCCATCAGGTTATTGATATGCCGGGATTTAGGCATCTCTTTAAAGGAGAAAAAACGAGGTTCCTGGTGCAAAATGGGGCAGTTTGAGCACTAATAGAGGGCTGCCGCGAGGGTCCAGTCGCGGGAAAAACTTAAGAACCGCTGCCCCATTCGACCCGAATGTAATATCATAAAAGTTTAGGCGGGGGCGACAGCAGCTTACTGGGGGCAATCATGCAGGATTTATCCAAGACAACGTTTGATGTGGCCGTCGTTGGTTCAGGCGCGTCGGGAGGATGGGCGTGCAAGCGCCTCTCGGAAGCCGGACTGAAGGTGGCGCTGATCGATTGCGGCCGGCCGCAGTCCGACGCGAATTTCACCGAGCACAAGCCCGCCTTCGAACTGAAGTACCGCGACCAGGCCGACTCCGTGATCCGCAAGACGCGGCCGATTCAGAAGGACTGCTACGCCTGCATGGAGTACAACTACCACTGGTTCGCCAACGACCTCGACGAGCCCTACACCACGGCCCCGAACATGCCCTTCAGCTGGCAGGGACGCCTGCGCATGACCGGAGGACGCACCAACGTCTGGGGCCGCGTCAGCCTGCGGTTGAGCGATCTCGACTTCAAGGCCGCCTCCCGCGACGGCTACGGCGAAGATTGGCCGCTCAGTTACAAAGACCTCGAGCCTTACTACGACCTGGTTGAGGAATACGTCGGCATCTGCGGCGACGCCGAGGGCCTGCCGCACCTGCCCGACGGGCATTTCCAGCCGGCCATGCCGCTCAATTGCGCGGAGTCACATTTTCGCAATCGGGTGAAGGAGAAGCTGGGCTGGGTGCCGATGGCAACGCGCAGCGCCAATCTCACCAAGGCGATCAACGGGCGCGCCGCCTGCCACTATTGCGGGCCCTGCGAGCGCGGCTGCGTCACGCACTCCTACTTCAACTCGGCGTTCACCACCGTGGCTGACGCGGAAAAATCGGGCAACCTCACGCACCTTCACAACGCCATGGGCTACAAGGTCCTGATGGACTCGACGGGCCGCAATCGCGCGCGCGGCGTACTCTACATCGACCGCATCACGCGCCAGCCCCAGGAGGTCAAGGCCCGCGCGGTTGTGCTCTGCGCGCAATCGCTCGAATCGGTGCGCATCCTGCTCAATTCGGCCAATTCCCAATTCCCCAATGGGCTCTGCAATTCAAGCGGCGTGCTTGGCCACTACCTGATGGACCACATCATGGGCGGCGGCGCCAGCGGGGAATTCCCCCAGTTCGCCGGCAAGCCCAACATCAACGGCCCGAATCGGCCGGCGGGCATGTACGTGGCGCGTTTCCGCAACATTCCGGGCGCGCCCAAGTCCAAGGATTTCATCCGCGGTTACGGCTACGAGGGCGGAGGCGGCACCGGATTCAGCTGGGGCGCTTCCGGCTTCGGCAAGGCTTACAAGGAAGCGCTCCTCGAAGGCCGCTGCTACGTGGGCATCGGCGGTTTCGGCGAATGCCTGGCGCGCGAGGACAATTACGCCGAAATCGACCCCGAAGTGAAAGACGCGTTCGGCATCCCCGTGCTGCGTTTCCACATGACCTACGGCGAAAACGAAATGGCCATGGTGAAAGACATGGCCGAATCCGCCGCCGAGATGATGGAAGCCGCCGGCGCCAAAAACGTGCAGAAGCGCGCGCATCCCTCCACACCCGGTTGGGCCATCCACGAAGTCGGCGTGGCGCGCATGGGCAACGACCCTAAAAAGTCGGTGCTCAACCAGTTCCAGCAGAGCCATGACGTGAAGAACGTCTTCGTGTGCGACGGCGCCGGGTTTACGTCCACCGCCTGCCAGAATCCCACGCTCACCATCATGACGCTCTGCGTGCGCTCGATGGACTACCTGATGGGCGAAATGAAGCGCGGGAATGTGTGACGCCCGCCGGGTACCGGGCCGGGACTTGCTCCGGCCCTGCACCCGGCGCGTAGGCTAGCGCTTCTTTCTTTGAGCCGTCGCAGGCTGCTTCTCCCGATCCGCCTTCAAGCGCTTCATCAGCTCGGGATGCCGCGCCCAGTCAATGCTCTTCTCCGGCGGTGCGCCGTAGAGCTCGGGGTGGATGTAATAGCCGCGTTCGCGCGCGGGTTTCTCCACCTCCGTCTGGTAGGGGTGAGCCCTCTCCTGTGCGTCGTTGCGCATTCCCGTAACCTGCCAGGACACCTTCAGGCCGGGACGTCCGCCCCCAACCTTAAACTGGTTGTTCGAGACTTCACTGGCAATATAGAGACCCGGTGCCGATCCGCCAATGGGCGTTAGCTCGTAACTGAGGTCTTTGTTGATAGCCTCAAACCACTCGGGTAAATCGACGACCGCCTCGCCATTTCCGTCAAGAACCACATTGCCCCGATAGAGGTTCAACACCTCCGAAGACTCGATGGCCGCGTGATTGAGGTACTTGTTAGCGGGATCGAGAGGATCGTCAATCCGGAAGTTCTTGCTCGACCCGAAAACATAGAGGTTGCCGGTGATTTCGACGTCTCCGGCGAAGTATCCGGCGTCGAGACCGCCGTAGGCCCAGACGCCGTTGCCATACGGTTCGCCTGCATAGAAGTCACCTCCGTCGCCGTCGCCGAGCGCCCCGCTTCCGCCGTAGACGAGGAGCCCGGAACCCCCATATCCGTTCGTAGAACTGCCGCCGTAAAGGTACGCGCCGTAACCGGAAGCGCCCCCGCTGGCTGACGTATCGTCGCCGCCGATCGCGACCACGCCGGCATTCGACACCCCTGTACCGAAACCTGAGTCGTCTGACCCTCCGACAAGACGAGCGCCTTCCAGGCCGGAGTTAGCACCGGCATCGACTTCGAACCATGAGAAACTCGGACCCTGATTGCCAATTCCGACCCGGCCCGAGTTGGTGATCGACAGCCGCGGCGTGTAGCTGGTGAAGAAGTCCAGGCCGTACTGGTTGGTGCCGGCGTTCCGGTTGGAGATGATGGTCTCGCCGCCGCCCGCGAACGTCAGCCCCGGACCGTAGCCGCCACTGTTGGCGTGGGCCGCGTCCACCTCCACGCTTCCTGCAGAAGCGGAGCCGCCCACGGAGCCTCCGGCCGCAAGAACGCCGCTCGCCGACATGTTTCCGGTAGCGCTCTCGTTGCCGCTGAATGAGTTCGCACCGAGCGTCGCGAAGGGGGAACATACCAGTGGCAGTGCAACAGCTGCTGATCCCGCCGCGCAGGAAGCGCTGGCAAGGCTCAACGTGCCGCTGCCGGTGATCGGTCCGCCGCTCAGGCCGGCGCCGCTTGCGACGCTCGTCACCGTGCCCGCGCCCGGGAATGTCTGCCCCGCCGCAAACGTCACGGTCTTGTCGAATTTCGACGTGCCGTTCACTTCGAGGGTGGCTGAAGGCGCCGTGGTCCCGATGCCGACATTTCCGGTGCTCGTGATGCCGAGAATGTCTCCGAAGTCGGAGCGCCAGAAGCGCGCGACACTGCTCTTGCTGTACCACACGCCGTAAGGGCTGCTGCCCCCCGCACGATCCTGAAATTTGAAGCCTGCCCCGCTGCCCGTGGAAAGAATTTCGCTGGCGCCGTTGACATGCAGAACTTGGGCCGGAGCCGTCGTGCCCACGCCAACCTTCGCCGTGCTTCCCGATCCAGTCTGGTACAGCACTGAATTGCCCAGCGCGCTGGTGCTGGTCCACATCGGCAGGTAGTCGGTCGTTCCGCTGCCGCTGATGGCCGGCAGAACCGACGGTGCCGCGTCTGTTGAGCTGGACCTCGCCTGCGCCGTGCTCGCACCCGCCACCGCCGCCCCAGCCGCGCCCGGGTTGGCTTGGACGAACGCGCTGGCGGGCAGTCCTCCCAGCGTATCCGAGTCCGCTGCCTTCAACGCGTAAGGCATGCCAACCAGCAGAACGCGAGCCTGCTCGCCGTAGCCCGGCAGTTGAGGTTGCACGCCGAGCCACTGTGCCTGTCCGCTGGTAAAGAGGTCGAGCGGCAGGCCGTCCGGCTGCGTGGCACCCAGAAGCACCGTGTAGTGACCTTGATCGTCGAGTTGGAGCTTCTGACTTTCCGTCCAAAGCGGACTGCCGCCGTCCTGAAGGGCGTAGAGAGAGAAGACCAGCGTCACTTGACCGGTGACCGGCTGCCCCTTGGGGTCGCTGACAACACCCGAAAAACTGACCAGCCGAGGCACCACCGTCCCGGTGTCAGATGTTGCTGTTGCCGGACCTTCCTGGGGTCTTGCCCAGGCGGAATTTCCCGCAGCCGTAACCAATGAGAGCACAAGCAAACTGAGCGACGCTCGATAAACCACAGAGATCTTTCTGTTCATGCTTCCTCCTGACTTGGTCGTCTGCCACACTGGGCCGACTTCAGCTGACGGCTACCCGGGGCGATCATCACCGTAGTGACACACTTTGCCCTGCCGTTTCAGCGCCGCGGTGCGCTGCATCCATGATTGACAACGCCAAGGCCTCACCGTCCGGGGGCCGAACCCTTGCCGCCCTGTCTGCGCGAAAGAACGTCTGGGGGGAGCTTACGAGGCAATTCAAGGAGATGCCGGCCAATCACACCAGCTCGCCGGATGCGCGCTTGGCCCTGCGATTTCCCGTTCTTCAGTTGATGGTGTGGTTCATTTCGTTGTGGTGGACCTGTTCGCCATCTTCGCGTTGACCTCCGCCGACTTCCCTCGCGGGATGGTCAACGACGTCCACTTCGACGACGCCAGGTGTTTGGCCAGAAAGACGATCTGCCCGACGTGGCAGGCGTAATGCGCCACCTGGCGATTGATCGCTTGCGTTACGGAGTGCGGCTCGTTGCGGATGTAGACGGTGCGGCCGAGGTCCGCGTCGGTGAGCGGTTCAAGCGCGGTGAAGACCAGGCGCCATCCCCATTCCCACAATTCCATCAGCGTCGCGCGCGTAGAGGGCGGGGCTTCGAACTCGGCGTCGCGATTGCGGTCCGGCTTCTCGCCGTCCGAGATGAGGAAGTCCGTCCAGCGCGAGTGCATGTTGCCCGCCAGGTGCTTCACGATGACCGCGATGGAATTCGACTCGGGATCGAGCGCCGCCTGAAGCTGATCGTCCGTCACCTGCGCCATGGCGCGTTCGCCCATGGCCTTGATGCCGCGGAAGGTCGCGAGCGAGTCTGCGAGGTAGGAGGTCGTGAACTGATGTGCCATGGACTGGATTATAAGTCGACGACGGAAAACTCACCATCCGCGGTTGCCATTCGTCACTTGGGAGTTGGGGCTGCCGTTTTCCGGAACCTGGCGCCTCTCCAGTCCGTAGAAGGGTCAGGGAGCAACTGCGATGCGAAAGACGATCAGCAATCTTCGATACGCCATGCGACAGTTCCGCCGGTCGCCGGTCTTTACCACGGCCGCCGTCCTCACCCTGGCTCTTGGGATCGGCGGAACTACGGCCATATTCACCCTGATTCATGCGGTGATGCTGACTTCCTTGCCGGTCAAGGACCCCGGCATGCTCTATCGCATCGGCGACGGCGACGACTGCTGCGTCGAGGGCGGACCCCAGGGCCGCTGGGGATTCTATTCCTTCCCCCTATTCGAGCGGCTCAAGGCGCAGAGCCCCGAATTTGAAGAGGTGATGGCTTTCCAGGCCGGCAATTGGGAGCAGCCCGTGAGGCGCGAGGGCGAGCTCGCCGCGCGCTCGCTGCGCTCCGAGTACGTCACCGGAACCTACTTCTCCACGCTGGGCGTGGGCGCTTTCGGCGGGCGGGTCTTCACCCCCGATGACGACAAGCCGGGCGCGCCTCCCGTCGCCGTGCTCAGCCATCATGTCTGGCAGACTGTCTATAACAGCGACCCCTCCGTGATCGGCTCGACGTTCATGGTCGACGGGCATCCGTTCACGGTTATCGGTGTCATGCCTCCCGGGTTCTTCGGCGAGACGCTGCGCAGCGATCCGCCCGAAATCTGGCTCCCGCTCGAGCAGGAGCCCATGGTGGACGCCCCGAACAGCCTGTTGACGCAGCCCATCGCCGCCTGGCTGCGCGTCATCGGCAGGCTGCGGCCGGGCGCTTCCATCAACGGGATGTCCGCGCGCCTGACGGGCGTGCTCCGGCAGTGGATGCAGTACGACTCGGGCTATCCCGCCAACTGGATGCCGGACGTCATTCATGACCTGCCCAAGCAGGTGATCAACGTGGTGCCGGCGGGCGCGGGCGTGGACGAGATGAAAGAGCAGTACGGGCGCAGCCTGCAGATCCTGCTGGCCGTCTGCGGGCTGGTGCTGCTGATCGCCTGCGCCAATGTTGCCAACCTGCTGCTGGCGCGCGCGGTCTCGCGGCGCGGCCAGACCGCCGTGCGCCTGGCCATCGGCGCCTCGCGCCGTCAGATCATCACCCAGGCCCTGACGGAGAGCGTGCTGCTGGCCATCGGCGGCGGCATCGCCGGGATCGTGGTCGCCATTGGAGCGGCGCGCCTGCTGCTGACGCTGGCGTTCCACAGCGCCCATTTTCTGCCCGTGAGTCCACTACCTTCGACCGCGGTTTTGGGATTTGCCTTTGGACTCACCCTCCTGACCGGGATCATCTTTGGCGCCGCGCCGGCCTGGTTCGCCACGCGGACCGATCCCGCGGAGGCGTTGCATGGCGCGGGCCGCACCGTGGGCGATCGTTCCTCGTTCGCCCGCAAGGCGCTGCTGGTGGTGCAGGCGACGTTTTCGGTGGTGCTGGTCGCCGGCGCCACCATGCTCGGCCGCAGCCTGAGCAAGCTCGAGCATCAGGACTTCGGCTATCAGATCTCCGGGCGCGTTCTGGTGTCGGTCCACAATCCGCCGAGCACCTACTCGAACGAGAAGCTGTCCGCGCTCTACCGCGAATTGGAAGACCGGCTCGATCAACTGCCCGGCGTGCGCTCGAGCGGGCTCGCCACTTACAACCCGCTCACCGACAATTGGGGCGAGGGCGTCCTGGTGCAGGGGCATCCCGCGCCCAAGCCGGGCGAGGAATCGGGTTCTTCCTGGGACCGCGTGAGCGCCGGCTATCTCCAGGACCTCGGCGTGACCCTGCTGCGCGGGCGATATTTCAGCCGGAGTGACAACGAGACAACGGCGCCGGTGGCGATCGTCAACCAGGCCTTTGTGAAGCGCTTCTTCAAGAACGGCGAGGACCCGCTCGACAAGCACTTTGGGCTGGACATGCCCGAGAACAGCGGAACCTTCCGCATCGTAGGCATCGTTCGGGATGCCAAGTTCGCAGGCTGGAGCGGCAGCCGGCCGGCGCCGGCCATGTTCTACGTCCCGCTCGCCCAGCACGTGGACTACAAACAGCCCATGATGCAGTCCGTCGAGCACGGCTCGCACCTGGTCCGCGGCATCATGCTGGTGACCGGCACTCCGCCGGGCACTCTGGAGCCGCTTCTGAGGAAGACCCTCGCGGACGTGGATTCCAACCTGACCATGATCAACGTCAGGACGTTGCAGCAGCAGGTCGATCTCACGTTCGACCAGGAGCGCGCGGTCGCCAGCCTCGCCGGCCTGTTCGGAATCGTGGCCCTGGCGCTGGCTGCCGTCGGACTCTACGGCGTCACGGCTTATGCCGTCGCGCAGCGCACGAACGAGATTGGCATTCGCATGGCCCTGGGAGCGGATCGGTCGAGGATCGTCCAACTGGTGCTCGGCGGAGCCTTCCGGCGAGTCCTGATTGGGCTCGGGATCGGCCTGCCGCTCGCCGTTGGCGCGGGCCGGCTGATCTCGTCGCAACTGTACGGGGTTTCGAGCTGGGATCCCCTCGCCCTGACCGTGGCCGCCCTGGCGCTTGCGCTCTGCGCCTTGGTCGCCTCCCTGATTCCGGCCAGCCGCGCTGCGTCGATATCGCCCTCAAGAGCGTTGCGAATCGAGTAGCTGCCGTAGCGGCGGTGTCCTCCCCGCCCTGAATGCCTTCCCGTCTCTCGTCGCTGATTCGTGAAACCATCCCCGGTATCTGGTAGAATTCCGCTTTCGTGCACGCTGCAGGCACGCCGCTCGTTAAGAGGGGTACCGGTACGATGAAACGTCCTGGGATCGCAATCGCGCTTACGTTCCTGGCGCTGGCCGCCTCGTCGGATACCGAGCTCCGGGCGCAGTCCTGTACCCTGCCCCCGGCCCCCGGCCAGGGTACGATCGACTCGACGTTCGACACCCTGATGATGCAGAACGGTCCGGGCTGGACCGGCGCCGACGGTTCCTATTCGCTGGCGCTCCCTGACGGCGATTCTCTGTTCCTGTGGTCCGACTCCTACATCGGCACGGTGAACTCCCAGACGCGCATGCGCTCGAGCGACCTCTTCCAGGCCCATAATTCGCTCACGATCTGGAATCCGGTGAACAATTCGTACACGACGGTGGGCTATCCGCCGAGCACCAGCTCCTATTTCGTGCCCCCGACCAGGGCGAATTGGTTCTGGGTGGGGGGGCCGCTGCTGGTCGAGCCCTCGCCCGGTGTCTATCAGGTCAAAGTAATGCTCGGCCAATGGACCCCGAAGATCAGGTTTGCCGGGAACTCCGTGGCCACGCTCTCCTATCCCAGCATGGCAATCCTTTCGATTCAGCCCGTGCGGTCGGAGAGCACGGCCATCATCTGGGGAAGTTGGCTGCTCGAGAACGGTGGCTATATCTACATCTACGGACTGAAAGATCCGGGTAACGACAACAAGGAGCCTTACGTGGCGCGCGTCACCTCGCTGGGCAATCTCACCAATGCGAGCCTCTGGCAATTCTGGAACGCGACCACCAGTTCGTGGACGACCGGCGCCTCCAATGCCACCCCGATGACCGGCGTCACCGCGACGACCGGCGAGTACAGCGTCAACAGGTTTACGGCGACGACGGGGCCGTTCTATATGCTCACCGGCATGGACCCGCAGAACCCGCCGTACCCGCTCTGGTCGCACGTCACAACTTATTACTCCTGCTCGCCCCAAGGGCCGTGGTCGGCGAAGACCACCGTCTACACCACGCCGGAAGCCGGCGCCGCGGGCTGCAAGGCAGGTACGCTCGTCACTTACAACGCCAAGGCGCATCCGGAGTTCACCGGCAGCACCGGAATTCTGCTCTCTTACAACGTCAATGCCAACGACGGCAGCGATCTGGTCTGCGCCAACGACTATATTCCGCGCTGGGTGCGCATCCAGATTCAAGGCGTAACGGACGCCGCATCGGCGCCGGAGGGTCCGCCTTAGCTGCCCTTCTGTCCCGGGATTCCGCCCTTCTCCGGCGGGATGCTCCCCGGTTTATCCTTTGCTTTCATGCGGCGCGCGGCGAATTTTCGGAAATCTCCAACGGTCGACTTTTGACTGTCGCCTTGTAAGGGCGGAGGCAGGCTGATCTATGGCAGGTATGAAGCGGCGCGACATCCTCAAGACGGCAGCGGGCGCTCTGGCAGCAGGAGTGATTTCCCCAAGCGGGACTTTTGCGGGCCAGGAACAATCGGCGCCACCGCGCCAGAGATCCCGGGCGCGCAATCCTCGCAAAGTCGTGGTGGCGGGCGGGGGTATCGGAGGCCTGTGCTGCGCCTACGAGTTGATGATGCGCGGGCACGACGTGGTGCTGTTTGAGGCCTCCGGGCGCACGGGCGGCCACGTCAAGACGATTCACGATCCCCTTTCCGACGGGCTCTACGCCGACGTGGGCGCGGAGCATTTCACCAAGCCCGGGTACGACCTCTATTGGGGCTATGTGCGTGAGTTTAACCTCACCCCGCTCTACTACCCGCACCGCGAGAACATGGTTCATTTCATCAAGGGAAAGCGCTACACGGATGCGGACCTCGCCAACCCCGGAGTTCTAGCCGGCTTTGGCTTCAATCAGAATGAGATCGACTACCTCGGGAAGCATCCCTGGTGGGACTTCCCCTCGCTGTATTTGAATCCCTATCTCGACAGCTTCCACGATGAATACAGGCCCTTCGACGCGGGCCTGAACAACCTCGACGATGAGTCGTTCAACGACCTCTTGAAGAAGGATGGCGCTTCGGCGGCTGCGATCGGGTTCATCGGGAACGAGGGCTCGGCGCTGCACATGATCTGGCATGCCGCAGTCCTGAAAAGACGCGGCGTGCCGCTGGCTCCTCCCGTTGTCTACCGGCTGAAGAACGGAAACCAGATGCTGCCGGATGCCTTTGCGCATCGCCTCGCCGAGCGCGTTCATCTGAACGCTCCTGTTACCGGCATCGAGCACGATTCGGGCGGCGTAAGGGTCAGCTATCGGGAGTTCGACCGGCAAAGGACGATGGATGCGGATTATCTCGTCTGCTGCATGGACGCCTACCTGCTTCGCAGGGTCGCCGTGAAGCCTGCCTGGCCTGAGCCCAAGGCCTATGCCATTAACACGATGCTTTACGACATGTACTCCCGCGCGGTCTTCCAGTCGAGGTCAGCCTTTTGGGAGCGGGACGGGATCAGCCCTAACTGGGAGGGCACCGATCCCAATCTGAGCGAGATGTGGCGCATGGCCGAGGAAGTGGACACGCCGCGCGCCATCCTGGTGGCGACAGCCGTTAACAGCGCCACGGCCCAGGACGCACTGGCCGCGTTCCGCCGCGCCTACTGGGGCAAGTCGGAGGACATCGAGCAGGCCGTGATCCAAACCTGGGCCAATGAGTCCTGGGCCATGGCGTGCGAGGCGGTGACCTACCGCGTCGGCGATCTCAAGAAGATGTGGCCGGCCATCATGGAGCCCGTCGGACGCGTGCACTTCGCCAGCGCTTATACCGACAACCTGAATTGGGGACAGGAGGCCGCCACCCGCTCCGCCAACCGCGTCGCGGATGCCATCGATGCATTGTAAGCGCGCCGAAGATTGAGAGTAGCCAGCTTGAATTATTGAACCGGCTCCTCCGAAGCCGCTGCCCCGAGTGCTCGGAAGTCTGGCACCGTTCCGCGGGGATTTTCCCCCAGTCCGTGACCTGCCCCAGCAGCCTCACCGAAAGGACACGAACGGCTGCAGCGCACAACCGGACGCCTCGTCTTGTAGAATTGGCTGGTTTTGTTGCCCGGGTGTCCGAAGCCGCCGGCGAGCCGATTGGTGACGACCGGCAGTCGTCCAGCGGGCACTGCCGGTTTTCCACAGGATAATCCACTGATTATAAATGAGAAAATAAATTTTCTCAGTTTTCTCATTTTTCTCCATTTTCCCAATTTTGGGGTGTAGGGTTAATGCATGATGAGTTTGCGGCCATACTGGCGTCAGCAGACGGCCCCGCAGCCTCTGGATTCCGTCTGTCGGGCGGGAAGCATTCAGCGACAGACCCTGCCACCGCGTGCCAAGCGGAGGAGTCCTTCGCGCCTGGCCAGCCGCCGGATCTTGAAACCGGCAGAGAGCTACCCCCTCCCCCCCTCAAATATGTCCAAAACGAAGCTGAGAAGTTATTGAAAAATAAGGAAAATCGCCTAAAAACGAACCTAAAACGAAGCTAAACGAAGCTAAACGAAGCCGAGAAAGAGAAGAGACGACAAGTTGTTGAAAAATAAGCAAAAAGTGCCGAAAACGAGCCTAAAGCGAACCTGAAACGAAGCTGAGAATTGCCCGCCCGCGACTGCTCTATGTCCCGTGCTAGACTGGTGTTTACGCGGACACTGCCAGGGCTGACGCGGCAATATCGGGCCTTCCTCTTACTGACGGCCATGACTCGAATTCTTGTCACCAACGACGATGGTATTCATGCCGCGGGCCTGAAGGCCCTCGAGAAGGCCTTGGCGGCGCTCGGGGACGTGCTGGTGGTCGCGCCCGATTCCGAGCGCAGCGCGACCAGCCAGTCAATCACCATCCACTCGCCGTTGCGGGTCTATGCGATCGACGAGCGTCACTACGCCGTCTCCGGCACGCCGGCGGACGCGGTCATCCTGGCGCTGCACCAGTTGATGAAAACGCCGCCGGATCTCGTGGTCTCGGGCATCAATCCCGGAGCGAACCTGGGTGAAAACCTGATCTATTCCGGCACGGTGGCCGCGGCGCTGGAAGCGACCCTGCACGGCGTGCCGGCGATCGCCATGTCGCTCGCTTCGCGCAAGACTCTTGACTTCACCATCGCCGCGGCATTCTCGGCGGAACTCGCCGCCCAGGTGCTGCGCGAAGGACTTCCGCCCGGCGTCATGCTGAACGTGAACGTGCCGCGCGGCGAAGTCAAAGGCGTGCGCCTCACCTCGCAAAGCCGCAAGATTACCCAGAACATCGTCCACGAGAAGCACGACCCGCGCGGGCGCCCTTATTACTGGCAGGACGAGCAGGTGGCGCTGGAGAACGTCGAGCCGGACTCGGACTATTCGGCGATTATCGCTCACGAAATCTCGATCACGCCGCTGCAGGCGGATCGCACCGATTATCCCAGCCTGGAGCGGCTCTCCACGTGGACGTCGAGCCTGACCGTTCCCGCGCCGCCCCGCCCCGAAGGCGCCACGGTCACCCCGGTGAGCGCGGCCGGCGGAGATTTTTAGTGTTGCCAGGCACTTCGATGAGACCCGCACACAGGCGCGAGCGCGATTTCGCTAAGCGTCGAAGCGCGCCCCGCGAGCGCGAGCATCCCTCCGCTTCGCTCAGGGCGGGCTCTGCCCGCATGCTTGACACGCTGTACGGCATCAACGCCGTCAAGGAGTCCCTCGGATCGCGTCCGATCGACCACCTGCTCGTTGCCGAAGGACATCGCTCGCCGCGCGTCGAAGAAATCCTGCAGCTTGCCCGCGCGCGCGGCATTCCGGTTCGATTCGCTCCCGGCATCGCACTCGAGCGCGAAGCCGGCACGCCTCAGCATCAGAACGTGGTGGCGGTGTGCGCGGCCAAAGCCTACGAAAACCTCGCCGCGCTGGCCGGCGCTTCCCCTTCGCCTTTGCTCGTGGTGCTCGACGGCGTGGAAGACCCCGCCAACCTGGGTGCGGTGGCGCGCACGGCCGTAGCCGCCGGCGCGGACGGAATCGTGGTCCCCGAGCGGCGCGCGACCGGGCTGACCGCCGCCGTCGCTCATTCGGCCGCCGGCGCCCTCGAGCATCTCAAGGTGTCGCGCGTAACCAATCTCACGCGAGCGCTGAACGAGCTCAAAGAGCACAATATCTGGGTCTTCGGATTCGAAGCCGCGGCGGCCAAGTCGTACCTCGAACTCGATTATTCCGGCGGCTGCGCCCTGGTGCTGGGCGGCGAGGGACAGGGATTGCACCGGCTGGTGCGCGAAACGTGCGACGATCTGGCGCGCATTCCGCTGTACGGTCCCGTGGAGTCGCTGAACGTCTCCGTAGCGGCTGCGGTGGTGCTGTATGAGGCGGCGCGCCAAAGGCACAAGCGGAACGATGAACAATGAATGATGAACGGCATCGGAAGTCGTTGCCGATTCTGCAGGCCTGTCATTCTGAGCAAAGCGAAGAATCCCGGTATTTGTCTTGCAGGATGAGAGAAAATGCCGAGATTCTTCGCTTCGCTCAGAATGACAGGCCCTTCGGTTGTGGCGGGATTTATGACGCTCCGTTTAAACGCAACTCCCGTATCAGGGCGTACATCCAAGGAAGTGAAGGTCACAGGTGAGCGCGGTGATGACCCGAAGAGCACTTCGCGCAGGACTCACACTCGTCGCAGCGGCGTTCCTGGCCGAAGGGCTGCCTTCGCTCAGTCGGGCCCAGAGCGGGACGGACGGCGCCGCGCCCGTGTTTCAGCCCAGGCTGCGGCCGTCGCAGCCGCAGCCGCAGGCTCCGCAACAGCAACCGGCCACCGTCGCGCCGGCCCCCACCCAGCCCAGCATCCGGGTCCAGTCGATCCTGGTGACCACGCCGGTTACGGTGATCGACCACAGCGGCGAGTTCGTCTCCGATCTCGACGAGAAAGACTTCAAGGTTTTCGATAACGGCGTGCAGCAGCCGATCCAGCGCTTTGAGATCGCCTCGGAGCCCATCGCCATGGTGATCGTGGTCCAGACGGACAACACCATGGCCAGCCTGCTCTACCAGATCCGCGGGCTCGGCCCCGTGTTCTCCGATCTTCTGGCCGGGCCCGACGGGCATATCGCGGTGATCGGGTTTGCCGATAAAGCTGCGAGGCTGCAGGATTTCTCCAACAACCGCGACCAGCTCAAGGCCACTCTCGGCCAGCTCGATGCCTTCGGCCTGAAAGCCCATCTGAACGATGCCCTGATGCAGGCGATGCGCATGCTCGAGACCCGGCCGGAGACTGAGCGGCGAGTGATCGTCGCGTTCTCCGAAGGCGCCGACCGCGGCAGCGAAAACGATAAAAATGACGTGATTCGCCGCGCCACGGCCGACGAAGTCACCATCTACGGCATGCACCTGAGCCGCGCCGAGGCGGCGATGCGCCAGCCGCCGGAGCAGCATCCCATGGACCCGCTGAACGCCAACGTCACGCGTCCCCAGCCTCCCGGGACCGTCCCCACGCCCACCAACGCCGACAAGGTCTGGGGAACGCCCATCCAGGGCGTACCCATTCTGACGGCCGCCGGCGAAACCATCAGCTCGGAGTTCATCAAAAACTCGCTCGAATACTACGCGGGATTCACGGGCGGGGTCTACTACTCCCACTGGTCCAATGCCAAGCTGCAGGACCAGCTCAGCCGCATCGGCAGCGAGGTCCACTCACAGTACGAGATCGCTTATAAGCCCACAACCCTAGCCCAAGCCGGGTTCCACCGCATCGACGTCGAGGTCGAAAAGCCGGACCTGAAGCTGCGCGCGCGCGCCGGCTACTTCTACCAGCCGCGGTGACCTGGGAGGCGCGGGCATCCTGCTCGCGCTGAAGACTGGAACCTGTCTCAATAGAGCCTTTCGGGCCTGTTTCTTCTACCTTTGAGGCCGGAATCCCCGTCGTACTGCCCGACGCTCCCAACTTCGCCGGTTAGCCGGCAGGTCAAAGTGAGCACTCAATCCTCTCAAGTCCCGACGCTCGTGTGCTTTGTGACGATTGTCACAGACGCGACCGTTATGGTCGCCGATAGTCTAAATTGAGCAACTGGTATTTGCGTCCCCTGGATGCGGCGTCAAACCGGTTGTGCTAATCCTGCAGCGCGGATAGAGTATTTAGGAAAGGCGTGACAAATGCAGCGGGTCCACCGAGCGCGGTGGTTGCGCCCAACGGCTGGCATCAGCCTCTTCGCCGTGGTGTCACTCACCTGCGCGCCGATCTGTGGAAACGCACTTGATGTTGATTCCGTCAGCTGCTGCCAGCGGCACGGATGCATTCCTGCCGGCCATAACCAGGCCTCGATTCAGAACCCATTGCATGCCAGCATGTCGATGACCCCGGTCTCCTGCGACAGCCTGGGTTTCGACACCCAGAGTTGCTGTCTGGAGGGTGAACTGACCTATCCGACCGCTCAGGTTCGCGCATCAGCGGCTTATGGTTCCAGCTTTCAGGTTGCGGTCGGATTCGCAGTCCCACTTGCCCCGATCCCATCCCGATTCTGCGTGGCCCGAAAGAACAGGCCCTTCGCGGAGTCGCCTCCCACGCCCTTGTACACGCTTCACGCGACGTTCCGCATTTAGCGACACGCACCCCCTGCGTCCGCAGCACCCCGCCACGCAGCGCCAGTGTGATCGCGCGATCCAAACTGACCCACGTTAGGCCGGCGGAGCGCAGTAGCGGACGGCTTCCTTTCCTTAAACAACGCAGCTGATGGAGGTGTTTCCGTGTCGCAATCTGCTTTTCTGGTCTTGTTTGTCCTCTTTCAAGGCCCAGCCGGCTCTGCGGCTGGTTTACGCCAGCGGACTCCGAATCCCACATCGACCGCACCGACCAGGGTTCGGCAATGGCAGACAGCCGCGCGGCTCCGTTTCGGGCTGAAGAGAAGCCGTTCGGGAACCCTGTTGATCGACGCCGCTGGCGTCGAATTCTCCACCCCGGGAACTCCACCGTCGCGGTGGCCTTTTCAGGAGATTGAGAGCGTCGACATTTCTGCTCATCGCCTTGTCCTCACGACCTACGAGAACCGTCCTCACCACGAACCCGGAAACCGGCGATATCGGTTCGAGCTGCACGCGGAATTGCCGCCCCAACTCGCCGAAGAGATCGTCCGACGGCTAGGAAAGCCGAGCCGTGATGCGGATCCCGATCGGACAGCAGGATCGTTTGCTGCGATTCCCGCCAAGCACGCGAGGGCCTTCGGCGGGAGTAACGGGGAACTGCGATTCGGCGCCGGCGGCATTGACTTCATTACGGCAGTTGCGGGTGACGCCCGCGCGTGGCGCTGGGCGGATATTCAAACCATCGCCAATCCCGATCCCTACCACTTCCGCGTTGCTGGCTACCTGGAAACGTACGAGTTTGAGCTCAAGCGGCCCATGTCATCCCGGTTGCTTGACCGGCTGTGGACCTATGTTTACGGGCAAGGGTTGAATCTGCCGAAAGACGAAGGGGAGGTCGGCCATGCAAGGTAGCCCAGCGAGTTTGTGGCATCAGATTCCGCTTCCTGTACGGCGCGGCCGTCGGCCAGGTTCACCCGGTCTCGTCGCGGCCGCAGTTGCTCTCGCCTGCTTCAACTGGGTGGCAGGAGCATCAGCGGCAAGTCCTCCGCAGAACATCACGGGAGCCCAGGCGCAGCCTGCGTCAGGCGAAGAGCAGATGCCAGACCTCGGCGGTGTCCCGACACCCCTGGCCGCGCTGCTTGATGAAGCGGCCCGCAACAACCCACAGATTCTCGCGGCACGGGACGCCTGGAAGGCTGCAACGCTCGTTCCGTCGCAAGCGTCGACGTTGCCCGATCCAGAGTTTACGGTCCAGCAGATGAGCGTGGGGAGTCCGCGTCCTTTCGCGGGATTCTCGAACAGCGACTTTGCCTACCTGGGGCTTGGCGTCTCCCAGAATCTTCCCTATCCGGGCAAGCTTCGACTTCGCGGCGAGATCGCTGGGCGTGATGCCGCCGCAAAGGAAGACGAGTATGAAAGGACTCTGCGCGACGTCGTCGAGCAGGTCAAGGAGGCCTATTTTCGGCTCTCCTACGAACACGAGGTGCTTCGCGTACTCTACCGCGATCAGACGTTGCTCGATCAAGTGGAGAAGGCTGCGGAGGCGCATTACGCGGCCGGGCACGGTAGCCAGCAGGACGTGCTGAAGGCGCAGTTGCAGCAGACACGGCTGCTGAGCGAGATTGAAATGCATCACTATGATCACGGCCGTCTGCAGGCTCAGCTGAAGCAGCTCGCAAACCGGCCGGTCGATGCTCCGGAGGTCGTACCTGAAACGCTCGCCGAGACACCGTTCTCGTACAGCTTCGACGATCTTGTAGCGCTCATCCGCACACAAAACCCAAGCATGCGCAGTGACCAGGAGTTGGTTCGCCGCCAGGGCCTGCAGCTGGAGCTTTCGCACAAGGATCTGTACCCGGACTTCGACGTGCAGTACATGTGGCAGCACACGGGATCGCAGTTTCGCGATTATTACCAGCTCAGCTTCAACGTTCGGGTGCCGATCTATCGAACCCGCAAGCAGAAAGCCGCCATCGCCGAAGCCGCCGACGAACTCAATCAGTCACGCCGGCGATACGAGGCGGACGTGCAGCAAGTCTCGTTTGAGATCCGTGACCAGTACCTGGCGGTCGAGACGTCCACCCGCCTTCTCAAGTTCTATCGGGAGGGCCTGATCCCTCAGGCCACGGCCGCGTTCCGGGCCGGCCTTGCCGCCTATGAGCAGAACCGCAGCGACTTTATGAGCCTGTTCACGTCGTTCATGGATGTTCTCACGCTCGACGAGGAGTATTGGCAGAAGCTAGCTGATCATGAGACCGCAGTCGCGCGTCTTGAGGAACTCACCGGCTTGAAACTGCGATGAGCGGGATTGGGGGTTCGAAAAATGCGTACTTATCACAAAGCATTCCTGACAGCATTGGCGGTCAACGTCGTCTTGGCCGCGGGTCTGTTTCGGCTTGGCTGGCGCGTGTACCACTTGCCGCGTGCCCATTCCGCGACATCGGCGGCCTCGCCCGTCAGCCAGCCCGCAACCTCAGCTCAGGGCGAGAGCGCTCAGGGGGTATTTCCGACTCAAACAGCGCTGTCGACAATCCAGCTCTCACCGGAACGCCTGCAGAGCATCGGCATCAGGACCGGCACCGTCGAGTTCAAGGAGGTTCAAGACGACGTTCGAGCGACCGGTGACGTGGAGGTTGACGAGGAGCGCCTCGCCTACGTCCAAGTGCGGTTTCCCGGCTGGATCCAGAAGGTGTATGCCGATGCCGTCTACCGGTACGTGCGGCGCGGCCAGCCCCTGTTCACGATCTACAGCCCCGACGTCGTCACCACGGAGCGTGAATATCTGCTGGCGCGGCAGAATCACAATGAACTCAAAGGAAGTTCGATACCCGGGGTTGCCGCCGGAGCGGAATCCCTGCTCGCGGGCGCCGTCGAACGCCTCAAGCAATGGGATATTCCCCAGCGCGAAATCGACCAACTCGAAAGATCGGGAAAAGTCCAGCACGAGATCGAAGTCGATTCGCCCGCGACCGGCTACATTATCGAGCGCAATGCTCTTCCCAATCTCTACGTCCAGCCGGAGACCAAGCTTTATACGATTGCCGATCTCTCCACCATTTGGGTCTACGCGCAGGTCTTCGAGACTGATCTCGGCAAGGTCAGAGCCGGTGAGCCGGCTTCCGTCACTGTCGATGCTTACCCGGGTCTCAGCCTCGCAGGCCACGTTGATCAGGTCCTGCCCCAGCTCGACACCACGACGCGGACTGCTCGCGTCCGGTTTGTGTTCTCCAATTCCGCACTCAAGCTCATGCCGGGCATGTTCGTCAACGTCGATTTCAAGGTACCTCTCGGACGTCAGCTCGTTGTGCCGGCCTCGGCCGTACTTCAGTCGGGCACGCGCCAGATTGTGTTCGTCGACCGCGGCGGTGGTTATCTGGAGCCGCGCGAAGTCGAACTGGGATCACGAGCCGGCGACGAGTTCATTGTGAGCAAGGGGTTGAAGGCAAACGAGCCCATCGTGACCTCCGCGAACTTCCTGATCGATTCTGAGAGCCAGCTTCAGGCAGCGCTTGGCTCATTTGTGCCGCCTCCGCCGGGAGCCGGCGAGGCAGCGAGTAAGCAGGCGGGGGGCAACGCCCTTGATATCGAGATCGCAACCTCACCCTCTCCGCCTCGGAAGGGCGCCGACACTGTCCGTGTGGCCCTCACCCAGAGCGGTATTCCCGTCACCGGCGCAGCCGTCAGCGTGAGATTCCTGATGCCGGCGATGCCGGCAATGGGCATGGCGGCGAGACGGATTGACGTCACCTTGAGCGATCAGGGAGGCGGCCGCTACGAAGGCCAGGTCACCCTCGAATCAGGCGGTTCCTGGCAGGTCAGCATCGTGGCTCAGAAGGAAGGCCGAACGATCGCCGCCAAGCAAACAACCCTGAACGCCGAAGGAGGAATGTGAGATGATTTCCCGCCTGATCGACTGGTGCGCCCGTAATCGCTTTCTGGTCTTCGTTGCTGCCGCTGCGCTCGTGGCGGCGGGCATCTGGTCACTTCAGAATATTCCACTCGACGCTCTGCCTGACATCTCCGACGTTCAGGTTGTGATTCATACCCCCTGGGAAGGTGAGCCGCCGAACGTCATTGAAGACCAGGTGACATACCCGATCGCCACGGCCTTGCTGGCGGCTCCGCACGTGAAGGCCGTACGCGCCCAAACGATGTTCGGAGACTCCTATGTCTACGCGGTATTTGAGGATGGCACCGATCTTTATTGGGCCCGATCGCGGGTGGTCGAGTATCTGCAGCAGATCGCCGGACGTTTGCCGGCTGCGGTTCATCCTGCGATCGGCCCGGACGCGACAGGGGCCGGCTGGGTGTTCGAGTACGCCCTGGTGGATTACACGCATCGCTACAGCCTGGCCGACCTTCGAAGCCTGCAGGACTGGTATCTGCGCTACCAGCTTGAAACGGTGCCCGGAGTAGCGGAAGTCGCCACCATCGGCGGCTTTGTGCGTCAATACCAGGTCCAACTCGATCCCGATAAGCTGCGGGCGTATGGCGTATCTCTGATGACGATCAGCGACAAGGTCAAGGAGAGCACGAGTGAGGTGGGCGGCCGGGTACTCGAACTGAGCGGCGCTCGGTACATGATTCGAGGGCTCGGATACCTGCACTCTTTGAGCGATCTCGAAGACGTCCCGGTCGCGGTGAAGAACGGCACCCCGGTACTGATTCGTGACCTTGGCACCGTAACCTTTGGGCCCGACATCCGGGAGGGCGCCGTTGATTGGCAGGGCGAAGGTGAAACCGTGGGCGGCATTGTCGTGATGCGTTACGGCATGAACGCACTCACCGTGATTGACGGAGTCAAGACCCGGCTCGCTGAAATCAAGCCGTCGTTGCCGCGAGGAGTCGAGGTGGTAACGGCGTACGACCGGTCCGGTCTGATCCGGGAGTCCATCAGAACCCTGCAACGCGATCTGCTATGGGAGGCAATCATCGTTAGCGCCGTAAGTCTGATGTTCTTGTTTCACTTCCGCTCCGCGCTCATTCCTATCCTGAGCCTCCCCATCGCAGTCCTGGCCTCATTCATTCCCATGTACTACCTCCGGGTAAGCAGCAACATCATGTCGCTCGGCGGGCTGGCGCTGGCCATCGGAGTGCTGGTCGATGCCGCCATCGTGATGGTTGAAAACGGTTATCGGCACTTGTCGGAACGCGAAGGTGTGGACTCGGCATCCTCCAGCTCGTCGCCCGGCTCCGACAGGGCTGAGACGCCTGCCGGAATGCCGGGATTGACGGAGCCCGAGCGCCGCCGTCTTCTCCTTAAAGCTGCCAAACAGGTCGGTCCTGCGATCTTCTTCTCGCTGCTGATCATCGTGGTGTCATTCCTGCCGGTGTTTCTGCTGGAAGCGCAGGAAGGGCGAATGTTTCGGCCTCTGGCATGGACCAAAACCTTGTCCGTCGCCTTTTCCTCGATCATAGCCATCACGCTGGTTCCAATCCTCATGCTCATGTTCATCAAGGGCCGTTTGCACCCCGAGTCTGAAAACCCCGCCTCGCGCGCAACGCGCGCTCTTTATCTTCCTGTGCTGCGTTTCTGCCTGCGGCACCGTGCGCTCACCGTGATCATCAACCTCGCTTTCCTGGCGGCAACCTTGCCCTTGATGTGGCGCCTTGGCAGCCAGTTCATGCCTGCGCTCTACGAAGGCTCTTTACTCTACATGCCAACGTCGCTGCCGGGCATCTCGATCACTCAAGCCTCAGTCCTCATGCAAGAGCAGGACCGGATCATCCGTTCCTTTCCCGAGGTCGCCACGGTCTTCGGAGCGGTGGGGCGCTCCGACAGCGCCACGGACAACGCTCCTCTCGATATGTACGACACCACCATCATGCTCAGGCCGAGGAGCCAGTGGCCCGTGGGCATGACCTACGAGAAGCTGATTCAGCAGATGGACTCCAAGCTTCAGTTCCCCGGCCTCTCCAACACGTGGACGATGCCAGTCGAGAACCGCCTCGACATGGAGCTTACAGGGATCAAGACCCCGGTAGGCCTGAAAATTCAGGGGCCGAACGTCGATGGAATACAGCAGCTTGGCACTCAAGTGCAACAGATCCTCGCGACCCTTCCCGAGACCCGATCGGTGTTCGCGGAACGCGTGGCCGAAGGATTCTATGTCAATGTCGAGGTCAACCGCTTCCAGGCAGCCCGCTACGGTCTGACCGTGGGAGACATCCAGCGCTCAGTGGCGTCGGGAATTGGCGGCGAGAATGTCGCAGAGAACATCGAGGGGCGCGAGCGTTACCCTATCAATGTCCGCTACAACCGCGATTTTCGCGACAATCTCCCCGAATTGGCGCGAGTGCTGATCGACACGCCCTCCGGGTCGCAGATTCCGATCTCTCAGGTGGCCACGGTGTCTTTCTCCCGCGGACCAGCCATGATCCGCGACGAGGATGCGGAATTGACCGGCTATGTCTACATCGATCTGGGCACGACCGACTATGGTGGATTCGTCAGCCGCGCCGACCGACTTCTGCACCAGCGATTACGGCTGCCGCCGGGGTACAGCTACAAGTGGTCCGGCGAATACGAGTTTGAACTGCGCGCGAAAGAGCGCCTCAAGCTCATCCTGCCGGTGGTCTTTCTTGCCATCTTTGTCCTGCTGTATATGATTTTCCGTTCCACGACCGAGGCCGCAGTGCTCATCTTTCCCACGATCTACGCCATGACCGGCGGGCTGCTGCTGCAATGGCTGCTGGGCTACAACTTCAGTGTCGCCGTGTGGGTCGGATACATCGCTCTCTTCGGCATCGCAGTGGAAACCGGAGTGGTGATGGTGGTCTATCTTCACGAGGCGCTGGATCGCCGCATCAATTCAGGCTTACCGCTCAAGCACGAGCACATTGAAGAGGCCGCCATCGAGGGTGCGGTTCAGCGCCTGCGTCCCAAGCTGATGACGGTCACGGCCGTGCTGGCCAGCCTCATGCCGATTCTTTGGGAAACCGGCGTCGGCTCGGACGTGATGAAGCCGATCGCCGCACCGATTGTCGGCGGGATGATAACGTCGACCATCCACGTCCTGATTCTCGTGCCCGTGTTCTTCGCCATGATGAAGGAGCGTGCGTTGAAACGCGATGCACTGCACGGTTTGAAGGAAGCGGCGGAGACGTGAGGCGAAAGAGCTACCCCCTAGGGATTCTTGGCCGGAGGTTTGCTGAACGGGCTTCATTGGGATCGAGGAACCCTCTCCCCGGTCGTGCTGGCCGCTCGTGAGTAATGTCGATTGGCCGTATATCGGGCAAACCGGAAACGGCTCCTCGTCACGGGCGAACGCCGCAGCAGACCGGGGTCGTCCGAAATGAATGGCGAGAAGACATTTTGGGGCTCTGTTCACCCGGTCTCACCTTGATCTTATGCGGACATTCGTGCGATGAGTTCTACGGAGCATAATTCTCGTGGCTCTGGACGTCGACTCGCCGACCCACTTTCAGATCGATCTCCGCGAGATAAGGACGCATCTGGTCTTCGGGAACCTGGAGGATGAGCACGTGCGCGGGCCGGTAAACCAGGATGAAGTAGATGTTCTTGCTGCCGCCGCTGCGTTCGGGAGGGAACGCCGTCCACTTCACCTTCATCCTGCGGACGTGCCGCGTCACGCTGGCGCGGTACTGCATGACTTCGACGTCGCGGTAGGGGATCTTCACCTCGGACGATTCGCACTTGAACACCAGCGAGTCTTCGCGGATCTCGACCGTGCCCACGCAGCCGTAGCGCACGTTTTCCGTGCCGCCGACGTATTTGAACCGGGACGGTTCGTTGTGCTGCGCAGCGCCGAGAGGCGCCTCGAGACCCGCCAAGACCACCAGGATCGCGGCCACGGCGCGCGCAGGAGCGCGACGCCAGACCGTTTTGTGAGTCTGTTGCGCGAGATGCGCGAGGGGAACCAGAGGGTGGGATCTCAATGCTTGCCTGCAGCCACGGAGGCCTGGGAGTGGTAGGCGGTCGCGATCCCGACGGGGACGTTCACATCGACATACCAAGGCACAGCCAGGTTGCCCCAGCGCGCCGGCTCGAATCTCCACTGCGCCACGTTCTCCTGGGCTGATTCTAACAAGGAGCTGGAGCCCGAAACCAGCGTGGAATCCATCACCCGGCCTTCATCGCTGACGAGCACGCGCAGGCGCACCGACTGCGTTGCCGGCGGATCGAAGTTCGGGGCCACCTGAGGCGCGGTCACGCGTTCTTCCAGGTCCTGTTCCGGGTTGGCGGGAAAGCGATCGCTTGTCCCGCGCCGCAGGTCAAACACGAACTTGACCTGGGTGCGGAACGGCACCGGGCCCTGCGCCGTCATAAAGGGGCGGTAGAGCCAGTGGTAGATCGCTTTGAGGGCCGAAGCCGCCAGCAAGGGATTGCCGCGCAGCACGTGGGCCTTGCGCACCTGCCCGTCACTGCCCACAAAAACCTCCATCCGCACGTTGCCCTGGATGTAGTTGGTGTGCGCGACGGCGGGGTAATCGGGAGCGACCTGGCTCATCAGCAGCCGGGTGGCCTGGCGGCTGTCGAGCACCGTGGGTGGGACCTGGGCATGCGACAGAGCCACGGTGGCCGAGGCGCAGAACGCCAGCAGCACCGCGCTGCCTGCCGCTTTGACCGCCCGCCTGCTAGCCATCGGATTCGAAGACCACCAGGACCACCGCGTAGTGGTCCGCGTGTGAAATCGAAATCGCCATGCGCGCCACGCCCAGCTCGCGCGCCAGCTCCGCGGCACGCCCGTGCAAGAGCAACTCCGGCTTGCCGCTCGGCTGGTTCTTCACTTCCACGTCCAGCCAGCGGATGCCCTCACGCCAGCCGGTCCCCAGCGCCTTGAAAGCCGCCTCTTTGGCTGCGAACCGGGCCGCGTAACGCTCCGCCCGGTTCTTGAACTTCTCGCAATAATCAATCTCGCCCTGTGTATAAAGCCGGCGAACGAAGCGGTCGCCGTGGCGCTCGATGCCCTCCCCCACGCGGGCCGTCTCGACGAGATCGACCCCGATCCCTACAATCATTCGATTTTGCGCCGCCCACGCGCGGATGCTAACAAACGGGTCACGTCCCGGGCTGGCGCCTTTAACGCGTCTCTCCCCTGCTGCACGATGTCGCATACCATAGCAGATCGCGAATGCAGTTTCAAATCGTTTTCAGTTCCGGTCGCGCCTAAAGGGAATATCAACCAGCTGTGCTACGTGCATGGGGCGGGACCCGCTTGGTATACGCCCCTACCAGACGGGAGTTGCTTTAGCGAAGCAGGTCATGCTTCGGGTGCCTCAACCCTGTCCCGCTGTCAGCCGATAAGTCTAGCGGAGGGCTGGCGTTGGACCCGGGCCGTCTTGGTTCGCGGTTTCCAAGCCCCAAGGAGACTTGAAATGAAGACGGTAGTGTTTATAATCCTGATCGCGCCCGTCGTGTCATTACTGATCAAAGAGTTCTCCCAGAGCAGAAAGATCAAAGCGGCGCGGGAGCGGGCACTGGCTGAGCGGGAAGAAAGACAGCGGCGAAAACAACAGGCGGCCGATGCCGCTCTGTAGCACGGGAATCTGGCCAATCACGTCCCGGCAGCGCGCGCCCGGCTCGTGGTACGTCCGCAGCTGCGCAGCACCCCGTCTTCCTTCCTCGCCGCATTCGCTTCACGCCAGAAACAACCGGATGTCACTGAGGACCCGGTTCATCATCTCAGGCGTCAGTCTGCCGGTCTGCGTATTCTGCTGGCTTGGATGGTAGCTGGCGAACAGGCGCGGAAGGCCGTTGGGGAGCGCGAATCTGGCGCCGTGAGCGAAGCGTAGCGCGCCTCGCGCGGGGAAGCTCCCCGGCTGGTAGACAATGTTCAGGTAGGCGTCGAAAGCGACGCGTCCGAGAGCCAGCACGGCTCGCACTCGCTTCAACAGCCGGATTTCAGCTTCGAGCCAGTGGCGGCAGCGCCGGAGTTCGTCGGGCAGCGGCTTGTTGCCGGGCGGGGCGCAGCGCAAACCCGCGGTGATGTAACAGCCGCGCAACGCCAACCCGTCACCGCGGTCGCGCGAGATCGGCTGATTCGCCCATCCCGCCTCGTAGAGAGCGCGATAGAGAAAGTCACCGGAGCGGTCGCCGGTGAACATGCGGCCGGTCCGATTGCCGCCGTGCGCGGCGGGCGCAAGACCCACCAGCAGGAGCTCGGCCTCAGAATCGCCAAAGCCCGGCAGCGGCTTTCCCCAATAATCCCAGTCCTGGTACATCCGCCGCTTCTCCCGCGCCACTTGCCGGCAATACTGGATCAGCCGCGGGCAGGCGGTGCAACCGATCACCTGGCTACTGAGAATCTTAAGCTGATTTGCGGCTTCTCTTGAAATGTTCGCCTCCCGTTGCGCTTAGGGGTGGCCTCTCCGGCAACTCATTATAGGCATCGAGACGATTCGTCTGCCACGCTGCACCCCAAGATCGCAGCGAGACATAAGCCAGTGCAAAGGGGGTCACGCTGAATTATCCCCCAATCATTACCTCGCTCGATTATTGCCAAGTGGCCGCGTTTCGATGAGACTGAGTGGGCGTCGCAACGTCTGCCCTGGCGGGTTGCGGTGCTCGCGGCAATTATTGCCCGCTCAGGTGGAGATCACGTTCTTTCGGAGGGAGTCTTCCTTTTACGTCGCAATCCTAACAACAGCAAAGGGGATCGGACCGCCTGCTCGGCTTCCCCATCTCAACCTTTCAATGGAGGATCAATGATAAGACAACACATCCAGAGCGCTTCGCGCTGGCTCGCTCTGGCAGCACTCATCGTGACCTCGGGCTCAGTGACTCCGCTACGCGCCCAGAGCGTCAACGCAGTCTATCTCGAGAGCAATATCGGATCGACGTCCAACATGAACTCGGTTTTCGGTTTCAGCAACGACGGCAACGGAAACCTGACGCCGCTGCCGAATTCTCCGTACCTGACGGGCGGCACCGGAATCTACAATCCGGGCGCGAGTTCGACGGCTCTCGACGCCGACCGTGAGGTGATCCTCACGCCCACGAACAACAATGGAGCAGCCTACGTGCTCGCAGTCAACGGGCACAGCAATACGTTCACTTCCTTCTCGGTGAACTCCGATGGCAGCCTGACGCAGGTATCAGGCACACCCGTCTCCTCCAACGGCCAGGACCCGGCCAGCTTCGGCCTTGCCTACGAACTCTTTACCGGAGGCTATTCCTGGCTGCCCGTCCTCAACAAGAACGAAGATCCGTTGCAGAACATGGGCAACAAGGGTGCCACCAATGTCAGCGTTTTTAAGTTGAACAGCTTCGGCAAGCCGCAACTTGTCAGCGTCGGGACCATTGACCTCACCGAAGGAAGTTCGCCGTCGCAAATCCTGGAGGTGAATGACAGCCTCGGGCATTTTGCGTATCTTGACACCATGCTGACGACCGGAACCGTCACGGCCTACAAAATCAGGATGACCGGTCAATTGCAGCTGATCAACTCCGTGAACGCTCCCACGACGGGCGCCAGCATCCAGGGAATGGTTTTCCATCCCAAATACAAGGTGATCTATGCCGGCCTGCCCTCGCTCAATGAGGTCGGCGTGTTTGGATACAACTCCACCAATAGCGGCGTCTCTTATGTCAAAGCGGTCTCGAATCCCGGCAAAAACGTGGGATGGCTCGCCGTCGACAGCTCCGGAGGTTATCTGTACACGGCGGAGTCCGGCTCGGGGACGGTGACCGTCTACAGCCTGACACACTATCTGACGCCGTCCGAGGTCCAGCATTATTCCCTCGTTCAGTCTTCAAAGGGTGAGACGCCTTCGGCGGCGAACCTGGCCTTCGATCCTACCGGGAAGTTCCTCTACTGCCTCGACAGCGCCAACTCTGTCCTCCACGTCCTGACGGTGGATGCCACGACCGGCCAGCTCAGCGAACCCAACGCGCCGACAGTCCTCGATGTCCCATTAGGCGAACAGGCCCTGGGCCTGGCAACGGGCATGGTGGGGCGGTAAAGCGGGTGTTGGAGGTTAGGCGCTAGGGACTAGCGGTAAAGGCTACTAATGTAAGTCTAACTACTAGCCGCTTTCCCCTAGCCACCGGCTCATGACCTGGCGAGATCGAGGATAGTCTTCCACTGCGCGTCCGTCACGGGCATGACGGAAAGCCGGGGCATTCGGACCAGATAGAAATCCTTCAGCGAGGCCTGCTGCTTCAACTCGCTGAGGGTGACCGGCCGTGACAAGCGGCGGCCCGCTTTGAGGTCGACGACGACCAGGCGAAGGTCTTTCTGTTTGGGATCCGGATAGGGCTCGCTCGCCACCTCAGCGAGACCGACCACGGCCTTGGCTTCGCCGGTCTCATAAACCAGCACCGCGTCGCCCTTATGAGCGCTGCGCAGATGCTTGAGCGCCAGATTGTTTGAAATTCCATCCCAGCGGGTCTGGCCGTCACGCTCGAGATCGGCGAACGAGTAAGTCTCGGGATCGGATTTCATGAGCCAGTTCATGGGAGTACGGCAGTATGTCAGTTTGTCGGGGCATCAGTTTTTCAGCACGTGAGTGTGCCGGACTTGGTCGATTCCGTATCTCGCGCCGACGAACTGATGGGCCGACGTACTGACATACTGATGAGCTAACTACGATGCCCCTCCTGGCCGCGTCTGCAGCACGTTGGGCGTGTTGGGGAAGAAGCCCTTGGGCGTGCTCAGATAGCCGCTGATCGTGTTCTTATCGAGCTTGTTCACCACCAGCTCGCAGGCGCTGGTCGCGCCCTGCATATAGAACAGCACGGGCGAATCGATGGCTTGGTCCCTGCGCACGGTACGCTTGTCATCGAAGAGAAGGTCGGCGGTGAAGTTGTTCCGCTTGATGTTTGTCTTATCCAGCTTTATCTGGATATTCCCCACTTTCTGCTGCCGGCCGCGCGTGAGGGTGAACTCGAAGTAGTCGCGGTCCGTTTTGTGCGCGAGTGCCACCAGCTCGTCGTGAGTCTTGGCGATGGCGCCGGAGAGCTCCCCTTTGGCGCCGCTCAAAGCATCGTTGGTGTCGCCGATCTTCTTGTTCAGCCCGGCGATGTCAGTGTTGAGGCCGCCGAACTTCGTATTGGCGTCCGCCTGGAGCTTATTCAAATCGTCCGAACTGGCCTTGGCGGCGATCGCCTGATTCAGTTGCGAGACCGCCTGCTTCTGTTGCTGGGCGATATTCGACGCCAGTTGACGCGCGCGGCCGAGTTCCTGCTGCGTCATTCCCAACCGCTCCGCCGTCACCTGAAACTGTCCGCGGAGCTGCGCGTAGCGCTCATCGCTCGCGTCCATGCGGTGGCTGAGCACGCTGAGCTGGTCCGAGGTCTGGGTTCCGGTCTGCTGGACATTCTTTTGCAGATTCCAGAGAAGATAAAAGTTGATCCCTGCCGCCACCACCAGCAATATGACCAGAATGGTCAAAACCAGCGGCGTGCGCGATCGCGGTGCCGGGTAGGGCGGTGCGGCGTACTGTGGCGGCGCCGAGTACTGGGGCGGCGCGTAAGCCGGCGGAGCGTAGGCCGGCGGAGCCTGGGTTGGAGCTGCCACCGGATTGGGAGCTGGATCTGGACTTGAATTTGGATCTGGTGTGGGAGTGGTGCTCGGGCCGCTGTTGAACCCGAACACGGCATTGCCCGGATTTCGCCGTTGATCTGCCATCTTTCTTTCTCCTCCGCCACGGATTGGATCGGACCCGCGGGTGAAACTCAAACGGGGACTGGCGTTGATTCTTGAAACTTCGCCGACTTCCAAAGCTAAGATGCCTAAATCGAGCAATAAGTTTGCGATGCGCTCAACCCTGCTGAGTATTGCATTGCCGGGGCGGTGTTTCAAGGCGGGGGCACCGTGCGCATGGCATCGCGGCCGGCACGTGTTAATGGTCCGCGGAATACCCGAGCCATTTATAGTCGAACGTCAAGCCCCTTGTAGCGGGATCATACGAGGGGGAGTTTACGTTTGCGTTCGGCGGTGCGATACCCGGCCGAACTGGGTCCGAACCTGATCCGAGCTTTTCCAGGCAAGCTGCTGATTCCAAACCACATTCCAGCTCAGTTCGTAGGGATGCTTGGGCTCCCGGCGCAGGGTACAGGGCGTCTCGATCTGCCTCCTTGCCAGCCGAGCGCCCGGCCAGGACCGTTCGCCAAGGGCGAACGAGACCATATGTCGATTCCATTTGTTCTCCGCTGAAAAGAGGCCGTTTTTCGAGGTTAAACCATTGAAAACAGGTGAGATAAGCGCAATGGGTTTGGAAGAGGGCGATTCTGGGGTAAGCTACTGATCTCACGAGGGTTAGCCTCAATGGGTTTGGTGGCTTTGCAGAGGAGAGCGATAACTGATCGAAGAGGGTAGTTGAACCAGTCGAATGACAGCGTGTCCAGACAGATGGCAGGCTCATAACGTCGGCCTGTTACCAGATTATACACAAGCCGGACTTAATGTCAAGGCTTTTCTGTAAGATTAACGAGGGGCAGCTGCCTAACGACGAGGATGGAATGGATCCTGACCGTTGCTCTCATCTGCCGGCTCGGGACTTGCGATATCCAGATTCACGACCACCGGGTCCTGCCCGCTTCTGACCACGACGGCCTCACAGGGGATATCCGGGCGTGCGTTGATTTCCTGATGCGGGACGTAGGGCGGCACGTAAATGAAGTCCCCTGGATCAGCCTCATCGCAGAACTCCAGCCGATCGCCCCAGCGCATGCGCGCACGACCTCGGACGATGTAGAGCACCGTCTCCAGTTCGCCATGATGGTGGGGCCCCGTTCTGGCCTCCGGCTGAACGACAACGGTACCGGCCCACAGCTTACTCGCCCCCGCACGCGCGTGAGTAATGGCCGCGGCTCGGGTCATTCCCGGTGTCTGCGGCGTGTTCGTGTCGAGCTCACCGGCGCGCACGATCTTTATGCCATGTTCCTTCCAGTCCAATGCTTCTCCCCATTGCCCAACGTGCGGCGCTATGAAGCCAGTATCTCAGCCTCGCACTCCAGATACAACCCTCCGGGTAAACCGCCAGTCAGTTGATTGAGGATCAGCCGCCGACTGCAGGATCTGCCTGCAGTTGCTAACGGGGATCGTAGATCAGCTCGAGAGCTACGCCACCGTAGGGCTCGGTATCGACATAGGCAGCGCGTCCCTTTCCTCTGGGGGTGTTCCACGCTGCAGTTTGGGACGGCGGCGCGCCGCGAGCCGTCATCAGCTTGATGGCCTCATCCATGTCGGTGACGTTTACACCAAGATGATGGAACCCCTCGCCGTGCTTGGCGGAGTATTCCACGTAGATGTCGGGGCCCGTAATCTGTTGTACCCACTCAAAGGGGGCATCGCCCGACCGGTCCCAACCGAGCCACATTTCATAAGTGCCTGGCTGACCGCGATAGGTGCGGTCGAGGCTGACGTTGTGATCGATGCTCGAGAAGGGCTTGAAACCCAGGCCGGTAAAGTAACTGTCAACCTGCTTCACGTCGCGGACCACCCAGGCAAAGTGGGTGATTTTCGTCAGAGGATACTCGTTGGGCGAACCGTCCTCAGTCGAACCGTCCTCGAAGAGCGCGGGGTCGGCATCAGGGTCATCGATCAACTCCAGCGTGTTGCCGCCACCTTGCCCCGCGGTGTCGAGGAAAGCGAACCGGCCGCGGCCCTTACGCCCCTGCCAATCACCCTGGCTCACAACGCCTACTCCCTTCGAGGCGAAGTAGTGGATCTGTTCGTCATATTCCTCCGGCGTTCTGACGTTGTACCCAATGGCACGAATGCCGTCTCCGTGCTCGCCAAGACCATCGCTCCAGAATTTTCCTCCCTTGACGGGCTGAATCCACTCGATCTTGAGACCGCTAACGCGGCCAACAATGCGTTTCACGCTCGCCGGATCGGGCTGGCCGTGGTACGTCAAATTCGGTATTGCCACCACTCCGTCGCGCCGGATGTCGCGGATTCCCAGCTTCTGCCAGTAATCGACCACGCGGTCAGCGTCACTGACCACCCAAATTACATGCGAAACATGCCAATAAAGGGTGGGATCAAGGGCGGCGGCAGCTCGGGCCCCGGGCGAAGTCCAGCCGGGAGGCGGAACGTACGCCGCGCGTGTACTGGTCTTGTCTGCGGTTGGGAAGTCGGCGGGCACCTTCTGCGTCACTTTTCCGGTTGCCGCCCACTCGGCCCCGCGTTGATAGGTGGCAATAAAGCCGGCACAGCTCAGCGCCGCCAGGTCGTGTCCCATGGTCGTGTGAAACACCCGGCCCTTTCCGTAAGCAATCACCATCAGGATGGGGACATCGTGCCCAGTTCCGTGGTTGGCGGGGTCCGAGTAAGCCGTCGACAAGACGGTCATGTTCTCGCCCGGACCGCGCAGGCCGGCGTACAACTCGTCTGCAGCGTGCATCCACAGCTTGGGCAGTCCCTCGGTGATGGGATGATCGGTGACCCGATTCTCCACCTGGAAGGGCAACCGGGCCCCGTGCTGCCCTGCGGGCCCAGGCGAAGGATCGGACACCAGCTTGCCGTTCTTGAAATACCAGTACGGGCCGGACTTTTCGTCCCTTCCCCGCCAGCCTCCCACACCGATCATCAGGTTATACTCAGGCCACTTCGGGAAGGCGTTGTCAGAAGCATGGACCACCACTACGCCGCCTCCGCC
>DASYZG010000018.1:0-4274 GCA_035946575.1 Terriglobia bacterium | reverse complement strand
AGGGTTGAGCGAATAGACCGGCTTCTGCTGGTCGAGCGAATAGAACTCGACCCCGAAAGTCGCGTGCTTGAATTCGGGCCGGTTGACCACTTGACCGATTCGCTCGGCAAGTGAGGGCTGCGCATTCTGCGGGCTGCGCGTGGCGCCGGCAGCCGGCATTGACGCCACCAGGATTGCAGCGGCGATCCGCGCGGTCTTCACTCGAAGCCAATCGGACATTTACATCCTCCCTGCTGTTGGAGCAGCGGTGACACCGCCGCTGCAGCGCTTGCCGCAAGGCCTTCTGATGCGGACCGACAGTTTACATCGTTGTGCTACGATGTTGAACTTGCCTCAACGAGGAACAGACGAGTGCAGTTTCCACGACACGTGCTTGCCATTCTAGCCGCCGGGTGCCTGGCCGTGAGCGCACCGGCTCGCGCGCAGACGGAGCGCAGCGATGTTGTGGAATACGAGACCTACGAACTCGCGGCACCGGCCGGTGCCCTGCCCACGAGCATTGCGCCGGACGGGGCCACCATCCTGCCCAACGGCCGGCGCATCACCCCGCGCGGCGTCCACGTGCGCGTGGCGCCTCACCCTTACGGCATGGCCCTTTCGCCCGACGGATCCACGCTCGTCACCGTCAACAGCGGCACTTCTCCCTTCTCCCTCTCGATCATCACCCGTCTCGACAGCGATCACCCCAACGTGGTCCAGATACCACCCGAGGAGGACGGGAAATCGTCGGACGCCGACCCCAAGAGTGTGTTCCTGGGCGTCGCCATCGCCCCCGACAATCGTACCGTGTATGTCTCGGAGGGCAACAACGGTCACGTGGGGATTTTCGATCTGGTCACTCATCAGCGCCTTGGTGTGCTCTCGCTTGATGATCCTTCGCCGAGCGAGCCCGGCGTGGCCTCGCGCGACAGCCTTACCGGAGACATGAAACTCTCGCGTGACGGGCGCCACCTTTTTGTGCTCGATCTCGGGCACTTCCGCATGGTGATCTTCGATACCGGCACGCGCAAGATCGAGGCCACGATCCCCGTTGGCCTGATGCCTTTCGGCCTGGCACTCTCTCCTGACGGCGGGCACGCCTACATCTCGAATGTGGGCATGTTCCGTTATTCACTGGTTCCCGGTCTCGATCCCAGGAATGAAAAGGCAACCGGACTCGATTTCCCGCCGTTCGGCTTCCCTTCCCAGGAGGCCGAGGGAGGCACGGTCATCAACGGGCGCAAGATTCCTGGCCTTGGTGATCCCAACTCTCCCGCATCGAATTCACTGTGGACCGTCAACGTAGCCGACCCGGAGCGACCGCTGGTGCTGGCGAAGACGCCGACCGGCATTCCGGTGGGCCCGAAATCCGTAGGCGGTGCGAGCCCGGGCGCCGTGGTGGCGGGACGCGTGTGGATCTTTGTGTCCAATGCCGCGCAGGACAGCGTCACCAAGATCGATACCCGCACGCTGCGCGTGAAGCACCGGCTGCGGCTGGAACCGAGCGACGCCGTGGAGCATCTGCGGGGCGTGCTGCCTTTCGGCATGGCGCTGAGCCCGGACGAATCGCGTCTGTACGTCGCCTGCGCCGGAATCAACGCGATCGCGGTCATCGACACGCGGCACATGGAGGTGAAGGGCTACATTCCCACGGCGTGGTTCCCGGCGCGCGTTGCCGTCAGCACCAACGGCAAGACCCTCTACGTGGCGAACGCCAAGGGCTTCGGCGCCGGACCGAACGGCGGGGCAGCCTTTCACCCGGGTCCCGAAGGCACCTACATCGGCGACATAACTCATGGCGTGGTCGAGATCCTTCCGGTGCCTGACAAGGACTCGCTCACGGTCGGCACGAATCAAGTGCTCGAGAACAACGGCTTCATCCCCGAGCGCCTGACCGTCAGGCCGCCGGAATTTCCGATTCCCTCCGCCGAGCGGCCGGACTCGAGCAAGGGGGAATTGAAAACGAGCCGGCAGATCCACCACGTGATCTTCATCGTCAAGGAGAACCGGACTTTCGACCAGATTTTCGGCGACGTGCCCCACCTGGGCGGCGACAAGGTGAATGGCGACGCCTCGATAGCCAGCTACGGCGCGGATGCCACCGTGGAGCCGTCGCCCGAGCATGGCAATGACGGGAAAGACAGCGAGCAGGCGGCGCGAGCGGACGCGCATCTTCCCGTGATCGAGCACGCGGACGTCACACCGAACCATCACGCGCTCGCGCGGCGCTTCGGGCTCAGTGACAACTTCTACGTCGACTCCGACGTGTCGGTCGACGGGCATCACTGGCTGGTCGGCAATTATCCGAACGAGCTCGTGGAAGCGGGCTGGCCGGCAGCGTACGGCGGCCAGTTTGACTTCAGGTACGATCCCGAGGCGCCCGGGCGCATCGAAATCGGCTCCACCCATCCCTGGCCGGAATCGTATCTCGAAGCCGGCTCGCTCTGGGAAAGCCTGGCCCGGGCGCACATCACCTTTCGGAACTACGGCGAGGGCCTGGAAACGGCCAACGACGACGAGGAACCCGGCACCGAGCCCACCGGAGTCCGTGAAGTGGTGAACATGCCCATGCCGGAGCCGCTGTTTGAGAACACGTCGCGCACTTACCCCACGTTCAACACCAACATCTCCGATCAATACCGGTTCCAGCAGTTCAAGGAAGAATGGGTTGAACGCTACGCGAGCGGACGGCAGCCCCTGCCGCAGTTCATGTTCATCTGGCTGCCGAACGATCACACCGCTGATCCGCGGCCGGCCGAAGGGTACCCCTACCGCGCCTCTTACGTGGCCGACAACGATCTCGCGCTCGGTAAGCTGGTGGACCTGATCTCGCACAGCAAGTTCTGGAAAGACACGGCGATTTTCGTCACCGAGGACGACGCGCAGTCCGGCACCGATCACGTGGACGCGCATCGCAGCGTGCTGCTGGTGATCAGCCCCTACTCGCGGCGCGGCGTCTCGCACGTCCACACCAGCATGGCCAGCATCCTGAAGACCTTCGACCTGATCCTCGGACTGCCTTACCTCAACCAGTACGACGCGGCCGCGACCGACCTCTCCGACTGCTTCACCGACAAGCCCGACTTCACTCCCTACAGCGCGCTCCCGCCCGATCGACGCGTCTTCGACCCGGCCAAGGTGGTCGAAGAGGGCCTCGAACCCGCCGGCCCTGGAGCGTCGTCCTCCGAGCCTCTGGACGATCCGGATCACATGCGCCGCGAGCTCAAGGAGCAGACTCATCCGAAGGCGGAGCCGCCCGCCAGAAACCAAGAACCGGAATAAGCCGCTCTTTGCTCGTAACCAACTGAAGATAAGATAGATAATCCTATTTGGGTTCGCCCTCACCGGAATGTTGACTATGACACTCATTCTACAAGTCTTTAGCCTACTTTTGGTCGCTGGGCTTTGGCAGCCGCCTCTGTCCTCGGGTTTTCCAGAGCGAGGACCTCGCGGAACCATCCTTTGGCGAAAAACAGGCCCTTTTTGCGAGTAAAGTTGCTGAAAACAGACAAGATAACCTCACTGGGTTTGGCGGACACTGTTTTCCGGCTATCTTTACCATTCCGCGGTGCTTAACCCCAGTGGGTTTGTTTGGCCTGGCAACTGCCCCCCTCCCCGGTTTCGAGAGGGAGAACCTCGCGGAACCATCCTTTTGCGAAAAACAGCCCCTTTTCGCGAGATAAGACGCTGAAAAGAGACGAGATAGCTTCAATGGGTTTGGCGAAGGCCGATTTTGAGGTATCCTTATCATTCTGCAGCTCTTAACCCCAATGGGTTTGGTTGGCTTTGGGCGCCTCATCTCTAGCCGGTTGTGCCGCTCTGATCTGCATGGGCTCCCTTCGAGCCGGGCCCCTGACCCCTGATCCTAGCCCCTAGTCTGAGCCTATCACCCCAAATTGGGACAATGGAGAAAAGTGAGAAAATTGAGAAAATTGAGAAAATTTATTTTATCCCTGTTTTCAGCGGCTTAGCGGGAATTGAGCCGGCGGAGTCAAGCGGCGTTGCCGGCGGCCCTTGTGGGGCGAACAAGAAAGCATCGCGCGCACTCCTCTCGGCCCGGCCGACGCGTCATTGTGGCCAGCCCGCGGAAATGCTCATTGCACGAGCACGGGCGGCGGGGGCAACACGAGCCTGAGCTTCAGTTCCTCGACGAGCCGGATCACCAACAGCGGGTACTCCTATGATGCGGCGGGGCACGTGGCCTGTGACGGAAGCTACTTCTACTCCTGGGATGCCGACGGCCGTCTGGCCTCGGTTGCGACGGAGGGGGCAAACTGCACCGCGGGCACGGTGCT
>DASYZG010000017.1:0-48636 GCA_035946575.1 Terriglobia bacterium | reverse complement strand
AAGCGCGCCGAGTCGGACCGCCTGCTGTTCCGGCACGGCCGGCTGGCCGAGGAGTGGCGGCGCTGGGAACCGGTGATCGAGTCCGGCGACATCGGACGGCTCCTTCCGGCGAGACCCCTCGAGGATTGGACGAAGTTGATTCCACCGTGGGGAGAGGCGAGCGGTGAATAGGAAGTGACGAGATTTATGAGCGTTCGTTGTTGTTTTTTCGACATCACTGTTTTGATCTACACCGACGACATGTCAGCCCCGGCGAAGCAGCGCCGCGCTCTCGATCTGGTGGCGGAGCATCGCCGGGCCGGAACCGGCGTGGTGTCGCTTCAGGTTCTCCAGGAGTATTTCGCCGCGGCCACGCGCAAGCTCCGCGTGGATGTCCGCATCGCGCGGCGCAAAGTTGAGCTGCTCGCAGATTTGGACGTCGCGGTACCCGGGGTGGGCGACTTGCCGGCTGCCATCGACCTTCACCAGCCTTCACGGATTCTCGTTCTGGGAGGCGCTCATTCTGCGAGCCGCGCAGCAAGCGGGCTGCAGAGTACTCTTCTCCGAAGACCTGCAGGCGGGGAGAGAACTGGACGGTTTGCGCGTCATCAATCCCTTCCGCGCGGAAGCTTAGGGCTTGAATCCCACGCTGCGCCACAGGTCGGCGCAGTTGTACATCCTCCCGCCCGTGATCACCGATTCCACGGTGCGGATGTTATGAATATTCTCGAGCGGATTGGCTCCGAGCACGATCACATCGCCGCGCTTGCCCGCCTCCACCGTGCCCAGCTCGCGGTCCAGGCCCATCACGCGCGCCGGGACGATGGTGGCGGCCTCAATCGCCTCCATCGGCGTGAATCCTGCCTGGACGTAAAGCTCGAGCTCGCGGTACAGGCTGTAGCCGGGGACGGTCTGATCGGTTCCGGCAACCACGGTGATGCCCGCGCGGTGCAGCGCCCCCACGGCGGCAACCATCTTGTCGAATACCTTTTCGCGCAGCGGCGCGTCTGGCTTGGGAGGCCCGACGTCCATAAGCTGGGCCGCCAGTTCCGGCGCCACTTTCAGCACGCCCGGCTCGAAGCTGGCCGTGGGCTTGGCGGTGGACGCTGTCCCCATCTCGTAGACCGTGAGCGTCGGATCCACCACGGTGTGATGAGCCTTCAGGAAGTCGAGCGCCTTGCGGGCTTCGATCGAGTTGAAATCGAGATTGGCAACCGCCCGAAGCAGCGCCGAGGAGTCCGCTTCGTCGTTTGCTTTGGCTTCGTCCGGAGGCGGCGGAAGCATGATCTGGATGATGTAGGCGATGTGATTGATCTGGTCCTGTCCGGCCTCAACGACCTCGTAGGCGTCGAGACCCTCGGGCACGTGGCCGGTGACGGTCATGCCCAGCCGATGCGCTTCGTCGGCAACGGCCTTCACCTCGGGCAGCTTGACGGAGCTGTAGATCTTCATCTGCTGGAAGCCGGCGTCGTGATATTTGTCAACCCAGTGTATCGCTTCCTCCGGCGTGTCCACGCGATTCACGCCGATCGTCAGGCGCCCGGAGCCGTCCACGACGCCCGCGGCCAGAATCCGCGGTCCGAGGCCGTTGCCGGCCGCAATGGCGTCGCGGACCGCGGTGATGAATTCAAATTCGTTGCCGCAATCGCGGACCGTGGTCGCACCCGCGGCCAGATAGATGGGCCCCCATTCCACCTGCTCGAAGTGCGCGTGCATGTCCCAGAGTCCGGGCAGGATCGTCTTGCCGCGCGCGTCGATCACCTCAGCGCGCTTCGGAATCTTCACCTGCGACTCGGGCCCAGCGGCCACAATGCGCCCCTTGCGGATCACGACCGCCGCGTCGGGAATGGCCGGCCCGCCGGTGCCGTCCACCAGCGTTCCGCCCACCAGCGCCAGTCCGGCAGACGTGGCGCCGGACTGGCTGCCCGCGATGTGCCCCGAAATTTCCGCGAGCGCCGCCATGCCGTCGGCTCCGGCGCGGCTGACGAACGTCCCGAGATGGCTCTCGTAGCGGGGCGCCACGGCCTCGAAGTGGTCAAACTCGGCGTCCGTCGTGACCGCGGCCACCAGATCGCGATGCTCGTTGAACCACAACGTCTCACGCCCCCAGATCAGCCCCTCCACCGTGTAACGCTCGAGCGTCTCGCCCTTGCCGTTGTTCGAAATGTAATCCTTGCCGCGATCGTGGATCCTGACCTCTCCGCTCGGAAACGTGATGAGGGTCTCGGGATTATGGTGCGTGGCCCAGTAGCGGACCAGAAGCATCTGCATGGTGGCCGGAGCGTAGCCCGCGATGGTGAAGAACTGCGCGGGCGGCGCGGTTTCGGTCGACTTATCGCGATCGCGGAGGCGGATCTTGCCGGGGAAAACCTCGACATCTTCATCGATCGTGCTCTGCCGCGACGTCTTGCCTTTTATCTCGAAGGATTTGGGCGTCAGGTCGATCCCGGAATCGAATGTGGCCTCGAGCGGCACCTCCGTTCCACGGTCCGTAAACTTGAAATGGATTTTCGCGGCCACCGTGTCGCCGTCGAGGGTGATCTGGTAAGTCTCCTCCCCGATCGGCTGCTCGAACTTGTGCAGCGTGAACTTCCCTTCCTCGAGGACATCGCCGGCCGCCTGGCCTCCTTGCGTAGCCGATTTTTCACTTTGCTGAATTGCTGCCGGCGAGATCGCCGGCGCCGACATCCAGGCGACCGAGCATCCGATCGCCAACCAGACCTGCCCTGCCCGACGCAACGTCATCCGTCCTCCTGTCCCGAACTACCGAGGATAGCCGCCGGTCGAGAGACGCACAAGCGGAAAGCATCCGAACCCCTGGTACTCGCCCGCGCCAAGCGATCGGCCGCCCGGCTTGCAAGAAGATGAAACGGCCAGACCGCTAACTTCACTAATCCACGACCGGCAAGCAGATGGTCGCGCCACCACGGCGCGCCGACTGGCCGGCGGCGGCTCGAACGCCCGCCAAACCCAAACCATTTAATGAGGAGAAGCTCCAATGTCACACCGAAAGACTGTCTGCTTGCGCGCCGGGGAGCGCCGGCCGGTCCTGCGCGCGGCCGGACAGGCCGCTAAATTCAGTGCCGTGATCCTGCTGGCCAGTTTTGCCATCGTCCGCGCCATTTGGGCGGGACAGGCCGGCAGCGAGCCCACCGTCAGCCAACAGACTCCACACCAGGTGCTCGATGGCACCGCCCAGAAGACCGGGCATTACAACCCCAACCAGATGCTCCGGCTTGCCTTGGCGCTGAAGCCGCCGCATCTCGACGAAGAGCGGCAACTGATCCAACAGATGTACGACAAGAAATCGCCGCAGTTTCACAAGTTCCTGACGGCGAAGGAGTGGAACAACCGCTTCGCGCCCTCCGCGCAGGATGAGCAGGCGGTGGCCGATTGGGCCGGGAACCAGGGCCTGAAAATCACCCGCCGCTATTCCAACCATTTGCTGGTCGACGTTGAAGCGCCGGCAGGGACCATCGAGAAGGCCTTGAACATCGAGATCAACAACTACCAGATCGGCACCACATCGTTCTTCTCCAACGACCGTGACCCGCTGCTTCCGCCTTATCTCGCCAGCGTGATCTGGTCCGTGCAGGGGTTGAACAGTCTCGAACACGAGCATCCCGTATCCAAGCGTGGCCAGAAGATCGCACCCGCCGCGGACTACGTTGCCGGACCCGCGGTGGCGGCCGGCCCGGTCAGCCACGCCGACGGCGATCCGTCACAGATTCCCGCGGGCGTGCGGAAAGGTAAGAAGGCCGCGGAACAGAAGGGCAATCCGCTGATCACCGGAGGCGGGTACGACCCCACGGACATTTACAGCTCCGAGGCTTACGACTTCAACGCGCTTTACGCGCAGGGCCACTGCTGCAATCCGCTGGCAAATCCCGGGCAGTCCCCTGCCGAGTCTTCCATCGCTATCGCGACCTTCGACAGCGTCAATCTCAGTGACATCGCCGGCTTTCAGGCCCAGTATCCCTACCTGGCCTACTACGTCCAGCTCTACGACATCGACGGCTCGCCCTCGTTCTCCGATGCGGAAGGCACCATGGACACCGAGTGGTCCACGGCCATGTCCAACAGCTTTGGCAGCTATCAGGACACCGCCAAGGTCTACGTCTACCAGGGAGCGAATTATCTGAACAACACCATCACCGACGTTTACAACGCCATGCTGAACGACGGCTACGCGCGCGTCTTCAGCACGAGTTGGTACTGCACCGAACTGACGACCATCGGCACCAACGAGGATTGCCTCGGCGGCACCATGAACGCGCGCGACGCGATCTTCTTGAGCATGGTTGGCCAGGGCTGGACCCTGGTGGCGGCCTCCGGCGACGCCGGCGCCACGTCCGGCTGCGGCGATGCCGATGCGGTGCAGTTTCCTTCCACCGATCCGAACGTCATCGCGGCCGGCGGCACCACGCTCTCACTTTCGTCCGGACCTCTCTACAACTCGGAAATCGGCTGGACCGGCGGTCCGGACGGCTGCTGGTCGAACGACGGCGGCAGCACAGGCGGCTTCAGCGCCTACTGGGCGGCTCCTTCCTTTCAATCGGCGTTCGGCTTCGGCTCGCGCGCCGTTCCCGACATCGCCCTTAACGCCGACTGGTACAACAGTCCGCAAACCCTCTACTACGGAGGTACGCTGTACAGCGATTGCCAGACCCAGTTCAATTGCGGAGGCGGCACCAGCATTGTAGCGCCGGAGATGGCGGGATTCTTCGCACAGGAGAACGCTTATCTGCTCGCGCTCGGGAACGTCTGCGGATCCGGCGGCAGCGCATGCTCGCCCATGGGCAACGCCAACTACTACCTCTACGACGAAGGGGTATACCAGACCGCCCCGCACTACCCCTTTTACGACATCACCTCGGGCTGCAACGACAACGACATCACCTCGTTCTACGGCCTGGGCTACTATTGCGCCGGCTGGGGTTACGACGAGGTCACGGGCTGGGGCTCGGCCAACATGCTGCAGCTGGCCTGGACCATCAACTGGTTCAGCACCATTTACAGCGGCGCGCCGTCGGTCACCTTCACGGGACCGGCGATCAATACCTGGTACAACTCCGAGCAGACCGTAAGCTGGACGGTGAGCGACAACTCCTTCACCGGGATCGCCGGATTCACCCAAGGGTGGGACTCCATTGCGACCGACCCTTACAGCGAAGGAACTCCGGGCGCCGGAAACTCGTTCTACAGCGGGCCGCAGTTTCCGAACGCAACCGGCGGTTGGCTCGACTTTGTGGACTACAGCGTCAGCCAGGGCTGCCACACGGCTTACGTGGAAGCGTGGGACAACATGGGCGAGCCCACCAGTGTGAACTACGGGCCCGTGTGCTACGACACGACTCCCCCAGTGACGACCTCGTCGCTGAGCGGCACCCTGAACGGCAGCGTTTATGTCTCGTCCGTGACCGTAACTCTGGCCGCCACTGACAACGCCAGCGGCGTGGCCGCCACCTACTATCAGCTTGACGGCGGCGCCCAGACCACCTACACGGCGCCCTTCACTGTCTCGGCGACGGCGCTCGGCACGCACACGGTGACCTACCACAGCACCGATAAGGCCGGCAACGTCGAGACCTCGCACACCGTGACCTTCACCATCGACGCCACCACCAGCACCTCCGTGACCTCGTCGCTCAACCCGTCCACCTACGGAACCAAAGTGACCTTCACGGCCACGGTGACCGCCTCCAGCGGCACGCCGACCGGCACCGTCACCTTCAAGGATGGTTCCACGACTCTGGGCACGGGCACGCTGAGCGGTGGAAAGGCGACCTTTGCCATTTCAACCCTGGCGGTGGGAAGCCATTCGATCACCGGCGTGTACGGCGCCAGTGGCAATTTCCTCGGCAGCACATCCAGCACCCTCACGCAAACCGTGAACATCGCCTCCAGCACCACCACGGTCGCTTCGTCCTTGAATCCCGCCACTTACGGCGCTTCCGTCACTTTCACTGCGACGGTTACATCGTCCGGAGGAACACCTACCGGCACAGTGACCTTCAAGAACGGGTCCGCGACCATGGGAACCGGAACCCTCAGCTCCGGGAAGGCGACCTTCACCACCAAGACGCTGAGCGCCGGAAATAATCGCATCACGGCGGTCTACGGTGGCAGCACGGATTTCTCCGGCAGCACCTCATCGGTGCTGAACCAGACCGTGAATCCCGCGAGCACCACCACGACTCTGACCTCTTCACTGAACCCGTCCAAGTCGGGCCAGTCGGTTACCTTCACCGCCACGGTTACTTCGGGTGGCGGTACGCCGGCGGGCACAGTGACTTTCAAGGACGGCTCCTCCACGTTGGGAACGGGCAAGCTGAACAGCAGCGGCAAAGCGTCGTTCAGCACCTCGACCCTGGCGGTGGGCAGCCACTCCATCACGGCAGTCTTCGGAGGCAACCTTCAATTCGCCACCAGCACGTCTGCGGTGCTGACACAGACCGTCAATCAGTAAACCTGCAAGGTCAGGGCAGACGACTGATCGTGCGCAATTCTTCAAGCCAGGCGGATCGCAAATCGCGGTCCGCCTGGTCTTTGCCTTGTGAGCAGAACCCGATCGTCCGCGCCCGCTGCAACCATCTGGCGTGTCGCTAAAATCTAAGTTTACCTATGTCGGCCTCTACGTTGAGCTGCCGGGGGAGGTGCAAATCATCGCGATTGTTCTCCGGGCCTCGGCGCTCCCCGAATTTTGCTGCCGTCGTGCTCTGCGCTTCCCTGGCCGGACTCGCTGCCTGGGCCCGGATCGGCTACGCCACGACCGCCGTGGCTCTCTACGTGAAAGACTTCGCGGTAGTCGCTGTCGACGGCAGAGTGAACAAGGTAGGGCCGTTGATCTCCGGTCACAAGTCCGGTTGCAAGCTGTACGTGGCCGATGGCAAAGTAGCTGTGCTCGCCGGCCTGACCGAGGAACCGGACGCGGGCTTTGACATCCGGGCGATCTTCCACAACATTCTGAATCAACAAATCACGCCTGCCCAGGCCGCCGACCTTGTCGAACGGCGGCTCACCCAGGCGCTTCCCGCAGCGCTGGCAGCTTTCGAGAAGAAGGATCCCGCGGCGTACCAGGCCCGCGCCAAGGGTTCGTCGCAGCTATTGCTGGCCGGAATGGACCCTGATGGCAAGATCCAGGTTTCGAGGCGATCTCTTCCCTACCAGCCAGGCCACCCTCCACAAAGTGACGATAGCACCGGGGCGCCCGACCACGTTGGCGTGGCCATGATCGGCGACACTACCGCCATCGACATCGATCTGTTGCGCATGCAGAAGACCGACGCCTGGGAGGCCATGGGGAATCCGGCCGACCTCGAAAAGCTGGCGCGCCGCTTCATCGCCCTCGAGGTGGTCGCCCGGCCGATGCAGGTGGGACCGCCGGTTTCCATGGTCCGCGTCGACGCCAACGGCATCCATTGGGTCGAGGCAGGCGCCTGCAAGGAATGACGCCGCGGTCGACTCCCCGCAAAATCTGGCGGAAACCTGAGCATTCCTTACCGGCGGCGGTACGAATCTTCGCACCTGCAGAGCGGAGCCAAGCTTTGGTGCTTTCCGAACTTCGAGGTAGGGAGCGGACCTTCGTGGCCGCCCAACTCATAGCGACAGCGAGCATTGTGGAGTGGCTACGGGAACCCACCCGACCTCGAAATTCGGACAGCACTCAGCTTGGCGGTTAGCTTGCCTTATCGTGAGCAAGGGGAGCAGTGCGCCCCGGTTAAGAGTGGTCATCAACCTCTGACGTGGCGCACGATTCGCGTCCTTGGAGGCGTCAGATGAAACGACTTCCATTCCTAGCGGCTCTGTTGGCGGCAGTCTTCGTGGCATGGGCGATGCCACACTGCGCGATGTCACGAGGTGCGGGCAACGCCCTTGCACCTGCCAGTCTGGTGCAGACGGCGGGTGACGCCGCGCCCCAGACGAACGAGCAGGGTGGCAACCCAAATACCGGAGCTTCTCAGACCCAGCCGGGTACTCCCAACAATCCAAACCCCGGACACCCTCCAAGCGCACCGGGTAACCCCGATAACCAGACTCCGCCGCGCCCACAGGTCCAGCCGGGTAATCCGAGCACTTCGCAGCCCGGCACGCCGGGAACAACCCAGAACAATCCAGGCAATACGCAAGCTCAGCCCGGCACCAGTCCCAGTACGCCACAGGGCAGTTCGCAAACTCCAGGGAATCCGCGGCCGCCGGTGCGGTAAGGGGGCTGACGAATCGAGCTTGGGCTTAAAATGGGCCTGTCGCACGGCACGAGTGCGGCGCACGCGGGTTGCAAGACTCGGGGTGGACCCAAAGCCCGCCGCTAAAACGGCGTCCACTGCTTTTCCTGCTAATCCGCTGAAAACACTCAGAAAATAAACTTTCTCAATTTTCTCAGTTTTCTCACTATTCTCCATTGTCCCAAAAAGATATGCCACAATCCTCAGCGTGAACACTTCCGGGCTCAATTCGGACGGAATCCGCGGCCTCGACCGCTCGTCACGAGATGGTGGACGGTCGCCGAGCAGCCGCCAGGTCGGCGAAGCTGGAGCATCTGGTTGCCGTTCGTCAAGAACCGAGTTACGCTTCCAGGACCGTTTTGGCCGGAAAAAGATCCTAAAGTTCTGCAAAACAAAGGCACTAACCGCCGCATTATCAACAGGGCCCTCAAAAAAGGACGAAAAACGAAGCCAGTCTGAGCGACCAAAGAACGATCAAGGAGAGCATGCGTGCGAACATTGCAGGCTCGTCGCGCGCCGGTTCCAGAGGCGACGCCTGCCGGAACGGTCTCGGCGTTCAGGAATCTAACCTTGGAAATGGCGAATCCGACTGACAAGCCGTCCGACCATAAGGTCGGCCAGACCTCGCGACTCCGCGAGCTTTGGCCCGACCTCTGGGTTTTTATCCGCCCGCGGCGCTGGATCATCGCGCTCGGATTTCTGTTGATGGCGATCAATCGCCTCGCCGGGCTGGTGTTGCCCGCCTCGTCGAAGTACCTCATCGACAACGTCATCGGCAGGCACAACGCCGGGCTGCTCGTGCCGCTCGTGAGCGTGGTGATCGCCGCCACCGTGGTGCAGGGCATCACGGACTTCGCGCTGACGCAACTGCTCTCGAAAGAGGCGCAGCGCCTCATCGCCGAGTTGCGCGTGAAGGTGCAGCAGCACATCGGCCGGCTGCCCATCGCCTACTACGATGCCACCAAGACCGGCGCGCTCGTGTCGCGCATCATGAACGACGTCGAGGGACTGCGCAACCTGATCGGCACCGGACTGGTGCAGTTCGTGGGCGGCATCCTGACCGCGATCTTCGCGCTGGTGGTGCTGCTCAAGATCAGCGTGGTGATGACCGCGGTCGCCGCCGGCATTCTGCTCGTCTTCGGCGTGTGCATGCGCTATGCGTTCAGGATTATCCGGCCGATTTTCCGCGCGCGTCCGAAGATCAATGCGGAAGTCACCGGACGTCTGACCGAATCGCTCGCCGGCGTTCGCGTGGTGAAGGGCTATCACGCCGAGCGGCGCGAAGCCCGAGTGTTCGCCGGCGGCGTGGAGCGTCTGCTCAACAACGTCTTGCAGACGCTCACCGCCACCTCGGTCATGAGCCTGACGGCGAGCACACTGCTCGGGCTTGTCAGCGCGCTCATTATGCTTCTCGGCGCGCATCGCATCATGGGGCACACCATGACGCTCGGCTCCTTCGTGGAGTTCACCATCTTCCTCGCCATGCTGATCGCTCCCGTCGCCCAGGTGGTGAACATCGGCACCCAACTCACCGAGGCCATCGCCGGACTCGAGCGCACGCGCGAAGTGCTCGCCGAGCGCCCTGAGGACGCCGATCCGATGCGGTCGGTCGAACTGGGGGTGCTCAGCGGCGAGATTGTCTTTGAGGAAGTCAGCTTCTCTTACGAGCCCGGCAAGCCCGTGCTGAACGACGTCAGCTTCCGGTCGAGCCCGGGCACCGTGACGGCGCTCGTGGGGCCATCCGGCGCGGGCAAATCGACGCTCATCGGCCTCGTGGCCGCTTTCTACATTCCCACGCGTGGCCGGGTTCTGGTGGATGGGATCGAACTGAGCACGGCGCGTCTCGATTCCTATCGCACGCAGCTTGGCGTGGTGCTGCAGGACACGTTTCTCTTCGACGGTACCATCCGCGAGAACGTGGCCTTCTCTCGTCCGGGCGCGACCGAAGAGCAGATTCTAGCGGCCTGCCGCATCGCGCGCGTGGACGAATTCGCCGAACGCTTCGAGTTGAGGTACGAGACCGTGGTCGGCGAGCGCGGCGTGAAGCTCTCGGGGGGGCAAAAGCAGCGCGTCTCGATCGCGCGTGCGATCCTGGCCGATCCACGCATTTTGATCCTCGACGAGGCGACGTCGAGCCTCGATTCGGAATCCGAGGCGCTGATCCAGGAAGGACTCGCTTACCTGATGCAGGGCCGCACGACGTTCGTGATCGCGCATCGCCTTTCCACGGTGCGCCGCGCCGACCAGATCCTGGTGATCGAGAACGGACGCATCGTGGAACGCGGCACCCACGAGTCACTTTACGCGCTCGAGGGACGGTACTGGGAGCTGTACACGCGTCAGCACGGAATCGAACAGAACCGGCTGTTAGTGCCCGGCGAGAAGGAGAAGGAAGAGGAGCCGGAGATCGCGGCTCGGTCCAATGGACGCGACGGCGAGGGCGCGCTGCCGGGTCCGGTAACGCTGCTGCGAGGTCAGGGAGCGTGAGCCCGGCGGGCGCGCCGGTATTAACCGCTGGACAATCGACGGCACGTCATTCCCGCATACGATCCGCTGCTTGTGGCATCGCGGTAGCCGACAACTCCGGAGGACGGCAAGCGCCAGGCGCGGCCTGCCCCTACGTCAAATCCCAAGAAAAAAAGGGGCAGGCACGAAACCTGCCCCCGACACGCAATGACGATAACACCAAGCCGCTGGCGGATCTTTTGATGGGCCGTCGAGCAGCCGGTGCTTCACGAAGCGCCGGCGCCGACCAGCATCTCTTTGAGTTTGGCGATCAGCCCTTCAATCAGTTCTTCCTTTGCTCTCACTTCCGTTCTGAACGTGGGCCGGTGGGTCCGGGCGCTGTCCCAAAGCAGGCGGTCCACGTGGTTTTGCAGGACTTCCAGCAGCAATTCGTGTTCTTCCGGGGAGAGTTCCAGCTTCATGGCGCCTCCTCCCTTCACGCATCGCAGCGCCGGGTGCGCCGGAGTCAGGCGCTAGTGCCGGTCGTGCGAGGGTTGATGATGAGCGAAGTGCGACTCTCTCGCGAATCGGTCGTGCTCATTGAGGTATTCCTCGATGCCGTCCGTCGCCGAGAGGACGTCCGCCTCCTCGGCCCCATCGCCCCACCACTTGTGAACGCGCCGCAGCCGGCTCACGTCAGCCAACCGGTCCCAGCACAGGGTGATGTGCCGGTGACCGGGCAACCAGATCACTTCCAGCTTTCCCGGAAACGGGCCATCATGGTCGAACGGCAGCACCGTGAACAGCTGATACGGCTCGCGCGCATGCGCGATCTCGTCCCGGAGATCGGGTGAGGTGATTTCCACGGGCGTCGCCTCAAGCATCGTAAAAGTGGCATGTTCCTTGTCCATAATCGTTCCTCTTCCGGCGCGCCGGGCCGCGAGACCCCCGCAGGAATCGGCTTGCGAGGCCGGCATCCGAAGGCACGCCGCCACTTTCAATATGGACTTCTCATCGGCGAGTTAAGTGAGGGCCGTCACAGATGAAAGTGACGGCCCGGCAGTCGCGCGATCCACCGTGGCTTCTGTGGGAATAGGATCGGCGTGGCCGGTCAGATCAACCGGCAGACCTTCAACAAGACGCGTGGAGTTGCTCGAAGCGCCACGCGGCGTCAGTTCGGCAGGGGAACAGCCTTGGCCACAACCGCGCTGTTCGGCGGAAGCTCATCGGAGCCTCGAAGAGCCACTTCATCGCCCTCGCGCAGACCGCCGAAAACCTCAATCAGGTTTCCTGATTGGAGACCGGTCTTCACGCTGACCCATTCCGTCCTTCCGTCGCGCACGCGGACTACGAATTCTGATTCCATGGTGCGCGCCACTGCCGAAATCGGAACCTGGAGCGTCGGCCCGGGCCTCTCAACCGGAAGGGAGACGGTCGGAAACATTCCTGGAGCGAGAGTTCGATCGGGATTCGCCACATCCAGCTCCACTGGCATCGTTCGAGTCTTGGCCTCCAGGGAATTGGCGATGCGGGCGACCGACCCCGCGAATTCGCGGTCCGGAAAAGAGGGAACAGTGAATTTGACCTTCGTGCCTTCGCGCACGCCGGCCACGTAGGCCTCCGGAACATCGATCACGAGGCGCAGGTGCACGAGTTGTTCGAGGCGGAGCATGGGCACTTGGTTCGGCCCGCCCGCGGGTCCCACGAGGGCGCCGGGGTGCACGCTCCGCTCCGTTATTATGCCCTCAAAAGGCGCCGTAATGCGGAGATAGCCCTCCATCTGCTGGATGGAGTTGAGCGTTGCTTTGTCGGCCTCGACGGTGTTGCGTAATGCATTCACGCGGGCGAGGTCCGCGTCGGCGTTCTTCTCGGCGGTTTCCAGTTCGTCCTCCGAGATCACGCCCGGCGTTCTGGCCGCGGTCTGGAGCCGCGCGTAGGTTGCCTTGTCGGCGATGAGCTTGGCTTGCGCTTCATTCACGCGCGACTCGGCGCTCTGAAGATTCGCCTGCGCTGCGAACTTTTGCGACACCAACTCGGGCGCATCGAGCATCGCGAGCAACTGCCCGTTCGCCACGTGGGAGCCACGATCCACTCCCATCCACTTCACAAATCCCGTCACCTTGGGAAAAATCCCGACCACCTCATAGGGGAGGATCTCTCCGGGAAGCTGCGCCTTGGTGCTGAGCGAGCGCGAGACGACACTCACGGTCTCAACCGCGGGAAGCGAGGCGGCGGTGCGGGTTGGCGCGGCTCGAAGCCCCTGACCGCCGCTATTGCACCCTGCGCTGGCAAGCGCCAGCAAGGCAATAGCCAGCCCCACTCGAGCTGTTCCGGGACGATCACAATTCTTCACCGCTGATTCACACTGGCCTTGATCCATCGTTCTCTCCTTCAAGTCTCTCAAACACGCGGCGCCTGGATTACTGCCGCTCCACGCTGTAAGGGCTGCTGGGGTCCGTGGGGTCAAGCGAAGCCGAAGCAGTTGCCGCCTTCTCTTGAGTAACGGCAAAGATAACCGGCAGGACCACCAGCGTAGCCACGGTCGAAGCAATCAGGCCGCCGATTACGGCGCGTCCCAGCGGCGCGGACTGCGAACCTCCCTCACCCAAGCCGAGCGCCATCGGAATCATTCCGGCGATCATGGCCACGCTCGTCATCAGGATGGCGCGCAGCCGGCTTGCACCGCCGTGAATGGCGGCCTCGGTGGAGCTTACGCCTTGCTTGCGCTTCTCTTCTGCGAACGTTACCAGCAGGATTGAGTTCGCCATTGACACGCCGAGCGCCATGATAGCGCCCATGTAGGATTGCAGATTGAGGGTGGTGCCGGTCGCGAGCAGTGTGAGAATGACGCCGCTCAAAACCGCGGGTGCGGTTGAAACCGCGGCGAAAGCGAGCCGGAGCGATTGAAAATTGGCGGCCAGGAGAAGGAAGATGGCCACTATGGCAAAGGCGACGCCCAAGGCGAGACTTCGAAGGGTCTCGCGCAGCGGCTCGATCTGGCCCAGCACCTGAACCGTAACCCCGCGCGGCGGCGGCCCTGCTCTGCGAATGGCGGCATCTACTTCGTCGGCCGCCCGGCCCAGGTCTTCACCCTCCACGTTGGCGGTCAGGGTCAACCTGCGTTGCATGTCGTAACGGTCATACTCACCGGCGACCGAGCCGTAGGAAAGGTGGGCCACGTCGCCCAGGTTGGGATGATTGGAGGCGCCGCCGTCCACGAGCGGAATACTCGCGATGTCGTCGATGGACTTCATTTGGGCCTGTGGCACCTCAACCTGCACCTGGTATCCTATGCCGGTGTTGGGGTCTTGCCAGAAGTTCCTGGAGACGAACCGGCTTGACCATGTGGCCGTCTCGAGCGACTGGGCAACCTGGCGAACGGTTAACCCAAGCTGGCCCGCCCGCACTCGGTCGATATCGACGTTGAGGCTCGGATACTCGAGGGGCTGGCCATAATGGAAATCGCGCAAGTGGGCGATCAGGCGCATTTCCGCACGCAGTTTCTCCGCGTAAGCGTGATCAGCGCTCAAGTGAACGCCGTTTATGCCCACCTCGATGGGAGTCGGAGAGCCGAAATCCAGGATCTGGCTAACAATATCGGCGGCTTCAAAGGTGAATGCACAGTCCGGCAAATCACGATCAAGAGCTTGACGCAGCCTCTCCTCCAATGCACCAACATGAATACCTGAGTTCTTCTTCAGTTGAACCAGCAGAACGGCGTCCTGCGGACCACTGGTCCAGAGATAGACGAGATTCACGGGATAGCTGGGGGCGTAGCTGCCAACGTATCCGAGGCTGCTCTCCACATTTTCCGGCCCGGCGAGTCGTTTGATTTCATCGAGCGCTGTCTGGGTAATTTTCTCGGTCTCTTCGACCCGTGTGCCCGCGGGAGCTCGCAGCCGAAGCTGAAATTGAGTGCTTGAGGTGTGCGGGAAGATTTCGAGTCCAAGCTGGGGGCCGAGCAAAAGAAGAACGGCGCCTGCCAGTGTCAAATAGCCCCCCACGAGAATCCGACGGCGCGACAGAGTCCGCCGAACCCATCCGGCATACCGTTCACGGAACCAGGCAAAGGTCCACTTCTGATCCGCACCCTTCTCGTGAATGTGCAGACCTTTCTCCGTCCAGATGTAAAGAATGGGAACGAAGCAGTTGGACAAGACGAATGCCGCGATCATGGCAAAGCCCACGGCCAGCGAAAGCGGAACAAACAGAGCCCGGCTGATGCCGACCATGAGGAAAGATGGCGCAAACACGGCCAGAATGCAGAGCATGGACAGGAAGCGGGCCGTGAACGTCTGCCGGGTACCCTCGAAGGCGGCGTGAGCGGCACCAAGACCGAACGCGCGCTTGGTATGGATGTTCTCGAGTTCCACCGTGGCCTCGTCCACCAGAATGCCTACGGCGAGAGCCAGGCCGCCGAGCGTCATGATGTTAACCGTCTGATTCGTAAGCCACAGCGCGACGACTCCAGCGAGCAGGGAGAACGGGATGAAGAGCACGACGATCACTGAACTTTTCCATTCGCGCAGGAACAGAAAAACCATCAGCCCGGTCAGCAGCGCCCCCAGAATGCCTTCGCGAACCAGAGCGGCAAGCGAACGCTTCACCAGCCCTGACTGGTCGAACTCAAACCTGACGTGCACGTCTGGCGGCAAGGCATCTTCAAAGCGGCTCATGCTGGCTTTCACTTCGTTTACGACCGCCAGCGTGGAGGCGTCAGCGCGTTTGGTCACGGGCAAATAAACCGTCCGGCGGCCGTTCACCAGCGCGTCACCGAGGATGAGGTCGTGGCCGTCTTCGACCCACCCAATGTCGCGCACGAAAACGGTGGGTCCGGAGCCGGTGCGGATGGGCAGGTCTGCAAGCTTGTGAATGTCCGTCACCACGGAGTTCATCGGCGTTATGCGGTCGAGGTTCCCGGTGCGAACGTCTCCGGCGGGCGCGATGATATTGCCGGAGATGAGTGCGTCCACAACTTCGCGTGGCGACAGGCGATAGTCGTTCAGCTTCTCGCGGTCGGCGTGAATCACGATCGTGCGGCTGCTGCCCCCAAACGTCGATGGAGATGAAACACCGGGAAGCGTAGTAAAAAGAGGGCGCACACGATTCAGGGCAAGGTCTTGAAGCTCGTCCACGTTCTTGGTGGGGCTCGCAAAGACCAGGTAGCCGACCGGCACGCTGCCGGCGTCGAACCTGAGCACAAAGGGCGGCACGGTGCCGGCCGGCATGTAGGCTTGCGCGCGGCTAATATAGGAATTCGTCTGCGCCAGGGCCTGGTTCATATCGATGCCCGGGTTGAACGTCAATTTCAAGAGAGCGAAGTTTTCGACCGAGCGCGACTCGACGCTTTTTAGACCGGCAATATAGAGAAAGTTGTACTCGTAGTAGTAGGTGAGATAGCCTTCCATCTGCGCCGGACTCATGCCGCCGTACGGCTGTGCAACGTAGATGACAGGCAGGTTGAGGTCCGGGAAGATATCAATCGGCATGCGCGTCAGCGCGAGAATCGAGCCAATCACGATCCCCAAGACCACGACCATCACGGTAATTGGGCGCCTTAAAGCTGCACGTACCAGCCACATATTTCGGTCAGTTCCTTCGAATCCGATTGGATAACTTAGGGGCGATCATCGTGGTCACCCTTGGACGGGCACGCCCCGCCCGTCTGCGCAAATCGGCCATTTCGCGAATGATGCGCATTACGGTTTGGCTCCGGCCAGATTCAAGAAAGGTGTCAAATCGCCTTCTCCGGCGGCTAGCGCGGCCAGCGCACGCCAGATGCTGAGCCGGGCCAGCGAGTCGTCAATTTCCGCCTGGACAAGCAGGCCCTGCGCCTGCGCCACATCAACGATGGTCCCCACACCGGCCTGAAACCGGGCGCGCGCCTGGGCTTCGCTCTGACGAGCCGCTGCCAACTCGACGGGCGTGTTCTCGGCCACGCGTCGGGCCCCGTTCAGCGCCGCCAGCGACCGCTGCACCTGACCGATGATCGTTTGCTTGGTCTGGTCGTATAGCGCTTCTTCGCGCCGCTCGTTGGCTTGCTCGATTTTCTGGCGCTCGCGTCGCCCGAACCAATCGCTGAGGTTCATCTGTACGGTAACGCCGGCCTGCCAGTTAAAAACGCTGGGCAAGAACCCGGAGAGCGTGGCTCCAGGCGCATTTTTGGCCGCCGAAAGCTCGTCGCTGCCGCGCCCGGAGGTCAATTCTTCAAGGTAGAGATGGGGAAAGTACGAACGATCGATGACGTCGAGGCGCGATTGGATCTCCTCGATCCTGCGCTGCTCGACAACTGCGGCCGGATGCTGCGATAAAGGCATTTGTGTCAGGATTTCTTCGGGTGGGGCTTCCAGGAACCGGCCTGGCTGAATCTCAACGGGGACACCGGCGATTCCCAGCAGTTCGGCGAAGGCCACCTTGTCTACCTCTTCGGTCTCCTGAGTCTCGATGAGGTGAGTGCGGGCTACCGCCAGTTCCGCGTCAGCACGCGAAGCATCCGCCCCCGGTCGCAGATGGGCGTCCACCAGGGCGTGCACCGAGCGGTCAAAGACTTCGCGGCGGGTCACATCCGCCACCGAAGCCTTAACGCGCTGCTCGTCCGCCAGTACGGCCAACGAAGCGTTAGCAGCGGAACTCGCCACGCCCAGCCTTGTGAGGTCCACCTGAGCGGAGGCCAGATTGGCCGAAGCTTGCGCGGACTGGACGATGGAATGCCGATAGCCAAGAGTAAACGGCTCCCAGGTGAAGAGAACGCCCATGCCGCTCACCGTGTAAGCCTGGCTCGCGGCTGGTGTAACGGTACCTTGGGTTCCTGTGAGGATCGTGGGAAACTGCGGCAACAACACTCCGAGAACGCTGTTTCTCGTGCCGCGAGCCGTCTGGTCCAAGGCAGAAACAAAGGGCACGTAGTTGGTCCGCGCAAGGCCTACCCCCGCGCGGGCGGTGTTGTACTGCTCGAGCGAAGCCCGCACTGCGGGATAATTCGTCAAGGCGAATTCAACGGCCTGTGGGACCGTGAACACCTTCGCCTGGGATTCGGTCGCCTGCCCGGCTTGGCCGGTTTCGGTAATCCCCAAGCTCATCACTAGCGTGGCTACAAGTACAATGCGGCCCCTGTTCATCAACTTGTCTTCACAACCTCCGTCTCAAGCGGTTGGTGTGTTCCTGCCGGTTTCGATAGTCAAGCGCCAACCGGTCAATCCCATCGCCTGACCTGCCGATGAGTAAACCGCGCCGTCCAAGCGCTTTACCGGAGCAGTCTTCGAATCAATCCGGCTCAACCGATGAGCTCCGCTGTGGTCCTCCGTCGAACGGCGATCGGGAAGGCCAGATTGACTGACAGTGGTTTGGGGTGGTTCAGGCGAGGGGCGGGGCCCGAACGGAAGCGGAGTGCATGAACGCGGGGCCCAGCATGCTGGTAACGCTGCTTGGCTCGGCCGAAGAATATGCAGGACAGAAACAGAGAATACTGGCGGCTGGCGCCTTGGGGCTCCGATGGGTACGATGCCCGCGGAAGAGGGTGAGAGTGTCGTGCCCAGGCAGTTTACCGTCGAAAGGCGACTGCGGTTGCGAGAGCCCGTTCTTGCGATGGATAGGGTGCAGCCCAAGCCGCGCCCGAAGAGGGCCAGACATGGGTTCCAACCTTCTCGCGATAGCCTTAAGCGTTCCGGCGCGCGCGGGGGCGTTCCCCGCCGCGAGCGCGATTAGGAGGCCGCAACCGAGCGTCAGCCAGCGTTTCCGGTGCCAGTTCATAACGTTACGCGACTCAGACAATCTGGAAGCGGTCCCAAGCCCTTGCTGAACGGGCGAACTCAAAATTCCTTAGACGCACCCTCCCTACCAAGAGGTTACTTGAAGTTTCGGGAAAGATCATTGAAAAAATGGAACCAGCGGATGCGATAACTCGTCAGTAGGGAGTTTCGAAGCTAGGCGATAACCAGTCGAAAGATGTCAAGCCGGAAAAGGACCACCCGCTACGGGCAGCCCTTTTCACTGGATCCAGGGCAGATAGCCGTTACGCCCGGCTGGAGTTACGCCGAAGGAGTAGAGCCAACCCGAGGAGGCCGGAACCCAGCAACAGCATCGAGGCAGGTTCCGGAACAGCCGGGGACAGAAGCAGGTCGCCGCTACCCGTTGCACCACTCCCGGGAGCCGTTCCGATCAAGGTGAAATCCAGGATGCCCTGGAACTCGGTCCCGGTGGTTCCGAAGTAAGAGAGCAAGGCCGGATCAATGGTACCCGTGACGTCCATTACGTCATAAAGGGCGCCGGCGGTTCCATTGAAGAGAGTCGACTCTCCGAGTTGCCCGCTGAACAGCGTCACGTTCGTGCAGCCCACGGGGCCGGGCGGAACGCAACCCACGATCGTGAACGCGTTGGCTGCGCTGGCCGCAAACGTCCAGGGGTCGGACGATGTCCCGGAACCACCCAGAAGTGCGCCGGTCGTCAGGCTTTCGGTGGAAACTCCGTTGATGGACGCAAACTGCAGGGTGGTTTCATCCTCGACCTCGAGTCTCAAGGCCGAAATGGTCAGAGGACCTGATCCACTGAAAGACCAGGAGCCACCGTGGCCGCTGGCCAGAAAATCAATGTTATCCCCAAGTGCAGTTCCGCTCAGACCGAGAGAAATCACGCCGAGCGCGAGGGTGGCCAACAGTGTGGTTCGCTTGAGCATACAACCTCCAGTTCGGTGTTTTGGCCGAAGCCATGGCTTCCCTTTGCTATCAATCGCTCTCCCCCCGGAGTCCGAAATGCTTTAAACAGTGGCTCCTTGTGCCGCTCCGTTCGTCAAGGCACATTTTAGAAGGCTAAACGGACGATCGGCGGCCCGCAATCCGATGTCTGCCGTGCATCGTCTAGGAAATCACCGTATTACGGATAAGTTATCGGCACGGTTCACCCACTCTGGCGCTGAGTTTTGGGATGTCAAAACAGAGAGGAATGACTGCACCGGGGGGGCAGGTGCCGGAGCGTAGCACGTCCAAAGCGGACAAAAACTAACCTTGAAAGGGCGAGCGCGTCAGAAAACGGCAAATAAAAAGGGCTACCCTGAAGCCGGGTAGCCCTTGGTAACCTGTAACTGAAATTTGTGAAGCCCGACTTAGTTGCTCTTGAACTTCCGGCGGAACAGACCGGCCAGTCCAAGCATACCAGAACCCAACAGGAGCATCGAGGCAGGTTCCGGAACCGCCGGCGACAAGAGCAAGTCGCCGCTGCCCGTCGCGCCACTGCCCGGAGCATGTCCGCTCAGTGTAAAATCCAAGACGCCCTGGAAGCTGCTTCCCGAACTTCCAAAGTAAGCGAGCAGAGCCGGATCGATGGTGCCCGTGATGTTTGCCGAGTCGTAGAGGACGCCACCGGCCCCGTTGAAAAGGCTTGAGTCCCCCATCTGCCCGCTGAACAATGTCACGTTCGTACAGCCCACGGGTCCGGGCGGGACACAGCCTACGATCGTAAAGGAACCGGCTGCGCTGGGTCCGAACGTCCATGGGTTGGACGCGGTCCCCAATCCTCCCAGAAATGCGCCGCTCGTCAAGGCCTCGGTCGACAGTCCATTGATCGGCGCAAACTGGAGCGTCGTCTCATCCTCGACTTCGAGTCGCAGAGCCGTGATCGTCACCGGACCGGAGCCGCTGAAAGACCATGACCCCCCATGACCACTGGCGAGAAAATCGATAGTATCTGCAAACGCCATGCCGCTCAAACCGAGCGACGACAAACCAAGCATCAGACCAGCCAGCACCAAACTTCGCTTAAGCATAACCCCTCCGCGTCCCCTTCTCTGGGGCTGAAGCCACCCTGGCCTCTTTACCCCTCGTCATCAAGTTAACCTGCTGACTATGGCTCGACTCTAGAGCCGCTGAACAGGCCTGTCAAGTCGTCAGTGCACTATTAGCCGATTATCTAACTCAGCCTACGGCGCTCATCCGATCATGTTTACTGGATTACTGCGCTTTCTGCGTCCTGATACCAATGAACATGCTGATTAATCGGTTAATGAAAACGAGTTGCGAGATCGGCTGGTCGGGGCGCCCGGATTCGAACCGGGGACCTCTTGCGCCCAAGGCAAGCGCGCTACCAGGCTGCGCCACGCCCCGACAAACAGGTACAATCATTCTGCCAAGGTAATCCGGTGCTGTCCAGCGCCGTTGGGGAAAGCCGGTGATAGATCCACCGGTGCGGCCAGATCCAGGCAGATCCCGCAAGGGCTCGCGTGCCGGCCCATCGGGCGCCTGGCAGGGTTGCGTCGCTCCGCCTCCGGCCGATATATTGAAGGCGAGCGCCCCCAGGTCGAGCATCGGCGCCGCGCAATTCACATGATCACTTATCGCATCGGACAGGGCGGACGTTATCTCTGGGCGAGAATCGTCAGGGCATTCGCGGCCGCGCAGATCAATCCCAACGTTCTGACTGCCGTCGGATTCGGCATCAACGTGTTCGCGGCCTACCTGTTCGCCTACGGATACTTCCGTTGGGCGGGCGCCACCGTGATCCTGGCCGCGATCTTCGATCTTACGGACGGTCCGGTGGCGCGCGTCACCGAGCGAGTCACGCCCTTCGGCGGCTTTTTCGACTCGGTTGTGGACCGCTACTCGGACCTGCTGCTGCTCGTCGGATTACTCGTCTACTACGGGCGCATCTACCGCTTTTGGTACGTGACCCTTGTGGCCGTGGCGATGATCGGCGCCGTCATGACCAGCTACACGCGCGCTCGCGCCGAGAACCTGATTCCCAAATGCAAGGTGGGTTTCCTCGAGCGCCCGGAACGGATCGTGCTCATCATCATCGGCGCGCTGACGGATCGCATGGCGCCCGTGCTCTGGGTGATCACGGTCTTCTCGCAGTTGACCGTGATTCACCGCATCGTTTTCACCTATCAGCAGACGCGCCGCATGGCACAGCAGCCGCCCGGGGTCTAGCAGGCTGCCGAAAAAACACGTTTTGGTGAGGGTAGCGGCGAGTTTACCTCGCCATAAGTCCAACACCCTCAACACGCGCCTGACGGCCTAAAGCCGTCGCTACACGTTTTTCAGCAGCCTGCTGGGAGCGGCCGCTGCACCCCGTCGTCGGTCCCGCGAAGGCGGAGGTTCACGAATGGATGCCCGCTCCGCGGGACTGACGATCAGGACGAGCGCTTTGCCAGGTTTTCCCGCTGCAAGGATAGGCTGCCAGACTGACGACAGGAATTGACTTGGTCGACGTTGCCCAGACATTCCGCGAAAGCGAAGTCCTGATTACCGGCACCAGCGGCTTTCTCGGCAAGGTCATCCTCGGGCTGCTGATCGAACGCTATCCGGATTTCAAGCACCTGCACGTGCTGATGCGGCCGGCGAGGGGACAGGAGCCCGCCGCGCGTTTCGAGCGCGAAGTGCTCGCCTCGCCCGCGCTGCGCCCGGTAGTCGAACAATTCCATCGCTGGCACGAAGGCGCCAACCTCGCCCGCCGCGTCACCGTCTGGCCGGGCGACGTGGGCGAGCCCGCGGCCGGGCTCTCCGACAGCGAACTGGATAGCCTCAAAGGCCGGCTCAGCCTGATCATCAACAGCGCCGGACGGGTTGATTTCTTCCCTCCCCTCGACGATTCGCTGCATTCGAACGTCGACGGCGTCGCCCACTTGGCGGGTCTCGCTCGCCGCACCGGCGCGCGCATGCTGCACGTCTCCACCTGCTTCGTGTGCGGCGGCACCGACGGACTGGTCGAGGAGACGGAGCCGATTGCCGGCTTCTACCCGCGGCGGCAGGGTCCGGCCGACGCAAGCTTCCGGGTTCACGATGAGCTCGGCTACTGCCGCGAGCGCGTCGCCGAGATATATCGATCCACCGGCGTCAATGGCGATCTCGCCGAAGCGTCGCGGCGGCGCCCCCGCGAGCTCGCGCAGCGCCTGACCGCACTCGGGCGTCAGCGCGCCGAGCATTGGGGCTGGGTGAACACCTACACGTACTCAAAGAGTCTCGGCGAGCAGGCCCTGGCCGCGGCTTCCGACGTGCCCTGGACGATCGTGCGCCCGGCGATCATCGAAAGCGCGCTCTCTTTCCCCTTCCCCGGCTGGATCGAAGGCGGACGGACGGCGGCGCCGCTCGTGCTCATGGCCCTCGCCGGGATGAAGGAATGGCCGATGCGCCGCGACGCGCCCCTCGAGGTCGTACCGGTAGACGAGGTGGCGGCGGCGATCCTGGTCGCCGGCGCGCTGCTGCTCCACGGGCAGCACCAACCTGTGTACCAACTGGCCAGCGCCGACGTGAACCCCATCCGGCTGGAGCCCCTGGTCCGTTTGCTACACGACGAGGCTCGCAGGCTCTCCGACGGCGGCAACCTGAAAGCGCTGTCCGACCGGAGCGCTCCCATGGTCCGGAGAATTGTCTCCGGCCCACCGCGTCCCGGGGGCCCTCGATTCCTCTCCGCCGCTCAGGCGCGCGCCCTGCGTGACCGCCAAGAGCAGCGCATCGAGCGCATGCAACACTTCATCGCGCGCACGCGCACCATGCTCGAAGCTCTAAATCTGCCCGGCCACGAACGGCTGGCGGGCTGGAGTTCTGCGCTGCGCGCCTTCGGCCTGCAATCGAGTTTCCGCGAGCAGACTCTCGAGCAATACCTGCCCTTCGTCCTTCATCACCGATACGTCTTCGAGTGCGAGAATATCCGCGCCGCCTACGCTCTCATTACCCCGGAAGACCGAACGCGTCTGCCCTGGGCGCCGGAAAAGATCAACTGGGAATATTACTGGACGCACAATCAGATCCATGGGATCCAGAAGTGGGTTCAGCCGGGAGCAGTGAGGGATTGGTCGATTCAGGTGTAAGGGCGGCTGATGCCTTGGCGTGTCCCCGGGGGGCTATGCGGTATCGCAGCCGGATGGAGCCGTTGCTCTCCAACTCCCGGCCCGGCAGAGACTTGGAGCGGGGGCCCTCAGTGCTGGGCGTCGAGATACGCCTCGATGGCCTTGACATCATCCATCGTGAACTGAAAATGCGGCATGTGCCCCGCGTCCATCTTCGCGGTGGGATGGTTGAAGAGATCGAGCAATTTGTCGGGAGGATACTTCTGGCCGATTCCAGCGATCTTTGGTGCCAGGGGCGTGCCCGCGCCGCCTTCGCCATGGCAGGCGTTACACGCGTGCGACGTGAAGATCTGCTGGCCTTGCGGCACCAGCGGATTCGGAGCCGGAGCAGCCGCGGCGGTGCCATTGTTTAGTCCTGGTTCAGGCACGGACCCCAGAGTCTCGGGCTTGAAGGGCTCCTTCATGAAGTCCTCTGCCTGCTTGTCCTGCAGCGCCAGTTGCTGCGCAATGGCGGGATCGCGTGCGTCGTCGCGGTAGCTTTGAACCTCCAGAACGCCAATGCCGATCAGGATCAGGCAGAAGATGCCGACGGAGAGCGGGCGCCGCCAAGGGCGGCGCTCCCGCTTTCGATCGAGAAAGGGAACGAGGACAAACAGCAGGGCAACCACCGTCGGAATCACTCCGATCCCGATCACAATGTTCCCGTCATGCCAGTACTTGAGCCACTGGAAAAGCGAGCGGTAATACCACTCGGGCCGCGGCAGGAATTGGGTATCGGCAGGATTCGCCTGCGGACCGAGGGTGGCCGGATAGAAATAGGCGAGGCCGCCGAGCACAACGATCAGCAGCAGGCACAACGACAGATCCTTGATCACCTGGCGCGGGTAGAAGGGCTCCGTGGGCAGTTTCGGGTCGAACGCATCTTCGCTCACCGGGCCCGCCGGACGCGCCTTGCGCATGAGCACGAGGTGCGCCCCGATAAACAGGATCATGAGGCCTGGAATGAAGAAGACATGCGCCACGAAGAATCGCGAGATCGTCAGCGTGCCCAACTCCGGGCCACCGCGCAGCACTTCCTTGATCGCATTGCCCATGCCGGGCAGTTCGCTGGGGACGTTAGTTCCGACGGCGGTTGCGAAGTAGGCCTTCATATCCCAGGGCAGGAGGTACCCGGTGAACGCCATGCCCAGGATCAATGCCAGCAGAACGCAGCCCGACAGCCACAGCACCTCGCGGCGTCCCTTGAACGACCCGTAAAGAAACGTCTGGCAGATGTGCAGCAGCGCGATGATCACCATGGCGCTGGCGCCGTAAACGTGGAGGCTGCGCAGGAAAGATCCGGCCGCCACGACCTTGGTGATGTAGGCCACCGTGATATGCGCGTGATCGGACGACGGAACGTAATAGAGAGCCAGGAACGTTCCGGTGATGATCTGGGAAAGGAAGACGAAGAGCAGGCCCGACCCGAAGATGTAGGCGTAACGCGCGCCGCCCGGAATAGGCTCGTCGAGAGCCTCGTGCATCAATGCGTCAATGCCCGTGCGGTCGTCGATCCACTTCCAGAATCCGGACCGTGCCGTCGGAGCCGATCGCCCCGTGGCGGCCGCCGCGGCTTCCCTAATCGGGTCGCCCTTGCCGGGACTGTGCTTGAGGTTGCTGGATTCTGGTTCGATCGGTTCCGCCATCCGTAGCCTCCGAGGCCATTAACGCTGAGATCGCTCGAGCGCCGCTGGCCTCCCCGGCGATCTTGGCGCTGGGGCCGGCGCCGCTCCAGCGGGGTCTAATCCGCCACTTCCTTGTTGGGCAGCAGCTGCCGGAAATACTGGTAGCGCACCCGCAACTCGCCCCCCTGGACGGTGGTGGCAAGCGAATCCATGCCGCGCGGTGTCGGTCCCGAAATCCGCGTTCCGTCCGGCGCGAACAGGCTGCCGTGGCACGGACAGAAGAATTCCTGCTTTTCGGCGCTCCAGGTGACCTGACAGCCGAGATGAGGACAGATCGCCGTCAGCACCAGTACCTGGCCTTGCTTGTCCTTGGTGACATAGACCGGCCGCTGTGCAATGCTGTCGCGCCAGCCGTCGCGCTGCTCGACCGCCACCAGCTTCTGGACCGGCTCCGACAGCGACGCGAAAGCATCGGCCGGACCCACAGCCGACCATGCGACTTCGGAAGCCTTCGCGTAAAGGGGGTACAGGGCAAAGCGAACCAGCGGTATCGACGCCAGTACTGCGAAGATCGCCATGCCTGCGCCGATCACGACGCCCAGGAAGGTGCGCCGCTCCGGCGCCTCCACTGATTCAACGGATCCGTTCGCCGGCCGGCGAGTCTCGTCACTCATATGAAACCTCCAGAGTTGATTATCATAGCCGAAGTGCCACGCAGTTCATCAATACCCTGTTTTGCAAAAGGGAAGTCCAGGTCTGTGGGGCGGGACCGTTGGCGATGAAGGTCTCAGGCGCACAGTTTCCAGGAACCGGGTCTGGTGGTCCATCGCACCTCCATACGGATCAAAAGCATCCGATGGGCCTGTAAACTAAAATTGAACTATCGTTCAATGATATTACGTCCTAGTTAATGGCCCAGCCGGTTACCTGCAAAGGCCGCCGTGTAATATGCTAAAGTACAGCGTTTGGGGGGAAGAGCAAGTGGATGCACAGCGTTTTAGACAGATTCAGCGCCTGTACCAGGAGGCCTTGGATCTCGACTTCGGTCAGCGGTCCTCCTTTCTTGAGACGGCGTGTGCCGGCGACACCTCGTTGCGCCTCGAAGTCGAATTCCTCCTCGCAGAGAACTCCGGCCGCATCGTGATTGATCCCGGGCCGGCCGAGGAGGCGGCGAGCGTCGTCTCGTCCGGGGACGGCCGGGCGCCGGCAAACGGATCGGCGGGCGGGGGTACGCAAGAGATCGACCAGCGCCGGATCGACAGTACGGAGTACCGCATCGTGCGAAAGCTGGGTGGCGGGGGCATGGGAGTGGTCTACGAGGCCGAAGACCTTCTCCTGCCCCGGCGCGTAGCTCTCAAGCTGCTTCCCGAGCGTCTGGCCTCGGACCCGCAAGCGATTGCGCGCTTCAAACAGGAGGCGCGTGTGCTCTCCTTACTCGATCACCCCCACATCTGCACTATTTACGGAATAGGCGAGCACGAGGGTCAGCCCTATATCGCCATGCCGTACCTGGAGGGGCAGACGCTCAAGCAGCGGATCGAGACCGCCGCCTATCGCGAATCGCCCATGCCGATCGATGAACTGCTCGACCTGACAATTCAGATTGCCGACGCCCTCGACGCCGCGCACCAGAAATGGATTGTTCATCGCGACATCAAACCGGCCAACATCTTCGTCACCACCCGCGGCCAGGCCAAGGTCCTTGACTTCGGCCTGGCAAAACTGCAGGTGGCGGCAGGCATCGGGCAGCAGCCCGGCGCGGACACGCTGCCTTGTGCTCCTCGCCCGCAGGGCGCTGACCTGACGGATGGCGGCGCAACCCTGGGAAGCATCGCCTACATGTCGCCCGAGCAGGCCCGCGGCGAACAGTTGGACGCCCGCACGGATTTGTTCAGTTTCGGCGCAGTGCTTTATGAATTGGCAACCGGCCGGCCGGCTTTCTCGGGAAGCACAGTCGCAGTCGTTTCTGAGGCCATACTGAATCGCACGCCGGCGCCGGTTACGAGCCTGAATGCGCAGTTGCCGCCCGCGCTGGAGCGCATCATCGACCGCCTGCTCGAAAAGGACCGCGACCTTCGCTATCAGAGCGCTGCCGATTTGCGCGGCGACCTCAAGCGCCTCAAGCGCGACACGGATTCCGGCCGCGTTCTGGCGGCTATCGGCCGCCGGTCCGATCAGGGAAAAGCGGCTCCGGCACTCGGTCCCGCCGGTCCCCCGTCGAGCTCAGGGGAATCTCGCCGGATCGCCGCTACGGGCCGGAGCCTGCGAAGGGTGGGCGGGCGCCTGCTCATTGGCGTTGCGGTGATTCTGGCGCTGGCCATTGTGGCCGTGATCCTCTTGGCCGGAGGATCGCGTCCACCCGTGGCTTCTCCGGTGCGATTCTCGATCATGCCGCCGGCAGGCTACCGAATTGCTCCCGGTCCCTGGGCGCCCGAGCTGGCGGTCTCACCGGACGGCCAAACCATCGCGGTTGTTTTGGCGGATGCCAAGGAGACGCAATCCCTTTGGGTCCGGTCCCTGGCTCACGCGTCGTTTCGGAGGTTGGATGGGACCGATGGTGCCGACCTGCCCTTCTGGTCTCCGGACTCGCAATCGATCGGCTTCTTCGCCGATGGAGAACTAAAGAAGGTTTCCCTCGCCGGCGGGAGCGTGCAGATTCTATGCGCGACCGAGGGTGGCGAGGGCGGGACCTGGGACCGGAGGGGCGTGATCTTGTACGGCCGGAGGAACGGATCGATCATGCGGGTGGCGGCGGCGGGAGGAGAGCCGGCGCCCGCGACCGTTCTGGAGAAGACAGGTTTCCGGGCTCACGTGTGGCCGCAATTCCTCCCCGACGGAAAGCATTTCCTGTACCTTGCGCTTGCCACGAATGACTCGGGCAAACCGGTAGACAACTCTGTTCTGGTCGGCTCGTTGGACTCACCCGAGACGCGATTCGTGGTCAAGAGCGACGCCGCGGCGCGCTTTTGTTCGCCGAATTACTTGCTCTTTGTCCGGGAAGGCAACCTGCTCGCTCAGCGGTTCGACACCCGGCGGATGGAGATGCTCGGAGGACCGGTACAGGTTTCCGGGGAGGTTGCCGCGGCTTATTGGGGACGGGCGGCCTTTTCCGTCTCCGGCAATGGCGTCCTGGCCTATCGCTCCAGCCCGCCCGGAAATCCCGGCGACATCGCCCAACTCACCTGGCGGGACCGCTCGGGCAGAAAGCTGGGAGAAATTGGCAGCCCGGGGCCGTACGAGCAGGTCGCGCTCTCGCCGGACGGGAAACTGGCCGCGCTCCAACTGAAAGACGGCGCGTTGCATCACATCGCGTTGCTCGACCTCCGCACGGGCGTCCTCTCGCAGCTTACCTTCGGTCCGGAATCGCAAAAGGATCCTGTCTGGTCGTCGGATTCGCGCCGGATTCTTTATACCGCCAGCAGCCCGTCGGGAGCTTCCTTGAGCATCATGGAATCTGAGCTGGGGAGTTCTGAGCCGGCGAAAATCTATTCCGATGCCAATGCCGAACAACTGGATGACTGGTCGGCGAATGGCCGCTTTCTGATCTATCACGATAAAGACGATGTGAACTTCCACTTCCTCTCCCTTCGAGGCCGCAATTTGCTGACCGGCGTCGTGGGGGACGCGTCTCACCGGGACCAGTTCCACTTCTCCCCTGACGGCAACTGGGTGGCCTACAATTCGGACGAGACCAGGAAGTTGCAGACCTATATCGCTTCTTTCCCCGGCATGGGGCAGAAGCGGCAGGTCTCTGACAGCGGCGGCGGCGAACCGATCTGGAGAGGGGACGGCAGGGAACTCTACTACCTGGGCCTCGACTGGCGAATGATGGCCGTGGAGGTCAATACCGAGCGTGGCCTGGAGGCCGGTAAGCCGCAGGCCCTCTTCCAAGCCCACGTTCTCAATCCTTTCGGGAATGTCGGCGGAAACGAGTACGCCGTCACCAGCGACGGCGAGAGATTTCTGATGCTTGAGCCTGTCCGCGCCAACAGCCCCTCCGGCAGACCCCAGACCAGATCAACGTCATCGTCAATTGGGAAGCCGCGCGTGACCACAAGTCGTGAAGACCTGGTGTCGCAGGCATTCAATCTTCCAGTAATCCGTCACCAACTTCTCGTTGACTTTGATCCAGAGTTATGCAATCGTTAATGTGTCGATGCTAATCGTCTCCAGTCACGCCTTCGGCGCTCGCGGACGAGTCGCCTTCCGACCCGTTGTCCAGCAGCGAATCCCCCTCGAACAGCCCTCCAACGCAAAGATCGTCGCGAAAAACGCGCTTTTTTTCTCCGGGCGAAGCCGGAATGTCCTTTAGCATCAGGCGGCATCTACTGAAAACAAATGACATGGATGGATATTTTGGAAGTCTAATGGACACCATAGGCTTGAAAGCCGTCAGGTTGTTGATTCTAAAAGCTTTAGTGTAGATCCTGCCAACCCCTTGTCTTTGCTGGGCTTCTGGCCCCAATCAGTGACCCAGCCCTCGCCAGAATTGCCTCAATTAAGCAATGAATTGACTTGTGCAATGCTCTGGGTCAGGTGCTGCTTTGCTTCGAGCACGCGGCTGGCATTGGGAATCATGCCGGGCAGCGGCGGGGGCGCGCTGGCAATCTTCTGCTGAACGTCCGGCAGCAGGCCTGGATTGTCGAGCATGGCGACGTAACTTGAAGCGATCTCCGCCAGGTCCGCCTGCGATTCCGAATCGAGTTCCTGCGAGCCCTCAGGCGTGCGGATCGGCATGCGAAGCACGGCAAATTCGCGCTTCATCGCCGACTGCCAATCGAGGCCCTGCGGAGGAAGCTGGGCCACGGCCCGCCTGAGAACAGACTTCTGCGCCACGGTAAGTTCCGGCTCCGACACGTGCACCGCAAACGCCATGATCCTGAGGTCCGAAGCCAGGAGGCTTTGGGCGGCTAAAGTCGCGATCAGGGTGCCGCCGTTCGCAACGTCGTGCGAGAAGCGGACTCCGGCCGCGAGCGCACGAACCGCCCCGCTCTTGTCGCCGGCGATCATCAGGTGAAACGCATAGAGAATGTTAAGACGGCCGAGTTCGAGTGCCTTACGGACGTAGTCCACGGGCGCGTCGTGACCTTGGCCGTAGTCGATCCCCCAGTCGCAGTACGGAAGAGTTGTCCCGCGGATCATGGTCTCGAGCGCGGGCCGGTTCTTCCCCACGAGGTCCCTGTACTTCAAATCTGAATAGGGCGCGGTCCCTTCCACGATCAGACTGAGCTCCTTCGCCTGCTCGGCGGTGATGGCAGAGTCCTGCATCTGAGCAAACGCCGACCAGTACCGCAAGGCGGCATTTCCCCCGGGTTTCTGCTGCGCTATCGCCGCGCCGCTGGTGATGAGAGAAAACGGGACGATCCACAGAATCAGGCGAAAACGGTTCATGGCTGAAGATTCTCCTTTCCGAGTGTTTCAAGGGCGCTTTCGCTGCCCGGCGGAACCTGAGTTTGTTCTGATTGAAACGCCAGCCCGTCCATTGCCGCTTCAAACGAGGGCGCGTGCGCCAGCAAATCGTCGGCACGGCGCAGGGTCAGCGGTTGCGCGCTCGTGAGTTGTTCGACCGCAGCCGGACGCTGGCCGCCTGTCGATCTTGCCGGCTTGTGATGAAGCCGCATGGCCAAGGCTGCCGCAATGACGAGGGCGACGGCCGCGGTTGCGGCGAGCGGCCACAGCCACAGGCGAACGGGCGGCCGGGACGCGACCGGCAGCGGATCAGGGACGACCGGCCGGAACTGCCTGAGATAGGTTTCGAATTGATCGTCATCAGGCGTTGGCACAGGGTTCCTCCCGGGCAGACATGACGTCGCGCAGCCTGGCGAGCGCGTAGCGATATCGTGACGCCGCGGTGTTCGCGCTGATGCCGAGCACCTGCGCGATTTGAAAGAAGGTCATTTCGCCCCAGATATGCAGCACCACCACTTCGCGCTGATCCTCGCTCAACGCGCCCATTGCCCGCCGCAGGTTCCGCTCGGCGGCATAGTCGCGATCCGGCGGATCAAACCAAGCGGTCTCCGAGTCGAGCGCTACGTGGCGCGCCCTCACCTTGGCATCGTTCAGCACCGCATTCCGCACGCTCGTGAACAGGTACGCCTTCGCGTCCTCGGCGTGGCCGAGGCTGCCGCGCTCGAGCAGCTTCACAAAAACCTGGTGGACCATGTCTTGAGCGCGGCTCCGCTCGCCCGTAAGAGCGGAAGCGAAGAGGACGAGCTGCGCGCCGTGCTGGCGGTACAGCCCTTCGAGTGTGCTCTTGTCACCGTCAGCTGGCCGCACGTTGCGCCCTCAAGGGTAGGACAATCGAGTGAAGCACATTTGTCTGAACGATTGGTAGCACAGCCCCACTTGGCTGGGTCGGCAGGACATGGAAGCGGGATCGGCGCAGCTGTAGCGCGGGCGTCCTCGCCCACGATCTGCGCGCCTGGGGCAGGTGCGCTTCAGTTCCCTTTGCCACGCGTCGGCGAAGGCCGCAGCTACCGGTGATTTGCCGGTGTGAGCATGTTAGACGGAATCTGCTGGTAGCCTGCCGGAGCCACAAACAACGAGGCGTCGAGAGGATCCGTGGAGAGCGACGTCACCTCGACGGTCATCTGCATCAGGGCACCGGGGTCCGCGGGCGGCGGGGTCGCCCCCGCTGTGTTGTCGGTCTGGTCGTTGTTCTTCTTCTTGCGATGAAATCCGCCGAGCATCTTGCCAAGGCTCTGGGCGGCCGCGGCCCTGGGATTCGTCACATCAATGGCGCTGGATGACTGCGGCGGCGGCGGTTGATTCGAGTTTGCCGTCGAGTTCGCACCGGTCGCCTGCCCCGGGACGCCCATGCCGAGACTCACGTACTGCAGCATCGGAAATCCCTGGGCGGCGGAGTTCTTCCTCAGTTCGGCCATGCCCGCCGACACCTGGGGATTATTCCCGAACATCTCTCCGGGCACCCAGTCGAGTTCCTTGGCCATCGCCTGCTGGAACTCGCGGACTTCTTCGGAGCCGGGCACCGAGGACGCCACGTACTGATCGGATTTGACCCAGGTCTGAACCTGACCGCTTTGCGACGGTTGATTCGGATCGCTGGCCTCCATCAGCAGCTCGATGTCGAGCTTGACTTCGTGTGTGGCCACGCCCGCCACCGTACGCGTGCCGGGTCCATCGGCTACCGAAAGCTTAGGCGTCATCTTGAAGCTTGCCGCCTGCGGGTTATCTTTGTTCTCCTTCGCCATCTGCTCCTGCATCGCCGCCCTTGCGGCTTCGAGTTGCTGGCGCATTTGGTCGAAGGTCAGGACGGTGTAGGTCCGCTTCTTGTTGTCGACTTCGATGATTTGCCGGCCATCCAGGTCAATGATCGTGGAATGCCCGTCGCTCGAGTCGCGGCGCATTTTATGGCCCTTCACGTACTCGGTGCTCTCCATAGGCTCGCGAGCCTGCTTGCTGAATGCGCCCGCCACTTTCATCATCCCCGCCAGCGCCCCGCCCGTCATCTTTGATGACTCCGTGTACTTGAAGTCCGCCCGGCTGATTCCGGAGCTTGCCAGGAGCGGGAGCAAACAAACGCAAATCCCAGCCGTTCTGCTGTCCATGGTTCCCTCACAAGCGTGACGTTACGTGGGATGAATCATAGGCTTCCGCCCGCCGGTGGTCAAGGGGGGCGATTTCGCGAGGTACCCGGAGGGTGAGGAGGCTTCGGAGAAGAGGCCGGCGACGATGAATCCTCCACCCGCCATGGCGACTGCGACCAGCAGGCTTGTCCACTCGTCAGCGCTGCCGATGGCGTGGGCCACGCGCGGAACGTGCAGCGTCACCACAAAGATCAGAAACATCGCTCCGAGCAGAATGCCAGCGAGACGCGCCAGTTTGCCCGTGGCGATGGCCAGCGCGGCGGCGATAAAGCCCGCGCCCGTGAAATAGGCCAGAAAAACGCGGCCCGGAATCCAGGCGGGAATCAGGGACGCAACCAGGGGAATCAGCATAAAGTGAAAGAAAGCGAAAACCACCAAAGAGACCGCGAAGAGATAGCGGCCGACCGTCGCTCCCAGGCCGGGAAAGCGGTCCCGAGGGGCTGCTGCAGAACGTGGCGAGGCCGCCATCGGGGCCAGGACAAAAGCGATGGCGGCGACGGAGAGCGTCTCGAAGGCGAGCCCGCGCACGCCAGAACTCCCGGGTGCGTCGGCCATTCGCGGAATGTGCACGATCACGAAATCGAGAACCAGCGCGGCACCGAGCAACCTCGCCGCGACGCGCGCTCCTTCTCCGCTGGCGAGAGACAGGCTCGCGGCAAGGAGGATCGCGCCGATCAGCACCGCGGAGGCGGGTCGGTTTGCCGTGTAGGGCAGGACCTAGCGGACAAGCCGCGAGTGCATGAAAATGAAGTGCTCGAGGCCGAAGCCTCCGAGCGCGATCGCAAACAGGTAGCGGCCCGCATTCGCGATTCCGTCCATCGTGTTGCTCCTCTCCGCCCCGGCATCATACTTGACCTGCCCGAGGTCCGCAGGCTTATTTAATCATGCGCGTCAATGGCCATTGAGGTCTGCTAAACACCTTGTCCTGCTCGCTCGTCACCTGGCCTCCGCCGCTTGTCACCTGGCACTCGCCACTTGTCACTCGCAACCGCTTTTTTGAGGTTAGAATCGGGGAGCATGCCTGATTCGCAGAGACCGGCACAGCCTCAGCTCACCCGCGGACTCGGCTCTTACGCCACCACGGCGGTCGTTGCCGGCACCGTGATCGGTACGGGGATCTTCCTGGTGCCGAGCCAGATGCTGGCCCACACCGGGAGCCCGGCGAAGGTGATGGGGGTCTGGGTCTTTGCCGGCATCCTCAGCCTGTTCGGAGCGCTCGGTTACGCCGAACTGGGCGGGGCGTTGCCGGAGGCCGGCGGCGAGTACGTCTACCTGCGGGAAGCTTACGGGCCCGGCATGGGATTCGTGTACGGCTGGAGCCAGTTTCTGGTGGCGAAGGCGGCCTCAATCGCGACCCTGGCCACGGGATTCCTGCTCTACACCTCGTACTTCTTCCCTTCCCTGAACCAGGTGCTCTGGCGGGTTCCGCCCGGACCTGGCGCTCACACGTTCAGCCTCACCGGCACGCAAATCGGCGCAGTGCTGATCATCTTTCTGCTCTCGGGATTCAACGTGCTCGGAGTGCGGCGCAGCGGCGCCCTGCAGACCGTCTTCACCGCCGCCAAGCTCTCCGTGCTGGTGGTGCTGATCGTAGCCGGAATCGCGCTCGGCCACGGATCGTTCGAACACTTCCGCGGCGCGGTGCCGGCGGCGGCGGGAACCTCGGGGTTTCTGCTGGCCACCGTCTCGGCGCTCTGGGCGTACGACGGCTGGAACAACCTGAGCATGGTCGCGGCCGAAGTCCAGAACCCGAGGCGCAACATGCCGCGCGCGCTGATCATCGGAATGCTGATCGTGCTGGGCGTCTACCTGCTGGCCAACGTCTCCTACTTTTATGTCCTGACCCCGGGCGAGGCGCTGGCTACAACGACCATCGCAACCACCGCGGCGCGACGCTTTCTCGGTTCGGGCGGAGGCACCTTCGTCGCCGTCGGCGTTCTGATTTCCACCTTCGCGGCGCTCAACGGGTCGGTGCTTTCCGGCTCACGGATTCCCTACGCTCAGGCGCACGACGGCCTACTGCCTATGCGCCTGGCCCGCGTCCACCCGCGGTTCCGCACGCCGGCAGTGGCGATCATGGCACAGGCGGTGGTCGCCGGCATTTTCGCGCTGACGGGCGCCTACGAAGCGCTCTACACCAAGGCGATCTATTCAGAGTGGATCTTCTACGCACTCTGCACCGCGGCCATCCTGATCCTGCGGCGCCGCCGGCCCGACCTGGCGCGGCCCTACCGGACGTGGGGTTATCCGCTGGTCCCCCTGATCTTCGTCACCGTCGCGGTGCTGATCCTCGGGGATACGCTGGTGCAGCGTCCGGCGGACGCGCTCTGGTGCATCGGCTTGACGGCCAGCGGGATTCCGGCGTATTTTCTCTGGAAAGCGTGGCGGGCGCGGACGGGCAACGATAAGAGCATCCCTGTGGCGGCTCGAGCGCAGAGGTGATAACGCTGCTCTGTGATTCGAAATTCCGGCTGATCGAGCAGAAAACCTTCAAAACAGAGGACACGAAGCCTTAGCAGGCTGCTGAAAAACACGGTTTGAGGAGAGTAGCGGCGAGTTTACCTCGCCATAAGTCCAACTCTCTCAATACACGCGTGGCGGCCTGAAGCCGCCGCTAACGCCTTTCAGCAGCCTGTTAGGGGTCTCGGTGTCGACTGTTTTTCCTGGCACAGAGGCCACAGGGATAGTCTGCTCGCTGCACTCCGCTTGCGTCTACGTTGGCAGAATCTTGGGCGTGACAATGAACAGCAACTCGTTCTGCTTCTCTTCCCGCTGCGAAGACTTGAAAAGATTTCCGAGCACCGGGATACTTCCGAGCCCGGGCACCTGGGTGGCGGACTTGGTGTTCGAGGTAACTTTGATTCCGCCGAAGATCACGACGCCGCCATCGGGGACCAGCACCTGTGTGGTGGCCGACTGCGTGTTGATTTCGGGACTGCTGGTGCCGGGCAATACCGGGCCGGGGGAGTTGTTGGCCACGAGGATGTTCAGGAAGATGTGGCCGTCGTCAGTCACCTGCGGCGTGACCTGCAAGATCAAGGCGGCGGCGATGTATTGCGTCGTCACCAGGCCAAGCTGGCCCGTCGTCTGCACCGGAATCTGCGTGCCCTGGACGACCGAAGCGGGAATGTTGTTCTGGGTCACGATGGTCGGCGCGGAGATGACCTTGGCCTCATTCCTGGTCTCGGCCGCGGCAATGGCGGCGCCGATGAAATATCTTGCGCCGACGTTCGACAGAGCGTACGTCCCGAAACCGGCTACCGTGGTCTGGCTGAGGGTTACAGGAGGAGCACTGGAGGACGCACCGCTCCCGGTGGCGCCGCCCATCGTCGTACTGCCGGACCGATTCGCCAGGCCGGCATTGAGCGCGGTCTGCAGCTGCCGATTGAAGTCATTGGTCGTGAGAACAATTTTCGCCTCGATGGAAATCTGGCGGGCTTTATGGTCGAGCTTATCGATCACACCCTGGATAACGGGAATCTGGCTGCCAACGTCCGTTATGATGACCGCGTTGTTGCGGGGATCGGCCACCACGCTGCCCCGGCGCGTAAAGATCGAGGGCGCCATGCTCCTGAGAATGGCCGCAACGCCCGGGATCGACTGCAGTCCGGTGACACTGCTTTGAACCTGCGTCCCGCTTCCCGTGGCATTGGCCCCACTGTTGGTGTTATTCAGCATGACGTCTGCAGCGCTGGCGAATTTCAGGTATCGCACCACGGTGACGAGTTGGGACGACGCAGCCTCGGCCTGTACGAGCTTGGCGCGGCTTTCCGCCTGGGCCGACAGGGTCTCGAGCCGCGACACGCGGAGGACATTCCCCTCCAGGGTCTTGTCCAATCCGTTGTTCATCAGGACCACGCCGAGCGCCTGGTCCCAGGGTACGTCGTCAAGTGCAACGGTCACGGTTCCCGTGACGTTGGAATCCACCACGATATTCAGCCCGCTGACTTGATGGATCAGGCGGAAGAAGTCCTTGAGATCCACGTCCTTGAGATTGAGTGAGATCTTCTCGCCCGTGTACCTGGGCGCGGTCGGGCCCGGCGCGGCGGCCGTCGTGTCCGGCGGCGGGGCTTCCGTGGGCCCCTGGCTGCGCGCACTGCCGGGAAGAAGCAGCGGGAAAACTGCGGCCAGCAACAGCAGGGCCGCGAGCCCGCCCGGGCGATTCCGATGATGAAGGTACTGAATCATTGCTGTCCTCCCGCGTCCGGCTCAATCCGCAGCGCAACTTCCTTCGGGACCGTGGCCGGTATCGGGCCGGTCCGCCGGAGATAGAGCGTGTCCGAAGTGATCCGGCTCACCTGACCATCGAAAAGCTGGTCGCCTTCGCGAAGGAAGTACGACAAGTTAGTCTGGCCCGCAACCATAGCCATCATCCGATGGCTCACCTCTTCGCGGACAATTCCCTGCAGCCGGATCTGCTGTACCAGCAAGCCGCGAACCCCTGGCGGCCGCGGCTGTGCCGCAACCGGCTTGGCGGCTGGCTTTGCCTCTTCGGGCGCGCGAAAGGGATCGCGTAGATACAACGCCGCGTCGGCAACGCCTCGCGGTCCGGGACGAGGCTGCGGCTTGTTCTCGCGAGGCGCGGAAGCTGCGAGCCGGGCCCGGACATCGGGGGCATCGGGGCCGGTGGCCTTGGCCGCTGTGGCGCCAGGCCGAACGACAGCAGCGGGCACCTCCGGCATCGCGGCGAGCGACGCGCTCGCAATCGTCGAGCAGGCTGCCAGAATCAGCCAACTCCGGTATCGCGGGAATCCTCGCCTCAGGGAAATCCTCATCACAGGTCCTCTACTTCTTTTTCGCCGCTGCTGGCGCAGCGCGCGGGGCGGCAGGCGGCGCTGAAGCCCCACGATTACAATAGGTCGATAGCACAAAGTCCGCTGCCACCGTCTCGTTCGGGGCCAGAGTGAAGGCGCCTGGACCCGTGGTTGTCGCCGTAGTCAGCGTGAGGCCGCTGACATTGGTGATCCGGGTCGAGGCGCCCAGATGATCGAAGAAGCTCACCAGCGCAGCGTACTCGCCATCCACATGGACCTTCGCCGGCAACTCGACGTACACCGCGGAATCGACCGGCGGCTGAACCGCCAGGGATCGCACATGAACGCCCGACGCGCTCTCGGCGGCATGGACGGTGCGCACGAGCCCGGCGGGATCGGCGTCGTCCGGAACCTTGGACCGCAGATCCTCGAGCCGTGCCTCAGCCTGTTCGAGCTGCTGGCGGTAACGCGGACGCTGGGCCTCGAATGCCCGGCTGGCGACATTCTGAGCGTGTTGCGCGCCGATCGCAGTGCGCGCGGCGAGGCATTGCTGCGCACGTGGCCAGACAAGGTACCAGGCGGCGAAAGCGCCCAGCGCAATTGCGATACCGGCCAGAATCCACCCCTGAACTCGGCGCGGATACTCTTCAAGACCTTTAGCCATGGCGCTTCTCCGCGGCCGGCTGCTGACTCACGGCTGGCGCTGCCGCAGCAGCACCCGCAGGCCTGGCAGCGCTGGGAAGCGATCCCGCAGCCGCTGGCGGCAGGGGCGGTGGTTGGAACGTAAAGTCGAGGTTGAACTTGAACCTCACGCGCCCGGCCTTGTCATCGTCCTCGTGATACTCACGCAGCAGCACGTCCTGGTATCCCTCCGATGTCTGCAGCGCCGCCACCAGATCGGCCACTGCCGTCACCATGGAGGCGGCGCCGTTCATGGCCGTGCGCCCGTCCTTGGGTCCAACCGATGTCAGGTTCAGCGCCGGCGCACGATTGACCGCTTGCTGCAGCGAAACCAGAAAAGCAACGGGGCCGCGACGATTCTCGTCGAGCGCCTGGACCGCGGCGATGCGCCGGTTGATCTCCTGCAGCTCCAACTCATACCGCTTGTTCTCCGCGGCGACCCGGGCCAGCCGCGTTGCCTCGGCCTTCTCCGCGGCCATCTGGGAATCGAGCCTGCCTTTCCACACGCCGACGACCCACCAGGCAAATGACACCACCACGGCGACACCAACGAAAGCCAAGCCGAACACCCGCGCCTGGAACGTTGACGGCGATTCTGCAACGTCGGGCTGAGTGGCTTCCGCGACAGACTGCGGGAGCAAGTTGATGCGCATCATGGGACGTCGAAGCTCCTCAGCGCCAGGCCGACCGCAACCGCCAGGCGCGGTGAAATCTCGGAAAGATGGCCTGAATCCACGCCCGATTCTGAAACGCGCATGCCGCGCAGCGGGTCGAGAATACTGACCGGGGCGCCGAGTTCCTTTTGCAGCCGCTCGCAAAGCCCCGGCAGAGGCGCCGCACCGCCGGAGACATAGCCCACGTTGATTTCAGCGTGGCCGGTGGGCCCGGCCATCTGACGAAAATAGCCCACGGTGCGCCGGACGTCTTCCCCGAGACTGTCGAGAAACGCTTCGCGCCCCGGACCGCTCGCCCCCAAAAAGGTCTCCGCCACCGCGGTACCGTCTCTGCCGCTCTTCAACGCTTCCGCTTCGCTGGCGCTCACGTCCAGCGACTTCTGCAGCGCCGCGGTGTACTGCGCGCCGGCCGAAGTGTCGCGGGTGAACACTGAGGCGCCGTCGCGGACGATGTTCACGTTGATAAGGCTGGCGCCCAGATTCACCAGCGCCACGGTCTGGCCGGCCGCCGGCTGGTAGGCGGATTCGAACGCCGTTTCGACGGCAAACGCATCGAGATCAACAACCGCCGGATTCCTGCCCGCTGCCGCCACCACCTCGGCGCGACGCGCGATCAACTCGCGCCGCGCGGCTACCAACACGACGTCCAGCGTCTTGGGGGCCGTGCCCGGCCCGAGAACCTGGTAATCGATGTTCAGCTCCGAAACATCGGACGGGAATTGCCGCTGGGCCTCCGCCACGATCGCTTCCCCGAGCTGTTCGCCCCCGGCCTCCGGCACGGCGATCCGCCGGACCACCACCGAGTTGCCCGCCACGGAGGTGGCCACGTCGCGCGCCATCACTCCGCGCTCTTCCAGCAGGCGCGAGAGCGCCCCGGATACCGCCGGAAGGTTGCGGATTTCACCGTCGCGTATCCAGGCTGACTCCAGCTCGGCTACCCCCGCGGCGAGGAGTTGCAGGCTCTTGCCCTTGCGGCCGAGCTCGACCACTTTCAACGAGCTCGATCCGATGTCTACGCCAACCAGTTCGGGGGATTTCTTTTTTTTCCACCAGCCGAATCGCATGTGATTTTCCAGCCCTTGTGCGGGCTCCAAAGGTAAATGTCGGCAGGGACCTATCTGGACTTTAGAAGAATGTGCAAGAGGCGGGCAGACAATCGCGCAAGTCGCTGTATTATTTGCCGATTGAACCCGTTCGGCAGACGCCGCCTTTCCCCCCAGCGGGAAGCCGGCCGGAAAACCTTGGGACCACGCCTTTGCGCAGTGGGGCCCCCCCTTTGTGGGCTTGGCCGCGCGTCGCCAAGCAGAGGTCATGCCCAGCGGGAGGCTAGATAACTAGGCTTGTGTCAGTGAACCTTGCGCACCTTCTTTTCCATGTAGTCCATCAGCAGATACTGCCCGAGCGTGTAGGGGGTCGTGAAATAGGCTTTACCGCGGCAGATGGCGGTCACTTTCTGGACGAAGTTCACCAAGCCATAGTCCGACGCCAGCATGAAGGTGTTGATCAGGATCCCGTTGCGCCGGCAGCGGCCGACCTCGCGCAGGGTCTCGCTGACCACCAGCGGGTCCAAGCCGAAGGCGTTCTTGTAGATACGGCCGTCCTCGAGCGTCAGCGCCGACGGTTTCCCGTCGGTGATCATGATGATCTGGCGCATGTCCTTCTTCTGCCTCGACAGCACCCGTTGCGCCAGCTTCAGCCCCTCGCGCGTGTTGGTGTAATAGGGCCCCACCTTGACGCGCGCCAGTTGCCCGACCGGAATCTCCTCGGCGGAGTCGTGGAAGAGCACCATGTGCAGCGAATCGCCGGGATACTGGCTGCGAATCAGGTGCGAGAGCGCCAGGGCCACGCGCTTGGCCGGCGTGAACCGGTCCTCGCCATAGAGGATCATGCGGTGGCTGCAATCGAGCATCAGGACCGTGGCGCAGGAACTCTGATATTCCGTCTGCCGCACCTGCAGGTCATCGTACTCGAGGTCGAGCGGCACTTTCAGGCCGTTGCGCTCGATCGCGGAAAGCAGCGTGGCATTGACGTCGAGATTCATGGTGTCGCCGAACTCGTACCGTCGCGTCGAGCCCGAGGCTTCCACGCCGGTGGCCAACTCGCGCGTGTCGTGGCGGCCGAAGCTCGATTTGCCGAGCGATCCGAGCAGGTCCTTGAGCGCTTTGAAGCCCAGGAAATCGAGCGCCTTATCGGTCACTTCGAACTTCACCCGGCCCTCGGGGCCCGAACTGCCGCCCGTTTGCGGTTGAGTCAGGCGGCCCGTCTCCGGCGGCGCGTCAATGGTGATGTAGCCCTCGTCGGCCATGCGCCGGATCAGGCGGTTGAGCCCGCGCTCGAGCTCCGATTCGCCCTCTTCCCCGCCCTCCGCCACGCGCTTCATCAACTCCTCGAGCACCTCTTCGGGCACGGCCTGGCTCTCGCGGATGGCATCGAGCAGCGCCTCGCGCAGGTTCTCCAGCGTCTGCTCGCCCTCCATTTCACGGAAGTCATAGAACTGGCTGTAGAAACCGCTGTCGAGCAGATAATTCTCGAGCAGCTTCATCAGGTCCTCGGCACTTAGCCCTTCGAGGGCGTCCGGAACATATCGGCCGTACTTGACATACTTCATGATCGCAGTATAGCAGTCGAAGTTAACGGTCGACACTCCGCAGTTGACAGTCCTCGATTGCCGGCTGAGAGTTGCCGGTCGCGGGTCCGCAAACTCCCCTCCTGGACAGCAAGAGCTGGGGGTGGTGGGATCCTGTTGGTCCCGTGAGCGCGGCCGATGGGCCTGTGTCACTACGGCCTAATCTTCCACACCACGCCGTAGCCTATGGACCCGCCCATCTCGGCGGTGCCGAAAACGTCGCCCTTCGAGTCCAGGAGCACACCGCAGAGCGGATTTGCCCCGTCCGAGGAGTCAAAGCTGTGCAGGACCGTCTCCGTGGTTCCGGACACCTTGAACACCGTTCCGGAGGAGCTGGCGCCGCCGGAATAGGTGGTGCCGTAGAGGTTGCCGCTGCTGTCTCGGGCGACACCGCTCGAAGGATTCGCACCGTCCGTACCGCCGAGGAAGGCGTACAGCACGGATTCCGTGCCGCTCGCCGGAACCACCTCGAACACCACGCCATAACCAGAGCCGCCATAGGCGGTTGTGCCGTAAAGGTTGCCCGCCGGATCCAGAGCGATCGTTCCCAGCGGGTTTGCTCCGTCTATGGACCCTGTGAACTTGTAAAGTGTGGAGTAGGGGCCACCCTTGGTGGGCAAACTGAACACCACGCCGTTGCTGTTGGAGCCGCCCTGGTATGTGACGCCGTACAAGGTTGTGCCGGTCGAGTTCAGAGTCAAGCCGGAGTAAGGGTAGGCTCCGTCCGAGCCCGTGAAGCTGTGCAGCACGGTCACTTTCATCGTCTGGGGAACCACCTTGAACACGGTTCCTTTGTTGTTCGCGCCCCCGAGGTTGGTGGTTCCGTAAAGATTGCCGCTCTTGTCCTGGACCAGGCCGGCGTAGGGGACTGCGCCGTCCGATGATCCCAAGAAGTCATGGTAGCCCGTTATGATCTTTAGGTTGATGTTCAGCGCGAACACAACTCCGCACCCGGAGGACCCAAAGCAGGTGCCGCTACCTCCGGCCGCGGTGGTGCCATAGAGCATATTTCCTGAAAGAACCAGACCGGCGTAGGGATACCCTCCGTCTGACTGGCAGGTGAAGCTGTGCAAGACGCTCTCGGTGCCGGTGCCCGGAACGAACTTGAACACGGTTCCGCAATTGGAGCTGCCGCCGGAGGACGTGGTGCCGTAGAAGTTCCCGGCCTTGTCCCGGACCAGGGCGCCGTAAGCGGGATATCCGCCGACCTCCCCGCCCTGGAAGTTGTACAGCACGCTGTAAGTTTGCGCTTGCGCTGGCCGCGTGGCCGCCAGGGGTAATAGAAGCAGGGCCGCAAATGCCGGCGTCATCCTGATCGTGCGTTGATGTCTCCCCGAACGTGGTAACGTACCTTTCATCTGGACTGGCTCTCCTCTTTGGCCCGTAGGCTTTGATAAAAACGGAGCGCAGTATACGCCAGGGAGGGGTTGCACACGCAAGGCCGTACATCACGGGTAATGCCTGAGTCAGGCAATACGTCGCATGCCTCCCCTCACCCGCCCTCGTACCTCGGGCACCCTCTCCCAAGGGAGAGGGCTGTTTTCCCCTGGTTTTTGGCCCTCTCCCAGGGGAAGAGGGTGGCCCGCCGTCAGCGCTTTCATCAGCAACGGTCGGCCGGGAGGGGGGTTAGCCTGTCACTCTATTTGGTAACATGACGCCAAGGCGCTGGTGGGAGTGATCGGCCGCCGGAGCCGCGTTCATGAAGTTCGATTAGCTTCAGCAGCAACTCCAGCACAATCAGCGCCGTCAGGCTGATGCCGTCACCCGCAGCGGCTTCAAAGGAGCGCTATTTTTCCCGCCAGGTGATGCCGCTGTCTTTGCACCACTCGATGGCCATCTCCCGCAGCCTGGCGTCGCGAAACTTGTTCCAGGCCTTCCAGAGATCGTAACCCTCGAGCAGTTGTTTGAACCGGCTGAAGGCCCCTGCCCCACGGATGCCATTCCGCAGCGCACGTTGCACGCTCTCGTTCTTCACTGAGGAGGCGAAGCAATCCATGATCTCCCATTCGTGAATTTCCGACTTGCTTGGCAATTCCAGGTAACGGTGGAGACGATCTTCCTGCACCTGCTTCGCAACCTCGACGGGATCGCGCATCCACCCGGGAATTTCCTCGGCTGGGGTGCCTTCCTCGGCATAGTCCATCATCTCGTCGGTCAGCAGGTGCACTTCACCGGTTTCGCGATCGAGCCAGGAAGTGTCCTCGTCGCCGGCAGACTCCAGGGCGGAGATGACGTCAGCGAGTTTGACTTGAACGGCCATCGTGAGCAGATTCTACCGCACTTTGAACCCTTCCCGAACCGGGATCAGCGGTCGCGGGCAGCTGGATATGGCGTCTGGTGCAGCCCTGCCCCCTCCGAACCATCACGTTACCCGGCAGTGTCGCGTGGTCGAATGCCGTGCCGGCCAAAGCTCAATGATTCGCCACGCACTGCGCCACCATCTCGGATTCGGCGGCCGTTACGGCGTCCGGGTCCTGCCAGACGTTTTCGCCCTTGCACGTGCCGGAGTAACAGTTGACGTCCGGGGGAGCATTCTTCGGCACAACTTGATCGATCAGAAACGACCCCTGGCCAATGCTCTCGTTGACCGGAGATGTCGTGCAAAAGAACCAGCTCATGGCGGTGTGCGGGTAAACGAAACTGACGTTGCCGGCGACGATCGAGTCGGCGGCCCAGCGCGCGATGTTCGATGGCGGCGGGTTGGCGCTGCCGCAGGTGGTGGTGTTCTCCCAGGTATTCACCTTGAACTGAACGTCGGCGCCGTAAGCGATGGGGGCGTCCGTCAAAAGAGGGCACAGGTCGCGCGGAGGGCCGGTATAAAGGCCCGGATCGCAGCCGTAGTCCATGCGTGAGAGCCCGGGCCCGGCCGCCAGGAGCACGTAGTCGAAATAGTCCGCCAGTCCGTACTGGGTGAGCGAATAGGCGAGTTGGCCTCCGCCCCCGCTCAGGCCCTGCCCGCAGAATCCGGTCGTGCGGCTTCCGCGGTGGATCGCGCTGAAGACATACTTGAAGACCGTGGAGGGCCGGCAAGAGGAGGCCGTCAGGCCGGCGCCGTTGGCTCCCTCCCAGGCGCTTGCCCAGGCAAGTTGCACCACCCTGAAGCCGTCGTCAAGGTAGGGGCCTGGAAAGCCGCTGTTGAAAAAGGTGGTGCCGGTCCCGCTGTTCAGCAGGATGACGGTGCCGCGGGCGACGCCCGCCGGAAGGGCCACGCCCAGCGTCGCGTCGAGATCGGGGATGCCCGAACAGGAGACACGAATCGACGTGCAGGAGGCTCCCCGCGCCGCTCCCGCAGGACAGGCCACCGGACCGAGCACCGTCACGTTGCCCGTTGGCAGGGCATTCGTGCTGCCGGCATTGGGCGCCGTAGTTCCGGGGTCTGCCGCTTTTCCGCGACTTGCTGGAATAACCGCGAAAAGCAGAATGATCAGCGGCAGGGAAGCTGGCTTCACAGTGGGCTCCTCATGGCAGACGGCAAGTCCGATTCCCGACAAGGGTACCACAGGCCGTACGCCGCTTCGCGGATACCCGAAGCAGTGGACGGAGTGGTGGAGCAAGGGTCTAATTGCCGGTTCGCCGGAACCTGCTCGGGCGCGTGACCACCCTGTCGCCGCGCTAATGACAATTACAAATCAGGGTGACAAATCGTGCTATAGCGCGGGCGTCCCCGCCCGCGATTTTCGCGCCTGGGACAGGCGCGCTACAGCGCACCGCTGTCACTCCATTTTGTAATCCTCTATAGGTGGCAGATCATTAAGAACGGGTTCCGCTCTTGGCACCGAGGCTCAACTAAAGGTTGAACGTCTTACCGTGCAGACCAAGGTTTCGACCAAAACTGGTCACTCGGTTTGCAGCCGGGCAAACTCGTCCCGGGCTTGATCGAGCACCGGAACGGCGTCGGCATCTTTCCAAAGATCCAGGAACTCAAGGTACGCCTGACGTGCCGCGCGGCGGTCGCCGGCCAGGGCGCGAGCCCGCGCGAGGCCGAGGCGCGCCAGCGCCCCGATGGGTTCGTTCACCACGATCCCGGGGTGATCGATGATCCTTTGAAATTCCGCCGCAGCTTCCAGCCCCTGGCCGAGCCCGAGATAGGCCAGTCCGCGCACGTATACGGGATAAAGCGCCAGCGACAATGAACCGATGGTGGGAATCCCGAGCTCGACGGAGAATGCAGGACGCAATTGATCGATTGCCGTGGACGTCGTCTTGGACGGTGACTTAGGGGAGGCCTTGGCGGACGCGTTGGCCCGAGTCCTGGCGAGTGCACTAACGGGCGCTTTCGCGGGACCCGCGGCCGCCGCGGCGGCGCGGATGGCAGGCAGATAATTCAGGTTCACGACGGTATCCTGCGGAAAGCGGCGGGCAAGATCATCGGCAACACGGACGGCTCCCTCGCGGTCTCCGGCGAAGGCGAGCGCGAGGCCGGCGGCGGCGCTCACATCCCGTCCGCGCGAGAGGGCCAGCGCGGCGGCCGCATCCGTCCGGGCTTCGGCGGCCTCGCCAAAGAGCGCCTCGCGCAGCGCAGCCATGGCTTGCCAGCCCGCCGCCACTTCCTGCTCCCCGGCGCGTGCGGCGGACTCGGCCGCCTGCAGCGAGAGATCGCGGGCGCGGGCCAGATGGCCGGTGTAAGCCTCCGTATCCGCTTGGGCAGCGAGCAGGACATCCTCGGTGCCGGGTCGTCCCCTGGCCCAGGCCACCTGCCCGGCCATGCGCGCGGCGTCGCGATCGAGAAATGCCAGATGGTAACCCAGCAGGTGAAGATAGTCCGATTCAAGCTTCTGCTGAAGCGCGGCGCCGTAGCCGGCGCGGGCCTCCTCGAAGCGGCCGAGCGCCATCAAGAAGCTCACGGCGTTGGCGGCCACCGTGCTGTCCATGGGCTCGAGCCTGCGCGCCTCGTTGTTCTCCTCCCAGGCCGGGCCGTACTGGCCGAGCATGCTCAAGGCCACGGCAAAGTCGGCACGCGCCGTCGCGTCGCGCGGGTAGGTCGCGATCCAAAGCTGATACGTCTCCCGGGCCTTGCCGAGGTCCCCGGTGGCGATCCGATGGTAATGCGCCTCGATGTAGAGGCGCTCGCGCTCGCTCACCCGCCCTCTCAGGTCGTAGGCCTGGCGCAGATTCTCAATCGCCGCGGTGTGTTGCCCGGCGTTCTCGTAGATCAGGCCGGTACTCTCGTAGGCCAGCGCAAACTTGGGGTCGAGTTCCGTGGCACGATGGAAAAGCGGCAGGGCGGCATCCAGACCTTTCCCGGAGTACGCCTGCCGGCCGAGGCTGTAGGCTTCGAGCGCTTCCAGGGAGGAGGTGGTGGCCTCGGTCAAGGGAACATCGAACTTCTCCACGGATGCCAGCGATTCGCCGACTTTGCGACGCAACCCCTCCGCGGCCGCTCCGAGCGCGTCGAGCACCTGTTCCTTGCTGCCGGCCGTCGCTTGTTCCACTGCCAGCGTGTCACCCGTGCGGCAGCTCGCCGCCTTCAATTGCAGCACATACTGCCGGCCCAGGCTGCCGATGGACGGGGCAACATAGGCGGCGCCCCCGGCGCGCTCGCAGACCTCGCGGGCAACGGCACCGGTAAGAGGCGTGTCAGGCGGGCGCTCCATCAGCCTTAAGGTCTCACCGACGCTGGACTCGGAAATGATGTTGAGCAGCGGCGACTGCCCCAGGGTGACGGTCAGCGCCTGCGGCAGGGTGTTGGTGAATACGGGGTCGCCGGTGGAGTTGATGAAATCCGCCAGCACGACGGAGCCTCGGGAGCCAATCGTCGAGCTGCCGGTTCTGTAGTGCCGGTAAAAGAAGAGCCCGGCGGCTATAAGCGCCAGCGCGACCACGCCCGCCACCAGCCGCTCGATTCGAATTCGTCGCGCGGAGAGATTTTGAAACAGGCCGAGGTTGTGACGGGCATCACTCTCCTGCCTGAGCCGCAACAGATCCAGCCTTATTTCGGCTGCGGTTTGATAGCGCTCGGTGCGATCCTCTTTGAGCGCCCGTTCAGTGACGGCTTCGAGCCCGCGCACGAGCCCGGCGTCAGAGTCGCTGCCGGATTTGGCGCCGTTCAAGGCATCCGCCACCTTGCCCTGAAAACTCTGCCAGGCGGCCGTCATCTCACTCAAGACCAACCCGAAGCTGTAGAGATCGGTACGGGAATCGAGTTCTTCGCCGCGCTTCTGTTCGGGCGACATGTAGAAGAGCGTTCCCAGCGCGACACCGGCAACGGTGGCCTTACTGGCCTCGCCGGACCAGGAGTCGCCCTGCGAAGACTCGTGTTCCCCGCTTCCGGCGACGCTCAACGCCGGTACGCGTGGCTGATGCCTGAGCTGAGCCAGGCCGAAGTCCAGAAGCTTGGCCTGCCCGAGAGTTGTGATGAAGATGTTGGCGGGCTTGATGTCGCGATGCACGATGTCATGCTGGTGCGCAGCCTCCAGGCCGGCTGCGATCTGGATGGCGTAATCCAGCACTTCGTCCGCGCGGAACGGCGCAAATCCGAGGTCTCCTGCCAGGCGCGCCTTCAAGGTTTCGCCCTCGAGATACTCCATGGCAATGAAAGGCTGACCCTCGTAGTCGCCGACATCGTACACCGTGCAGATGTTGGGATGGTTCAAGGACGACATCGCGCGCGCCTCGCGGCGGAAGCGCTCCAAGGCCGCCGGATCCGGTGGAGTCTCGGGTTGCGGGCTCGACGTCCCGTCCGGCTCCGGCCGGGGAGAGTGCAGGAACTTGAGAGCTACAAGCCGGCCAAGCCGGGTGTCTTCAGCTTTGAAGACGATACCCATTCCCCCTTGGCCGATTCTCTCCAGAACGCGGTAATGCTGGATCGTCTCGCCGATCATAGGCTCGCGCTAGTGCGGTCGAGCGAAGCGGCTCGGGGCGTAATCGCTTGGGCTGCGTCGATAGGCTTAGTATTAAATATAGCATTAATATCAGGTTGTCGCCCGAAAAATACTGTCGCTCTTTACCCCTTTCGACAACAATCTTCGGGCAACGAGTTACATGCTGATTGCCAGCCGATGCGCAAAGGTCCAAACCAGCGATGCTTCGCGCGGATTTGAGCTGAGTTAGTGACACTGAACGTTCCATTTCCGCCTTACCAGCGGCAAAATCGGGTCGAAATTGGGTTCGTTTTGGGTTCGTTTTTGGCCATTTTTCCCATCGATTTGTTGACTCCGTTGGACTTATTGGCTTCGTTTTGGTAATTTTCATGGGGGGGGAGGGGGG
>DASYZG010000016.1:0-10388 GCA_035946575.1 Terriglobia bacterium | reverse complement strand
AACTCCATCGCTCTGCATCTCGCTCAGGACTACCCGAAAACGAACGAGGGCAACGGCGTTGCCATCCTGCCGCTCAAGAACGACATGGTCGGTCACATCCGGCCCACGCTGCTGCTGTTGCTCGCCGCGGTCGGGTTCGTGCTGATCATCGCCTGCGCCAACGTCGCCAATCTGCTGCTGGCGCGATCCACGGCGCGGCGACGCGAATTCGCCATCCGCGCGGCTCTGGGCGCCGGGCGCGGACGCGTGGTCCGCCAGCTTCTCACCGAGAGCGTGCTGCTTTCCGTGGCGGCAGGTTCGCTCGGCCTGCTGCTGGCGTTCTGGGGAACGCGCCTGGTGCTGGCTGCGGTGCCTGGGACGCTCCCGCGCGGCCGGGACGTGGGGCTCGACCCTTACGTGCTGGGCTTCACGCTCGCCATTTCGATTCTGACCGGCGTCCTCTTCGGCCTCGCACCGGCATTCCATAGCTCGAACGTCAGTCCGCAAGACTCGCTCAAAGAGGGCACGCGGGGCGCCGGCGGCGGGCGCCATCGCGCCGAAGGGGTTTTCGTGGCTGTGGAGGTGGGCCTGGCCGTGATCCTGCTGGCGGGTGCCAGCCTGATGATCCAGAGCATCTGGCGGCTGTGGAAGGTAGATCCCGGCTTTGATATCCACCACATCCTGACCGCACAGGTGGCGCTCTCACCCCAGGTGATGCAGAGCCCTCCGGCTATCCGCACCGCTTACCGGCAGATCCTCGAACGCCTGAGCGGCGCTCCCGGCGTGAGCGCGGCCGCCGCCAGCAATCTGCTGCCGCTCGCTGATAATGACAACGAAATTCCCTTCTGGCTGGGCCGCCGCGCGCAGCCTCCCGAGGACCAGATGAGCGAGGCGCTGCTCTACATCACCACCCCCGATTACCTGCGAACCATGGGCATTCCGCTGCGCGAGGGCCGATTCATCAACGAGCAGGACACCACCGCCACCACGACGGTGACCGTGATCGACGAAGTGATGGCGCGGCACGTCTTTCCCGGCCAGGACCCCGTCGGCAAGCAGATCAACCTGATGCTCATCGGGCCGGCGCAGATTGTGGGCGTGGTCGGGCACGTGAAGCACTGGGGTCTCGATTCCGACGATACCGCCAAGATCCGGGACGAACTCTACTTTCCCTTCATGCAAATCCCGGACAAGTTCATGACCGAGGCCGTGGCCGGAATCGACCTGGCGGTGCGTACGCGCTCCGATCCCCTCAGCATGATCTCCGTAATTCGAGCCCAGGTGGCTGGGCCTACTCAGGACCAGCCGATTTTCGGCGTCCAGACCATGGAGCAGATCATTTCCTCCGGGCTCGCCGAGCGCCGCTTCACCATGCTGCTGCTCATCGTCTTCGCCTCCACGGCGCTGGTGCTCGCAGCCGTCGGCATTTACGGCGTGATGTCGTACGCGGTGAGCCGCCGCACGCACGAACTGGGGGTGCGAATGGCGCTGGGCGCGACGCGCGGCGACGTGCTGCGCATGGTGGTGGGCGATGGCATGGTGCTCGCCCTCGCCGGCCTGGCTGCGGGCCTGGTCTCGGCGGTAGTTCTGGCGCGCTACCTCGCGAGTCTCCTTTACGGCGTGCATCCCGCGGACCCGCTGACGCTCGCCGCCGTTTCGCTGGCGCTCGGCGCCGCGGCGTTTGCAGCCAGCTTCGCCCCGGCGCGCCGCGCGACCAGGGTCGATCCCATGATCGCCCTGCGATGTGAATGAGGGAATCGGGTGATCGGGGGGTCATCGGGGCAAGGGGTCAAATGGGGTCAATGTACCGATGACTCAATGGTCCGATCACCCGATGATCCGGTGTCTCAATGGATCCGCTGGAGAATTTTTCCGTATTCGATATGAAAGGATGGATTGGCACGCGTCCCCGTAATCTGAATCGGCACCACGGTTCCCTGGCCGTCTTTCGAGAGCAGGGGATCCAGGGCACGCAGGAGCACCGATTTTATGCCGGTGGTCATCTGCGAGACCGTCGCTTGCATGCTCGCGGTTCCCTCGAAATTCAACGACTCGTCCTGCAGACCATACGTGCCTTGCAGCCTGATGGCGGCGCCGGGCACGCTGAACTCGAGCCGAGAGAACTTCGCCGTGCCGTTCGCAAGCACGATATGCCCGCTCATATTCAGCGGAGCGCTGGTTACCGGCTCATCGCCGTGTTTGCCGAGACCGATGCGGCTGATGTTGCGGATCTTGGATTCGGTATCCCGATCGGTGAACCGCGCCGAGTCGATATTGAAGTCGCCGTCGAGGCTGAGCCGGCGGGCCACGTCCTCTTCGCCCGGCGGCACGTCCAGCCTGGCTTGAATCCGCACATTGCCGGTCATAGAGGGCTTCGAAGACTTTTCAACCAGGCGCAGCACGTCCTGCAGCCGGGCGGGCTGGGCGGTGACGTCAAGGAAGACGTTCCTGCCGTGCAGATTGCCGGTTCGTTTGACCACGCTCCCCCGGGCCACAATGGTCGACGAAAGCAACTGCGCCACGACCGGTTGCAGCGCCGTGTCACCGTTCACGCCGTCGACGACCGCTTCAAATTTGGTGCGCAAGAGAACGGGCGTGCCGCTCATGGTCAATCCGAAGTCCGGGGTGTCCGTTACGCCATGGACGTTGATGCTGCTCAACACGCCGTCATAGGTTCCATCAGAGCTGAGAATACCTCGGAGGCCCTTGATGGTGGACAGGTCGGCGTTCCGAAAGGTGTACTTTCCCTTGAGAGGAGTCATCGAGGGATCATCAACGTCCCAGGGCCCGAAATCTCCGCTGGATTCGATCAGGCCGACGGGACGAGGGTTGATCACCGTAGCCTCAAACCGCATCGTTGGTCCCACGCCGGCCGACTGCATCCGCAGCTTTTTGATCTCGAGCACCGTGGGAAGCTTGCGGGGCTTCGAGGAGATAATGTTGACGGTGGACCCGTTCGCCATCACATGGTCCAGGACGAACGCATGCGGCCCCGGCTTCCCCTTTTTAGAGCCAGCCGGGGCTGTACGGCCGCCGCTGGCGTCGTTGGCCCCGCGGCGTGGTGGGACGTTGAGCGTGAACCCCTCAAGCCGCACACTGCGAAAATGGCGCGGAGGCCTGAGCAACTCGAGCCAATAGCCGGTGACCGAAAACTTGTCGATGGAGGCCAGGGGTGGCAGGCTCGGAGCGTCGCGCAGCCGGAGCACCAGCCCTTCACCAGAAACCGTTATGACGGGAAAAAGCGAGGAGTGGAAGCTCCTCAGCTGTACGTCGCACTGGTAATGGTCCTCCAGGGCCTTGACCACCCAGGTTCGATCGAGGGGCGAAAACCAGCGCAGATAAGCGGCGCCGCCCGCCGCCAGCAGCAACAGCACGCCGACGCCGATGCCTGTCCAGTTCAGGATGCGGAGAACTATCTTCGATTTTCGGGCTTGGATTCGGGCCTCCTGCATCACGGCGCGGGAACGCTCCTTTCGAAGCACTTTGACATTCCCGCAGGCTTCTCGGATTCAATTGTGCCACGAAGCTTCAGGACATGCCGTTACCTGGCGAGCAGAACGGTGATGGTGCCCGAGTCGTGGTTCGACACGATGATGGCATCTCTGCCGTGGCGATCGATCCGCCCGACGGCGAGACCGCCCCATCCGGTGGGCACGTTATGGCTGGAGGCAGTGAAGGATTCAGCTTTCTGGGCGAGAAAGAAGAGGAGCTTGTTGTTCAATGCGCAGGAAACCACGATGTCGCGCCGTCCGCGTCCCGTCAGGTCGCCCGCGGCGATGCGGTCGGGACCGGCGCAGCCGGCGAGAGGAAGGGGTGAGCCTCGCATGATTCTGAAGCCGCCTTTACCGTCGCCGAGCAGGACTGTCACACCGAGCAGTTTCAGATCGCTGAGGTCGCGATGATAGGGAATGGCGAGGACGTCTGGATTTCCGTCGCGGTTGACATCGTCAATGGTAAAGGCCCAGGGTGCGGCGCCCGCGGCGAATGGCGAGCCCGGCGCTCTGCGGAATCCTCCATGACCATCGCCCAGCATCAGGCTGACTCCGTTACTTTTCTCGCCATTCGAAACGATGTCGGGATGGCCATCTTTGTTGAAGTCCGCCGAGCGCACGCCCTGGTCGGTGTGGGTGTCGCTTGGGAAAAATTTCCCGGGAAGAATCAGGCCGCCGCGGCCGTCGCCCGGTATGAGCAGGATTTTGCCGTTGCCCCAACTGTCCGTAACGACGGCGGGCTTGCCGTTGCCCATGAAATCACCTACGGCCACGCCGTGCGGGTGCGGGCGGGACTCGGTAGCAAAGGGCGAATGCGGCGCGGGCTCGAAACCGCCTTTGCCGTCGCCGAGCAGGATAGTGAGGTACGGCGTCTGGTGGTTGGCAATCATGAGATCGGGATTACCGTCGCCATTCATGTCAGCAACAGCGATGTCGTTAGGCTTCGGATTGCAGGGAGAGGGCGAGGCATGCGCCGCCGTAAAGTGTCCTCTGCCGTTGCCCAGCAGTACGCTGATTGTGCCCTCCTCCTCGTTGGCGACGAGGAGGTCGGGAATTCCGTCGCGATTGACGTCGGCAATGGCGACGATGCCGGGACCCTTGCCTACGCTTATCACTTGCCGAGTGAAATCGAGCGAGGGACTCGCCTGCTGAGCGGGAGGAGTCGCGAACGCCGTCCAGGACGCGCCGATGAGGGCCGCGGCAAAGGTCAGAATCGCGATCGCATTCTTGGCCATCACGCGGCGCTCCTGCGCACTCGTCATTGACGCAAGGGGCGCACCAAGTGTTAACCTCGCTGCCTGGATGGGTCGGAGCGCGGGAAATGTTTCTGGGCCTAAAAAAGAAGGCGCCACTGGCGCCGCGAGCCATCGCAGGCGCCGGTGGACTTGGCAGCAGGAAGGATAGGGCGGGGCGATCGCGACCGCGGTCAGGCGACGGCACCCTTGTCGAAGCTGGCCACCGCCTTGGCTTCGTCCTCGTGGACGTCAAAGACGGTCAGCAGCTTGGTGATCTGCAGAAGATCGTGCACTTTCTTGGTCAGGTTCAGGAGCTTCAACTGGCCGCCCTGGTTCGATACCGCGGTAAAGCCGCTGACCAGCTCGCCGATTCCCGAGCTGTCGATATAGGTGACGTCCGCCAGGTTCAGCAGGAGCTTGTTGTGCCCCTTGCTCAACAGGTCGCGGATGAGCTCCCGCAGCTGCGTGCATCCCTCGCCCAGCGTGATTCTGCCGCTCAAGTCCACGACGGTGACGGCGTTAACCTGGCGTATTGTGGCCTTCATGCTCACGGTGCAATCCTCCTTGATTTAGTTCCGTATTGGGAGTTCTCCGCTTGACCAGTGTGACTTCGGTTCCCTCTCCGGGGACGTTCTTCACCTGGAAGTCGTCCATGAACGAGCGGATCAAAAAAATGCCCCTGCCGGATATCTTCAGCAGATTATCCGGCTCCAGGGGATGAGGGACACTGCTGATATCGAAGCCCGCGCCCTGATCGCGAATCTTGATCTCGAGCCGATCCTCGTAAATCAGGAACTGCAGCCAGACCCGCTTGGCCGGATCACTCCGATTGCCGTGCCAGATGGCGTTGATCATCGACTCATGCACGGCCATGCCGATCTTGTGCTGTTCCTCTTCGTCGAAGTTCAGGCTGGAGAGCACGCGATGCACCAGTTCTTCGGCCGCTTCCACGTTCTTCAGGTCGCTCTCGTAAACCACTTCGACGACGCTGGCGTCAGCACTCATACGTGTCCGTTCGATCCCAGCCTTGCTCTTCTACGATTTTGCCCCCATCGTCGTACAAAAGGTGACCGCGGTGTTGGGATTGACGGCATCGCTTCCCTCGTCGATGTGCTGAATGACGCCCTGCTTGTTGATCACGAAGGTCGTGCGGCGCGCCCATTCCGCCTTCACGCCCTGGCTCGCATACTTGTCAAAGTGGTCGAGTATGCCGTATTTCACCATGACGTCGCGATTCATGTCGCTGAGCAACGGAAACGTGACTCCGATTTGCTTGGCGAATGCCGCGTTGGCCGCAGGGCTGTCAATGCTGACGCCGAACACCGCCGTGTCGCTTGCTTTCAGTTTGGCCAAATCAGCCTGATAGGCCTGAAGTTCCTTCGTTCACCCGGGTGTGAAGGCGAGCACATAGAAAGCCAGGATTACGTTCTCCTTGCCGCGGAAGTCGCTCAACTTGACGGGCTGCCATTGGTCGCTGAGCAGCGTGAAGTCAGGCGCCGGCTCCCCAACCTTCAGATTCGTGTGCGCGATCACGGGTTTCTGCGCCGCCGCCAGACCCGCCGCCAGCGCTAATGCAGCCAGAAAAATCAGTCCACGCTTCATATCCCACCTCAAATTGTAAGCTACAGGACTATAAAGACACACTGTAACTCTGTCAACCGAACTCCGCGACTATGGCAATCCCTCCACCTTGCGCCGCCGCAAATAAGCCGGAATTTCCAAGTCATCGGCTGGCGCCTCGGGGATCGCTTCCACCGGCGCGGGAGCGGGCTCAACCGGGGGCGCGGCCGGCTTTTCCCACTTCTTCTGTACCGCGTTACGCAGGCTCTGCTGGACGTTCTTGGCAGCCATGGTGACCGATGGCGGCCGTGAAAGGCCCATCTTCTCGCTCTTGATGCCGGTGGCTATCACCGTCACCTTGACCGCATCGCCCATGGACTCGTCGAGGACAGCGCCAAAGATGATGTTGGCATTCTCGGCCGCCGCCTGCTGCACGATCGTGGAGGCTTCGTGGACCTCGTGCAGCGTCAGGTGGCTGGAACCCGTGAGGTTCAGCAGGATACCGTGCGCGCCATTGATGGACGCGTCTTCAAGCAGGGGGCTCTCGATCGCCTGACGGGTGGCCGAGACCGCGCGTCCTTCACCGCTGGCCGTGGCAGTTCCCATCACAGCGTAGCCCATGCCTTCCATGATGGTCTTGATGTCAGCAAAGTCGCGATTGATGATGCCGGTGATGGTGATGATGTCGGAGATGCCCTGTACGCCCTGGCGCAGGATGTCGTCGGCAATGCGAAACGCCTCGAAAAAGCTGGTCCCCTTATCAACGAATTGCATCAGGCGCTCGTTGGGAATACAGATTACGGTATCGACATGCTCGCTCAGCTCGGCCAGGCCTTGCTCGGCCTGCATCATGCGGCGTTTCCCCTCGAACGCAAAAGGCTTGGTGACCACCGCGACGGTGAGCGCACCCAGTTCGCGCGCCAAACCGGCCACAATGGGAGCGCCGCCGGTGCCCGTCCCTCCGCCGAGTCCCGCCGTGATAAAGACCATGTCCGCGCCTTCCAGCGATTCGATGATCTTCTCCGTATCCTCCAGCGCGGCGCGCCGGCCCACGTCCGGATTCGCGCCGGCCCCCAACCCCTTGGTAAGTTTGGCCCCGAGTTGGATCTTGACGGGCGCCTGCGACACGCCCAGGGCCTGGAGATCGGTGTTGGCCACCATGAACTCCACGCCTTCCAACTGCGCCGCAATCATGCGATTCACGGCGTTGCCGCCACCACCGCCCACACCGATCACCTTGATTCGGGCGCCGTGGACGTTCTCGTCAGAAAAGTCCAATCGCAGTCCACCCTCGTCGTCAAATTCAGCCATTCTTCCTCCCTTGGGGGCCCTTGATCCAGGCGGCAGCACCGGTCCCCCTGCCCGGTGCGCCGCTGATTCCGCCAGTCTATGCCACGCGCTCCCGACGGTACGATCAACTTGCCTTCTCGCCGCCAAACAGACCTTTCCACCGCTCACGCCACCCTGGTTGCCGCGCGCCATCGAGCGCGCGCTGACGATTGCCGTAAAGGACGAGACCCACGACGGCGGCATATGCCGGATCGAGCAACGGGTCGCCCAGATCCTCGATTCCGGAGGGCTCGCCGAGCCGGACGGGCATTTCCAGGGCACGCTCCGCCATGGCCGCGAGGCCCGCCAACTTGGCGCCGCCGCCGACCAGCACCAGTCCCGCGCCGAGCGCCCGGTCAAAGTGCGCGCGGGCCAGTTCTGCCTGGACCAATTCAACCAGCTCCTCCTCCCTGGGCTCCAGGATTTCGCCCAGCATTCCCGTGTTGACGACGCGCGGCGGCCGCCCACCCACGCTCGGCACTTCGAAGCTGTCTTCCGACTCGGAGGACCTGCTATCCGTCCACGAGAGCTTCAACCGTTCAGCCTCGGGCACAGGGGTCCGCAAACCCACGGCAACGTCGTTGGTGAAAAACTCTCCCCCGACGGGTATGGCCGCCGTATGGCGCAGGCTGCCCTCGTGGTAGATCACGAACTCCGACGAGCCGCGTCCGATATCGAGCAGTCCGACACCGAGTTCACGCTCATCGGGGCCGAGGCACGCTTCCGCCGCCGCCAGCGGTTCGAGGACCGTGTCCCTCACTTCGATTCCGGCGCGATTCACGGCCGTCACCAGGTTCTCGTGCGCGATGGTTGAGGCTGTTACCAGGTGAACATTTACCTCGAGCCGCGTGCCGACCATGCCGATGGGGTTACGGATGCCGTTCTGCGAATCCAGCAGGTATTCCTGACGCTCCGCGTGCAGCAGTCTGCGGTCAGCCGGAAGCGGAATGCCCTGGGCGACCTCGAAGACCCTGCGGATGTCGTCGGGCGCTACCTGCCTTCCGTGTGCGCCCAGGCTGATGGCGCCCGTCGAGTTGACGCCCTTGAGTTCGAGACCGCCCACGCCGGTGTAGACGGTGTCGATGGAAAAGCCCGCCGCATCCTCGGCCGCCTCCACCGCCTTCTTGATGGCGAGCACCGCGGAGTCAAAATCATTGATGGCGCCGCGACGCCAGCCTCGGGACTCCGCCGCTCCGACGCCCAGCAAGTGGAGCTTGTTTCGATCGTCGGCCCGGCAGACCACCACGCAGGTCTTGCTGTCGCCAAGATCGAGGCCTGCGACGTATGGGAGTTTGCGCGCCATGAGCCTGAGAGTGGCGCGAAGCAACGCCGGCCTTCACCGGTCGCCCCGCGAACCAAGTTGTTCCGACACGCCGGCTGGAAGACGCTCGCTGCACGCCGGAACCTAGCGCCGGGCGGCCTGCTCTGCCGGTTGATTCGTCGCGGGCTCCCTGGGGTTGACCACCAACTGCCCACGGTAGCGCAAATCGACGGAGTCGATGGCCGGAGTGGTCCTCTGAACCTCGGGCAGCAGCGCTACCAGAGTCCGGAAGCGCTCACCAAAATCCTGTTTGCCGAAGTGGACTTTGATCGTCTCTCGGCCCTGGGCCAGCACGGCAACAAGGTCTCCGTCGTCGGCAAGATCAACCTCGGAAACCAACCATCCCGCCCCCGAAGCCTGCGCATTCAATTCTTGCGCGAATCGGTCGAAAAGGGCAAGGCGCGCTTTGCGGTCGGCGGCGGACATCGCCGGATCAATGCCGGTGATCACCGGAAAGTCAAACGAGCCCTGGGCCGGCTTCTCCAGGATCACACCCTCGGCATCCACCAGCTTCAGCGTCCCCTGCAGATTCACGTAGGCCACCGGCTTGCGCTCAGTGATCTCGACCAGCAGATGATTCGGATAGACGCGCCGCAAGGTCGCGGATCGCACCCAGGGTATGGCTTCGATTTCAGCCCGGGCTTCGCCAAGCCGGATGCCAAAGATGTTCGGCTGCGCGCCGGCGCCCACAGCGCTGGCCACTTCAGCAGGCTGGACGTAACGATTTCCGGTCAGGATCACGCCGTCCGCGCCGGGCAGGTCAAAGTCCGGCGCGTGCATGACGTACCAGGCGGCAAACCCCAGGAGGGCGGCCGCCGGGATCACTGTAATCAAGCCCCAGGCCACGGCACGAGCGACGCGGCGCAGCCGCCAGCCTGAATTCCGTCGTGAGACCAACAGAGTCTTCGAACGACGGCGGTACACGGAGTCGCCGTCGACCATCCTTCCGTCGGGTCCAGAATCGTACGCCATAGTTGTCCCGCGAAGAACTTCTCGTCACCGAAGAACGCTGTAACGGCGGTGTCGCTGCCGCATTCGCGGCAAAGCCTTTTAGGGCCATTCAAAACGACATAAGCCCTTGCCCATCAAATAACTTCTTGGCTCAGAATAGCTAAGTTGTTTGTTTTCATAAGCCTTTTGGATTCCACCCCCATGAAAAACGGTATCTCTTTTATTTTCAGCAACTTCTTAGCTTCATTTTCCCGATTTTTACCCTCTCCGCAGAATCTCTGGGTGATCCGCGTCGCCGCTTCCACCCAAAGCCTGATCGGGTGTCAACCTGCCCGAATTCAGCACTCGATTCCGGTATTTGGGGCTCCGCGCCGATACCGATTTGTTGATTCCTTCGAAAATTCGTGTATGTCGTTGATTCTGCAATATGGTTCTCTATGCCTTCGGGGTTTGGGCGAGGTCCAGCGAGCGGACGCGAATACCCAGCCTGCCGAGCCGCCGGACATGGTGATGAATCAGTCG
>DASYZG010000015.1:0-22135 GCA_035946575.1 Terriglobia bacterium | reverse complement strand
AACAGCGGCAGTGAGACCGGGTCCGGCGCTCGGTAGGGACCTGTCGTACCGATCTCGACCAGTTGTTCCGGATGATTCACCGGCAGATTGCGAAGCAGGAGCGTGTTCAGGAGGCTGAAAATCGCCGTGTTGGCGCCAATTCCGAGGGCCATCGTAACGGCGGCCACGACGGCGAACCCCGGCCGGGTGCGGAATCGACGGAACGCATCACGGATGTCGTGCGCCAGGGCCTCCGGCATGGGCAGCCCGCGCTGACTTCGGTATTCCTCCTTCACTCGTTCCACTCCGCCGAACGCACGCGCGGCTGCGTACCGGGCCTCCTCAGGTGAGAGCCCACGCTGCAGATAGTCGTCCCGCAGCATTTCGAGATGCGCGCGCAACTCGCTTTCGAGTTCGCGGTCAAGCCGCTTCCTGCGAAACAGCGCCGACAGGCGTGAAATCAGGGAGTGCATAACATTCACTCATATTGCCAGTGTCCGGATTTGGGCGCAGAGACCGTACTCGAAATTGGGACATAATGGGAAGTTGTCTAAACTGGACATTCTGTCTATAATAGACAATATGCTTTCCGTTTCCGCAACCGACGCCAAGCAGCGCCTCGCGGCGCTTCTGGATGCCGCGCAACGCGAGCCGGTCGTTATCCGCCGCCAGAAGCGGGAGGTCGCCGTGCTCCTTTCCCGGCGGGAGTACGATCGTCTGCGCGCGCTGAACGTGGAGGAGTTCCAGCAGTTTTGCGACCTTGTGGCCAGCCGTGCCGCAGCGCGCGGGCTGACTCCGCGCACCTTGGGCACATTGCTGGCGAAAGATGGCCAGAGACCGCGTCGTCGTCGATAACAATGCGCTCATCAGCCGGCTGCTTCTGCCGGAATCCGTGCCTGGCAGGGCCGTCCGCAAGGCCGTCGACAAGGCACAATTGCTGGTTTCCGCATCCACACTCCACGAGCTCGCCGAAGTCCTCTCACGAGAGAAGTTTGACCGGTACTTGAGCATTCAGGACCGGCAGCAGTTCTTGCGGCTGCTTACTCGTGTCGCCGAAATCATTCCCATCATCCATCCGATCCGGGCCTGCCGCGACCCCAAGGACGACATGTTCCTCGAAGTCGCGGTGAACGGAGAGGCCCACCTGATCGTGACAGGCGATAGGGACCTTCTCGTATTGTCGCCCTTTCGAACCCTACCGATCCTCACTCCAGCCTGCTACCTCGAACGTGATTAGACCCAATCCTCCGCTTGCGCTGGCGATAACCCGCCCTTTTATTCGTAGCGCAACGCCGCCATGGGATCGACCCGCATCGCGCGCCGCGCGGGAATATAGCTCGCGAGCAAGGCGACAACGGCCAGTAGAATCGCGACGCCCGCTAAAGTCGCGGGATCGCGCGGAGCGACGCCATACAGCAGGCTGCTCATCAGGTGCGCCAGGAGCAGAGAGCCGGCGAGGCCAAGCGCGAGCCCGAGCGCGGTCAACCTCAGGCCGTCGAACACCACCAGACGCAGCACTTCGGACCGGCTGGCACCGAGCGCCATGCGGATGCCGATTTCGTGCGTGCGCTGGCTGGCGGAACAGGAAATCACGCCATAGAGCCCGATAGCCGCCAGCGTCAGCGCGAGCGCGGCAAAAATGCCGAGCAGGATGGCGACCACGCGCTCGGGCGCGAGTGATTCCGAGGCCAGTTGCGTCATGCTCATCACGTACGAAACCGCCTGGTCTTTATCGACCGACCAGATCGCGCGCTGGGCAGCCCTGGCAAGCGTGTCGGGATCGGTAGCCGTGCGGATGGCGAAGCAGATGAGCTGTGACGGAAGCTGGGCGAACGGAAGGTAGACCTCGGAAGTCTCGTCAGAGGTCATCCCAAGCTGATGCACGTCCCCGACCACACCGACCACCTCGACAGGATTCTTGACGCCGGCAACGACAATCCGCCGGCCAACCGGATCGGCATTGGGAGCGATTCGCCTTGCCAGCGTGGCGCTGATGATGGCCACCCTGGCCGCGTCCGCGTGATCGGAGTCTGCGAAGTAGCGGCCTTTGAGCAGGGGGATGTTCATCGTGCGGAAATAATCGGGCGTAACTGAACTCCACACGGCCTGGGGACGCTGGTTCTCAGGAATGCGGCTGGACTCGAGCGCCACATTGCGCACGCCCCACCATCCGCTCAGGGGAAGAAAAGTCACGGTGCCGGCCGACTGGACACCGGGCAGCGACGTGATTTGGTCGAGGGCCTGATTGCCGAAAGCGAGCTGCTGGGTGTCCTTGGGATATTTCGAATCCGGCAGCAGCATGCGCATGGAGAGCACATGGTCCGGGTTCAATCCGAGATTGCCTCGCAGCAGATGAAGCAGGCTCTTCAGCGTCAGGCCGGCCGCGGCCAGCAGGATCAAAGAAAGCGCGACCTCCAAGGTCGCGAGGAGCCTGCGAAAGCGGCGCCCCTGGCGGCTTCCGGTCAGGCTGCGGCCCGACTCCTTCAGCGATTCGTACGCCTTGAGCCCGCAGGCCTGGAGAGCGGGTGCAAGGCCAAAAATCAGCACCGTCAAGAGCGAGGCGCCCAAAGCAAAAGCCAGAACCGGACCGTCGATGGGAATCCTGTCGATCCGCGGGATGCTGAGATTGGCGATGGTAGGCGGGAACATCGCTACCAGCGCACTCGTTGCCCAGTAGGCGAGCAGCAGGCCGAGCGCGCCGCCGGCGACGCCGAGAATCGCGCTCTCGGTGAGAAGCTGGCGCAGCAACCGGTTGCGGCTCGCGCCCAGCGCGGTGCGAACCGCGACTTCCTTCTGCCGGGTCATGGCGCGGGCCAGCACCAGATTGGCGACGTTGGCGCAGGCGATCAAAAGCACAAATCCGACGGCGCAAAGTAACACCAGCAGCGGCGCGCGGATATCGCCCGTCAGATTCTGCCGCATGCTCATCACGTTGATGCCTTCGTCTTTGTTCGTCCTGGGATAGGCATTTGACAGCCGCGCGGCGATGGTGTTCATCCCGGTTTGCGCTTGCTGGAGCGTGACGCCCGGCTTGAGGCGGGCCGCCACCCTCAGGAACCGATAGTTGCGATCCTGCTCGGCGCCGCGAGGGATAATCAAAGGAGTCCAGAGCTGGGTCACGGTGTCCGGGAAGGCCGCCGGCATGATGCCGACAACCGTGTAGGGCGCTCCGTTCAGCGTAATCGCCCTGCCGACCAGACTCCGGTCGCCGCCGAAGCGGCTCTGCCACAGTCGATAGCCCAGTACGGCCACGTGGTCCTTACCCTCCTGATCTTCTTCAGGAGTAAAGGTGCGCCCGAGGAGGGGTGTGACCCCCAGCACACGAAAGTATTCCGCCGAGAACTCATAGCCGATGATGGGCGCCGGTTCGCCCGCACCGGTCAGGGTGTACATCACATCTGTCGACCCCGCCATGGCCTCGAAGACGTGGTTCTGCGACTGCCAATCGCGAAAATCGGGAGGAGATACCTGGTCGGTGTCGTATCCATGCGCCCGGTCATTGCCCCAGACCATCACCAGGCGGCCGGCGTCCCGATAAGGAAGCGGCCGCAGCAGGACGGTATTCACCACGCTGAAGATCGCCGTGTTGGCGCCGACGCCCAGCGCCAGGGTGAGAATCGCCACGGCCGCAAAGCCGGGGCTGCGCCGCAGTTGCCGGAGCGCGTAGCGAATGTCCTGAGCCAGGGTCTCGATCACGGGCAATCCTTTCTGACTGCGGTAATCTTCACGCATCAGCGCCAGGTTTCCCAAGGTGCGCAGCGCGGCGTACCGGGCGTCTGCGGACGACAGGCCGCGGCCCACGTTCTCCTCGACGAGCATCTCGAGGTGCGCCCGGACTTCAGCATCCAGGGCCTCCCCGGCGCGCCTGTGCCGCAGGGATCCAAAGAAGCGGGCGGCAACGACGTTCAGCCAGCTCATCCAATCACCAATCCTCAATCACCCAACCCTGCCGGTCCCGCTCACTCGCCACGGGTCACTCATTTCGGAGCGCCGCCAGGGGATCAACCTTCGTTGCCCGGCGCGCAGGAAGATAGGCCGCGAGCAGAGCCGCAGCCGTGAGCACCAGTGGCAACACGATCAGGGTGGCGGGATCGGTCGTGCGGACGCCAAACAGCAAGCTCGACATCAGGCGCGCCAGACCCAACGCCGCCGCCATCCCGATCACCACGCCGGCGAGAGCCAGTCGCAGCGCTTCCTTGAGCACCAGCCCCAGGATTTCGTTCCGGCTCGCCCCAAGGGCCACGCGGATGCCGAATTCGTGCGTACGGCGCGCAACCGAGTACGAGATCACGCCGAATATTCCCGCGGCGGCCAGGATCAACGCCATGGCGCCGAACAGCCCGAGCAGCCAGGTGCGCAGGCGCGCCTGGCCGAGCGAGGCGTCGACGGCTTGCGACATCCACTGCACATCCGTCACGGGCACATCGCGATCGACTTCGTGCACCTTGGCCTCGATGGCCTGCGCGGCCGCAGCGGCGCTCGACGAGGTTTTCGTCACCAGGCCCAGGCCCCACAACGGCGCCTGCGCGAAGGGCACGTAAAGCGCGGGCCCCGGCGGCTGATTGAGAGCTTCTTCGCGCGTGTTTCCGACCACACCGACAATCTCCCGCGCCACGCTAGGGTCCGAAAGAAATCCGAAAACAAGCTGCCGCCCCACGGGATCGCGATGGGGAAAGTAAAGGCGGGCGAGCTCCTCGCTGATGATCACCACACGCGGGCTGGACATGACGTCCTGCCGGCTGAAATAGCGCCCGCGCAGCAGGGGAATGCCCATCACTTGAAAATAGTTGGGGCTGATGGTGGCATAGTCGGCGGTGATCGTCCTTCCCGGCGGCAACGGCGGACCATTGACCACCGAAAAGGGCAGATTCACCTGCTGGTCCGCGATCGGCATGGGCAGGACCTCGGCGGTATCCTTGAGGTCCGGGTCAGATTGAATCCGAGCCAGCGCCTCATTCGAAAAAGTCACCCACTGCTGCGGCGTGGAGTACTGAAATCTCGGGAGCTGGACCTCGGCCCGCAAAATCCGATGGGTCTCGAATCCCGGATTGACGGAGATCAGCGCCGAGAAACTGTGGATCAGCAACCCCGCCCCGATCAGCAGCACCATCGCCAGCGCGACCTCGGCGGTGACCAGCAGGTTGCGCGCGCGGCGGCGATCCTTGCCCTCGCCCGGACGTCCGCCGCTTTCCTGGAGCGTGCTGTGCAGCCGGGGATCGGCGGCGAACAGCGCGGGCGCGACGCCGAACAGCAGGCTTGCCCCAAGCGACAGGACCAGCGCAAACGCAAGCACCCAGCCGTCCACACTGATGGAGTCCGCTCGTGGGAAGCTCGGGGGCAACAATCCGCTCAATCCGCGAACACCCCAGTAGGCCAGGGCGATGCCCAGCGAGGCTCCGAGCAGGCCGAGCAACGCACTCTCGGTCAACAGCTGGCGCAGGATTCGTCCGCGGCCCGCGCCCAGCGCAGCCTTCACGGCGAATTCCCGGGCGCGCGATGTCGCGCGCGCGAGGAGGAGATTGGCCACGTTCGCGCACGCGATCAAAAGCACCAGACCGACCGCGGCGAGCAGTATTAGGAGCGGAGCTGACGTATCTTCGCCGGTCACAGCCTCGCGAAGAGGCGCAGTGCGGATCGCCCATCCCTTGTCGCCCGGCCGAAACTCAGGCCACAAGCGGTTGCCGACCGTCTGCATCTCCGCTTCACCCTGGGCCGCGGAGATTTCCGGCTTCAACCGGGCAAGGGCGGTGAAGAGGTGCTGATCCGGCTTCGTGGCCGCTGCGCCAAAAAAAGGGTCCTGGAGGATTGGAACCCAGAGCTGGCGGCTCGGGCCTTCATCGAAAAACGAAAAGCGAAAGCCGGCCGGCATCACTCCGACCACGGTGAAGGGCCTCTTGTCGAGATCGACGTGGGTCCCGACCAGTCTCGGATCGGCGCCGAAACGGCTGCGCCACAGATCGTAGCTCAGCACGACCACAGGCGCCGCGCCCGGCTGATCGTCGGCAGCGACGAACGCGCGGCCCAGCAGCGGCTCGACGCCGAGAACCGAAAAGAATCCGGAGGTCACGTCACCGACGCGCACCACCATGGGTTCGCCGCGCCCGGTCAGGTTGAGTTCATGCGCTGCGACTGCCGCCATTTGGCTGAACACGTGGTTCTGCCGCTGCCATTCCCGAAACTCCAGGTAGGAGCAACCTGTCCCCGTAATGCCAGCGCGATCGTTCGCTTCGAAAACACGGACCAAGCGGCCGGCATTGCGAAAGGGCAGCGGCTTCAGGAGCACGGCGTAGACCGCGCTGAAGATGGCCGTGTTGGCGCCTATACCCAGCGCCAGCGTGAGAATCGCCACCAGCGTGAATCCGGCGTTGCGGCGAAGCTGACGGAACCCGTAGCGCAGGTCTTCGGCCAGCGTTTCGAGCATCGGCAATCCTCTCTGTTCCCGATATTCCTGTTTCGTCTGCTCCAGACCGCCAAAACTACGCAGTGCCGCATAGCGAGCCTCTTCCGACGCCATGCCGCGGCGCACATTGTCCTCGACGAGCATCGCAAGATGCCCGTCGAGCTCCTCATCCAGGTTGTCTTCAACCTGGCGCCGCCTCAGGAGGGTGCGAAACCGCGCGACGATGATTCTGATCCATATCATTGAGTTACCCATGCCCCCGGTGAATTTGTGCAACAACCTGTTGCACAAATGGCTCCGCAGGATGAACGTCGCCAACGATCAATCGTTCGATCATCCGAAAGCCCGATCACTCAATCACCCGATGGCTTCGCCTTCGAGCATCCGCGCAATCACGCCAGCGATTCGTTCCCAGCTTTCGGCTTCCCGGACGAGCTGTTTCTTGCCCGCGCGGGTCAGCGAGTAGTAGCGCGCGCGCCGGTTGTTGTCCGAGGTGCCCCATTTGGAGCCGATCCAGCCCTTCTGCTCGAGACGCAGGAGCGCCGGGTAAAGCGTGCCCTGATTGAGATGCAGCAGGTGCTCGGAGACCTGCTCGATGCGCCGCGCGATGCCGTAGCCGTGCAGCGGCCCGAGCGTCTCGAGCGTCTTGAGCACCAGCAGGTCCAGCGTGCCCCGCAAAATGTCTTCCTTGCCTCCGGTCATGACTCTCCTTTAGAAATCCAACAGGAGTATGCCCACGCTTCTGTAGGAAGTCAACAGGAATTTGACGGTGGGGCGTTCAGGCCGCGAGGGTGCCGGGAGGAAGGCACAAAAGGCTTGGAGAGAGGATGCTCTGAGTTGCGAGGTGTATCTATCTGAGGGGGCTCAACTTAGCGGGAGGCAGGGCGCAAGGGAGGCGGGCGGCTGGCTATAAGTGATTGATGATGTGTGGCTTACGCGGGAGGCCTCGGTGCTCGAAAGTTGCTTCGAAATTGGCTTCGCTTTGTGGGGTTTTCGACGCCGATTTGTTGATTCTAAAGTAACTTATTGGCTTCGTTCTGCTAAATTTTAGGATCTTTTTTGATAAATTCCCCTGGATCCGCGGTAATTTGTGTTTCGCTCATGGTTCCAGAGCCTAGGGGCGTTGCTTAGCCCGCACCACGGGGTCCTGGCATTCGCGCATGGAAGCTTGCCAAGGGTCATCGTCTGTTACCATCCGGCTATTAGGCTAGCAGCGCGATTTGTTAAATGTCAAGGAAGAAAGCAGACTCGGAGATGCCGCAAGGGGTAAGAGTGCCGTCAGCGCCGGCGGTTCAAGTTCCACCCAGCCGCTCGCCTATAATAGATGAGCGTCCGCATGGGAACCGCCCGCACAAGATCTGACAAGCCCGCCGCCGTCGCGGCGCTCGAACCCGAGCCCGCCACGCGTCTGCCAGCGATGTTCCGGTCGCTGCGCCATCGCGACTACGCGCTCTTCTGGACCGGCAACTTTCTTTCGAATATCGGCACCTGGATGCAGAATCTGGCGCTGGGCTGGCAGATCCTGCTGCTGACGAACTCGCCCTTCCTGCTCGGCCTGAACGGTTTCCTCGGTACTCTGCCGTCGCTGGTGTTCTCGCTGCCCGGTGGTGCCATTGCCGACCGCCTCAGCCGCCGGCGCCTGATGCTGGTTACGCAGTCGGTGATGGCGGTGCTGGCGCTCGTCCTCGGCGTGCTGACCTCGTTTCATGTGGTGCGCATCAACGAAATCCTGGCCATCAGCTTTTTCACCGGACTCGCCTCGGCTCTGAACAGTCCGGCTTACCAGGCCATCGTACCGGACCTGGTGGAGCGCGAAGACCTGGTGAACGCGGTGGCGCTCAATTCGGCGCAGTTCAACCTGTCGCGCGCCATCGGCCCCACGCTCGCCGGCCTCGCCCTTGGCGCCGTGGGCGTGGCCGGGTGTTACTACCTGAACTCGTTCAGCTTTCTGGCGCTGATCGTCGCGCTGCTCATCTTGCAACTGCCGCAGCGCCAGGTGCAGGCGAGCGCGGGCATGTGGGGCGCGGTGCTCGACGGCGCGCGATTCGTCAACCGGCACCGCCTGATCATCATCCTGCTTTCCGTACCCGCGTTTCTGGCGCTGTTCGCCCTGCCCTTCGTGGTGCTGATGCCCGTTTTCGCGCGCAACCTGCTGCACCTGGGAGCCTCGGGGCTGGGGTATCTCATGGCCGGCGCGGGTCTGGGCGCCGTAGTCTCCGCGCTGACGCTGGCGGCACAGCGCAGTGCCGAGCGCCGCGGCGGATTCATTTTCTCAAGCGCCGCCGTGCTGGCTCTGGCGCTGATTCTGCTCTCACGCGCCCACAGCTTCTGGTGGTCGTTCGCGCTGCTGGCGGTGATTGGCGGCACGATGGTGGGCGCGCTGGCCCTGACGAACACCACGCTGCAGCTCATCAGCCCGCCGGAGCTGCGCGGCCGCATCATGAGTTTCTACACCCTGGCCGTGCTCGGCCTCGCGCCGCTCGGCAGCCTGTGGGTGGGATCGGTGGCGGAGAAGCTGGGCACGCGCTTTTCGCTCACTTTTGGAGGCGCGGTTTGCCTGGTTTATTTCACAATTCTGCTGGTGTCGCTGCCGCGGATCCGCAGGACGGCACGGCTGCCCTGGCCGCAGTTGGCGAAAAGTGGCTAGTGGCGAGTGGATTGGTCGCGGTGCGCCGCGGGGACTACCCCCGTCCGATGAACGGCATTTTAGTCGCCATCACGGTGATGAACTGGACGTTGGCGTCGAGGGGCAGATTCGCCATGTAAAGCACGGCGTCGGCCACGTGCTGGACGTCGAAGCGAGCCTCAGCGGCACGCGTGCCGTCGGCCTGGGGAACGCCGCGCGCCATGCGCGCGCTCATCTCGGTGGCGGCATTGCCCACGTCGATCTGGCTGCAAGCGATATCGTACTTGCGGCCGTCGAGCGATATGCACTTGGTGAGTCCGGTCATGGCGTGCTTGGTGGCGGTGTAGGGTGCGGAATTCGGGCGCGGGGTGTGCGCCGAAATCGATCCATTGTTGATGATCCGACCGCCGCGCGGCTCCTGCGTTTTCATGATGCGGATGGCTTCCTGGGCGCACAGGAAGGCGCCTGTGAGGTTGGTGGCGACCACGGCGTTCCACTGCTCCAGAGCGAGGTCTTCCATGGGAATGCCCGGCGCGCCGATGCCGGCATTGTTGAAGAGCACGTCAAGGCGTCCAAAGGTTTCGCGGGCGCGGGCAAACAGCGCGCGGACGGCAGCGGGGTCGCTGACGTCCGCCGGCACCACGAGCATCGGTCCGCCGCCGGGCTTCGCCCGGGCCGCGGTCTCTTCAAGCCTCTGACCGCGGCGCCCGGCCAGCACCACTGCATATCCTGCCGCATGCAACGTCAGGGTGACGGCGCGGCCGATGCCGCTGCCGGCGCCAGTTACGAGGGCGATCCTCCCCGGGCCTTTGATGCCATTCGACATTGCAACCCTCCTATCTTTCCGCAGAGTGACGGGAGGCGCTGGTTCAGGTTAAGGAAGTATGAGGAATGCGTGAAACTCGTCGTCGCAAAAGAGGCGAATATGCGACTGATGCCTTCGCAGAACAGCAGCAACCTCCTGAGTTGAGCAATTGCCGAGCCGAACCCAGATGACTTTTGGAGGGAATCCGCGAAGGAAGCTGCGCTGATGAAACTCGCCGTCTTTAGATGCTATCGTTAAGCCTTCCCGGCGCGCCAAATCCCATATCAGTTCGTCGTCCGACCGCTGGAGCCCGAAATTCCTGACGTGCGAGGAGCCTGGGTAGAAGGCGTGCAGTATTTCGACCAAACGGCGAGAAAGATTCTCGTCGAATAGAAGCTTCACGAGGCAACCGTCATCAGTTTGCGCTCACGGTCTGCGGCAAAAGCCAAACACGCCTTAATATCTTCGCTAGTGAGATCGGGAAAGTCTTGCAGAATCTCTTCCTGGGTCATGCCGGAAGCCAGATACTCCAGGACATCGTACACCGTGATCCGCAAGCCGCGAATGCACGGCTTGCCGCCGCGCTTTCCAGGTTCGATTGTGATCAGGTTCTGGTAATCCACAGCCCGAGATTAATGAGCGAGGCGGGGGAAAGTCAAGACGACTTCTTCGCCCCGAGGTGCACGTTTTACCGGTTCCGAAGGCTTTTGTTTGGCTTCAAAGACACCGACAGAGACAGGCATGACGAAATCATCCCCATTCAAACGGACGATAATCTAGATCAATTCGTGCGGGCGACGAAGCTTTTTTTGTTCTTCTCCCGGGGGCCCCGGGACAGCCTCCTCGTTGCGGTCCCGTGCGTTGGGCCGCCGCGGGGCAGGCCCGAACTCTGGAGTCTCATGTTACCCTTGAAGTTGCGGGCTCGCATGACGGGCCTGTGCGTGCAGCCATGCGTATCGTTCTCTACAGCGGCAAGGGCGGCGTCGGCAAGACGAGCATCTCGGCGGCCTCAGGCCTCGACCTGGCGCGCCGCGGCTACCGGACGCTGGTGATGTCGGTGGATCCCGCCCATTCATTGAGCGACAGTTTCGACCTCGACCGTTCCCTGATGGATCACCAGGCCGGACGCGCCGTCAGCGTTGCCAAGAATCTCTGGATTCAGGAGGTGGACGTCCAGGAAGAGATCGCCCGGCACTGGGAGGCGGTTTATGGCTACGTGGCCGGCCTCCTGAACGTCTCCGGACTCGAGCAGACTCTGGCCGAGGAACTGGCCATTTTCCCCGGCATGGAGGAAGTCAGCTCTCTGCTTTACGTCAACCAGTACGTGCGCGAAAAGACCTTCGACGTCATCCTGCTCGATTGCGCGCCCACCGGCGAGTCATTGCGCTTCGTCAGCATTCCGACCACGCTCGAATGGTACATGTCGAAGATCTTCAAAGTGGAACGTAGCGTAGCCAAAGTGGTGCGTCCTATGCTGAGCACCATCACCTCGGTGCCGCTTCCGGGCGACAGTTATTTCCAGAATCTGCAGGACCTCTATCACAAGCTCGAAGGTGTCGACAAGCTGCTGGCCGACCCGAAGACAACCACTGTGCGCCTGGTGACCAATCCCGAGAAGATGGTGTTGAAGGAGACGCAGCGCGCCTTCACTTTCTTCTGCCTTTATGGCCTGACAGTGGACGCGGTGATCGTGAATCGAATCCTGCCGAGCGGGATTCACGACAGCTTCTTCGCAGCCTGGCGTGAGACGCAGGAGCGTTGGATTCAGGCCATCGAGGAGTTCTTCATGCCGGTCGAAGTCTGGCGCGTGCCGCTTTTTCAGGACGAGGTGCTGGGTGCCGACCGCCTGCGCCTGCTCGCCCACGAGCTTTATCACGACCGTGACCCGTCGCAGTGCTTCAATCGCGAAGCGCCCTACCGGTTTCGCAAGGTGGATGGCCAGTACCAGCTCCGGCTGCGGCTGCCCTTTGTTACCGGCAAGGATGTAACCCTGCACAAGAACCAGGACGAGCTCATCGTCCGCATCGGGCCCGTGAAGCGGCACGTCGCGCTGCCCCAGCGCATGGCAGGTCTCGATCCGCTGAGCGCCCGGGTGAAGGAAGGCGAACTGGTCGTGGTTCTGGGGAGGAGTCAGAATGCCGAGATCAAGACAAAATCGCAAAGCCGAACCACGGCATGAACGGGCGGCGCTCCCGCCGCTGGCCCTGTGGTTCGCGAGCGAGATTCTTCCGATTCTGCGCCGCCGGCGCAATTCCGAGTCCGCGCGCCACCTGAGAAACGCGGGCATCGAGGTGCTGGAGGCCATGCGGTCGTTCCTCGACGGCGCCATCGAGTGCCTGCAGAAGGAAAATCGTGCCGCGCCGATGCGGAAGATCGAAGTCAAGGACTGAATCAGAGGCCGGGGTTCAGCGGCCAGGGGTCAGGCACCGGCGCTCCGGGTGGAGTCAGCGAGGGTGACGATCAGAGTGCTTTTTTTCGGTTCGACACGCGATATTACCGGCACGGCGGAAGAGCAGATCGAGCTTGAAAACAGTCCCGCGGTCGACGATGTGCGACGCCGCTACGAGGTTCGCTTCCCGCGTCTGGCGGAGATGCGCGGCTCTCTGCTCGTCGCCGTCAACGAGGAATTTCGCGAGCGTTCCTGGCCATTGAATGACGGTGACGAAGTGGCGTTTATTCCTCCAGTGAGCGGCGGCCATGACGGGGCCAGCGGGGAGGATTTCGTCCGTCTGACGCGTGAGGCGATTCCGACTACGCGCCTCGCCGGTGAACTGAAGGAGCCCGAGGACGGCGCCGTGGTGGTGTTCGAAGGCATTGTCCGCAATCATCTGGGCGGGCGGCGCACGCTCTACCTCGAATACGAGGCCTACGAATCGATGGCCGTGAAAAAGATGCAGGAGATCGGCAGTGAGGCGCGGGCGAAGTTCCGTATCGACCGCATCGGAATCATCCATCGCCTGGGTCGCATCGAAATAGGTGAGACCAGCGTGGCCATTATCGTCACCGCCGAGCATCGCGCGGCAGCCTTTGACGCCTGCAGGTACCTGATCGATCGTTTGAAGCAGATGGTGCCCATCTGGAAGAAGGAATTCTTCGAAGATGGGTCCATATGGGCGGAAGGCGAGAAGGCAACGACCGTCGTCCGGTAAGGGAGGCGAGCCGGGCTGGCACAATATGGAAACTTATCTTGCCAGCGCAGTTGAAATCGCGCACGAAGCGGGCGCGCTGATCGCTCAGCTTGCGCAGCGGCCGCACGAGATCCACTACAAGCGTCCCTCCGACATCGTCACCGAGGCTGATCGCCGTTCGGAGGAGCTGATCGTGGAGCGTCTGCGGAGCCGGTTCCCAAGGCACGCCATTGTCAGCGAGGAGGGCGGCGGCCAGAAGACCGCCTCGGATTACTGCTGGTACGTGGACCCGCTCGATGGGACCACGAACTTCGCCCACGGCTTCCCGGTGTATTGCGTTACGCTGGGGCTGGCTTTCCGCAACGAAGTCATTGCCGGCGTGGTCTATGATCCTACCCGGGACGAACTCTTCACCGCCGAGCGCGGGTCGGGCGCTTATCTGAATCAGCAGCGTATCCACGTTTCGAAGAACGTACGCCTCAGCGAATGCCTGGTGGCGACCGGCTTTCCGCCATTCATGCGCGATCACGAGCTGAATATTGAGCTGTATTATCGCTTCACCAAGCTTACTCACGGCGTGCGTCGCGCTGGGTCGGCGGCGCTCGACTTGTGCTCGGTGGCTTCCGGGCGTTTCGACGGCTTCTGGGAGCTGAAGCTGAATCCATGGGACAAGGCGGCGGGAACCTTGATCGTGACCGAGGCAGGGGGGCGCGTGACCGATCTTTCCGGCGGACCCTTTGAGCTGCTGGGGCGCGAAGTCTTCGCTTCCAATAGCCTCGTTCACGACGAAATGAGGTCTGTGTTCAGCGAGGTCGCGCCGCAGACCGCTCCAGACGGCGAAGCACCGGCAGCCACGAGCAACTGAGAATCGATGAGTCCTGCTTTGACAGCGCGCAATTGGCTCCGGGAGCGACGCAAGCTGATCACGCTGCTCGACAGCGGTGCCGGGCGCGATGAGGGGCCCGGCTCAGCACGCCGAGCGACGCGGCAGACACGAAGCGCGCGGCGCCCGCGCCGGATGCTTCGGCATCCAAAGCTGACCATGCTGTCGCTGGGCCTGGCCGATACAGCCGCGTCGCGGCCGCCGTGGGCTCCCGATCCCGAGGTCACCGAGACCGTCATCTCGCTGCGCCGCCTTCCCGCGGCTCTTGACGGTCTGCGAATCGTTCACCTCACTGACATCCATCACAGCATCTTCACTCCGCTCGAAGAGGTTGAACGTGCCGTCTATCTCGCCAATCGCCTCGAGCCTGACCTGGTGGCGCTCACCGGTGATTACGTCACCTTCTCGCCCGCTTACATCCAGCCGGTGGCCCGGGCGCTCGGCAGACTGAAGGCGCGCCACGGCATCTTTGCGGTTCTCGGCAATCACGATTTCCAGGTCGATGCCGACGAAATCACCCGCGCCTTGCGGTCGCAACGCATCCGCGTGCTGCGCAATTCCCGACGTCCGCTTCGCGCCGGCACAGAAACGCTCTGGATTCTGGGAGTGGACGACATCTGGTGGAGCTCCGACGACCTGCCGTCAGCCCTCAAGGGCGTGCCCGCGCGAGATGCCAAGATTCTGCTTTGCCACAACCCGCTGGGAATCTGGCAAGCCTCTCGGCACGCCATCGATCTCGTGCTTTCGGGTCACACGCATGGCGGCCAGGTGCGAGTGCCCGGATTCCGCCACCTCTACAAATCCAGGCTCGGTGAGCGTTTTGTGGACGGCTGGAACCGGTTGCACAACACCCAGATCTACGTCAGCCGCGGAATCGGGAAAGTGATCGTGCCCATCCGCTTCGATTGTCCTTCGGAAATTGCTTGTCTGAACCTGCGCCGCGGGCGTTCGTCTCCCGGCCCGAGCTAGCGCCTGCCTCGTCATGGCCCAAAATCCCGCTGCTCGCGGCACAGTTCCTGAGCCTCAGCACTTGCGGCGTGAACTGGGATTAGCCCAGTCCACGGCGCTTGCCATCACCGACATGGTGGGCATCGGGCCGTATATCACCATTCCTTTGCTTCTTGCCACCATGGGCGGACCGAAGGCGTTACTCGCCTGGTTCGTGGGCGCAGCTATCGCCTTCTCGGACGGACTTGTCTGGGCGGAGCTGGGAGCGGCCCTTCCCAAAGCCGGCGGAAGCTACAACTATCTGCGCGAGGCCTACGGGCCTGCGAGTGCGGGCCGATGGCTCTCCTTCCTGATGGTCTGGCAGATTATGTTCTCGGCACCGCTTTCCGTGGCCAGCGGAAGCATCGGCTTTGCCAACTACTTTCATTATCTGACGCCCGGAATGCCGGTCTGGGGCGAGCGTTTGCTCGCCGGCCTGTTTCCGCTGTTCCTCGTGGTGCTCCTCTACCGCCACATCGGGGCCATCGGGAATCTATCGCTGGTGCTGGCGGTCGGCGTCCTGGGCGGATGCCTTTGGATCGTCGTCTCCGGCGTGCCTCATCTGAGCGCGGCGCGCCTTTTCGACAACCGCGTTCCGTTGTCGATGAATTGGGCATTCTGGGCGGCACTGGGCCATGCCACGCTTTACGCGCTTTACGACTATTTCGGATACTACAACGTCTGCTACCTCGCTGAGGAAATCCGCAACCCTGGCCGCGTGATTCCGCGGGCGATTCTATTCTCCATCGCAACGGTTGGAGCCCTCTACGTGCTGATGAGTGCGTCGTTCCTGAGCGTGATGCCGCTCGATCACCTCCTCCACACGAAGTTTGTCGCCTCCGAGTATATTGCGATGCTCGAAGGCTCATCGGCAGGGAAAGCGATGACGCTGCTTCTGCTCTGGATCGCGTTTTCGTCGGTATTCTCGCTGCTTCTCGGTTACTCGCGGATCCCTTATGCGGCCGCCCTCGACGGCAATTTCTTCCGCATCTTCGGGCGCCTGCACCCCAAGGGAGCTTTCCCATACGTCTCGCTGATTGTCCTGGGAGTGATCGCTTCGATCTTCAGCCTGGGGCGGTTGAGTGAAGTGATCGGCAGTCTGATTGCCACGCGGGTGCTGATCCAATACCTTCCGCAGACCATCGGTTTTTTCCTCCTGCGCCGGCGCCAGCCCGGGCTGGAACGCCCGTTCCGAATGTGGTTATATCCCGTGCCCGGGATGATCTCGATTGCGGGCTGGCTCTATGTGCTCGGGACCGCCGCGCCGCGATCCCTGATCTTCGCCTTCGCTGTGCTCGCGGTGGGCAGCGCTGCGTACTTCGTGCGGGCGAAAGCACGCCGCGAGTGGCCGTTCTCACCATAGGTCATCGTCCACGATTCTCCCACTGGGAAAGCAGGCACAAGGCCTGGCCCCAAGGTCATGGTCCTGCCAGCGATGCGCGGTAGGCACGCAGGATGTCCTCCAGTGTCACCACGCCCTCAAGCCGATCCAAGTGGACGCGATTGGTTACCGGCAGCAAAGGATAATCACCGATGCGGCGCAGAGCCACTTCCAAGGGTTGATCGGGATGGACGTGAGGCAGGCGCTGCGGGCCGGGCAAATCGCGAAGCAACGTGCCGCCCTTGGTCTGCTGCGCCAGCATCTGCAGACGCTCCTTGGTCGTCAGGCTCCAGCCCTGCGCGCCCTGATCGATCAGGAAGTGCTGCTCGGCGGAACCGTCGAGCTGGCGTAGCGCGTCCCCCACCGACTGTACTCCGTGCAGCAGGGGCGCGCCGTAATCTCGCATCGCGGTTTCCACGCGCAAGGTGGATTCTTCGCGCTGCGCCTCCAGCGAGGGGAGGTCCATGCCTTCCTGGCGGGAGAGCATGTCGAAGATCGGCACTTTCTGGCAGCGGCGGCTGATGACGTAGGCGATGGCGTTGGAGATCACCACGGGCACGATGATGGAGTAGTTGCCGCTCAACTCCAGAACCATGAAGACCGAGGTCATGGGGACCCGCAGAAAACCAGCGAAAACCGTGCCCATTCCAACGAGAGCGTACGCGCCGACCGAACCCGTGAGGCCGGGGAAGAAGTGCCGCTCCACGCCCCCAACGGCTCCGCCCAGCATGGCGCCGATGAACAGCGACGGCGCAAACATTCCGCCCGGCGTTCCGCTCGAGAATGAGATGACGGTGGCAATGATCTTCACGCCCGCGAGTACGGCCAGCAGTTGCCACACATACTGTCCATGCATGGCCTGGTCGATGACCTCGTAACCTGCGCCCATCACCTGGGGGAACGCGAGGCCGATCAGCCCTACAGCCAGGCCGGCAATCGCCGGCTGGACATAATGGGTGCGCCAGGGAAGCCGCATCAGCCGCGGGCGCAGAATGGCGATGAGCCGGGTGAACACCACGGCGGCCAATCCTCCGACTACCCCCAGTACGGCGTAGGCGATCAATTCGGAGGGGTGCCCAAGACGATAGCTGGTCACGCGGAATAACGGTTCGTTGCCCAGGAAGTTCCTCATCACCACCACGCTGGAAAGAGCTGCCAGCACGATGGCGCCCAGGACTCCGGCGCTCCAACGGCCAATGACCTCTTCGATTACAAAGAGCACGGAAGCGACGGGAGCGTTGAAAGCCGCTGCCAGCCCCGCTGCGGCACCCACGGGCGAAATCAGGCGGACCTTATCGCGTGAGATGCGCAGTCGCCGTCCCAGCCACGACGCAAAGCCGGCGCCGATCTGCAGCGATGGATCTTCGGGGCCGAGTGACTGGCCGCTGCCGATCGCCAGGGCGCAAGTGATGAACTTGCCTACGACAGTATTGAAAGGAATATGCCCGTTGGAAGCGTAAACGGCAGCCTTGGTCTGATTCACGCCGCTGCCGCGGACCTGCGGAAAGACCCTCATCACCAGGAAGGCGACGACGAGGCCCGCCAGAGCCGGGACCAGAATCAAACGGAGGGCGGAAGGCGCCAGCGCGGAACCCAGAAGCCACAGGCGCGTGGCATTGATCGCGATCTGGAAGCATACGACCAGAAGTCCGGAGAAGATGCCGATGAGAACAGCGAGGACCAGAAAAAGCTGGCCCTCCCGCATCCTGAGCAGACGTGTAAGTTCCAAGGTGCGGCGCACCCAGCTTCGCTCTCCAGTGCCGGCCTGATCCGTACGGGTGCCGGGACTGGGCTCCGCCAGCACGCTCTCCCCGGGGGTGGTCGCCGGTTCGCTCATTGTCCGGAGCTCCCGCGCCGCAAGGCCAACAGCATCAAGGCGCGATCCAGAGGCTGCGGCGCGCCACAGCCCGCCGCCGACGCCTGTTCGACATCAAACACAAAGCTCATGATCCTGGTGGCAAGATCCGGATTCCTGAGTAGCGAGTCCGGGCGAGCCTGCGGCTGCAACGCACCCGCCTGATTCGCCAGCGCCGCGAGGGAGTTGTTCGCGGCTTCGGGTTGGGGCGCAGTGCCGCTCTGGCCTGAGGGGGCAGAAGCGGGCACTCCGCACGACGCCAGGCGTTGCAGAGCTTCTTGGAACGCTTGGATCACCCGCCGGTTGCGCTCCGCGAGCGACAAGTTCGAGGCGAAAGGATCAGCGGACAACACCAGCGTCGCCTGCTCGAGCATATCCTCCACTTGCTGCCGCCGGGCAGCTCCCGGACTCTCCCGCAGGGCTCGCTCCAGGTGGCGGCGCGCGGCTTCGTAGTTCCCGAGGTAGAATTCCGCCTTGCCGGCACCTACGAGGGTCGCCTCGCCCGCGTTCCGATCGAGCTTGAGCGCAGCTTCGAATTCGGATGATGCGCGCTGGTAATCGCCGACTTCCATGAAGAGTTGCCCAACCCTTGTGTAGAGCTCCGGGTCTGGAGGCAGCAGAGCGGCCATGGCGATGAGTTCGGCCTCAGCCTGGGCTTGGTCGCCTTGCTGGATCAGGTATTGGAAGAGCTCCAGACGCACCTGACGACGAGCCTCGGCGGGGTCGCGGCCAGGCCAGTCGTCATACATGGCGCCGTGATAGTAGCGCAGAGCGTCGCCGGTATTGCCCGCGCGCGCGGCCAAGCGCCCGAGTTCGAGATTCACCTCTGCGTTGCCGGGATCACGCTCCCACAAGCCCGTCAGGTATGCTTTTGCTTCCTCCGTCCTCCCGGCGGCGCTCAAGGCCTGCGCCAGGCTCAGATCGCAATTCTCGTCGTCGCGTGCGTAGATCAGAGCCGTACGGAAATCAACGATGGCTGTATCCACATGGCCTGCATTGAGGTCCTTCGCGCCTCTCTGATACCACTGCCTGCCGAGTGCCGCATACCTGGCCTTATAGGCCTGAACGGCGAAGCCGGTTATGGTGAACAGCACGAGCAGACCCGCCAGCGTCAGGCTGAGAATGGTATCTGGCTTGAGGAACAGATTCCGCCGGCAGCGCGGACAGTCAGGCTGGCCGGGCGGTATGGGCTGCCCGCACAGCGCACAGATTTGGTCGTGATTCATGACGGTCCGGTCAGCCCCCCGCGAGCCCTCCTCCGTCCACCACCAGGGCGGCACCGGTCATGAACGATGAAGCCGTGCCGGCGAGAAACAGGATGGCCTGCGCGATTTCCTGCGGCGTGCCCACGCGGCCCAGCGGTCGCCGGGCTGCCGCGGCGAGGAATGCCGCCTCGGGCTCCTCCAGCTGAAGCGCTTCGCCGCGCAGCATGGGCGTATCCGTGTCGCCGGGGCAGACGCAGTTCACGCGGATCTTCTCCGGACCGTGGTCGATGGCCATGGCCTTGGTCAGCAGGACCACGGCGCCCTTGGAGGCACAGTAAGCGGCGGCCCGCGGCCCGCCCGCCAGCCCCCAACCCGAGGCTACATTGATAATCGACCCGCCGCCGGACGCGGCCATCACGGGAAGGGCGTGCTTGGACAGCAGAAAGATCGACTTGACGTTAACCGCGAGCACGCGGTCCCAGTCCGGCTCCTCGAGTTCGATGACCGTGGCGCGCCGCATGACGCCAGCGCTGTTCACCAACACGTGCAAGGCGCCAAATTCCTGCCGCGCCCGCTCCACCAGGCGATGCGCGTCCGCGGCCTCGGTCACGTCCACCCGCTCGAAGATCGCCCGGCCGCCGTGCTCCGCGATTTCCCGCGCGGCGGCCTCGCCGGAAGCGCTCTCTACGTCCGCCAGCACTACCTGAGCGCCTTCGCGGCCAAAAAGCTCGGCCGTCGCCCTGCCGATTCCGGACGCGGCTCCGGTGACGATGGCGATGCGTCCGACGAGTGCACCGGTCGGTTCAGAAGCCGCCATCGGCCAGCACCTTTCTCACCGCATCGAGGGTGAACCCTACGTCGTCTTCGGTGTGCGCGAGCGAACTGACGGAGTGCAAGGCGGCCGATGGCGACATGTAGACGCCATGCTCGAACAGGCTGAGCGCCAGCCGTCGATACCTAGCCCGGTCAACGTACCCACAGAACTCGCGATAGTTGTGAATCGCGGGCCGATCCGTGAAGAGAATCTGCAACATGGGACCGACGCCTTGCGCGATCGCACCCGTACCGGTGTCGCGAAAAGCCGCATTGAGGCCCGCGGCAAGTTTCTCGCCGATTTGCCAGAGGTGACTGAAGGCCGCCCCCCGATCGCGTTGCAGTTCGCGCAGGCTGGCGCGCGCCGCCGCCAGTCCGATCCTCGAAGCGTTCTGGGTGCCGTAATGCAGCACGCCACCCCAGGCGAAGCCTTCCATGATTTCGGCACGTCCGGTGATGGCGGCGACCGGCAGACCTGCGCCCAGCGCTTTGCCGAAGGTAGCAAGATCTGCCGTCACGCCGAAGCGCTCCTGGCAGCCGCCGGGGGCAATTCGAAACCCGGTCACGGTCTCATCGAGGATCAGCAGGGCGCGGTGCCCGGTTGCAAGCCTGCGCAGCCCGGCGAGATAACCTGGCGCGGGCGGGATCACGCCCATATTGGCCATGACCGGCTCGCTGAGGATGGCGGCGATCTGTCCGCGATGCGTTTCGAGCGCCCGCTCCACGGCCTGGAGATCGTTCCAGGGCACAACCACGGTATCGTCCAGGGCCCGCCGGTTCAGTCCGGAACTGTCGGCGATTTTCACCGGGTCGTGAGGATGGCCGAGCGACGCGACCGGCTGGGGATGGGCATTGACCAGGAAGTCGTCGTACCAGCCGTGATAGTGTCCCTCAAACTTGATGAATTTCGGCCGGCCCGTGAAGCCGCGCGCCAAACGAATCGCCGCCATCACGGCTTCGGTGCCGGTATTGGCGAAGCGTACGCGCTCCGCGCCCGGAATCATCGCGCGCAGCATCTCGGCGACCTCGATTTCCACCTCCGTCGCGGCGGCAAAGAGCGTGCCACTCGAGGCCGCTTCGGTGATCGCCTCGACCACGCGCGGATGGGCATGACCGAGCGGCAGGGCGCCGTACGCCATCATCCAGTCGAGGTATTCGTTGCCATCCGCGTCGCACAAGCGCGCGCCGATGCCGCGCTCGATGAAAAGGGGATAATCGCCATAGTTCGCCGGACCCCGTGAAGGCGAACTGCCACCCTCAACCAGGCTCGCCAAAGCGCGGTCGAAGAGCTGTCGGGATTTTCGCGTTCTTTGTGACATAGGCCAGCCAAAACCGAGGAGTATGCGAAGGTCAAGGGAATCTGGGCTTCGGTGTAGCCTCACACAGGCTACAACTTCATCCCGGCGCCTAGAACCGGCCCTTCAAGAACCGCCGTTCAGGCCCGTTTTCATCGGTAAAAGCCTCCTTCTGCGGTGAAAGCATTTCGTTTTGGATCCCTTCGGAGGCCATAAGTCCTTGCACATCAGCAACCTCTTGGGTTTACATACCTAAGTCATTTGTTTTCATGCACCTCTTGGGTTCCCCAAAACGCCATCCTTTGTTTTCAACAACCTGATGGCTTCGTTCGTAAAATTCTCATTTCTATTTTTTCTCTCCCGTCCGGCGCCTGGAGAACGCAAGAGAGGACTGGGATGGATGTTGCTTCGAACTGACCCTTCGATTCGCGCATTTGGAACCTCCGCGTTGAGAATCGATTTGTTGATTCCAAAGCACATGGTGGGTTCGTTCCTCGATTTCGGCCCGTTTTTGGTCCAGCCCACCTCGCCGAGATTCCTTCTTACGGGAAGGTCGTGGGACGTGCCCGGACAGGGGCTCTCATCTGCTAAATCAGCATGTTCAGGACGTACCATGCTTAGAGCCTATCACCTCAAAATGGGGTGAACCCCTCGGCTGAGACAGTCGGTATTTGCACACTTTGCCATTCGATGAATTTTCCTTCTCAAATCTCCTCCCTGGGCTCAGACTGGGCGACGGCTGGTGAAGCGGAGGCGAGCTCTGCTGGAGAGCAACTCG
>DASYZG010000014.1:0-1554 GCA_035946575.1 Terriglobia bacterium | reverse complement strand
CTTGAGAGCTTCTCACCGGAGTTCCAGCAGGGGATGGCGGCACGCGCCGCGGAACTGGGCGATGTGGGCGCGAGCGCTCCTGAAAACTGGGAATGGCCGTTGGGCACATCGGAGGTCCATCTCGTGATCGCCGCGCTCGCTCCTGATCAGACGCGCCTGGCGAAGGTCCTCTCTCCTGCAAGACAGGCCTACCAGCAGATGCCAGGCGTGACGGCGATCTACCGGCAGGACTGTTATCAACTTCCCACTGGGCGCGAACCCTTCGGCTTTCGGGACGCCATCAGCCAACCGGCGATCGAGGGGAGCGGTCTGACCGGAAGCAATCCACAGGAAGCTCCGCTCAAGGCCGGAGAGTTTGTCTTAGGATATCTCGATGAAGCAGGGAGACTGCCTCCGATGCCCCAGCCCGAGGTGCTGGGACGCAACGGGTCGTATGTCGCCTTGAGAAAACTGTATCAAGATGTCGCTGCATTCCGCCGCTATCTGGCAGAACAGGCGAGCAGTGCAGAGGAGCAAGAATGGTTGGCCGCCAAGATGATGGGCCGCTGGCGCAGCGGCGCGCCCCTCGCGCTCTGTCCAGAGTCCGATGACCCAAAGCTCGGTGCCGACCCGGCCCGCAACAACGATTTTCTCTACGCGGACTCCGACCCCAAGGGCCTCAAATGCCCGCTTGGCTCGCATGCACGGCGCATGAACCCGCGCGACCAATTCAAGCACGAAATCACCCAGGTCAATCGCCACCGCCTGATTCGCCGCGGCACGGTCTACGGGCCCCTGCTTCCCGAGGGGGTCCTGGAGGACGACGGAGCCGAGCGTGGCATCATCTTCGTCTTCATCGGTGCCTCACTTGCGCGGCAGTTCGAGTTTGTCCAGAGTGAGTGGGTCAATCAGGGCACCTTCATTGGGGCACCCAGTGAGAAGGATCCGATTTGTGGGCCCAATGACGGGACCGGCGTGTTCACCATCCCCAAGCAGCCTATCCGCCAGCGCCTCGGCGGCTTGCCGCAGTTCGTGATCAACCGCGGCGGGGAATACTTCTTTATGCCCGGCCTGCGGGCTTTACGGTGGCTGGCGGACGCCGAGTATGTCGCCGCGGGAGGAGGTGGAGCCGAACGCTAGCCGGGGTCCAAATCGACTCGTGACAGTGTTGACCCATACTTCTAGCATTCCTGGCAATGCCACTGGCATTGCCAGAGGTCGAAATTGGCGAGGAAAGAGAGAGTGATGGAGAGAATGGCGGTTCTTTTCCGCAGCAACTCCGGCACCAAGCCAAATCCGGTCAAAGGCTTCTATACCGCCCTGGCGATATTCCTGCCCCTGCTTGTTCTGACCCTGCTTGGTCAGCGTGCGTTTGGTGTCCTGGTCATGACTGGTGCATTGCTTACCTCATTCGGGGACGTCGGCACGTCGTCGCGCACACAGGCATGGTCACTGGGAATGACCGCAGTCGGCGGCGCGCTCATGACCGCCCTGGGTCGGCTCATCGGTGGGCCATGGTGGGTAGAGGTCGTGGAGATCTTCCTCGTGGTCTTCATCAGCGGACTCCTCTCGGTG
>DASYZG010000013.1:0-23488 GCA_035946575.1 Terriglobia bacterium | reverse complement strand
AAATTACCGGCCATCCTCCCCATCACGCCTCGATTCTACCCACCCCGGCCCAATACTCGCGCCCATTTTCATCTCCGGGGATGGCCGACGCAGACGGTCATGTGGTTTCTAAAGGACATTCTGGCTTTCGGTCTAGCCCCCCTTTTTGAGCTATCCTCCTGATTCCATGAGATATTCTGGCTTTGGCACGGTGGGTGTCTGAGTGGTGTTTTTGCTGTGTGCCTGGAAAAGTGAGTCTACTGAAGTTTGCGGGATCAGGCGCCAAGCGCCTGATTAGGCGAGGGATAACGAGGCGGCGACTCTCAGTTGTGAAGAGCGCTTCCGGCACGACGATCTCACTTTCAGGGGCATGAGCCCTCCATCCCATTGATTCCAGTGGACATTCCGGCTTTCGGAGAGATGCTCGTGGCGTTCTCCGTGCCTTTCCGCGGATGCGCTCCACCGTACGGGGAGTTTGTAATCCTCGTTGAACGAAGCGGCGGCGACAGTGGGTCTCGGGACGAGCGGTGGAAGAGTGGCGCCATTCGTAAGGACCTCCATGAAACTCCCGGTGCCCGGCAGGCGGCGCAGCCGCTGGCCCCGGTTTGGTACCGATACCTTAATCATGGTATGAGCATTCCACGTTGTCAATCTGAGAGTTGGCGAGGGGGGCCGGCCGACTGTTACGGAAACCTGCAGTCGAAACTGCGCAGGGGGGTGGCAGAGGGCAGGCCTGGCGAGAACAAGACGATGGAGACTCTTCGGCTATCGCAGGCCTTTCCCGAAGGCTAGCCAACGCACCCGTCCTACCGCACCGGCCACGGTAGCGTGGGCGGCGCGTGCATCGCCATCCTCAAGGTCTTCTATGACGGGAACTACGTGATCCCGAACCCGATGGTGCCCTATACCGGGTCCGACGCGAGCGGCAGTCTACATTTTGTTGACTGTCGTGCCGCCGAAGTTCGCTACCCAGACATTAGCGCCGTCAAAGGCGACCCCCGCGGGTTCAGTCCCGACGGTGAAAGTGTTCAGGGTGACGCCGGTGCTCGCCTTGAGCCGGGTGACCGACCCCGCATTGAAATTGCTGACCCAGATGCTGGCCCCGTCGAAGACCACGCCGGTCGGACCATGCCCGGTGCTGAAGGTGCCGACGAGAGTGCCGGAGGTGGACAGTTCGGTCACGTTGTTGCTGCCGTAATTCGCGATCCACAAGTGAGTCCCGTCGAAGGCGATGCCCGAAGGCGCCGTACCTACGCTGAACGTACCCAGCACCGCACCGGCTGTCGACATCTTGGTCACGTTGTTGCTTGTGTTGTTCACCACCCAGATGTTGGTCCCATCGAAGGCAATTCCCGAAGGATAAGTTCCGCTCGAGGCGAAGGTGCCCACCTTTGCTCCGGTGCTTGCTTTGATTTTGTTGACGTTGTTGCTCGAGCCGTTCGCCACCCAGATGTTGGTTCCGTCAAACGCCAAGGCGTTGGGCTGGCCACCCGCCGAAAACGTCCCGATCAACGCGCCCGTGCTGCCATTCAACTCGGTCAGGTTGCCGCCGTTGATGTTCGCCACCCAGACGTTTGCCCCGTCGTAGGCAACGGCGATCGGATTGGTGCCGACACTGAAGGTGCCGAGGTTCGTTCCGTCGCTGGTCCGCAGCTTGGTCACATTGTCGCTCCCGTTGTTGCACACCCACATACTTTGGCCGTCAAAGGCTATGCCGTAAGGAGAAGTCCCGGCGGTGAACGAGGTGGTCAGATTGGCGTTGTACCAGTGCAGGAGTGCGATCTGCAGCTGGTTCTGCGACAGCGCCGTCACTCCGCTCAGCGGGCGCGCCCCGGCAAGCTGATCGCTGACCTGCGTCGCGACTGTGTCCTGCGACTGTGCCTGGTAACGTGGAGGCTCGAGAAGTGTGGCCAATAATAGTCCGAGTGCCACGAGCGCGACAGCAATCAGTATTCCGGGCAACGTCCTCTTGCGTTTCTCCATCTATGTTCCACCCCCCGTTGTTAAGTTCACCAATTTGGTTTCTGCTGAGCCGTCAGAAAGGCGTCGCACCGCAGCGCGTTAAGAGTCCGACAGCCGCCCCAAAAGCGCCGAAGGCATTCGGCCTCCACCCGCGACCTGCGTGCAGGCCGCTTCTCTGAAAGGCCGTCACCGTCACGCCAAGTTCTCATTGTTTCGGAGCGCTGGCCGTTTCTGTCAAGGAGACGTGAGGCTATTACATCCGATTGTCAGGGCTCGAAACGGCTGCTATTGGAAGGTCCTATAGAGGATTACAAAATGCAGCGGTGCGCTGTAGCACGCCTGTCCCAGGCCCGAAAATCACGGGCGGGGACGCCCGCGCTTCAGTACGATCTGTCACCCTGATTTGTAATCGTCGTTAATACGCGGTCAAGGGTGAGAGGGCACGGGCCTCCGTCCGGCCGGAACATACAAAGCGCGCACCCTCAAATCCCCCTCTAGCGGAAGCTGCGTCGCAAACTGAGGTAAAGGGACGCTGCTCCGCGATAGAAGATTACCATTGACGCAGTGACCAGACTATACCCAAAGTGGTTATGAACTGCGCTTTGCACCCGACCCAGCCGGTGTTTGGGGCGAACGCGTCTCTTCTCAGCGGTGGGACGGGAAAGGTCCGGACAGTCCAAGGCTCAGCTTCAGGCCGAGGCGATCTTCGATGAACCGCCGGTACAGGGCCAGCTTGGCGTTGTCGCGCACGCGGCACACGACCACGCCCAGAATGACTCCGGAAGAGAAAAGGACGACTAGATTCAAAGAGCTCATGAACAGCGTCCTTTCAAACTATACGCTCAGCGAAATCTGAGCGCCTGGCCCAATTCAAACCTAAACTGCCCCGAGCCGGGCGTTGTCATGGGCTTGTCAAAAGTTCGTAACTTTGGCCGGCGGAAGATTTAACTTCGCGCTGAGGATCCGATTCGTTTCCGGAGCTACGGCAGCGCGCCGGTCGAGGTGAAAAGAGATTTTCGCGGCGTCCGTCTGGGCTGGTGTTTGTGCCGCCGGTGCGGTTCATGCAATCGAAGGGCGCCAAATGCAACTGCTCTGTGTGGTAAAGGCGGGAGTAATGGCGCGCCCGGAGGGGCTCGAACCCCCGACCTACAGATTCGAAGTCTGCCGCTCTATCCAACTGAGCTACGGGCGCGCGCCAATCCCAAAATACTATGAAGCGTGCGTGGCTGCCAGTGCAAAGAATGCTCACGCCCGAATGCTCAGCAAACGGCCGCCGGGCGTTTTCGCCTTAACAGTTTGTTGAAAAACTTGCTCAGAATGTCATTCCGAGGAGCCGTAGGCGACGAGGAATCTCGCAAGTCCTTTAAATCAGATGCGCGATTCCTCGCTGTGCTCGGAATGACAGGGTTCCGAAACGTTTTCAACAGATTGTTAAGGGAACTGCTGCTCCATACCGCCGCCGAGCACCTGATCGGTGTCGAGTCCGATCAATAGCATTTCCGTGTTCGAGATCATGTAGACGTCCAACGAGCGCGAACTGCCGCCGCCGGCGATGGTCAGCTTGCCCACGCCATTCGCGCCCGTCGTTTGCGTGGACGTTATGGCGACATTGGGATTCAGGCTCGTAATGCCGTTCACATCCTCGCTGATCACATCCTCGCTTCCCTTGCCGCTCGAAGAACTGATCTGGCCCAGCTTGTCAATGGGCCCGGTGCTCGAAATGCCGTCCAGGGTGAATCCGAGGGACGAGTCGGTGACCGGGGTGAACAGAGTCTCCGCCTGCTCGTCAATCACACCGATGGTCGCGAAGGCCGCGTCGGTGGTCATGAGGACGCCTTGGCTGTCGCTCGCAAGATAGAACGTGTAATTGGCGTTGCCGAGGGACGAGTTAACAACCTGCAGAGTGCCGTGGCCCGTGCTGTCGATGGTGTACGTTCCCGTGAAGGCGTAACCCGACGTCACCGTGCCGTTACTGTTCTCGTCGCCAGTGCCATCCGACAGGGTACCGCCGGCCGTGGAGGTGAAGCGCCCGGCGTCGGCCAGGGTGCCATTACTGTTGACACCCTCGGCAAGGAACACGACACCGCCGCGCAGCGAAGCGTTGCTGAAGCTTGAGGAGGTCTGGACCTGCGCCGTGCCACCCCAGACGGGGCTGGTGTCCGTCGAGATCAGCTTGATCTGGCCGGTTCCAACGATGTAGAAGACAAAGTCGAACGTGCCCGCGCTGCCGGCGACGCTGAACTCGCCGCGCCCGTTTGTGGCCGGAGAGTCCAGGGTGTAAGTGCCGCTCACCGCATTGCCGGTGGTCGAGGACCCGTTGTCGTTCAGGTCCAGCAGACCGCTCGAGACGGCGCTCGATCCGTCAAAGGACAGCAACCCGATACCAGCCGTCGAGTTGATGGCGCCGGTGATGTCGGTGCCGTCCAGGCTCACGATCAGGTTTCCCTTGAGCGCAGCCGCGTTGAAGGCCGACGAATCCTGCAAGTCGAGGCTGCCGATACCCGTCGCGAATGAGTCAAAGCGAATCAGGCGCCCATGGGTGCCCGACGTCAAAACGACGTCGAAGGTTTCGGAATTGAGTCCGGTGGAAACGGGCGGGTTGATCTGCAGGGTTGTCCGGCCATCGGTGCCGACCGTATAGGAACCCGTGAACGTCACGGGACCGAATATGCCGGCGCCGCTGTTGACGTCCTCCTCGCCGCTGGTAACGTTGCCCTTGCCGTCCGCCTGGAAGCTCCCGGCTTCGAGCAGCAGTCCGCTCGCGTTGTATCCCTTCACGCTGAACGCATACAGGCCCTTCAAAGTCGCGACTGAGGGCACCACTGTTACCGGCGCAGCCGCGCTCTCGGACGCGTTCGCCTGCGCGACTGCCGTGATTGTGACCTTCTGGCCGGAAGGAGGTGTGGTTGGGGCCGTGTAGAGCCCGCCCGTCGAAATCGTCCCCAGAGCGGAGCTGCCGCCTGCGGTGCCGTTTACCTGCCAGGTCACGGCGGCGCTCGCTCCGGACGCGGTCGCTGTGAACTGCTGGGTGGCGCCGGCCAGAACGGTGGCGCTGGCGGGCGAAATCGAAAGCGTGGCGGTCGCGGCCGTGACGGTCACCATGGCGGTCGCGGAAACCGTGGTGTCCGCCTGCGAAACTGCCGTCACCATGATCTGGCCCGAAGGTACCGAAGAAGGCGCGGTGTAGAGGCCGCCGGTGGTGATCGTGCCGGTGCCGGTGCCGCCGCCGGTCGTCCCGTTGACCTGCCAGGTCACAGCAGTGTTGCTGGTGTTCATCACGCTGGCCATGAATTGCACCTGCTTGCCGGTCTGCACGCTCACTGACGCGGGCGTGACCGTCACGGAAACCTGCGCCGGCGTTACGGACATCCCGTTATAGCCGTTGCCACAAGCCGAAAAAAATGCGGAAAGACCCAGAAGCAGAATGAGAGCGGAAACCTTCTTCACGGCATCACCTCGGCGGGGGGAGCCGTCCCCCTGAATCCCTTAACACATATGGCCGCTACAAGTCGCTTGGATGCCTGATTTTTATTCGGCGTCGCCACTCGGACCCTGGTTCCGTCATGGGCGCCGTCTCCCGGTGCTTCGGACGACCTACTCCTCGCGCAGAGCGACGCTCGGGTGGAGCGCGGCTGCGCGGCGCGCTGGCAGCCACGAGGCCAGGGCCGCGATCACAAAGAAGAGCGTCGCCATCAGCACGTAGGTGGCGGGGTCGGTCGCCCTGATGTTCACCAGCATGCTGGTCATGACGCGCGTAAAGGCCAGAGCCGCGAGCAGGCCGATCACCACGCCGGCGGCGCTCAGACGAAGACCCTGGCCCACGACGAGTTTGAAGATATTGCCCGGCACGGCGCCCATGGCCATGCGGACGCCGATCTCGGCGGTGCGCTGCCGAACCACGGTCGAAAGCACACCGTAGAGTCCGATGGCGGCGAGCAGGGCCGCAATCACGGCAAACACGCCGATCAGCAACAGAGAAAATCGTGTGGGCGCTTTGGACTTCTCCACCAAATCCTGCATGGGCTGCATCTCGGTGATGAGCAGGCGCGGATCGAGTTGGGCGACGGCCGCGCGCACCGGCCCCGCGAGGTTTGCCGGATTACCTGAGGTGCGAAGGGCCCACGTCTGAGCCGCGCCATGCCCGATGAACCCGTCGGTGACGTAAACCTGCTCCCGTCCGGATTCGGCCAGCGACGTGTCGCGCTGATGGCCGACCACGCCGACGATCTCAACCCATTCCGGTTGGGGCGTATTGATGCGAACCAGAATGCGCTTGCCGACCGCGGACTCGTTGGGAAAGGCCTTGGCGGCGAGGGCCTGATCCACCATCACAACCTTGCGGTTCGGCGCGTTGTCGGCGTCGGTGAAAGTGCGTCCCCAGAGCAGCGGCGTGCGCAGAGTCTCGAAGTAGCCCGGCAGCACGATCTCGAGATCGGCCGCCTGGAATTTGCTGGGATCGGCGAGCGCCGGTTCCAGGCCCCAGCGGATGGGGGCGAAGCCTCCGGCGAGCGGAAAAGGCGTCGCGGACCCGATGCTCTCCACGCCGGGCAGGCTGCGAAACTTGTCGCGGAGCTCCCGCATCAGCGCCGCGCGTTGATCGGGTTGCGGCCGGCCCTGAAATCCGCCGAGTACATTAAAGGTCAGCAAGCCCTTCGGATCGTATCCCGGATCGATGCGCTGCAGGGCCAGGAAGCTGCGGATCATCAACCCGGAACCGATCAGCAGGACGAAGCAGAGGGCGACTTCCGCCACCACCACGGCACTGCGCAGAAGTCCGCCGCCGCTCAGCCCGCCGACACGGGCGCTGGAGCGGAGCACATTCATAACATCGGGCCGGGAAGCGCGCAACGCCGGCGCGATGCCGAACAGCACGGTCGACAGCAAGCCTGCGAGCGCGGCAAACACGACCACCGCGGGATTGATGGTGATGGATTCGAGGCGCGGCAGGTTCTGAGGCGCGATGGCGAGCAGTTCGCGGATCCCGGCCCAAGCCAGGGCGACACCCAGCGCCGTTCCGAAGGCGGAGAGCAGCAGCGCTTCGGCAAGCATCTGCCGCACCAGGCGCCATCGGCTGCCGCCAAGCGCGGTGCGCACGGCCAGTTCCCGCTCGCGCAACGAGGCACGCACCAGCAGCAGGTTGGCCACGTTCGAGCATGCGATCAGCAGTAGAAAAATGACCGCGCCCATTAACGCCAGGATGGCTGGGCGAACGTCCGTGACCAGATACCCCTTCATCGGTTCGAGCCGAATAGCGTAACCCGCGGTCTGGAGGATGGGAACGGCCTGACGGTTCTCGGCGGCTACCACATCCACTTCCGACTGAGCCTGCCGCAGTGAAACGCCCGTCTTGAGCTTGCCGACGGGCTGAAGCGACACGTTCAGCCGGTTGGCCGCGTCATAGGCGAGGCGGTTCGCAACCCAAATGTCGGGCGACTGCTCGATGTTCAGGTTGGGCGGGAAGAACAATTCGAATCCGGGCGCCAGCACACCGACGATCTGCAGGCTGATATTTCCCGCCCGCAGAAGGCCGTGCCCGACGATTGACGCGTCGCCGCCGTAGCGCCGCTGCCAGTATGAATAACTCAAGATCGCGAACGTCGGAAGCTGCGGCGCTGCCGGCCCGGCTGCGGGGTTCTGACCGGCGGCGTTCGGAGTTGCGCCCGGAGGCGGAGGCGGCTGCGGTGTACCGTCCGAGTCCGTGAAGTCGCGTCCGACGAGAATCCTGGCGCCGAGCAGATGAAAAAAGTTCGTGGTAACGCCGGCAAAGACCACCTGTTCCGAGGTGCCGTCTTCGCGCGGCACCACACCGCGGCCAGTGTTGAGGGCTGCGAAGTCCTCGAAGAAGCGCTTCGACCCGTTCTTCAAATCGATGAAATCGGCGTTCGAAAAGGGAAAGTCGCGAACGTGGCGGCGCGTCATGTCCGAACAGGCCAATACCAGGCGGTTGGCGTCCGGATAAGGCAAGGGCCGCAACAGCACGGCATCGGTCACGCTGAAGATCGCGGTGCTTGCTCCGATCCCGAGTGCGAGCGTCGTGGCTGCCGTCAAGGCAAATACCGGGCTCTTTCTCAGCGTCCGCCAGGCGTAAGCGAGATCTTTGCGCATCTTGTCAGAGCCTCCCCAGGAGGTACCGGTTAGCGGGGCCCTCCGCTCCCTGCCCCGCGCAGTCGCCTCTCAATGTACGCGTGGCCGCCCGGCTTGGCAAGCACGACCGCCGTATCCGTGGTGCGGACGGACGGCAGCCCGGTCCGTAATCTTCGAGCGCATCAGCGTCACGAGCTGATCGGGCTGCGGCCGTCCGGGAATCGCGACGTCGGGCCGGCTTGCCCCGGCCCAAGGCACGGGCAAGATGCCCGTGCTACGTCCCTGGCAGGGAGCCCGTGCTATGCGCGACGCAGCACGGCCTTCCAGGCCGTGCCAGCGCCAACCCAAGCGTCGGCCCTGGGATCGCGCAGCGAAACGAGAACAAAATTCACGTTTCGACGAGCAGAACGGTCTCTAGTCTAGTGAATCACAAGCGGGTATGGCGGCTGATGCGCAGCGACAACCTGCTGGCGGTGCAGCCCAAGTCCTTCGGGATGACCGCGAACTCGAAGCACCCGCTAGAGGTTTATCTGAACCTGGCGAGACGGATGAAGCTGACGGGGATCAGCTCTGGCGGGCCGATATCACCTAGATCCGCCTGCAGCGCGAGTTCGTATACCTGGCCGGGCGCAAGGAGCGCGTCAGGCTCTTCGGCCTTCGAGAATCTCCGCAATCTCGACCAACCGGTGCTCTTCGAGCGAGCGGTAGGCGGCCTCGACGAGCGCCATCGTCTCCAGATTGTCGCGACCGCCGATCTCCGGCTCGGTGTCGCGCGCCACGCTTTCGAGGAGCTGGCCCATAGTGCCCGCGAAGGCGTCGGGAAACCAGACCTCGGACCAGCGCGGCGCAAACAGGTAGCCCGGGCGCCGCTTCGAGGTGAAGTCAATCGTGCTCGGCTGCCGATTTGGATAAGCGGGCCAGCCGATCGTGCCCTGCGCCATGCCCTCGGTGCCTTCCACGCGCCAACGGATGTAGTGGTCCTTGACGGCGCCGACCGGACCGGGTCCGGCCCAGACGTCGTCCCAGGCCGCGGCGCGCAGTCCGCTCGCGTATTCGAGGATGTAAAGGCAAATGCCATCCCTATGTGGGAAGCCGGTTCGAGGGTCCTGCCGCGCGCTCACGAATACTGTGTCCGGGGTGCCGAAGAGAAACCGGAAGCAATCGAGATGGTGGATGCTCATGTTGAGCAGCGTCAGGCGGCCGTAATTCCGAAGCCACGTTTGCCAGTGCGGGACCGCTCTCATCTCGATCGTCCCGAGCACCGGCTCGCCCAGCTCGCCGCGCTGCAGGAGCGTCTTCAGGGCGCGGATCGACTGGTCGTAGCGCATGTTCTGATTGACGCCGAGCTTGATCCCCGCTTCATGGCAGAGGCGGACGATCTCCCGCGCGTCGGCGAACGTAACCGCCAGCGGCTTCTGGCAGAGGATGCCCTTAATGTGCTCGCGCTCGGACACGGCTTCGCGCACGACGGCCAACTGCTGGTCGGGTGGAATGGCAATGTCGACCATCTCAACGGCAGGGTCGCGCAGCAATTCACTACAGGTCGCGTATGCTTTCGGAACGGATCGCAGCGCCGCAACCTGCCGGGCAGATTCTGGATTGTCGGAGGCGATCGCCACCACGTTGTATCCCGCGTTTCGATAGGCGACCAGTTGAATATCACGGACAATAAACCCGGCACCTACTACTCCGATGCCCACGCCTTTTCCCGCGGGGCGAGGGAGCGCGGGCAGGAGATCAAAATCCAGGTCAATGCTCATAGACGATTCCTCAGCGCCTTACGCCGTTGGGCGAGCCCTTGGGCCGCCCGTCAACCAGGCACCCTCAATGATTCTCCTCGCAGCCCGCTGGCCACTCTCAATCGCCCCGTGCACGGTGGTCGCATGTCCTTCGGTCTCGACGGCTTCGCCCGCGAAGTACAGCGTGTCCTCGACAGGTTCGGCAAGGCTGCGCCGCGCCTCAAGCCCGCCCACGCGAGCGTAACTGTACGCGCCCCTCGCGAAGGGATCGCTGCTCCAATTGTGGAAGTAAGGGACCTCGAGCTCGCGTCGCACCGCATCGCCACTCATACTTACGATGCGGGCCAGAGATTCGACTGCGCTTTCTGTGATCTTGCTACCACTCCAGCCCGCGAGCCGTTCGGCTTTGGGCCCGCCGCACCAGCCAGTCAGCACGGGAGCGGGCCTGCCGTCTGGAGCGGCGAGCGGCGTCCACCAGGTTGGGAAAGCGTCTTCGTTCGAGTGAATGAATCCGGACTCGGTCAGGCGCGGATGGGCGCGCATGAACTCCGGACGAAACTTCAGCGTCACCCGCGCGGCGTGGCCCATCGCGAGCCGATCGAGTGCGGAACGCAAGCGCGGCGGTTCCGGGCTGAAGCGGACAGCGCCGGGCATGCCGCCGGCCGCCTGCAGCACACCGAGAGGCAGCGTAATGATGACCCGATCCGTCCTGAAGGTCTGCTCCGGCGAGGCCTTCGTTGCGTCCCGGGCAGCGACCGTCGCCTTCCCACGCTGCCACTCGACCGCAGTAGCCACCGTGTTCAGGCGAAGCGTGGCGCCCTGCGCAACAGACTCCTGCCGCAGCCACTCCGCAAGCCGATCGTAGCCCTGACGGAACCGGAATGCCCGGTCGCCGTCGATGGCCTGCTGCGCCCGGCTCTCCAGGCCAAGAGCCTTTATGCTGATGCGATCCGCGCGGGCGGCATTGAAGCCCTCCACGTAGCCGACCGCGGCCTGCTGCGCGTCCTGATTTGCATCGATCTGCGCGATAAACTCCGAGAACGTCTCGTCGGGCAGCGCCGGGTCTTCCATGCGTCCGAAGATCTCGTCGGTCTTGCGGAAGAGATCGTCGCGGCGCGCGGGCTTTCCCTCCTGCCAAAACTCATGCCGCTCCGCCATTTCCTCGATCGCAAGACCCGCCGTGTCCGCGAGATCAAGAATCGAGGGAGGTCTACCGTGAATGAACTCGGCCCCGAGCTCGATGGGAATCTCGAGGGCCGAATCGCGGGCCGTACAAATGCGCCCTCCGGCCCGGTCGCGCGCTTCAAGGATGGACACGCTGATGCCGGCGGCAGAAAGAGAACGAGCCGCCGCCAGTCCGGCCACGCCCGCACCCACGATCAGCACGTCCATGTTCGTATTCTAACCGCAGCGCAGCGCACTCGCAGGCGGCGAGAAGCGGAGCGCCGGCTGCGCACGCCGGATGGCAGACTGTCACTTGGGCAGCCGGGCGAGTTCTTCGAGGCTAAGGCGCCCGGTGTAGATGGCCATCCCGAGCGCGCAGTGGATGCCGAGCCCGGTCAGCTCGCGGATTTCGCCCAGGGTAGCGATTCCGCCAGCGGCGGTCAGTTCGTGTTGCGTGGCCGCACGCAGGCGCCGGAACCAGTTGAGGTCGGTCCCTTTGAGCGTCCCCTCCCTGTCCACGTAAGTACACAGGAAACCAGAGCAGAAAGGTTCAAGCTGGCGAAGCACGTCTTCCGCCTCCAGATCAGTAGCCTCGCGCCAGCCCTTGACGACGATGCGGCCGCCCTTGGAATCGAGGGCGACGATGACGCGAGCGCTGCCGATCGCGCCCGCCAGTTCGCGCAGGAAATCCTCATTCACGCCGTTCCCGCGGAATGCGCCCGTGCCTACGATCACTCTGCTCGCGCCCTGGCCTACCAAGCGCCGCGCGCGATCCGCGGATCGCACGCCCCCGCCGACGCGCGTGACCGCACGCGACGCCAGCAATTCGACGATCGCGTCGTTCGATCCGTTGCCGAGAGCGGCGTCCAGATCGATCACCTGGATTTCCGGGAAGGCGGCGAACTTGCGCAGCATTTCGAGCGGCGAATCCGCTTCCAGCGCCTTCTTGCGTCCCTGCACAAGCTGGACGACCTTGCCGCCCATCAGGTCAATGCAGGGAATGATCATGCCGCCGGCCTCACCGGCACTCCGCTTCGGCTGAGGAAGGCCTTCAGATCGGATACCGTGTGCGTACCGTAATGAAAGATCGATGCCGCCAGCGCCGCGTCGGCGCGGCCCACGGTCAGCACCTCCAGGAAATCCTCAGGCCGCCCCGCGCCGCCGGAGGCAATCACGGGAACGCGAGTCGCCGCCGCCACGGCGCGAGTGAGATCGCAGTCGAATCCCTGCCGTACGCCGTCCGTGTCCATCGAAGTCAGCAGGATCTCGCCGGCACCGAGCTGCTCGCCCCGCGCCGCCCATTCCACTGCGCCCATGCCCTCATCATCGCGCCCGCCGCGGGTGAGAACGTTCCAGCGAGGACCGGCTCGCCGCGCGTCGATCGCCAGCACGACCGCTTGCGAACCAAACTCTTCGCTCAGCTCCCGGATCACCTCGGGACGCCGCACGGCCGCGGTGTTCACGCTCACCTTGTCCGCTCCCGCCAACAGTACCCGGCGGGCATCATCCACCTTGCGGATTCCGCCGCCCACGGTAAGCGGGATGAATACCCGCTCCGCCACGCGAGCTACAACAGTGGCCGTGAGCTCGCGCTCGTCGCTCGAGGCCGTGATGTCGAGAAGCACCAGCTCATCCGCGCCCTGCCGATCATACCGTTCCGCGAGCTCCACCGGGTTGCCAGCATCCTGCAGATCGACGAATCGCACGCCCTTCACCACGCGGCCTGCGGTGACGTCGAGACACGGAATGATCCGCTTGGCGAGCATGGCCGTTCAGAGGTCAGCAAAGTTACGCAGCAACGCCTGGCCGATCGCTCCGGATTTCTCCGGGTGGAACTGGATCGCAAACACATTGTTCAGCGCGAATGCAGCGCAGAAACGAACGCCGCCGTACTCGCAGGCCGCCGATGTGGACGGCCCGAGCGGCGCGTAGTAGCTATGCGCGAAGTAAACGTGGGCCTTCGCGGGCACATCTCGCAGCAGCCGCGAAAGCGCGGCGCCGGCAGGCGGCTCAATCTCGTTCCACCCCATGTGCGGAACACGCATGTCACCCGTGAATCTCCTGATCTCGCCCGGCACCAGCCCCAGACCCGCCACGTGCGGCGCTTCTTGGCTGCGCTCGAACAGCGCCTGCAAGCCGAGGCAAATGCCCAGGAACGGAACTCCGGCGCGAATTCGCTCGAGCAATGGGCTGCGCACCTGCATGGCGTCGAGCGCCCGCATCATCTGCCCGAAGTGCCCGACGCCCGGCAGGATGATCTTCTCTGCGCCCGCGAGCCCGGAACCGTCCCGGACGACCTGGTGGGGCACATCAAGAGCACGCAAGGTATTCGTCACCGAACGCAGGTTGCCGGCGCCGTAGTCGAGAATGGCGATCACAAAAGGCCCTTGGTGGAGGGCAACTGCCCGCGCAGGCTACTGTCCTTCGAACACGCGTACTTGAGCGCGCGCGCAAAGCATTTGAAGACGGCCTCGACCTTATGGTGGCTGGACCTGCCTTCGAGCACTTTCACGTGGAGGTTGGCACCCGCATGATTCACGAATCCGCCGAAAAAGTCCTCGAGAAGCTCGGCCTGCAGATCGCCGACGTAGCGGACGCGCACGCGGTCCTGGTAAGCCAGAGCCGGTCGGCCGCTGAGATCGAGTGCGACCACAGCGAGCGTTTCGTCCATGGGCATCACGAAGTAGCCCGCGCGATTGATTCCTCGCCGGTCTCCGAGCGCTTTGGCGAAAAGCTGGCCGAGAGCAATGCCCGTGTCCTCCACGGAGTGGTGCTGGTCAACGTCAAGATCGCCGCGCGCGTCGAGCTCCAGGTCAAAGCCGCCGTGTTTCGCGAAAAGCTCCAGCATGTGATCGAGAAAGCGGACCCCGGTGTGAACATCGTAGCGGCCGCGCCCGTCGATGCGGAGTTTACCGCTGATCCGGGTCTCCTTCGTGTTCCGAACCACACTGGCAGATCTCATAAAGTCACGATTGGGTCAGGCCGGAGCGACTCTCGCCTCGACGGAGCGGGCGTGCGCCTCCAGGCCCTCTGCACGGGCGAGCGTCGTGATCGCCGGCGCGAGCCGCGCCAGCGAATCCGCCGAAAGCTGCTGCACCGAGATCACCTTGACGAAATCCGCTGCCGAAAGCCCACCCCGCAGCCGCGCCGCGCCCGACGTGGGCAGGACATGATTCGGGCCGGAAGCATAGTCGCCAGCCGCTTCAGGACTATGCGGCCCCAGGAAGACGCTGCCCGCGTTCCGGATCGCCGGCAACAGGCTGGCGTCGTGCAGCGCCAGGTGCTCGGGCGCAAGCTCGTTGGCAAATCCCACCGCCCGCTCGAGCTTCTCAAAGAGGAGGATAGCGCCGTTGCGCGCGATCGACTCGCCGGCCACAGCAGCGGTGGGAAGATTTGCCAACTGCCGCTCAATCTCGACAGCCACGGCTTCGGCGAGACGCCGCGACGTCGTCAGCAGGATCGCCGAGGCGTCCACATCGTGCTCCGCCTGGGCCAGCATGTCCGCAGCAAGGTGGACCGGATTTCCTTCTCCGGCGATGATCACGATCTCGGTAGGCCCGGCGATGAAATCGATCCCGGTCTCGCCTGCGATCATCTTCTTGGCCGCGGCCACGTAGATGTTGCCCGGCCCCACGATCCGTTCGACCCTGGGCACGGTCTCGGTTCCATAGGCGAGCGCGGCGATCGCATGCGCGCCGCCCATGCGGAAAAGGCGCGGCACACGCAGATACGCCGCCACAGCGAGAATTTCAGCGCTGCACCGCGGGCAGGCTACGGCGATCGTCTTGACGCCGGCAGCCTGTGCCGGAATCACCGTCATGAGCAGCGTGGACGGCAAAGGATAGCGGCCGCCCGGAATATACGCACCCGTGGAATCGAGCGGGCGCACGATCCGGCCCAGACGGCGGCCGTCGGGATATTCGACGAAGCGTTCCTCGGGAAGCTGAGTCAGGGCGAAGTCGCGGATGTTTCCCGCCGCCAATTTCACCGCGCTGATAAAGCCCTTGTCGAGCTCTGCCAGTGCCGAGGCGCACACCTCCGGCCCCACAGCCACGGTGGACCCGTCGAAACCATCGAGCTTGCGGCAATACTCGAGCAGCGCCGCATCCCCTCGCGTCCGGACGGCATCAAGGATCGGCGCCACCACGCGCTCAGCCTCGCGCAGACGCGCCGTTCTGCACGTCTGGAGTTCTGCTGCAGCTCGATGGTCGAGGATGCGTATCATGGTGTCACTTGCCCGGCAGCGCTACATCACGATCTTGTTCAGCGGATACTCCACAATCCCCTGCGCGCCGGCTTCCTTGAGGCGTGGGATGAGGTCGCGCACGGCAGACTCGTCAAGAATCGTGTTCACCGCCAGCCAGTCCTGGTCGCTCAGATGCGCGACCGTGGGCCGCTTGAGCGCGGGCAGGGCGCTCAACACTTTCTGAAGATCGTCGCGATGGACATTCAGCATCAGGCCGACTTTTCCGAGGGCGTTGATGGCCCCTTCGAGGAGCATGTGAATGTCTTCCAGCTTCCGCCGCTTCCACTCATCCTTCATGGAGTCGCAATTTGCGATCAGCTGCGTGTTCGATTCCAGCACGGTCTCGATGATCCGCAGCTTATTGGCCCGCAGCGACGAGCCGGTTTCCGTGACCTCGACGATGGCGTCGGCCAGCTCAGGCGGCTTCACTTCGGTCGCGCCCCAGCTGAATTCGACCTTGGCGTGAACGCCGTTGGCCGCCAGATACTTCCGCGTGGTCTCGACAAGTTCGGTCGCGATCACCTTGCCTTCAAGGTCCTTGACGGAACGAAACGGGGAGTTTTCCGGCGCGGCCAGCACCCAGCGTACTTTGCCGAAACTCTGCTTGGCGTAAATCAGGTCTGCGATGGTTACCACCGCGGCACCGGTCTCGGCCACCCAATCGCGCCCCGTCAAACCGGCGTCGAGAACCCCGTCGTCAACGTAACGGGCCATTTCCTGCGCCCGAATCAACATGCATTCGATCTCGGGGTCGTCGATGGCTGGAAAGTAGGACCGGCTCGAGGTGGTGATGTTGAACCCGGCGCGGCGGAACAGGTCGACGGTTGCGCTTTCGAGGCTGCCCTTCGGAATGCCGAGTTTCAGTTTCATTTCCTACCGGCCTCCGGTTTTGGCGTAGACGGCTTGCGGGTCGAAGACGCGCGGCTCGCTCTCCACCCACCTGCCATTTGCGAGCTTGCGGAAGAAGCAGCTCGGGTACCCTTCGTGACAGACTCCGGGACCGAGCGCCTCCACCTTCACCAGCACGGCATCGCGGTCGCAGTCGGTGTAAATCTCGCGCACTTTCAGTCTGTGACCCGAGGTTTCGCCCTTTACCCAAAGCTTGTTTCGCGAGCGGCTGAAGAACGTCACGTCTCCCGATTCCACCGTGTGGCGAAACGCCTCCTCGTTCATGAAGCCGACCATGAGAACCCGGCCGGTGGAGTGGTCCTGGATCACCGCCGCCACCAGGCCATCGAGCTTGCTCAAATCGAGATTCATACTCACTCCACGCGTGCGAATCAGTCCAGGCCAGCCCGCCGTTCGTGGGCCTCAACTGCGCCAGCTTTACCCAGGATTGCTGTCAGCGCCGGGCCCGTAGCAGCTTTGCCAGGCAGCTACGATGGGCATGATGCCCGCTCGGCTCGTGATCCCGGCGATGATGATTGCGAACGTGGCGGAGGGATGGCATGAAAAGAAAGTATAACAGACGCCATGCCGGCCAGAGTCAAGCTCTACTGATAGCTCCCAGAAGTAATTTTTATTGGAACCTCGCCCCCCCTTCAGGCATCGTATGCCTTGTGCGGCTGAGTTGAACATCGGCTGCGCTCGGAATGCGAGGAGACTGTGTTGACCTCTCACTGCCAGAAGGCCTGCGCCTGTTGTAGCTGTCGCATGAGCGCGCCTCTGGCAGGGGAAGTCTCCTGGCTTAGCTAAACCGGAAATCAGCCGAGACCAAGCCCATCAGCCAGAGCGGCCGTTCTGGCGGATGGGTTTTTGTTTTTGGGATGTGACTATGACCGCCGCACAAGAGACGAAGACCGAACGCGCGGAGCGTCTGAAGCGCGAGAAGAATCCCTGGGAATGCCTGGACGAGATTCGCCGTTTCGCGCGCGAAGGATACAACTCCATTCCTCCGGAGTGGCTCGGCACTTATTTCCGGTGGTGGGGCGTCTACACCCAGGGCGATGGTGCAGGCACACTCGGCGGAGCGGGCGGCGAGGGCAAGTCCGTGCCTTATTTCATGGCACGTATTCGAATCCCGAACGGTCTTCTTCGTTCCCACCAACTGCGCGCCATCGCGCAGGTGGCCGAGCGGCATGCGCGCGGCATCGCCGACATCACGGTAAGACAGAACGTCCAGCTGCATTGGCTCTCGATCGAATCGCTGCCCGAGGCGCTCGACACTCTCTGGAGCGCAGGGCTCACGACCCAAGGGGCCTGCGGGGACGATACGCGCAATATCACGGGTTGTCCGCTGGCGGGCCTGGACGCAGACGAAGTCTGCGACGCGAGCGCGCTCGCGCTCGACGCCAACCGGATGCTCACCGGCAATCCCGAGTTTTATAACCTGCCGCGCAAATTCAAGATCGGCATCACGGGGTGCCGCGTCTGGTGCTCGTACCCGGAAATCAACGATATCGGGCTGACCGCTTTGACTCGCATGGCCAACGGACGGGAGGAAGTCGGGTTCAGTGTCCGCGTGGGAGGCGGGCTCTCGGCTGAACCGCACTTCGCCGTGCGGCTCAACGCCTTCGTGCATCCGGACCAGGTGTTGCCGGTGGTACGGGGTGTCGCCGAAATATTCCGCGACACCGAGTGCCTGCGCGAGAACCGCTCGCGGGCCCGGCTCAAATTCCTGTTCATGCGCCACAACTGGACGGCGGAGAGTTTTCTTGTGGAACTCGAACGTCGCGTCGGCTTCAGGCTCGAACCGGCAGCGCACGAGGTTCCGCCGCCGGAAGTCTACCGGGATCACGCCGGCGTCCACCAGCAGAAGCAAGCGGGACTCTGCTACGTGGGTGCTGCTGTCTTGCGCGGACGCCTGACGGCGCGCCAGCTCCGCTCGGTCGCGGACCATTCTGACCTGTACGGCAACGGCGAGGTCCGCACCACCACGATGCAGAACCTCATCATCCCGAACGTCAACGAGCGGTGCGCAGAACTGCTGGCGATGGAATTGAATTCGGAAGGACTCAAGCCCGGCGGGTCGCCGTTCTGGCGGGGCGCGATGGCCTGCACCGGCACCGAGTTCTGCAAGCTGGCTATCACCGAGACCAAGGGCTTCGCGCGCTGGCTGGTGGAAGAGATGGAAGAGCGCATGCCCGGATTCGATCAGCATCTCAAGCTGCACATCACGGGATGCCCCAACAGCTGCGGGCAGCACTGGATCGCCGATGTGGGACTCGAAGGCAAGAAGATCAAGGAGGACGGCGAGCTTGTGGACGCGTATTACTTCAGCGTCGGCGGCTCGGTAGGGCTGCATCAGCGCTTTGCGCGTCCCATAGGCTATCGCTGTGCGGCCCGCGTTGTGCCCGAGGCCCTGGAGCGTCTGCTCACCGCCTATCTGCTGATGAAAGACCAAGGCGAGAGCCTGAGGCAGTTCTTTTCGAGGCACAGCGACGACGAGCTGCGCGCACTGCTGGCCGGACGCGAAGTGCCTCTCGCGGTCCGCGATCCTTCTCCGGGCCCCGTTCCGCACGGCGTGGAGGGATAGACAATTATGCCTTGCTTTGAAAGTCGCCTCGCTCGGAATTCCCTGCCGCGTGACGAAGCGGAACGATGGAGCCCGGAACAGGTGCTGCGCTGGGGGTTCGAGCGTTTTGGGCGCGACATTGCCATTGCCTCGGGCTTCGGCGCCGAGGGAATAGTTCTGATCGACATCGCGGCGCGAATCAAAAGTGACTTCCGCGTGTTCACGCTCGATACCGGTTTCTTCTTTCCCGAAACCTATGCCTTGATCGAAAAGGTTGAGCGCCGCTACGGAATTCGGGTGGAACGGTGCCGGCCGGCGCTGAGTCCTGCTGAGCAGGCCCGCCGCTACGGCGAGGCTCTGTGGACGCGCCAGCCGGACAAGTGCTGCGCCATCCGCAAGGTGGATCCGCTGAAGGCAAAGCTCGTCGAGCTCTCCGCCTGGGTCGCCGCGATTCGTCGCGAGCAGACGGCGGCTCGCGCCAATGCCGCCAAAGTGGAATGGGACGCGAAGTTCGACCTGGTCAAGCTCAACCCACTGGCGGATTGGACTCACAACCAGGTATGGGAGTACATCCGGAAGCACCGCGTTCCCCACAATCCGCTTCATGACCGCGGTTATCCGAGCATCGGCTGCACGCATTGCACTCGTCCAGTGCGGATTGGCGAAGACCTGCGCGCCGGACGCTGGTCGGGATTCGGGAAGACCGAGTGCGGGCTGCACACGCGCTCGACTTCGGTGGAGAGGAGCCATGACTCCGTCTGAAACCGCCGCGCTGTTTCCAGCCTTTCTGAAGCTCGCCGGGCGCAACTGCCTCGTGGTCGGAGCCGGCCCTGTCGGCCAGGCGAAGATCGAGGGTCTGCTCGCGACCGGCACTGCCGTCACCGTCGTCGCGCCGCATGCGACTGCAAGCGTGCGGTCATGGGCCACAGCCGGGAGACTCGTCTGGCGCACTCGCGGCTTCGAGCCTTCCGATCTGGACGATGTATTCCTGGCTGTCGTGGCAACACCCCTTCCCTCGCTGAACGAACGGATCCTCCAGGAAGCACAACGCCGGCGCGTGCTCTGCAATGTCGTCGACGATCCCGCGCGCTGCGATTTCTATTACCCCGCTGTGGTGCGCCGCGGTGCCTTGCAGATCGCCATCTCAACCAACGGCCGCAGTCCCGCGCTCGCGCAACGAGTTCGAAAAGAGCTGGAGCATGAGTTCGATCCGGTATACGAGTCTTGGGTTGAGGAACTTGGAGCCGAACGACAGCGGTTGTTCGCGCGCGCCATGGATCCCGAGGAGCGCAAACGCCTGCTGCACAAACTCGCCAGCCGAAAGAGCTTCGATGAGTTCGTGGCCGCAACCCGGAAGGGATCCGTATGATCGCAAGAGTGTACCTGGTAGGCGCAGGCCCGGGCAATCCGGAGTTGTTGACCCTCAAGGCGCTGCGTATTCTCCAGCAGGCCGACCTTGTGCTGCACGACGATCTGGTGCCACCCTCGATTCTCAACTTGGCGTCGCCGCATGCCCGGATCGTCAATGTCGGCAAACGATGCGGCAGGAAATCCATCAGTCAGGCTGAAATCAACGCGCGTCTGATTGCCGCCGCGCACCAGGGGCTCACGGTGGCGCGCCTCAAGGGCGGCGACCCCTCTTTCTTCGGCCGGTGCGGAGAAGAGATTGAAGCGCTGCGGGAGGCAAACGTTGACTTCGAGATTATTCCAGGCGTGACAGCGGCCGCGGCGGCCGCGGCCACAGCGGGTTTCTCGCTCACGCACCGCGAGGTCGCGTCGAGCGTTATCTTCCTGACCGGCCACCGGGCCGTGCGCGACACCGGCCGCAAAGGCCCTCAGGCTTCGCTGGCTGCCCTCGGTGCCTCCGGCGATCTCGCCGGCAAGACCGTGGTGATCTACATGCCCGGCCCGCGCTACGCGTCGGTGAGCGCGGAACTGGAAGCTGCGGGCGTGCGGGGCGACACACCCTGCGTGCTCATCTCCGCCGCCTCGACCAGAGCGCAACGCATCCATAAGAAGACCGTGCAGGAACTCGCAACCGTTCCGCCGCTCGCCGCCCCGAGCATCCTGATCGTCGGCGAGGTTACCCGGCTCGCGCACGGCCAGGGCCACCCCGAATTCGAGTTTGTACTCTCCGCCCTTCCTGCGTCTGGTATCATGCGACGTGATCGAGACCATGAACCCGCAGACCAGTTCCACTCGCCTCACCGAACCTGAAATCCGAAGGTATCTCGACTTTGCGTGCAGACTCGGCGAACTCGCGGGCGAGGCGATCCTGCCTCATTTTCGCGCCGCTCTCGAAGTCGGCAACAAGGACGCGGCGGGCGGCTACGATCCCGTGACCATCGCGGATCGCGCCGCCGAGGAGGCGATCTCGCGCGAGATCTCGCGCGCGTATCCGGAACACTCGATTCACGGCGAAGAGCTCGGCCGGTCTCGCGGAGTCTCGCCCCTCACCTGGGTGATCGATCCCATCGACGGCACGCGCTCCTTCATTCTGGGCCAGCTTCACTGGGGCACGCTCATTGCCTTGAACGACGGCTCGCGGCCCGTGCTCGGCGTGATGCATCAGCCTTACGTTCCCGAGACCTTCGTGGGATCGCCGCTCGGCGCCTTCGAGCGCAGAGCCGGACGCGAGCGCCCGTTGCGCACGAGAACCTGCGCCAGCCTGCGCGAAGCCGTGGTCTGCACGTCGCATCCCGACTTGTTCGCGCGAAGCGAAGAGCGAGCCGCGTTCGAACTCGTCGCATCCAAAGCCCGCCTGTCGCGCTTCGGCGGCGATTGCTACAACTACTGCCTGCTGGCCGCGGGCCTGATCGACCTCGTGATCGAATCCTCGCTCCATGCTTATGACGTCCAGGCGCTGATCCCGATCATCGAAGCGGCTGGCGGACGGATGACCGGCTGGGACGGACAGCCATGCTACGAAGGCGGCGCGGTCGTCGCCACCGGCGATCCGAGTCTGCATCACCGCGTGCTCGAAATGCTCGATGGGGACTCGAGGTAGATCCACTTTCCGTGAGCGCGTGCCGTTTATGATCACCTTGAACCGAGTGTACGATGTAAGCTCGCCGCCAAAGGGCAAGCGATTTCTGGTCGAGCGTCTGTGGCCGCGTGGGATCAGCAGGGCCTCTCTCCACCTCGATGGCTGGCTCAAGGACCTCGCGCCCAGCGACGGACTGCGGCGCTGGTTTGCGCACGATCCCGCGAAGTGGGACGAGTTCCAGAAGCGCTATGTCGCCGAGCTCGACCGCACCCCTGACGCCTGGCAGCCCCTGCTGGTTGCGGCCCGCCACGGCCCCGTGGAGCTGGTGTACAGCACTCGTGATATCGATCACAACAATGCCGTAGCTCTCAAGCGCTACCTGGAAGCAAAGATGCGGCGGGAAAAATAGTCTGCCTTCAGGACTCCATTTTGGGCGGCCGCTTGAAATTCCCGACCACGTTTGCGCGCGGCCCATTCTCTTCGCCAGCTTGGCCCTCGGCTTCAGTCGCGGAACGAGTTGAGGCGGGCCTTTCCGCAGTCTGTCCATGCCAATTCCTTCCAGAAGCCAAAAATCGCACTTCCGATTCGCCACATCAGAATCTTTTTCGCTGGGCCTTTTTGCGCAGGAAAATCGAGGTTAGAATTTCGCGGTAAATGTTGCGGATTTCGGCTGTATCTCTCAGCACATCCGTTACTTAGGGATTTGGGTTCGTTTTGCGGGAATTTCCACCCTTTTTGACTAAAATCAGACCATAAGTCCAATCGTTTGTGTAGCATGGCCAATTGGCTTCGAACCGTAGGGCCCACTGTTTTTCTCGCAGGCGATTCGGCAGGATTGAAGGGGTCTGCCAGCCACGATAGGATCTTTCAGGTGACGACCCGGAAACAGGACGGGCGAGGCTCAAGAGCGCTGACATCGGAACCACTCTTACTACTTGGTATACTGCGGAGTTCGACCAAAGTCAAGTCGAAAGAACGGCCGGTAGTGTCTCAGTTTGAAATTCCGCTCACCGAATCTGGTCGCTCATTCCCTTTCCCTTTGCCCGCTCCAAGTAGTACCAGATGAACGAGAAGGGCACAAACGCGGCGATCAGGATGTAACGGTGGGGACGCCGTTCCAGTGTGTAGCTCCTTAGAATCATCCATCCCTGGCCTAAACCCGGACCACCGAACACGACGCAAGATAGCGCAAATAGGAGCGGGTTCATGTGACTGGGACGAAATCTAGCGAGGTATGCCATCACACACGCAGCGATGGCAAACCAAGTCAGGCCGCAGGTTGCGGCGATCTTCTTACTTGATCGCCGCGCCCGTTTTGAGGAGTCTGCTATCACGACTTGTGCCGTGCGCTTCTTGTACGGGCCGCGCTTCTTGGCGACTAGTGCAGGCACTAGGTCTGCGATTTGCTCCAGCTTCCAAACGCGATCCGAAACACCAGCCTCCATTGCCGGTGTGACTCTCAGTGTCTTGTGAATCCGAGCGAAATTATAATGCATAAAATGAAGCGCCACTTGATAGGCGTGGTTCTCGACCTTCTTGCTAAATCCGTTTGTGAGTCGGGTGAATCTCCGCATGCCCATTCTCATTGTAAGGTTCTGGATCGGGATAGGGGGAGCAGTTGCCCACTCACCCCTCCCACACCACCGTACGTACGGGGCCGTATACGGCGGTTCGGCGGGTTCAGCTAAGAGCCTTGGGCGAGGCGAGGTAAGCCGAGCGCGTCAAAGAAGGCCTTGGGCAAGGCTTGGCAGATGGAAGGGTCGTGGCTCAGCGGCCACGGACCGAGGTTGCTGTGAGCGGTTTTCTTCGCCCAGGCGCGCCTCACTCCGCGTTGTTCCAGCTCGGCCCATCGCCTTCCCACGTGCTTCCACTGT
>DASYZG010000012.1:0-73140 GCA_035946575.1 Terriglobia bacterium | reverse complement strand
AGTTCGCCGGTACCGTTGCCGCCACCCCTGAAGCTGGTTGCGATTGGCAGTTCGCCGGTACCGTTGCCGCCACCCCTGAAGCTGGTTGCGATTGGCAGTTCGCCGGTACCGTTGCCGCCACCCCTGAAGCTGGTTGCGATTGGGAGTTCGCCGGTACCGTTGCCGCCGCCGCTAAAGCTGGTTGCGATTGGGAGTTCGCCGGTACCGTTGCCACCACCGCTGCTCTCTTTGGCTTAAGCCAGACCCAAGAGCAGCCCCAAGGCCGCCCCAGGGTGGGACTGTGTGTCCCGCAACGCGGCGACGTGAGGTGCCGGTATGCCTGAGGGGCTGCTCAGAGGCCTTACAGTCGTCGGCTACGGGCTTGAGCTCGTGCTCCTGATTACCCTCCTTCGTCGCGGTTACCTCCGTCGGCTGCGCTCTTTGTGTATCTTCGTCGGGACGCTTTTCGCTATCGATGGGTGCATTCGTCCGCTGACTCTTCGCACGTATGGCGCACAATCCCCTGAGTATTACGATCTGTACTGGCTGACCGACCTGCTTCTGGTCCTCGCCTCTTTCGCTCTCATTTGCGCGTTTTTTCGGCAAGCTTGTCTGCAACATAACGAAGTGTGGAAAGTAGTGAGGCCGGCACTCGCGGTTGTGTTCATCCTCGAGCTCGCCATATCGACGTCGACCTTCCTGCGGCAGTATCACAACAACTTGCTGGCGACTCGTTTCATGTACGGGTTCAGCCAGGACCTTTATTTCACTTGCGTTGTGCTCAACACCGTTCTTTATCTGATGCTGGAATGGTTCAAGAGCCGCGACAGTCTGCTTCACCTGCTCGTCTGCGGCCTGGGCATCCAGTACGCCGGACCCGCGGCCAACACCGCCCTGTACCTGGTGACGAGCAATCTGGACGCAAGGCATTTGATTTCATACCTGCTGCCATTCTGCAATGCCGCGATGCTGGCGATCTGGGTCTATGCGGTGGCCCGCCAGCCTCGGGCCGCCGTTGGGCGGTTGCGCGCTGCAGCGTGAGCACTGGACTCTAGGTTTGCGAGGTTTGCGATGCTCTCAATAACCATTTTCGTGATTTCGGCAGCCCTGCTGCTGTTTTATCTGCAAGCGGCCTGTGAGAAGATTCTCCGCAAGCCGTTTGAGGAGCCGCTGCCTGATCCGATTGTCGACGCCAATCGCCTGGAGTTTCCTTTTATCCGGCGAGCTTTGGAAGAATATGATGCGCCCGTCGATTATGCGCGATTCCGGGTCCAGTTGAAGTGTGACTATCTGGCTCTGATTTACCTGCTGCGCAACGCCGCCAACCAGCGCCGGCGGCTTTCCGGCGACGAGCGGACATTGGCCGCGTACTTCCGCGCTCTCTCGGGTTTGCTGGCGATCTGGCACTTGCTGGGACTCGGTGAACGCCCGCTGCTGTTGAAGATGACCAGCGTCCTGGAGTACTTCGCGAACGTGCTCGGCGAGCGCATCAAGCGTGTGCGTTTTGGCCATCTCACGGCCTCTGAGTACCTGATGAGCTTGTAGCTCCGGGTCGCGGCCTGCCCACGATGAACTTACTCCTTGGGGAAATTGAACCGGATCCCCGCCAAGAAGTTCAAGGGCAGGGCCGGAAAACCCAATACCTCCTCGTAACGCCGATCCAGCAGATTGTAAATCTGCCCGTAGATCTCGAGTCCCTTGTCCGCCCGGAACGAGAATCCGCCGTCGAGCCGTAGATTACCCTTGTTCTGAAACAGGCAGGGCAGCCCCAGTTCACACGCATAGGTGCCTTCGTTCGGTTCAAGATCCAGCACCTGGCCGCGCCAGTAGCCGCTGTTCACCACGGTCAGCCTTCGGTGGGTCCAGCTCATCGTATAGAAGCCGGAATTATCGGGACGCCGGATGAGGGGTTGGCCCACCGAAAAAGGGGACAGCGCCTGGTTTGAGCCCGCCAAGGCGAGGATTTCCGTCGGCATAAACGTGTAACCGGCCTCGAAACGCACCCCTGATTTCGGCTGGAGGCGAAGTGATAGCTCCAGTCCTTGTGCGCGCGCGTTGCCCAGGTTCGCCGTCAGATAGGTGCTGAGATTGCTCAGGGATCCGCCCAGGACCTCAATCTCGTCCGTCAACCGGGTGTAAAAATACGTGGCGCTCGCGGCAGCGTGCTCGCCCCAGAAACGCTGGTCGACTCCCGCGTCGAAGCTGAGGCTACGCTCAGGCTTGAGCTGTGGATTGTTCGTAAAGGCCAGCTCGAAGCCGCTTGGCTCGCGGATTCCGGTGCCGAAGCTCGCGTGCAAGCGAGTAGCCCCGAGGCCAGGGGATGTCGAGTGTCCGGCATGAGGAACCCAGGCGAGGGACAGATGCGGGTCGACTTGCAGGAGGGTATTGAAGGGAATCGCGGGACGGCCGTCGGTTTGATTTTCAGGCAGCGCGCCCGTATGAATGTCATCCGCACGCACACCCGCGGTCACGGACCACCGGCTGGCCGGAGTCCAGCGGTTCTCGAAAAAGTAAGCGAGCGTGTTGCGCGGCAGCACGAAGGGATTATTCACGGCATTCGCAATATACGTATCCTCGATCTGCTCGCGATCGTACTCGAAGCCGCCGACCAGGAAATCGCGGTTCGACAGAAGGACTTCGCTGCGGGTATTGAAAGCGCCTCGAAGGTTATTCGAGTAGGAGTCGCCGTAGGTGGATCTGAAATAGTAGTCGTTCGTCGAGGCGTCGACCGTCGTAACCTGACGAAATCGCGGCGAGAACTGCTCCGTGTAGCTGAACGCGTAGGCGAACAGATTCTGCTTATCGCGCGAGTATCGATCGATGCCCGTGAACAAATGATCGGGATCGGAGCCGTAGGCGCCGGGAGCCCCCGCGTCGTTGGCGTTGCCGAAGAAGTGAAATGTGAACTGCCGGCGGCCGTCCGAGGGGTAGGTCAGGCTCACGATCGCGCTCTGATCCTGATAGGAGCTGTTGGGCACGGGTCCGCCCGAATCGAGTCGGCTGGCGTCCACGGCCCAACCCAAGCCACGAGTGAGCCCGCTCGCACCCACGCCGGTTCTCCAGGTATCAAAGCTGCCGGCTTCCTCGGTCAGTGAGAGGTGCGGCGGACCGTCGCCCGAGCGGGTTACGATGTCGACCACGCTCGAGACGGCGTTGGTGCCGTAAAGGGCGCTTTCCGGGCTGCGTGTGACCTCCACGTGATCGACGCCGTCAGTGGTCAAAGGCGCGAAGTCGAAGGCGCCGCCGAATTCGTTCAGCGGAATGCCGTCCATCTCCACCAGGTTGTAGTCAGACTCACCGCCGCGCACGAACAGGCTGGTCACGCTGCCACGCGCGCCGCTCTCGGCCACGCTTACGCCCGGAACCGCGCGCAGCGCGTCGAAGATTGTCTGATCTCCCCGATCCTGCATCTGCTGCGCCGTCAGCACACTCACTGACGATCCCACCTGGGGCGCCAGAGCCCCTCCTTGTGATGCAGACACCACAACCTGCTCGGCCACGGCGCTCAGCTGGAGATGAAGATCGACCTGCTGGTCGCGGCCGCCTGAAATGGCCACGTCAAGAGGTGTATTCGAGAACCCCCGGGCCTGCGCGGTCAGCCTGTACTCGCCGCGAGGGAGGCCGTCGAAGCGATAATCTCCCTGCGCATCGGTTGTACGCTCGGCCACGTTGCCAAGCGGTGAGAGCAGCGTGACGCGAGCTTCGGGTACCGGGCGTCCCTGGGGATCGAGGACGGTGCCATATACCGAGGAAGCGCGGGCGGTAGCAGTGGAGAAACCGAGTGCCAAGAGGAAACCAAGCGAAGCCCATACCGGGCTGGCTGCGTCCAGAGGCCGCTTGAAGAGGAAGACCACGATGACTCACTCCCTTCTCCCGTTCCGTGGGCGGGATGCAAGGGCGGAGAGAGTCTGAACAACAAAAAAAAGCCTCCGAAGAAGTCCCCGGAGGCCGCTGGATTCCCTGGGACTCTTTCCGCCGAAGAGTTGGGTTGGATCGTTCCGGGCAGGCTTCCTGGCTCTCGGGTCATCGCCGACGCCCTTCGCCTTCCCATGCCGCTTGGGCACAGTGGCTGGCCTCGACGCTTGATCGAAATCGTGCGTCCAGGCACGTTGAAGGGTGCGGCTCGCCGATTACAGTGGCGGGACCGCGGCCGATTTACACGGCCTTTCCTTTTCTCCCGGCGTCTCGCCGGGAGCACCGCGGAACGGGGAATGTCAAAGAGCGTTCGAAGCTGACTTGAGAACCTTAGCGCTCCGTGAAGCTGCTGTCAAGGGCGCGCCGACCGGCGTGTGCCGGAAGACCATGTCGCCTGATTTTAGCCGGTGCGTCCTGCACCAACCCAGGTACAGGCGGCCATAGCTCGCGGTGATGTAATCCCGCTGACCGTAGCCGAGCCCGCGTGCCACCTGATCGATCCAGCGCCTGGGCCCTTCGATTTCCAGGTAGACGCCGATCGGCGTTTCGTCGAAGGCCACCTCGGCACGAAGCGGGTCGCTCCTGCGGCGGTACAGGGTACGATACTTCTCATAGCGGAACGCGACCTCGAGCCCCAACGCCTCCAGGATTCCCGTCATCTCCGCTGTGTGCTGCAGGCGTGCCTCGATCTCGACGCGCTCTTTGAAGCGACCCGAACCGATACGCGGCCCCTTGAACGTCAGCAAACCGCGGCCACTTTCCAGGCGGAGTCGAAGCAGGCTGCCCTTCTTCCTCAAGACGCGTCCCGGAAAGTCGAGCAGCGCGTTGCGTTCGAAGTAGCGCCTGGAAGCGCGGTGAAATCCCAGCTCGGCAAGCCGCCGGCGCAGCGCTCGGGCGTCGTGAACCGGCAGCTTGATCTCGATTTCCCGGCGCATTGAGCTTGCGGACGTGCGAGCCCCCTCGTGGCCGTGAGGCAGAGAGAAGACCTGACGGTGCGGCCGAAGGCCGGCGGCGCGGCTAATACTGCCGGTCGATGATGAAATCCGCCAGCGAACGCAAGGCGTCCCGGTAAGGTGACTCGGGGAAGCCCCCGAGCTCAGCGGCGGCGCGCTCGGCATGGACGCGTGCCCGCGCCCGCGCGGATTCGAGGGCGCCGTAACGGGTCACGAGGTCTTGAATCTCGGCCAGAGCCACGCGTGTGAAGCCGCCATCGTCCACAACTTGCGCCACCCGGGCGCGCTCTCCGGGACTGCAACGCAGCAGCACATCGATCAGGGGCAGAGTCACCTTGCCTTCGCGCAGATCGTTGCCGACCGGCTTTCCCAGCCGCTCCTCGGACGCCGTGAAATCGAGCACATCGTCGATCAACTGAAAGGCCAGGCCCAGGTCCGTACCGCAGGAAGCCAGCCGCGCCTCGGCTTCCTCGCCGCTCTGTCCCAGAATCGCACCCAGGCGCAGGCAGGCCGCGAACAGCGCGGCGGTCTTACGGTAAATGAGGTCGAAGTAATCGTCCGCGCTCACGTCCAGACGCTTGAGCAGGGTGAGCTGGATCATCTCGCCTTCCACCATCAACTGCGTCAGGCCGATCAGCAGATCAAGGATGGCGAAATTGCGCTCCGCCACGGCGACGTTGAAAGCCTGCATGTAAAGCCAGTCGCCGGCCAGAACGCTGCGATGATTGCCCCAGCGCGAGTTGGTTGAGGGCCGGCCGCGGCGCGTATCCGCTTCGTCAATGATGTCGTCGTGGACGAGCGTGGCCGTGTGGATCATCTCCATGACCGCGCCCAGACGAATGGCGGACGGGCCCTGGTACCCGCAGAGGCGCGAGGCCAGCAGCACCAGCATGGGGCGCAATCTCTTACCGCCGCCGTTCTGCAGGTACCGGCCGATCTCGGTAATCGGCTGGATGCTGGTGGCCGTCTGGCGGGCGAACTCCTCCTCCACTTTCGCCAGGTCCTCGCGGACGAGGTCGAAGATTTCTTTGACCGTTATGTTACCGGCCGACGCCACGCTGATGGTCTCCGTCTGAAGGCTCATGTTCCCATACAAAACGCGGTACAGCAAGCAAGCCGCTACGCGCGCATCCTGAAGAGCCGGGCAAAATTCCCGACGAGTTGCCGGCCCATGGTCTCCTCGTCCCACCCGCGCAGGGCGGCGAGCTGGCGCGTGGTCTCGCGCACGAATGCCGGCTCATTACGGCGTCCCCGATGAGACAGGGGGGCGAGATAGGGGCTGTCGGTTTCTGCCAGCAGCCGGTCCGCGGGCAATGACCGTGCCGCCTCGCGCAGAGCCTCGGCCTTCTTGTAGGTGAGGTTGCCCGCAAACGACACGTAAAAGCCAAGGCCGATCAGGTCGAGCGCGTCCTCGGTCCCGCCCGTGAAGCAGTGCAGGATGCCTGCTCCGCCGGGCGCGACCTGCCCCTTGGCCGACGGCGCCGCTCCGCGGCCAGCATCCTCAGACCCATTCGCGGAGCGCTCGCGCAGGATCCTTCTGACATCGCTCCAGGCGTCGCGGCAGTGGATGAGAATCGGGCGCCGGAGCTCGCGAGCCATCTCAATCTGCCGCACGAAGACGCGCGTCTGCACGTCGCGCGGATAATCGTAAAAGTAATCCAGCCCGATTTCGCCGACCGCCAGGAACTTCGGGTGCCGGGCGGCGTCACGCAGCTCTTCGAAATGCTCGTCGCGCGCGTGCGCGGCCTGGTGCGGATCGATGCCGGCCGCCCAGTAGATCCCGTCGTATCGCTCGGCGAGATCGCGGACGCGTTCCACGCTCTCGGGCCGCGTCCCGTCGGCGATCAAGAGGAGATAACGCAGCCCGGCTTCACGGGCGCGCTCGATCACGGCTTCGCGGTCAGCGTCGAAATCCGTGGCGTCGAGATGAGCGTGAGAATCTAGAAATTGAGCCATTGAGCGATTGAATGATTGGGTTCAGCGATTGGGTGAACTGTCCCCGAGTAAACCGATGGCTCAATGAGCAGATCGCCCGATGACCCGATCGCCCAATCGAATCGATTACTTCAGCCTCGTCCCGTTGGGCACGTCTTCCTTGAACGTAGCCAGCACCGGCCTGCCCTCGGGTCCGACCGACGCGGCCACCACCATGCCGTTCGATTCCACTCCGCGCAGTTTCCTGGGCTCGAGGTTCGCCACCAGCACGATCTTCATGCCCACCAGGTCCCCCGGTTGGTAATACTCCGCGATCCCGGCGCAGACCTGCCGCGTCTCGCTGCCGATGTCCACATTCAGCTTCAGCAGCTTTTTGGCATTCGGCATCGTCTCGGCAGAGACGATCTGGCCGGCGACCAGCTCGACTTTGGCGAAGTCGTCGATGGTGATTTTGCTGGTTGCCGGTTGCTGGTTGCCGGTTGCCGGTGTCACTGATTGTTGATCGCCACCTGCTGACGGCTGAGAGCTGACGGCTGATTGCTCTTGATCTGGCACGACGGTGGATGCTCCTTTCGGTTTGTCTCGTTCGCGATCGACGTCGGCGAACTCGTGCAGCTTGGCGAGCGCCTTGGCTTTGTCGAGGCGGGGGAAGATGGGCTCAGGCTTACCGACGACAGCCCCTTCTGGAAAGTCTTCCCACTTTGACTCGCTGCGGTTGACGGCCGCGAGCGAGCACTTCTCACCGAGCTGTTTCCACAGCCTCGTTGTGGCCGCGGGCATAATCGGGTGGGCCAGTACCGCAACTCTCCGCAAGGTCTGCGCGGCGTGGCGAAGCACGTCTGCTACCTGGCTTGCATCGTCGTTAGCCCAGGGGTGAGCCTCGGTGAAGTATCGGTTCGCGTTGGCCACGTCGCGCGAGATGAGATCGAGAGCGCCTGAGAAGTTGAACTGGTTAATCTGCCGGTCGACCTCTACGCCTAGTGTGAGACCAGTTGCCGCGGCGTGCTGGGCCGCCTCGCCCGACAGAGGAGAGTCCGAGCGCTTCGGGACCTTCCCGTCGAAGCGCGTCTGCAAGAGTGTTAGCGTCCGGCTTGCCAGATTTCCCAGATCGTTCGCCAGATCCGAGTTATACCTCTGGATCAGGGCGTCATAAGAAAAGCTCGTATCGTGCCCGAAGGGAGCCTCGCGCAGCAGGTAATACCGCAGCGCGTCGTTGCCCGGCGCGCCGAACGACTCAAACGCGTCGACGATCGGCTCCGGATAGACGACGTTGCCCTTCGATTTCGACATCTTGTCCTGCTCGTAATAGATCCAGCCGTGAGCGAAGACGGTTTTGGGCAGCGGCAATTGCTCCGCCTGGGGCAAGGCGTCGTTCGCAGCCATCAGGAACGCCGGCCAATAGACCGCGTGGAAGCGGAGAATGTCCTTGCCGATCATGTGGACGATTTCGCTCGGGCCATCCTTGCCCATCCAGTATTTCTCGAAGTCCGGGCCGCGCTTATCGCCCGCGAAGCCGATCCCGGTGAGATAGCTGGTGAGCGCGTCGTACCACACGTACACCACCTGCTCGGGATCCTCGGGCCACGGCACGCCCCACTTGAGGCGCCTCCGGCTGATCGAGATGTCGCGCAGCCCGCCTTTCTGCCTGACGAAGCTCTTCACTTCGTTGCGGCGAAAATCGGGCAGGACGAATTCGGGATGTTGATCGTAGTAGTCGAGCAGGCGCTTCTCAAAGGCCGAGAGCTTGAAAAAATAGTTCTCCTCACTGATCAGCTCTGCCGGGCGCCCGCAGATGTCGCAGTTAGCGGGGTCGGGGCCATCCGAGACGTAGCGCTCGTCATAGATGCAGTAGCGGCCTTCGTACCTTTTCTTCTCGATGTATCCTGCCTTATCCGCCTGCCGGATCATCCACTGCACTGCCGCCACGTGGCCGGCATTTTGCGAGGTGTGCACGAAGCGGTAGCCGTATTCCGAAGGACGCTCGGGGTTGAACTGCGGGATGCCAAGCTCCCGCCACAGATCCCTGAAGAGCTCGCGCTTCTCGCTGACAAACCGCTCAACCGGTACGCCCGCCGCGTCGGCCGCGCGCTGCAACTTCTCGCCGTGCTCGTCGGTGCCTGTCAGAAACGCGACGTCATCGCCGCACATGCGCTTGTAGCGCGCGAGCACGTCGCACACGATGGTGGTGTAGGCCGAGCCCACATGGGGCCGGGCGTTGGGGTAGTAGATGGGCGTGGTGAGGTAGAAAGCACTCATGGTCTTAGTCTTCTTTAGCTTCGTTCTGCCCGCGACGGCTCTCGATTACCATTGTGAAGGACTTGCGGCTGGACCTTTGAGCGTTAGCAAGATGGGCTCAACCAGCCAAGGGAGTCGTCCTTGATATCCAGCACGTAGGCTGGCCCGGCCCCGAGCACGGGCAAGGTGCCCGTGCTACGTCCCTGGCAGGCTGCCCGTGCCAGCACGACGTAGCACGGCCTTCCCAGGCCATGCCAAGGCCCCCAAGCGTCGGCCCTACGATGGCACAGCGAAACGAGAACAAAATTCACGTTTCGACGAGCAGAACTGGCCAAATTGGCTCCATTTTGCGCTAAAGAGCACCGTTTTTTACCCCTTCAAAATACGACTAAGTGTCAGCCCATCAATAACCTGATGGCTTTAAAAGCTTAACTCATTTGTTTTCAAGTACCTGATGGCTTTCGGCCCCTATTAAAAATGGTAAGCCATTTGTTTTCAAATACCTGATGGCTTTGTTTGGCGCAAAAATCGATTCCCTCATTTCTCTCTCCCGCGAAGCGGCCGGTTGAACGGCCAAGATAGTATTGTCCTCCCGAAATTTGGGACAAGGGAGACAAGTGAGACTAGTGAGAAAATTGAGAAAGTTTATTTTTCAAATGGATTCAATCATTTAGCTAGTTTCGGCCTGGATTCCAGCTTTCGAGCGCCCGGGTTCGAGTTTCGAAACCCGGCCAGCGCGGCTTCCATGACGTTCTTGAGCGGCACGCCCCGCTCGAGCGCCGCGCGCCGGCAGTCTTCGAATTCGGGCGCGGCATTGACCACCTGGCCGTTCCGCCGTCCCACCTTGACGCGGATTGGACCGTAGGGCGTCTCTACGTTGATGACTTCGCGCTCGAGCACGCGACGCTCCGCCGTGGAGATTCTCAGGCCGAGCGTGGTGGTCTCGGCGAACACCAGATCGGCGAGCGCTTCGGCCTGTTCGAGCCGCGCCAGCAGGCGGATTTCGAGCCCGGGCCGGTTCTTCTTCATTCCGATGGCTGCGCAACTGATGTCGAGCGCGCCGGCGGCGAGCGCCCGCTCCACAAGATATCCGTAAAGCTCGGGGCTCATGTCGTCCACGCTGGTTTCGATGACCGCCACGACCTCCGCGCCGGGGTTCGAGGTTTGGGATTCGGGGTTTGCAACCCGATCGCCGATCATCAAGCGCAGCAGATTCGGGTGCCCTTGCAACTCGCGCGAGCCGGCGCCATATCCGATGCTTTCGATCTTCATCGGTGGCAGCGGCCCGAATCCAGTTGCCAGCGTCGAGACGATGGCCGCGCCCGTCGGCGTGACCAGTTCTGCCTCGACACCCGAGGAGTACACCGGGATGCCGCGCAGGAGTTCGACGGTGGCCGGCGCGGGCACGGGCAGCGAGCCGTGAGCGGCGCTGACGCGTCCGTAACCCAGGTTCAAGGGCGACGCCATCAGATCCCCGATGCCGAGCAGTTCGAGCGCCACACAAGCGCCCACGATGTCGAGAATGGCGTCCACGGCGCCGACCTCGTGAAAGTGCACCTTCTCGACCGGCTGACTGTGCAGCCGCGCTTCGGCCTCCCCGAGGCGGCGGAAAATGGCGCGGGAGCGTTCCTTTACGCCGGCCCCCACACGGCTCGACTCGATCAGCTTTTCGATGGACGCCAGGTGCCGATGCGGCTGCTTTCCGGGAGCCGAGATCTCGACGTGCGTCCCGGCCAGGCCGCCGCGCGTGACCTGCTCGACCTTGAACTCGCAGGGTCCCACCTCGAGCGATGCCAGTTCCGACTGCAGCCGCTCCCGATCCAAACCGGCATCGAGACAGGCGGCCAGAAACATGTCACCGCTGACGCCTGACGAGCAATCGAGATAGGCTGAGCGCATATTTTTCCGGGCCGCAACCGGGTGCAGGGTTCCCTCCCCGAACAAAGCCCTGGCAGGCTGCTGAAAAAGACGGTTTGAGGAGCGTAGCGGCGAGTTTACCTCGCCATAAGTCCAACTCTCTCAATACACGCGTGGCGGCCTGAAGCCGCCGCTACACGCTTTTCAGCAGCCTGCTAGGGTTAGCATACCGCAGAGCATCAGTTCCGGCCTAGGTACCTTCCCCCTGGGAGCGCGGCGCACCGACGCTGGAATCCGGTAGTATCTCAGTTTGTGGTGCAGGCATCCTGCCGGCATCGCGTCAGGCGCAGGCGGGGACGCCTGTACCACAACCCGAGACACTATGTGGAAGTCCGCGGCGTTAGACTTTGCTCCGGGTTTCACTTAGAATCGGCCGGAAGCCTGGGTTTTGCCGGGGAGGGCCTTATGGGCGTTATGGGCGCGACTACGATGGACCGGCTGTGGGCCGATTACCAGCAGCAACACCGGACCAGGGGCAATCGCATCTGCCACATGATCGGCATCCCGATGATTGTCTTCGGGCTGCTGAGCCTGCTTTCGATACGCCTGATGACCGTCGCGGGCTGGCCCATCGAACTCTCGCTGATCATCCTGCTCGTGGTCGGCGCCGTCGACATTGCGCTCGATGCCAGGCTGGGCGCGCTGATGCTGGTGAGCTGCTTTCTGCTGTACCTGGTGGGCAGGAGTCTCAGGGACGCAGCGTGGACGATTCCGGCGGGACTATTCGTAATCGGCTGGGTCTGCCAGTATGTCGGGCACGGGGTTTACGAGCGGCGTCAACCGGCGTTCTACAAAAACCTGGTCCACCTGTTGATCGGACCCTTGTGGGTCCTCGATCACGTTTTCCATGTGCGTGGCCCGGGGACGGCGACCTCCCCGGCGCGCGGCTGAATTCCGTGCCGGCCTTCGAGGCCCGGCCCGGGATGCGGCGGCGAGGACACCGCCGCTCCCGCGGCTGGCGCGCCTTTTCGAGAGGACTACCCGCCAAGCGGCTTGTCTTTATCGGTTGCCGTCTGCTGAGTGTTCTGCCGGATGAGTCCCGTCTGGTCCACGAAATAGTGAACGGAGCCGGCGCTCGAGCTGGTAGGGTTGGCCGTCATTTTATAGGTCGTGATCCTGCCGTTCGAATCGGCCGGACCCGCGGTGTAGCTGAAGGTGTAGCCTTCCTTCGCGCCGGCGGCAAGTTCGCTGTCGATATAGCCGGCGAGGGAAGCGGTGGGCATCGCGTCCGGCGGCGGCCCGAGGGTCGAGAGCGCCGGGGTGAACCCGCTGTCGTACGCCTGGGCGTAGTTGGCCTCGGCATTGATGATCATGCGAATCGAGCGCACCGCCGAGGCCTGGTTGATTTCCGCCTTCGATTTCCAGAGATTCGGAACCACAATGCCGGCGACCAGCACGACTACAACAATGAGGACGATGACTTCAAGCCATGAAATGCCCTGCGATTCCTTGCGCATACTCCTCCTGAGATTCCTTCCTGCAAGCCTGATGAGACCCGCTTCGTGTGATTCGCCGCGGCGGCCTGCTGACCGACCTGACTGAGGAATGGCCGTCCCCGCGCCGGCTCGGGACGCTCTTCGCCCTGCGAAAGCGCAAGACGAGGCATTCCTGAGGTGGAGCACTATTCTACGATGTTTCTTCCGGTACGCCAAGCACTTCCGAGCCTGTATACTACCTTTTTGTAGAACCAAAGTGGATAACCCACAACTGAGTACCGGGCCCGCTCTTATCGTCATTCCCGCGCAAACGGGAATCCCGGGAATTGCAATTCGAGGCAGGGGCGGCCCCCCGTGGCCGCCCCGAAGGGCCCGGCATGGCTATCCAGTCGGGCGGCCACGGGGGGGCCGCCCCTACCTCGAATCTGTGCGATGCTGGAACAGGGAGGGTCGCTGTGGAAGTGAAGAAGGCTTACAAAAGTTTTCGCTATTCTGCCGGGCTCGTCTGGACCGGCGGGCGCAACGGCCGGGCCACAGATGCGGGCAAAGCGGACATCGTGGTGGGCAGTCCGCCGGATTTCCGCGGCGAGGAGGGCGTCTGGTCGCCGGAGCACCTCTTCATCAGCTCCCTCAACACCTGCCTGATGCTCACCTTCCTGGCGATCGCGGAGCGGCGGAGCGTGGAAGTGGCGGCCTACTCGAGCGGCGCTGAAGCACTACTCGAAAGCGTCGAGGGCAGGTATCAAGTGACGACGGTCACGGTGCGGCCGAAGATCACCCTGAAATCCGCCGGCAGTATGGAAGCCGCACGCGAGATCGTGGGCAGGATGGAAGCGAATTGCTTCATTTCGAATTCCGTCAAGTCCAGAATTGATCTGCAGGCGGAGTTGTTGGTTGCCGCTCCATGAATCCGGAGCCCGGATCGGGAGCGAAGCCGCCGCAACATCCGGGTGAAGCATCGTAATGTACTTAGGGCGGTTTACAATCGCTCCTTAGGTCGGCAGCGTCCAGTTAAGGTTGTGGTGCAGGCTTCAAGCCTGCATTCCGGGCCGCAGTCAGCAGGCAGGATGCCTGCACCACAACGAAAACCGGACACTACCCTGACGTCGAATCATGACGTCGAATCAGGGCGCCACCGAGAAGTTTTATGTTAGACTCCCGCGTCGCTCTATTCTTAGCCGAGGAAACCATCTCATGCCGCAAATGATGCGCAGTGCCAAAGTTTACGACGCCGTGATTGTCGGTTCGGGCGCGGGCGGCGGCATGGCGGCGTACGTCCTCACCCAGGCGGGCGCCAGGTGCCTGCTGCTCGAAGCCGGAAGCTGGTACGACACGGCCAAAGAATCCACCATGCTGAAGTGGAACTACGACCTGCCGCACCGGGGCGCGCCCACGCCCGCCAAGCCTTTCGGGGAGACGGACGCCTGCGTGGGGGGCTGGAAACTGCCGGGCGAACCTTATACGCAAGCCCCAGGCACCGACTGGATGTGGTGGCGCGGCCGGATGCTCGGCGGACGCACGAATCACTGGGGCCGCATTTCGCTGCGCATGGGTCCTTACGATTTCAAGCCTTACAGCCGGGACGGCAAAGGCTTCGACTGGCCGATCACGTATGACGATCTCGCACCCTATTACGACAAAACCGAGGAGTTGATCGGCGTTTTTGGTTCCGCCGAAGGTCTCGAGAACACGCCGGACGGCAGATTCATGCCGCCGCCGAAGCCGCGCTGCTACGAGCTGGTGATCCAGCGGGCGTCGCGCAAACTCGGAATCCCCTGTGTTGCGTCGCGACTTTCCATCCTGACGCGTCCGCTGAACGGGCGTCCGGCCTGCCACTACTGCGGCCAGTGCGGACGCAGCTGCGCCACCAGTTCCAACTTCTCCTCTCCCACGGTGCTGATTCCACCAGCGCAGGCCACGGGCAATCTGGAAGTGCGATGCGATGCCATGGCCCGCGAGGTGGTCGTTGATGGCGATGGCCAGGCGACCGGCGTCTCCTACATCGACAAGAAGACGCGCAAGGAAGTGCAGGTGCGCGGCAAGATCGTGGTGGTGGCGGCGAGCGCGTGCGAATCAGCGCGCCTGTTGCTTAATTCCCGAAGCCCGCAGCATCCGAACGGCCTCTGCAATTCGAGCGGCCTGGTGGGGAAGTACCTGATGGACACCGTGGGCACCGACGGGGGCGGATTCGTGCCGTCGCTTCAGGATCTGCCGGCGCACGACTGCGACGGGGTCGGCGGCATGCACGTCTACATGCCGTGGTGGAACTATGAAAAGCAGCTTCGGAATCAACTGCCCTTCGCGCGCGGCTACCACATCGAGCTGGGAGGGGGGCGCGGCATGCCCGGCCCGAGCGACTTCGACGGCGTCGAGATGCTGACCGGCGGTGGCTACGGCGTGGAGCTCAAGCGGAACATCCGCAAGATCTATGGCTCGTTCCTCGGCTTCGCCTGCCGCGGCGAAATGATTCCCAACAAGGACAGCTACTGCGAGATCGACCGCGACACCGTGGACGAGTGGGGTATTCCGGTGCTGAAGTTCCATTTCAAGTGGAGCCAGGATGAGATTCTGATGGCGCGCCACGCGCAGGAGACCTTTCGCGAGCTGATTGTGACCATGGGCGGCGAGGTTCTGGAGTCGTCGGGCGCTGAAAAGAACTGGGGCATTTCCAAGGGCGGCGAGATCATCCACGAGGTGGGCACCACCCAGATGGGCGACGACCGCAGGAAGTCCGTGCTGAACCCCTACTGCCAGGGCTGGGATTGCAGGAACCTGTTCGTCACCGACGGAGCGCCCTTCGTCTCGAATGCGGACAAGAATCCCACGCTCAGCATCATGGCCCTGGCCTGGCGCACGGCAGAACATGCGGCCGAGGAAGTGAAGAAGCGGAATGTTTAAGGAGGTCTCGATGGCGAGCGATACGAATACCGGGCAGGAAAAACAGGCGGGAATGGACCGGCGCGACCTGCTGAAGGTGTTGTCCGCGGTGCCGGCGGCAGCGCTGCTGCCCGCGGGAACAGCCAAGGCCACGGAGATGTCGATGCCCGGCATGGGCGCGCACGCTGCCACAGCGACCGCGTCCGCGGCAGCGCCCGGGCCGTATCAGCCGAAGACCTTCGACGCGCACCAGTACAAAACGATCGAAGTGCTCGGCGATATCATCGTGCCGGCCGACGAGCCGAGCGGCAGCGCGTCCCAGGCAGGCGTGCCCGAATTCATCGACGAATTCCTGGGATTCGAAGGCGGCAACCAGCTCGATGCCATTCGCGGCGGGATCACCTGGCTCGACCTGGAATCAAATCGGGCCTTCAGCCACGACTTCATCGACGCTGCGGAGTCCGAAAAAAAGCAGCTTCTTGATCGCATCGCTTATCCCAAGACAGCCGCGCCCGAAGACGCCGCCGGCGTGGTCTTCTTCAATGCCCTGCGCAATGCCGTGCTGGGCGCGTTTTACAGCAGCAAAATGGGCGTGCAGGATCTCCCCTACCTTGGCAACAAAGCCCTGTCCGAGTGGGACGGGTGTCCGGAGAACGTGCTGGCGAAACTTCGCCAGGAGGGCGCAATCTAACTCGACCTCGCGACTATCCCGATGTAATTAACCAAGAAGCCTTCCGCCAACGCGAACACCTGGCCTCCATTTTGGTCTCGCCTCGCTGCCCGTCGGTTTTACCGCGCCGGGAATCCTGAAAAACTTGGCGTATTCTGTCCAGCTCGCACTCATTGCGAATAATTCGTCCGAAGTAGTTTCTCTCGCAAACGATACACTGGGTGTCCTGCCGCATCTCGTTGATCCGCCGTGCCGAGAATGTCTTGAAGCCTCGCACGATCTCCGACAGCGGCGCGCTGGGTTTTGTAGGGGCGGGTTTCAAACCCGCCCCTACGCCAGGCTGCTGACGCCCAGCGGATACCGGTCGCGCAGATGCAGGACACGCTCGGCAATGTGTTCGGCACTGAGCTTGAACGCCCGCATCAGATCCCACGGCCTACCGGAGAGTCCGAAGCGATCGTCGATGCCGATCATGTCAAACAGCAGGGGCTCGTCGATGTTCCGACGATGACGCAGAATCGCGCCGGCGACGATGTTGCCGAACCCACCCACCTGGTGCTCTTCGGCCGTCAAGACGATCCTGGTGTCCTCGGCGGCGCATACCAGCGCCTCAATATCGAGCGGCTTCACCGTGTGGACGTTCAGCACGCGCGTCTCGACGCCGTACTCTTCTTTCAGAATCCAAGCCGCCCGCATGGCCTCCGCGACCATGGGCCCGCAGGCGATGATGGCCACGTCCTCGCCTTCGCTCTCGTAGCCCGTGGCGAGGAACGTTTCAAAGGCGTCCGCAAAGTGCGGCCGCTCGCTCCGATAGCGGATCACGTTGGCGACGCCGAATTCGTAGGGCGTGTCGGGCCTGGTAACGACCGGCGTCGCCTCGCGCGCGAAGCGCATATACGCGGGTCCTTCCAGTCCGAGCAGGCAATGAATCGTGGAGCGCTCGCTCTCCGGCGAATCGCAAGGTACCGCGACGCGCATGTGGGGCAGAATGCTCATCAGCGAGATTTCTTCGAGCGACTGATGCGTGGCGCCGTCCGGTCCTACCGAGATGCCGCCGTGGGCGCCGGCGATCTTTACGTTCAGGTTCGAGTAGCAGATGGTGGTGCGGATCTGGTCCCAGCAGCGGCCCGAGGCGAACACGCCGTAGGTGCCGGTCACCGGGATCAGGCCTTCCTTGGCCATACCCGCGGCCACCACCATCATGTTTTGTTCGGCGATGCCCACACTGAAGACGCGATTCGCTCGCTCCGGGTGCTTCGCCTCAAAGTCGGTGATGCGGATCGAGTTCGAGATGTCGGCGTGGATCGTCACCACGCGCTCGTCGGCGCCGGCCTGCTCGAGGCCGCGCCCGAATCCCAGGCGCGTGGGGTCCATGTCCACTGTCATTGTGTCGCCGGCGTTCCACCAGTAATCCCGCTCGAACTTCGGCAAATCATCTTTCGTCGCCTGTTCCACGCGCTCGGCATTCGACTCGGCGCGGGCGAGCAGCGCGTCGATTCGCAGGCGTGGCACGGCCGGCGTCTGGAGTTCGCTGATTGCAGCCTCGAACTGCTCGCGGTGGGGCGCCACCCCGTGCCAGGCGGGGTTGTTCTCCATGAACGAGACGCCCTTGCCCTTCACCGTGTGTGCCAGGACCAGCGTCGGCTGGCCCCGATGCGTCCTCGCGCGCTCGAGCGCGCCGACGATCTGCTCCATGTTATGGCCGTCGATCACCACCACGTTCCACCCGAACGCCGAATACTTGTCAGCGAGCGGGTCCACGTTCATCACCTCGCGCACCCGGCCGTCGATTTGCAGATCGTTCTTGTCAATCACCGCGCAGAGGTTGTCGAGCTTGTAGTGCCCGGCCGCCATGGCCGACTCCCAGACGTTGCCTTCCTGCTGCTCGCCATCGCCCATGATGCAGTAGACGCGGTAGCCGCGTCCCGCAAGCCTGGCCGCGAGGGCGCTGCCGACCGCAACGCCGAGGCCCTGCCCGAGCGAGCCCGAGGACACTTCCACGCCGGGCAATTTGAGGCAGTTCGGATGGCCCTCAAAGCCGGAACCGAGTTGCCGAAGCAGCACGGTATCGTCGAGGGGAAAGTAGCCGGCCTTGCCGAGCGCGACGTAGAGCGCGGGCGCCTTGTGCCCGGCCGACCAGAACACGCGATCGCGGTCCGGCCACGACGGGTCGCCCGGATCGTGATTTAGCACGCGGAGATAGAGGGCCGCGGCGATATCCATGATCGAGAGCGTGCCGCCGGGATGGCCCGACCCGGCGGCGAAAATGTCAATCAAGTCCATCGCCCGCATTTCCGCGGCTGCCTGCCGGAGTTCGTCGAAGCTCAGTCGCGGTCCGCGCTGCTCATGCTCAGAATTCATAGACGCCCTCCGAACACACGGGTGCCGTCCGCATTTCGACGTTGCACTCGAAGCCTATATTCGTCCTGAGGAGCTGAGGGCCAAAGTGCGGTCGGTCACATCTGTGCGTGACGCCCAACCGCCAGGCCCGCGCTCCCAACGATACTTTCTCTTTCCTCTTCCATTTCGCCTTTTATTCGCCTATAATCCGGGTTGCGGGAGGTCTTTATGGCGCTCACGAAGCGGCAAAAGCAGGTGCTCGATTTCCTGGTCGGGTTCATCAATCAGAACGGCTATGCGCCCAGTTTCGAGGAGATCGCGCACTCGCTCGAACTCTCGTCGCTGGCCACGGTCCACAAGCATGTGGCTAATCTGGAGCGGAAGGGGTTCATTCGCCGCGGGTACAATCAAAGCCGGTCCATTGATGTGGTGGCGCTGCCGGGGCCGGTGCCCTTCATCAGGACCCCGCAAGTTTCAGAGGCGACCCCGGCCCAACTCGGGGCGCTCGAGTTTCCGCTGCTCGGCCGGATCGCCGCCGGCCAACCCGTCGAGGCCATCGTCAATCCCGAGACGGTGTCGCTGGGCGATTTCGCGCGTGCCGGCGGCAAGGTGTTTGTATTGCGCGTGAAGGGCGACTCCATGATCGACGATCACATCTGCGACGGGGACTACATCCTGGTGGAAGGCGTGAATACCGCCGCCAACGGCGAGATCGTGGTGGCGCTTATCGAGGGCACGGATGCGACACTGAAGAGGTTCTTCCGCCTGGACAAAGGAGCCGAGAAAGGCAAGGTCCGCCTGCAGCCCGCCAATTCGCGGATGGATCCCATCGTGGTTCCGGCGCGCGACGTCAAGATCCAGGGACGGGTGATCGGGGTACTGCGGAAGTATTGAGTGTGAGCTCACTTCAGCAACTGCGCGAGGAAATCGCTCTGCAGCCAACCCATCGCTTGCAGCAGCAGCGCCGCCGAAGTCACGGTGAGCGCCGCGCCGCCGAAGATATACTTGCCCGTCCGCCAGCCGAGCGCGCTCTGCAGGTCGGCCTTGCTCTCGTCTGAAATCAGAAACGTGGGCTGATTCTCACCCTTGAGGATCAAGTTGCGGTCCTGCTCGCCGTGGGGACGCGGATTCTCGACGCAGGTGCCGGCCACGGTGTAAGCCTTCTGAGGAACAATGCAGTATTCCGTCAGGCGATAGCTGCCGGGCGACCCGGAATCTCCGCTACCCGGCAGTCTCAAGCCTTGGAAACCCGACTTGGCCCGCGGCCTCGGTTTCTTGCCTGGCGGATTGACTCGGTATTCGAGCGCCGGATCGACCCCGCGAAAAGCCGCCGTGCGCGAGCCTGAACTGACGAGATGGATGTACTCAACCAGGTCGTTCTCGGTCGTCGGCATGTAGGGTGGCGAGGGCGCGTTGTCGTCGCCGGCGGGCAGGAAGTCCGGCATGACCTGGGTCTGGCCGGCATCCTGGAGGTCAAACTCGGCGTCCTGAGCATCCACCAGGACCCGTCCTGTCTCGTCTTCGAGATAGAACCTGACGCCGTCGCCGTCAGTGGCAAATGGAGCCCAGCGTCCGCCCCCTCTTGACCCTTGATGCCAGCGGTCGATGTCGACCCGGTAGAAGTAACATTGCGTGTGGCTTACGGGGCTGTAGACGGTCTCAGGACCGGAAGCCTTACCCGAGACTTCGACGAAGCCCATGGCGGCAGCGCGGATGGGCGTCCGCGGCGTGTCCGCCAGCATCTCGTAGCGGCGGAGGAAACGGAAGCCCCGGAAGAAGCAGTAGATGCCGAGGCAGAAGCCGGCAGCCAGCAGGACAATCAATCGCATGCGTCAGCAGGATGTTGAAAGACGCTCCGACAGCGTCGGCGGAGCTTTTCAGCAAACTCTTAAGCGAACTTCACCTCCACGTCGCTGCGGTCGCTCTCGGGTACCTTGAAGAGCGTGCGTTGCTGGAGTTTCATCATGTTCGCAATGAATACCGTGGGAAACTGTTGGATACGGATGTTATAGGTGTTGACTTCGTCATTGAAAAACTCGCGCCGGTCGGCGACCTTTTCTTCGATATCGGTTATGCGGCTCTGCAACTGGGTGAAATTTGCGTTGGCCTTGAGGTCGGGGTAGTTTTCCGCCACCGCGAAGAGACTCTTTAACGCGCCCGTCAGCATGCTGTCGGCCTGGGCCTTACCCTCGAAGGTGGTGGCCCGTTGATAGGCGCTGCGCGCCTCGGTGATGACCTGAAAGGTCTTCTGCTCATACTGCATGTATCCCTTGCAGGTCTCGATCAGCTTGGGCAACTCATCGTGACGCTGCTTCAGCAGCACGTCAATGTTGGACCACGCCCTGTCGATGTCGTTCTTCAGCCTTACCAGGCTGTTGTAAAGGACAATGAAATAGAGCAACAGACCCACCGCGACCAGACCCAGCACCAAGAGCGCGAGAGCGGTTACACCCGTCGTCATTTTTACTCCCTTGAATCACCGGAACTTCGCGCGGCTCACGCGCTCCTCCGGGTCCCGGCACGCTACTGAACTATAGCATTCATTACCCCTCCACTGGCGCGCAAGCCGCACTTTTCGAAGGGTTACGCGGCCAACGGTCTCTCGTCGTGCGCGCGTCCCTGACCTGCAGTGGCGATCCGCCTGACACGCCTTGAGGGCGCGGGTTTCACGGTTAAGATAGAGAGGGAGGCACGAATGCAATTGCACCGCCCCGGGCACGCGGGCCCAAGCCGTTGGACGGATCTATTTCGCCGTGGTGAGTTGCCGGTGGTCACGACCATCGTGATGGGGGCTCTGAGCGCGGCCCTCCTTTCGCTGGCCGGCCGGCCGGGAGTCTCGCTCGCGCAAGCTGCGGCCGATCCTGCTGCGGCCGCGGCGGCGGATTCCGGTCCGGGCGACGACCCGGTGGCGGCATCCGCAACAGAGGTTGCGCGCGTCTACGCGGCCCTGGAAGCAAACGCCATCGATCCGGTGGACCCCGACCACGTTATTCTTGACGGCGGCATTCGTCAGGCACTGGCCACCCTCGACCCTTTCTCATCGTTCTTCGATAGCGATCAGTTTCGCCAGCTTCAGGAACAACAGCGCGGCGAAGCGGTTGGATTCGGCTCCATCCTTTACGTCCAGGAGGGCAAGGTCCTGGTAATCTCGGTCGCCCCCGAGTCGCCGTCCGCTCGCGCCGGACTTGGCCCCGGAGACGAAATCGTGGAGGTCAATGGGACCCGCATCGCCGGCCTGGACTTTCGGTCCCTGATCGGGTTGCTGCAGCAGGCCCGCGGGAAGCCTGTGCGGCTGGGTGTGATCCATCCGGGAAAAGTCGTCTCGCAGGATTATGAGCTGAAGCCCGCCGAACTCAATCTGCCGACCGTCGACAAAATCTTCATGCTGCGGCCCGGCATCGGATATCTGCACATCGCGAGCTTCGAGTCGAACACTCCGGAAGAGGTATCCAAGGCTCTCGCCCGATTGCAGAAACAGGCTGCCAGCACCAGTTCCGGCAGCCTTCAGGGATCTTCCGGGATGGCGGCCAAGGGTGGCGCCCGGAAGAGCGCGGGGTCCGGCGCGGCCCTGGGCGGCGTGCTCCTCGACTTGCGCGACAATCACGGCGGCCAGGTGCAGGCGGCCATCGGCGTGGCGAGCATTTTCCTGCCCAAAGGCCTCTCGGTATTGACGGTTCGTGGGCGGGCGCAGCCCCCGCAGACCTTTCGCACCGCCGAGCCGCCCGAGAATTTCCAGTCCTGGCGCGGTCCCTTGGTGGTGCTGGTCAACGGCGAGACGGCCAGCGCTTCGGAAGTGCTGGCGGCAGCGCTCGAGGAACACGACCGTGCTGTCGTTGCGGGCGAACCCACCTACGGCAAGGGGGTAGTGCAGAACGTCATGCCGCTCAGCGACAACACGGGCCTGGCCCTGACGGTGGCGCAGTATTTCACGCCCAGCGGCAGGTCGATCCAGCGGCCCATTCCAGGCACCTCACTCGAAGACATGGCGCCCAGCCGCACCGGCGAGACCACCGGCTTCCGCACCGACGACGGGCGCGCACTGGCCGCCGGCGGCGGCGTCACCCCGGACGTGATTCTCCCAGCACCCGATCTCGACCCTTGGGTGCAGTTTCTCGACCAGCGTGGCGCCTTCACGGAATTCGCGGACCAGTACCGCGATGCGCACTCGCAGATCTCGCACAGCTTCCAGCCTGATGATCAGGTGCTGGGCGATTTTCAGGATTTTCTCCACCGGAGCGGCGTGCGCACACCGGAGAATTACTGGGAGCGGGACCACGACTATCTCGAGCTGCGCATTCGCACCGAGGTGATGAACCTCGTCTACGGCGTCGCCGCCGGCGACGAGGTCGCTACCAAAGCCGATCCTCAGGTTCAAAGCGCGGAGGGATTGTTCCCGCGCATCCCGGAACTGCTCAAACCTGCCGCATCCTCCCAACAGGCGTACCGGCGTCCGGACCTGATCGGAAGACGCGACCGCAGGCTCGCCGCGGGCCGCTAAGGATTCGAGCGTCCGAGTTGCTCGATGATGGGCCGCTGGGCCTTGGTGGCTCGCGAACGTAGTTCATCGAGTGTAACCCAGCGCGGTTCGCCTTCCCAGGATCCGCGGAGATCGCCTATTGCGGTGACCTGGAAAACCGCAATGCTGGCGGGAATCGGATGGGACACGGAGCAGCGAAAGAGATACTCGGCGCTGGTCACGGTGAGTCCGGTTTCTTCGGCGATCTCGCGCCGCACGGCCTGCTCGTCAGATTCCCGCCGCCGGGCCAGGCCGCCCGGCAATCCGAGGCCGCGGCCGTCGGCGCGATCGATGGCGAGATAGTCCGCTCCGCGACGGATGACTCCCACGGCCGAGCGCAAGGTTCCAAAAATCGGGAAGCGTGTGTAAACCGTGAACGCGACGCGCGATGCGATCCAGAACAGGCGGCGGCTGACAGCGTCCATGTGCATAATGTCAGGTCTGTAGGATTAGACGCACAGCAGGTTAATTCACCAGAGGCAGGTCTCTGAGTTTGCTCGACCATTCGCGCGGACTCATCGACGCCGGCGCTCGCGCGGTACGCAGGAACAGGGACGGCTCACCTGAACGCGCCGCCCTCTCAATGGTGAGGCGCAGGCGCGTGTTGGGGGAAATCCGAGCTGTTCGTCAGGGCGTAACACCTCACCGTCGAAGACCGCTCCGATGATTTTCGTCATATGTTCCTCTGCTGCCGGTAGTATAACTGACGAGGAACTGAACACGAAGTCGAACCGGGGTGAAGTAAGTGCTAATCTGGAGAACTTCGAGGTGACCTATGGCCAAAGCTTCAGACAGTGTCTATGACGCGATCGTAGTAGGTTCCGGCGCTTCGGGCGGATGGGCGGCGAAGCGGCTCTCCGAAGGCGGCTTGAAAGTGGCGCTCATCGACTGCGGACGCAATCACGGCGACGACGACTTTCGCGAGCACAAGCGGCCCTTCGACCTGAAGTACCGGAACCTGTCGGCGGAGTACCTCCGCCGCACGCGGCCCATCCAGTCCCAGCTCGGCTCCTGCAACGAGTACACTCTGGACTGGTTCGCGAACGATCTCGAGGAACCGTACACCACGCCGCCCGGCATGCCGTTCAGCTGGCAGGGACGCCTGCGCGTAGTCGGCGGACGCGCCAACATCTGGGGCCGCGTCGCCCTGCGGCTAAGCGATTACGACCTGAAGGCTGCTTCCTATGACGGGTATGGCGAGGATTGGCCGCTCAGCTACAAGGATCTGGAGCCTTACTACGACCTGGTGGAAGAGTACGTGGGCGTCGCCGGACGCGCGGAGGGCGTCCCGCAGATCCCCGACGGTAAATTCCAGCCTGACATGGGCATGACCTGCGGCGAGACGCGCTTTCGCACGCGCGTGAAAGACAAGCTCGGCTGGACGGTCACCCCGACGCGCACCGCCAACATCACGCGCCCGCTCAATGGCCGTGCGCCTTGCCATTACTGCGGCCCCTGCGATCGCGGTTGCATTACGCATTCCTATTTCAATTCGCTATTCACCACCGTGGCCGATGCCCTCGCCACCCAGCGCTGCACTCTCATCCCGAACGCCATGGGCTACCAGGTGCTTATGGACACGGACCGCAACCGCGCTCGCGGCGTGCTCTACATCGACCGCATCACGCGCCAGCCGCGGGAGGTGGCGGCGCGCGCCGTGGTGCTCTGCGCGCAGTCGCTCGAATCGGTGCGGATTCTGCTCAACTCCGCCAATCGCCAGCACCCGAACGGGCTCGGCAACTCGAGCGGCGCGCTGGGACACTATCTGATGGATCACGTCTGGGTGGGCGGCGGCGCCGAGGGCGAGTTCCCGGACCTGCCCGGGAATCTCTCGGCCGACGGCCCCAATCGCCCCTGCGGCATCTACGTGGCGCGCTTCCGGAATCTTCCCGGCGGCGAGCGCTCGAAAAAGTTCATTCGCGGCTATGGCTACGAAGGCGAAGGCGACACCAACTTCAACTGGAGCGCCGCGGGCTTCGGCGACACTTACAAGAACGCTCTGAAGGAGCCGATTACAACCGTCGGCATCGGCGGCTTCGGCGAATGCCTGGCGCGCTGGGAGAATTACGTCACCATCGATCCCAATGTGACGGATATCTTCGGGATTCCCGTGCTGCACATCCACATGAGCTACGGCGACAACGAAAAGGCCATGATTCAGGACATGCGCGACTCGGCGGGCGAGATGATGGAAGCCGCGGGCGGCAAGAATATCAAGACTTTCGCTTTTCCCAACCGCGTGCCCGGTTACGCCATCCACGAAATCGGCATCGCCCGCATGGGAGCCGATCCCAAGAAGTCCGTGCTGAACCAGTTCCAGCAGTCGCACGACGTCAAGAACCTGTTCGTGATGGACGGCGCCGGCTTCACCTCGAGCGCCTGCCAGAATCCGACGCTCACCATGATGACGCTCGCCGTGCGGTCTTGTGATCACCTCATGGGTGAGATGAAACGTGGGGACATCTGAGCGCGGATGCCCGCGCTGCCGGCCATTCGATCCATTCGTGCCGGGCGCTCGGCCGGGTGGCCGTGGCGTCCGGCATGCATGCGATCAGTTTGAAAACGGACGGCAAAGTACCAGGTATTACGGGTTGTGGTTGGGTACGCAGTTCGTCAGCATGTCTGACATGGTGTCGGACACGGCATTCTGGTCCTGCCATACCTCTTCCCCGCTACACACCCCGGAATAGCAATTGATATCCGAAGGAGAGTTCTTCGCGGTGATCTGCTGATAAAGAAGATCGCCCTGGCCCGTGTTTTCCGTCAGGCTTGCAGGCGTCGTGCAGAAGAACCAGCTAATGGCGGTCTTCGGATAAGTATAATTGGAGGCGGAACTCCAGAGGGAATCGCGCGCCCAGAGAGTAATGTCGCTTTGCAGAGGGTTGCTTTCGCCGCAGGTGGTGGTGCCCTCCCATTTGTTCACGCCGGCTATGATGGGGTTCCCCAACGGGTAGGCATAAGGCGCGTCGGTGAGCAACGGGCACAGGTTGAGCGCGGGACCCGTGTACAAAGGCGGATCGCAGCCGTAGTCCATGCGCGTGACCCCGGGGCCGGACGCGATCACCACATAGTCAAAGTAGTTCGCCATTCCGTAATCGGCGAGGCCGTAGCCGAATTCCCCACCGCCGCCGCTGATTCCCTGGCCACAAAAGCCGATGGTCTTCTTGTTTTTCTGGACGTTCTGGTACACCCACTTGAAGATGGCGGCGGGCCGGCAGGCCGCCACTTTGATGCCGACGTCGTTTGCGTCTGGCCAATCACTTCCCTTGGCCCATGCCAACTGGACCACGTTGAAGCCATCGTTGTAGTACGGGACGGCGAAGCCGTCATCGAGAAAGTTGACTCCCGGCCCGCCGGCGAGAAGAATGATCGTACCTATGGCATTCGCAGGTTGGGCCACTCCGATGGTGCCGTTAATGTCGGGGAGTCCCGGACAGGATACCGTAAGGGATTTGCAGATACTCTCTTTGGGCGCGCCATTCAGGCATGTCGCACTTCCGTGGAGCGTGACCGTACCCGGTTGAAGCACTTTGGGAGCGCCGAAATCGGGGAATAGGTCGCTCGATTGCGCAGTAGCCAGAGAACTGAGCAGGAAAACAGCGATGATGGCGGGAAGAGCTAAGCGCGCTAAATTTCGTGACACTTGCACACCTCAAATATCAGATTTGGCGACTCCCCCAATCCGGGAGAGGATGGCAGCAGACGAGCCGGAAGTCAAGTCCTTTCTATCGTTAGCATGCTTGTAATACCATCGATAGGAACGGCAGCGGTCGGTTTCGACTGGCCGACGAAGAAGAGTTTCGGAAGGGAGAACAATGCAGAAGCGCAAACTGGGAAACAGCGGCCTGGAGGTCTCGGCAATCGGACTCGGTTGTATGGGCATGAGCTTCTCTTACGGTCCGCCCAAGGACAAGCAGGAGATGATCTCGCTGATCCGCGCAGCGGTCGAACGTGGCGTCACATTCTTTGACACCGCTGAGGTCTACGGCCCGTACATCAACGAAGAACTCGTGGGAGAAGCCCTCGAACCCTTCCGCGGCCAGGTGGTGCTCGCCACCAAGTTCGGGTGGAGAATCGACCCCAAGGCGGAGCGAGGCCTGGCGGGCCTCGACAGCCGTCCCGGGCAAATCAAGCGGGTTGCCGACGCCTCACTCCGGCGGCTCAGGGTCGACGCCATCGATCTGTTCTACCAGCATCGCGTTGATCCGGATGTTCCGATCGAGGAGGTAGCAGGCGCGGTGAAAGACCTGATCAAGGAAGGCAAGGTGAAGCACTTCGGCCTTTCGGAAGCCGCCGCGAAGACGATCCGCCGCGCGCACGCGGTTCAGCCGGTGACCGCCGTCCAAAGCGAATACTCGCTCTGGTGGCGGCGCCCTGAAGAGGAAGTGCTGCCGGCGCTCGAAGAACTCGGTATCGGATTCGTACCTTACAGCCCGTTAGGCAAGGGCTTTCTGACGGGCAAGATCGACGAAAATGCAAGGTTTGACAAAACCGACTTCCGCAGCATCCTGCCCCGGTTCACACCCGAAGCGCTCAGAGCGAACCAGGGGGTGATCGATCTGCTCAGCAAGATGGCGTACCAGAAGAAGGCGACGCCGGCGCAGATCGCGCTCGCCTGGATCCTGGCCCGGAAGCCATGGATGGTTCCCATACCGGGCACCACAAAATTGAATCGGCTGGAGGAAAACCTCGGGGCGGTGTCTGTCGAACTTACGCCTGACGATCTCGATCAAATCGAAAGCGCCGCGTCGAAGATCACGGTGCAAGGGGCTCGATATCCCGAGCAGATAGAGCAACTAAGCAATCGCTGAAGGCACGTGTTCCGCTGCCATCCAGAGAGAGGACTTCAAATGGATATCAAGAGAGCCGGCTCGCAGCCATCAGTGAAGGGACCGGCAGAGTGGTTCACCGGCACCGCCCGCATCGATCCCCTTTTTCAGGCACCCGATCCGGCGCTTGTTCAATGCGCCAGCGTTACCTTCGAGCCCGGCGCTCGAACTGCATGGCACACGCATCCGCTTGGCCAGATCCTGATCGTTACGGCCGGCTGTGGATGGGCCCAGCGCGAAAGCGGACCCGTCCAGGAGATCCGCCCCGGCGACGTGGTCTGGTTCCCGCCCGGCGAGAAGCACTGGCACGGGGCCACGCCGGCCACCGCCATGACGCACATCGCCATTCAGGAGCGAAAGGACGGCAAGGTGGTCGAGTGGATGGAACAGGTCACCGACGAGCAATACCGGAAGTGAATGCGGCGGCCGTGATGCCCCCCGGGATTAGCTTCGTGGCCGGATTCCGCTCTTTTTCGGACCGCTGGCGCGCGCGAAGCGAAGCTCTGCGATTCACCCTTCGGCCCATCCTCCCGATATGTCCCAGGGATGCGGCTCTACCGCCGCCACTTCGAGCGAGTAGCGCATCTATAATGGCGTCGGCTCTGTCAAGCGCGGCCCGACGCGGAGCGAGTCCGCCACACAAGCGAAGATGGTCACGACAAGTCGCGTTCATCGAGGAGGGCAGACGGCCGTGCGTGCGCCTCAAATTGACAACGTGAGGTAGTCACGCTATTATTAAGATCTAGATAAAAACATCCGGGCCAGCGGCTGCGCCGCCAGCCGGCGCCGACAGCTTCCTGGAGGGCCCTGCGAATGGCGCCATTCCTCCACCCATCGTCCCGAGACCAACTGTCATGCCCGTTTCGTTCAGCTCGGATTCACAAACGGGCATACGATGGAGCGCATCTGCGGAAAGGCGCAGAGAACGCCGTGAAATCCCCTCCCAAAGCCGGAATCTAACCTGGAATCAACTGGATGGAGGGCACATGCCCCTGAAAGTGAGATCGTCGTGTCTGGAGCGCTCTTCACGATTGAGAGCCGCCGCCTCGTTATCCCTCGCCTGATCAGACGCTTGGCACCTGATCCCGCCAACTTAAGTGGACTCGCTGCTCCCAACACACACGAAAAACATCACGCAGACACCCACCGCGCGAAAGCCGGAATGTCTCATGGAGTCATCAGGATAGCCAAAAATTGGGGGCTACATCGAAAGCCGGAATGCCCTTTAAAATCAATAAAAGGGGGGCTACATCGAATTCATGCGAAGAGGGCCTTTCGGGGGTCGAAATATGCTTTGTACCGACAAAAAGGAGGCTCGCCGAGGAACCTCGGGTAGCCACGAGATCGAGATGGGAAATCCTCTTGACTTACCTACCGGTCGGTAGGTTAAAATCAGACAATCATTCGCGCCGGTGTTGTTTTTGCGCGAGACGACACTCGGGAGGAGGCCGAAAAATGGGCGAGCATATCGACATCTTCGACACCACGTTGCGTGACGGCGAGCAGTCGCCGGGATGCAGTCTGAATCTCACCGAAAAGCTCGAAATGGCCCGCCAGCTCGAACGCCTGGGCGTGGACATTATTGAGGCCGGATTCCCCATCGCCTCGGAAGGCGATTTCGAGGCCGTGCGTGCCATCGCGCTCGAGATCCGGCGGCCGGTGATCGCGGCGCTGGCGCGGGCCAACGAGAAAGACATCGAGCGCGCCTGGGCTGCCGTCCGTCACGCGGCGCGTGCGCGTTTGCACACCTTCTACGCCACCTCTGACATTCACCTCGAGTACAAGCTGCACAAAACGCGCGCCGAGGCGCTGAGGCAGATTGAGCGCATGGTGGCGCTGGCCGCCTCGATGACTCGGGACGTGGAATTCTCGCCCGAAGACGCCGGGCGCACCGATCGCGAGTACCTCATCGAGGTCTGCCAGGCCGCTGTTGAGGCGGGCGCCACGGTGCTGAATCTGCCGGACACCGTGGGTTACTGCCTCGGACCGGAATACGAGCAGATGTTCCGCGACGTGCGCGAGCGCGTGCCGGGCATGGACCGCGTAGTGCTGAGCACTCACAGCCACAATGACCTGGGACTGGCGATGGCCAACACGCTGGCGGGCATCCACGGCGGCGCCCGGCAGGTCGAGTGCACCATCAACGGCATCGGCGAGCGCGCGGGCAATGCGGCGCTCGAAGAGGTGGTCATGGCGCTGCGCCTGCGGCAGGCCGATCTTGGGTTCGACACTGGCGTCCGCACTGAAGAACTTTATCCCGCGAGTTGCCTGCTGACGCGGCTGACCGGCGTCGCGGTACAACCGAACAAGGCGATCGTCGGACGCAATGCTTTCGCTCATGAGGCCGGCATCCACCAGGACGGCGTCCTCAAATGCCCGCTGACTTACGAGATCATGACGCCGGCGTCGGTCGGCGTGCCCTCGACGGCGATCGTCCTCGGCAAGCACTCCGGCCGCCACGCGCTCGCCAAGCGCTTCGAGGATCTCGGCTACACGCTGACCCGGCTCGAACTCGATCACGCTTACGAGCTTTTCTGCCGGCTGGCGGACCGCAAGAAGCGGATCTACGACGAGGACCTGGTCGATATCGCCAGCCGCGGCTTCGAAGCCATGCCGCGATCGTTCAACTTGCGGCGGGTCGAGACGCGGGCTACGACCGACGGCTCGAGCGCCGCGGTCGAGATCGAACGCGATGGCGAGGCGCTGCGGGCCGCCTGCGATGGCGGCGACATCGAGGATGCCGTATTCCGCGCCATCGACCAGATCACCGGGATGTCCGGCAAGCTTGCCGATTTTTCGGCACATACGGTCGGCGCGAACGGCGACCGTCGGACGGAGGTTTCCGTCCAGGTGCTGTTCTCCGGGTTCGAATTCACCGGTAGGGCCACGGCGCCGCTGTCGGTGGAAGCCGCGGGGCGGGCTTATCTGCAGGCCGCCAATAAGGCTGTCGTGCATCGGGATCACGGCGAACTGGCTAAGGCGGCGTCGACGTCGGCCCCGCTCACGGCAACTGCAGCGGCCGGTGCCGATTAGTCGGCACGCCCGGAGCGAGGTCTCCGGGCAAGGCTGCAAGTTGTTCAGTATATTATGCTTATGTTGATTATAGCTTTTCTTTGCCTGGCTGCGGTTTATCGGCACAATCATCGGCGAGAGTAGCTTGCCCCCACAGAACCTGGGTTGCCGAGTCGACCTGTAAGCTGTAAATCCAACTGACGCTTGACTTTCCCTGCTGTCTCGGTTACCATACAAGCAACATGCAGCAACCCTATCGAGTCGCTTTGCTCCCGGGTGACGGCGTCGGCTTGGAGGTAATCGCCGAGGCTGTCAAAGTGCTTGAGGCTCTGGGAGAGGTTGGCGGACCGACGTTTCGATTTCAGACAGGGCTGGTCGGCGGTGCGGCGATTGATGCCACAGCCGAGCCGTTGCCCGCCGAAAGCATCGCCATCTGTAACAATTCGCAGGCCGTCTTGCTTGGAGCTGTGGGTGGACCGCAATGGGATTCGAAGCGTCCTGAGTTGCGGCCCGAACAGGGTCTGCTACAGCTCCGCCAGCGTCTCGGCCTGTTCGTAAACCTGCGGCCCGTCCGAGTGCTCGACAGCATGCTGGCGTACTCGGCGCTGAAGCCGGACCGCGTCCGGGGCACGGACCTGCTGATCGTCCGTGAGCTTTCCGGCGGGATCTACTTCGGCAATCCTCGGGGAATCTTCGCCAAGAATGGCGAACGGATGGGGGTAAACACCGAGGTTTACCGCGAACATGAAATCGAGCGGGTGGCCCATCGCGCGTTTCAACTGGCGCGCGACCGGCGCAAGAAAGTGACCTCAGTCGATAAAGCCAACGTGCTCGAGACGTCGCGGCTATGGCGCGAAGTGGTGGAGCGAGTGGCGCGCGCCTATCCCGAGGTGGAATTGAGCCATCTCTACGTCGATAACTGCGCCATGGCCTTGATTGATCGGCCGGCGTCGTTCGACGTCATCCTGACAACCAACATGTTCGGAGACATCCTCAGCGATGAATGCGCCGTTCTGCCGGGATCGATCGGCTTTCTACCCTCGGCCAGCCTGGGCGAGCAACAGGCTCTCTACGAGCCCGTACACGGCTCGGCGCCCGACATCGCGGGCCGCGGCCGCGCCAATCCCGTCGCAGCAATTGCCAGTGCGGCGCTCATGCTGCGCTACTCGTTCCGCCTGGAAACCGAAGCCCAGGCGATCGAGAATGCGATTGAGAAGGTGCTGAAACGCGGTGTGCGGACGGCCGAAATCCCGGGCAAGCAGCGCCCGGTGGGCACGTCGAAGATCGGCGATCTGGTGGCGGCCGAGACTCGTAAGATTCTAAAGTCCTCGCGATCCCGCGGCAAGTAAGCTGAACATCGAAGAATCTGCTTTTCAGGCGGTCAGTCAGTTCGTCAATGGGAACTGACGTGCTGAAATGCTGACCCTCTAACAAGCAGCCTTTTCGCTCAATTTGAGAGGTCAGCCGAATCTTTCAGCAAAATGCTAAACAAACCCGCGCCCGGCGATGGGCCGCGAGGCGCGCACCCCCCTCCGGCATCTCGCTACTTGGGTGGCTGTGGCTCCACGACCGTTGGATGGTCCGGATCGAACTCCCCCGGCAATGACTTCGCTGGTACACGCCCGCTCAGTGAGCGGATGTAATTAATGACGTCCCACTTGTGATAGCCTTTCATCCGCTCGCCCTGGGCCGGCATTAATCCGCTTCCCGCGCCGATGATCGCAAAGAGCTCACCGTCGGTGCGATCCTTTAGTGTCGCGGAATTCGTGAAGTCCGGCGGCTTGGCGCCGACGTCCTTGGCCACGTCGCCATTGCCAGTGCCGGCCTCGCCATGGCACATCGCGCACTGGGTGTCGTACACCTTCTTGCCGCGGGCCACCGAGTTTGTGGTGAATTTCATCGGATTCGGCCGGGCTGCGTCCTCGGCCGTGGGCTTATAGGTATGCACGGTCTGAGCCGGGGCCTGCTGGACGGGCGCGGGCTGTTGCTGTGCAGCCGCCTCCTGCTCTTGACCTGGTTGGTCGGCGATGACGGTCCGGACGTCCCACCCGGTCATAAAGCTAGCGAACCACAGCAGCAGGAATCCGAGGCTAGTTTTCCTGAGCATAGGGCACCTCCGCTGGCATTCGGCAGACAGCCGGGGCGCCGGACCAGCCATTCATATCGAACGCGCAACCGAGGGCCGAGTGGCGGTGCGCATGTGGGATTAGCTTTGTGCCCTCTAGTCCGACACCTTGCCGGCAATTGCAACTTATGCCGGGGCGCGGGTCCTCTGCCGTGGCAACGGTCACATATCCAAGTGACGAACGGCACAACTGCGACGGCCTGATTCGCCCGCCGGAAATTCCCGGTTTTGTCCTTGGTTCCTGATGACTCAGCGCATTTGCCAGACCGCAACCACGCTCGAAATCCCCGAAACTCCCCTCGCATCACCTTCAGTTTGCAGTACTCCTTAACATTGATGTAACATGCTCGGAACCGCAGCTTAACCATCATTGATGATGATGGCGGAGACGCGGACGTTCCACCGGTGCTACGCCAGCGCGCCGGAGGAGATGCGAACGCAGCACGTCGGGTACGAGGAGAGGCTGCTCCGAATGGATGGCCTTACCGGGCAGGAAATGCCTTGGCGCCGCCTTCGGTCAAAAGCCCCAGAGCGCCCAGCGGGGGAACCGCTGGATTCAAGGCGCCGTCGAACTGCCAGACTTGCGGGGGATCCATTTCACTCCGGCTCATCACTGTGCATCCCGCAAGATTTGTATCACGCGTGAATTGAAAGCGCCCGGCCGGGTGCCGGTGCTCAGCACAACGATTATCCCGGTCATACAAAGGAGGGTTGGATGAGCAGGTGGTATCGCAGCATTGGCGTGTTTCTTCTGTTTCTCGCCTTCGGCTTGACCGCCGCGCCCCTGTGCGCCCAGCAAACGGTCGGTGCGATGACGGGAACCGTTACCGACACGAGCGGCGGCGTAGTCGCCAATGTGCAAGTAAAGGCTCAGGCGGTCAGCACCGGATTTCAGATCAGCGCCACCACGAACAGTTCGGGCAGTTACAGCATGGCTGACCTGCCCATCGGCACCTACGCGGTGACTTTTACCATACAGGGTTTCAAAACGCAGACCGACTCGCAGGTGATCGTCCAGAGCGGCCGGACGACAACCTTGGATGCCAGACTGCAGCCGGGAACGGTTACCACCACGGTTACGGTCACCGCCACGCCGCTGATGAACCAGACTGATACCACAACGGGCTACGTGGTTGACCAGCAGACGATTCAGGACACCCCTCTGGGCACCGGCAGTTTCACGCAACTTGCGATTCTGAGCCCGGGTGTGCACGCGGACTTTCTGGGCGGCTCCGGCGCCAATGCGGGCCTGGGCAACCAGGAAATCTTCGACGAAGGAAACCGGTCCACCAGCAACAGTTTCTCTCTGAACGACGTCAGTACGAATAACCTGTTCAACGGGAATTCCAGCAGCCAGGTTGGTGAAAACCGCTTCGTGCTGAACACGGGTGAGAACTTCGGCGCCGGCGGGGTTATTCAGACCAATACCTCCGTGTACGGGGCTATCGGCCAGGCGCTGCCGACGCCGCCTCCCGACGCCATTCAGGAGATCAGCGTGAATTCGTCGATGTACGACGCGACGCAGGGCAACAATAGCGGCGCGCACATCGGCGTACTGACGAAATCGGGTACAAACCAGATTCACGGCTCGGCCTGGGAGGAATGGCAGAACAGCAGCATGAACGCAGCGCCGTTCTTCTACAATGCGGACAATCTGGCCAACCCGTTTCTGAATCGCAACATGTTCGGCGCCACCATCGGCGGCCCCATCAAGAAAGACAAGCTGTTCTATTTCGTCTCCTACCAGGGCGTGCGTGTGTCAGACGGGGCGCTCGCCACCAAGGACGTGACGGTGCCTCTGGGCCTCACAAACGACCGCAGTGCCTCAGGGATCGCCAGTGCGATCCAGTCGTCGTTCAGCGACCCTACGTTCACTGCCAGCCAGGTTAATCCCGTCGCGCTGAACCTGCTGCAGGCCAAGCTCCCCAACGGACGGTTTCTGATTCCGAGCGCGCAAATCACCGACCCGACAAAAGCCACTCTGCTCGGCTACGACGCCGTAGTTCAGGGCCCGAACGCGGTCTCGAGCGTCGACCAGGGAATCGCGGACGTCGACTACCAGGCAAGCGACAAGGACCGGTTCTCCGCGAGATATTACGTGCAAAGTGACCCTACGACGAGTCCTTTTGGCGCCGTCGGCTCCCTGCTGGGCTTTAAGCAGCAGCTTCTGGCCGGCAGCGACGTGGTCTCTCTCACAAACACGTACGCCGTATCGCCCAACGTGACCTGGGAACAGCGCGCGGGCTTCACCCGCCTCAAGGCGTTCGCGCAAACCGGGCAGGACTTCAATCCCACGTCACTGGGCATGAACCTGCTCGGTTCGACCACTTTCCCCCAATTCGAAATCAGCGTGGCGGACCCGACGATTTCCAGCGGCCTGGAATACGGGCCCACCGCCAGTTTCGGCAACGCCGGCATGTTCCAGAATCAATGGGAACTCGAGTCGTCTCTGGACATTGTTACGGGGCTGCACACCATCGCCGTCGGCGCCCAGTGGGACCACACCCAACTGAACGTCATCAATGACAACACCAATACCGACACCCTGAACTTCAATTCCTTTGAGGACTTTGTGCTGGGCAATCCGCGAGGCGGGGATGCCTTCGCCGGATCGGCGAGCCGCTATTACCGGTCCAACACGATCGGCGCCTACGTGAACGACAACATCAAGGTGCGACACAATCTGACCGTCACCGCCGGCTTGCGCTGGGATTTCGACGGGCCGCTGACGGAAAAATACGGGCGGCTGACCGGTTTCAATCCCAACCTGTATTCGTACAACGCCGCCACCGACACCATCACCGGATCGGGCCTGGAGATTGCGGGAAACAACCCGAACGCCGCCACACCCGGCGCCAGCGCTTCTCTGCTGACCCAGCGCCAGTGGGGCTTTGCTCCGCGGCTCAGTATCGCCTGGGCACCCACCGCGAAATTCACCGTACGTGCGGGCTACGGCATTTACTATGATCGCGGCGAGCTGTTCAGTTACTTCTCGCCCAGCGCCGGCTCCGGGTTCAATGGTCCGTTCGGCGTGACCCTGGCGCCGCCCTTCGTCCAGCCGATTTCCGCCACGACGGCGCCGAATTCGCTTGCCGCTCCCTTTGGCACCACCCCACCTCCACCGCCTCAAGCCAGCGCGGCCGGCTTCCTTCAGTATTTGCCGAACCTCGCCCAGACCGCGTGCGGTTTTCCCGGATGCTGGCCCTCGAACAATCTTTTCGGGCCTTTCCTGTTCGGCGGTTATGGCATCAACAACAAGCTGCCCTACACCGAGAACTGGACGTTCGACGTCCAATACCAGCCAAGCAACAACTGGCTGGTCGATATCGGATACCTGGGCAACCATGGCCAGCACGAAGTGCTGCCGATTCCCTTCAACCAGGCTCTGATCGCCACGCCGCAGAATCCCGTGAACGGCCAGATGTACTCCTACGGCGGCACGCCGTGTTACGAGGGAGAAGGCGTGCCCTGCCAGTACCCGTTCTGCTGCTCTCTGGAGACGGTCTTCACCAACGAGTTCTCCGGCAACGCGCCGGTCCGCGTGCCTTACATCGGCTACGACATGAACTCGGTTCAGTACCAGGCCGAGGGCATCTCCAACTACAACGCACTCCAGGTCCAGGTCCGCAAGCGCATGTCGAAGGGGCTGCAGTTCACGGCGTCGTACACGTACTCCCACGGTCTTGACGAGCAAAGCGGCCTCGGATTGTTCTTCACCGGGAATAATCCGCTGGTCCCGCGCGCCAACTACGCGTCGGCGGACTTCGACCAGACGCATGTGCTGCTTCTGAACTACAGCTATAACGTTCCCGGTCTCGCCAAGACCAAAGCCCTGGGCGAGCTGATCAACGGGTGGACTATCGGCGGGCAGACCGTGGCCCAGAGCGGACAGCCGTACAGCGTCTACGATTTCTCGGGCTCCGTGGCCAGCCTTTATCTCGGCACTTCGGATTACATCGGCAACCCGATCGTTCCGCTCGCGCCCGGCGTCACTTCGAAGCAGGCGCAACTCCAGGGCACCACAGGAGTGAACCCCGGCAAGCCGGTGCTCAACGCCAACAATTTTCTGCCGCAATTCGTGGCCCCCGGCACCTTCGGAGTTCCTCCCTGCGACGCCTCGGGCTGCGACCTCTTCGAGTCGCTGTACGGGAACACGGGCCGGAACCTCTTCCGCGGCCCGTTCCAGACTCGATGGGATGTAAGCCTGGCGAAGCAGTTCCCCATCAACGAGCGATTCCGGTTGCGCTTCGAGGCCGACGCGTTCAACATCTTCAACCAGGCGGACTTCGACGCGCCGAATAACAACGTAACATTTTTCCCCAACTTCACCGGACCACCTTCCGTTCCACCGCAAGGCAGCCTCGGCGTGATTCAACACACCATCGGCAGCTCGCGCTTCATGCAGCTCGCGCTGCACCTCTTCTTCTGAGGCATCGCGACTTGTGACCAGCGGCGGCGTTCCCTGCGAGGGGCGCCGCCGTTGCTTTCTTAGGGATGACTTCAGAACAGGACGAGAGCGCTGTAGTGCGCCTGTCCCAGGCGCGCAAATCGCGGGCGGGACGCCCGCGCCACAGCATGGGTTGTGACGCGGTTGACTGTCCGCCGCCGTGGTGCCACGATAGGTGCAGCGAATCCTCTTACTCACGCGCCGGGGCGGGCCTCGACGATTGCGGTCTGCGCGCTCGGACTGAAGGGCCCACATTGCGGAGAGAGGGGAAAATGGCGGTCTTCAGCCAGGCCTCACCAGCTCTCGTCGATTCGGCCGCACTCTCGCACCCGCGCACCGGCCTCGTACTTACCGCACGCGAGGCGTTTTCCATCGCTGTCGACGAACTGCGCGCTCACAAGCTGCGCTCTTTTCTCACCCTCCTCGGCGTGGTCATTGCCACCACCACCCTGATCGTGGTCATGTCCGTGGTCAATGGCATGAACCTCTACATCGCCACCAAGATCGCCAACCTCGGCACCAACACCTTCGTCCTGCACCAGTTTCTGTGGGCGCAGCCTTACGACGAGTTCCTGAAAGCCCTGCGCCGCAATAAACCGATTCGCCTGGAGGACTACGCCTACCTGCGCGAGCGCCTGCTCGGCTACCAGGCGATGAGCGCCCTTGCCCAGCTCGAACCCGGCCCCCAGGCACGGTACCGGGGCCACTCGATCGACGAAGTGAGCTTGCTCGGCCTCACTCCGAGCCACGCCGACGTGGGCCGTGAAAAGGTGCTCTACGGGCGCTACCTCAGCGATCAGGACGACCATCACAGCGCGCGCGTGTGCTTTGTGGGGCAGGACATCGTGGAGAAGCTCTTCGCCGGGCTTGACCCGCTTGGCAAGGAGCTGCAGGTGGGCGGGCAGAACTTCCGCATTGTCGGCGTGGCCGAAAAAGTGGGCTCGGCCTTCGGGGTGAGCCAGGACAACTTCGTGTTCGTTCCCCTGAACACCTTCCGGAACCTGTATCGGGCGCGTCCCGAATTGCTGATATTCATCAAGTCACCCGACTCCTTGCACCTGCCGGAGCTCCAGGACGAAGTCCGCGTGCTGATGCGCGCCCGTCGCCACGTGCCCTATCGCGAGGACGATACGTTCGGCATCAATGCCTCCGACACGCTGATGAGCGCCTGGCAGAACCTGACCGGATCGATTTTCGCCGTCACCATCGGCGTGGTCGCCGTGTTCATGGTTGTCGGCGGCATCGTGATCATGAACATCATGCTGGCCACGGTCACCGAGCGCACCCACGAGATCGGCGTCCGCAAGTCGGTGGGGGCCCGCCGCCGGGACATTATGTGGCAATTCGTGATCGAGGCGGCAGTGCTGGCGGGCATCGGCGGCGCGGTGGGCGTGATTCTCTCCTACATCATCGCGTACCTGGTGGATATCGTCTTCACGGCCTCGGTGCCCCTCAGCGCCGTGATTGTCGGGCTCACGCTCTCGACCCTGGTCGGGCTCTTCTTCGGGATTTATCCCGCAAAGAAGGCGGCAACGCTCGACCCGATCGAGGCGCTGCGGGCGGAGAAATGAGGCCATTGGCTCATGGGCGGAGCGTCGCTCGCACAGCGATGATCGACGTGGCCAGGAACGCACTGGTTCAATGAGCCGATGAACCAATGAATCATTCTTATGAAGGACTACCGGAACATCCTCGAGAATTTGCGACTGGCGCTTGATACCCTGCGGACGCACAAGTTCCGCTCCTTTCTTACCGTCCTCGGAGTGGTCATCGGCACCCTGACGGTGATCGCGGTCGCTTCCATCATCGCCGGCCTCGACGCCCAGCTGGTCCAGACGGCGGAGCAGTACGGGACCAAAGTGCTCTGGGTCTACAAGCTGCAAATGGGCGCACCGCACCGCCTCACGCGCGAGGAGCGCCTGCGCAAGCCGCTCAGCTACGAGGACGCCAAGGCGATCAAGGAGGAGTGCGCCGCGGTCGAGGAGGTCTCCGTCGCCATCTTCCGCGATATGGGCGACTTCGGCCTGCCGCCGTCCACCGCTCACTACAAGGGCCGCGACCTCTCGGGCGCCCAGTTCTTCGGCGCCGACGCCAAATATGCCGCGCTCGCCAACACCACGATCGCCGACGGGCGCTTCTACACCGAGACGGACGACTTTCATCGCCGCGATGTGACGGTGATCGGCGCCAGCGTGGTCGAGCGGCTCTTTCAACATGAGGATCCGGTGGGGAAGATCATCCAGGTGGACGGGCACAGCTTCGAGGTGGTCGGCACGTTGAACAAGTTCAAAGGCTTCCTGGGTGACAACCCCGACGATCGCGACATCTTCGTGCCCTACTGGACTTACAAGAAACTCTATCCCGACGCCAGGGACCATTTCATCAGCGTGCTGGCCGCGCGCGGTATGATGGCGGAGGCCGAGGACGAAGTGCGCGGTGTCCTGCGGCGTCGGCGGCACGTGAAGCCGTTGGACCCTGACAACTTCGGCATCTCCAGCGCCGAGTCGCTCATCAACGAATTCCGCCAGATCATCAGCACGGTGTTTCTGGTCATGGTGGTGATCTCCTCGATCGGCCTGCTGGTGGGCGGCATCGGGGTGATGAACATCATGCTCGTCTCGGTGACCGAGCGCACGCGAGAGATCGGCATCCGCAAGGCCATCGGCGCTCGCCGCAGCGACATCACCTGGCAGTTCCTGCTCGAAGCCACCACCCTGACGGCTGCCGGCGGGCTGATCGGGATCGGGCTGGGCTGGCTGCTGAGTTTTACGATCCGCGTGCTGGTGCCCAGCCTGCCCTCGACCGTTCCGCTCTGGTCGGTGGTGGCTGGATTCGTGGTGGCTACGAGCGTGGGACTGTTCTTCGGGCTCTGGCCCGCGCTGAAAGCCGCCCGCCTCGATCCGATCGCCGCCTTGCGATACGAATAGGCCTTCCCGCTAAGGACGCCGTAGCTCCTGGTCACGGGGCGTATCTGCGCTCTATGGCTGAGAAAACACCAGGTAGCTCGAAACGGGGCAGCTTCCATCCTGGACAGGAGGGGTAGGGGGTGTTCGACGGGTCAGCGCTCCGTCGACGCTGAGGACAGCGCCCTCCAGCGATTGACGATCGTCAATCCTGGCGGTCCTCATCGTCATCGAGCGGCTCCGCCTGTTCTGCATTCGATTCCAGAAAGGCTTCCACGACCTGCGAGGCGCGCTCCCGGTCTTCCTCACGCACCAGCAATTGGACGACGTCAGCGCCGGGAAGCAGTTCGGCTCCCAGATTGCCGACGATCGAGGAAGGAATGCCCTCTTCTTCGAGGACGTTGCGCGCGAGTTCGGCCTGGAATTGCGCGTGCAGACCCTGAAACACGCGTACCGGCACAAAGCGCGCGTTGGGCTCCTCCTTCTCGTCGTTCGACGGCGGCGGCGGGCCCGGCTTGAGCGCTGCCCCGCAATCGAGGCACCTCGTAGCGCCCTCAACGTACTCCGTCTGGCACTCCGGACAGTAAGGCATGACTACCCCATGGACGACGTATGCTCGGGCCTGACGCGGTAGAGCACGCGAACCTCGCCCGCCTGCCGGTTCGGGTACCTGTCCATTCCGAGATACTTCTTGGCCATCTTGTCGATGTGCTGGTCGGCGACGGGGCCGGCGTCCACTTCCTCGGCCTGGCCGCGCACTTCGAGGTAGCGATAGGGATTGTCGGGATCGGAGATGGCCACCGAGACGTGTGGATCGCGTTTGATGTTGCGATCCTTCTGTCGGCCGCGCGCCGTGTTGATGAGCACGCAGCCGTCCTCGAGGTCGCACCAGACCGGCGTGACCTGGGGATGCCCGTTCGGCATCACCGTGGCGAGATTCGCAAAAGCGCGCTTGCTGAACAGGTCGATGAATTTTTCGGGAATTGAGGCGGGCATGAGGATCTCCTTGGCGTGTGAATAAGCTTCAAAGACCATCATGGATGATAGCGCGCCCCAACGCAATTGCCGGGGCTTACGGGTTGGGGTTAGGAGTCCTCGTTCAAGCCGGCGGAAATCCGGCCAGACACCGCCCGCCGTCAGGCGCCTCCGGTCAGGCGTGAAGCCCGAACCGGGCGAGCATCTCGCGCCGTCCGGCACTCGTGACCGAGAGGGCGCGGCTGTCAAGCTCCTGGACCAGCCATCTTCTCTTCAAAGCGACGTTCAGCAGGGCCGCTCCGACGGCGCCCCCCAGGTGGAATCGCCGCTCGCTCCAATCCATGCAGGCGAAAGCAAATCGCCGGCGCAGCAGCCGGACTGCCGTCACATCGATGGCCAGCGACGCGAGGGCCCGGGCTCCGTCGTCCGTCACCTCGTAGGCATCGCCGCGGCCTTCGCAGGAGACGGAGATCCAGCCCAGCGCTTGCAGGCGCTCGTGCAGCGCGACGCCCAGCGTGCCGGCGATATGGTCGTAGCAGGCGCGTGCGGCCCGCAAGTGGCCCGGTGTGGAGGGAACGAACCGGCGGCGGACGCCGCCCGCCAGCACGCTCAGCGCTTCGAGCGCTTGGGCCACCTCGGCGCTTTGCAGGCTGTAGTAGCGATGTTTTCCCTGCACGGCAACCTTGACGAGCTGCTCGGTTTTCAACCGGCTCAGGTGCACGCTGGCGGTTGAGGGGCTCACCTCAGCCACCACCGCAAGTTCGGTGCTGGTTCGCGCGTGGCCGTCCAAAAGCTGGTAGAGAATGCGCGATCGCGCCGGCTCGCCGATGGCGGCGGCGATCCGCGACACGGCAAGGTCGGTTTCGATGTCTGCATCCATACTTTGACCATAGACGAAGTGTTGTTGTTTTGCAATCGGCATACTCGCTGCCATGGACCCGATCCCGCAGTTCGAGCGGTCAGCACCGGCGGAGAGACCGGGAGGCAGTGGGCGAGGCCGGCAAGCCAGGATCGGCCGTCGCCAGGCCCTGTCGCTCATGGCGGCCGCCGGTACGGCTTTGCCTTTGGTGAAGGCGCCGTCGCGGGGCCCGGTCCCAGGGAGAACTTCAATGACGATTACCTGTGTGATTCGCTACCAGATCGACCCGTTTCAAAAGGACGAATTCAGGAAGTACGCCGAGAACTGGGGATGCATCATCCCGCGTTGCGGCGGCCATCTGGTCGGCTACTTTCTTCCCTATGAGGGCACGAATGACGTGGGCTGGGGACTGATCGCCTTCGAGAACCTGCGTGCTTATGAGGCCTACAAAGCCCGGCTCCGAACGGACAAAGAGGCCCTTGAGAACTTCGCCATGGCCAGGGACAAACGCATCATCCTGCGTGAAGAGAGGAATTTCGTGGAAGTGGTGAACGGAACCTTTGAAATGCCCTCGATCTTGACGAAGTGAAGCGGGGAATAGCAGAGGACGCGCCATGCAGCGCAACCCGACACCGGACTTCGTATTTCGGCCCGTCCCGAGGGGCGCCGCTCCGAGGCTGATCCGAACGGCGACGGAGCTGCACAGGCCGCCTGACCCGCAGGCGGCGAGAATCGCCATCAAGACCCAGGGGAGAATCCTCTTCATCGACCCGGCGCGAATCGTGGCTGTCGTCGCACAGGGCAACTACGTGCTGCTGCAGCGCGAGGCCGGATCATATTGTGTGCGCGAGTCAATCTCGGTCATGGCCGCGAAACTCCAGCCCTACGGCTTCGTCCGCATCCATCGTTCGGCGCTGGTCAACAAGTTCTGGCTCGAAGAGATAAGTCCTGGCCTGGGGGGAGAATATGTCCTGCGCCTCCGAGGCGGAAGAGCCTTTAAGATCACGCGCACTTACAGGAAGAATCTGAGGCTGCTGGCCGACGTCTGGGTCGGCCGCGACGCCGGCAGATAGACAGTCGCGGCGAGTTTACCTCGCCATAAGCAGCCTGACCGCGAGCCACCCGGTAGTAGCGGCGAGTTTACCTCGCCATAAGGACCCCAATGCGCTTTCAATACACGGGTGGCGGCCTACCAGTTTGTTGAAAAACTCGCTCAGAATGTCATTCCGAGGAGCCGTAGGCGACGAGGAATCTCGCAAGTCCTTTAAGTCAAATGCGAGATTCCTCGCTGCGCTCGGAATGACAGGGTTCCGAAACGTTATTCAACAAACTGTTAAAGCCGCCGCTACGCTTTTCAGCGGCCTGCCAGGACAACCGGCGCGCACACAGCGCCGCTCCAGCAGACCCCGTCACAGTAAATCTGTAATTCTCAGCAGGGACGGCCACAAAGGCTGCGTCCTACCTCAAACTGGGACGCTACCCCTGCCGCCATCTTTCTGCTTGACAATCGGCCGCGCCGGAGTCAGGCTTTCAGTCGGGTGGGGCGAATGGAGTTCACCGGGAGGTGATCCATGAGTCTTCGCCGCTCTCCGCTTCTTACTCCTGCCGCGCTGGCTGCGCGGCGCGCCAATTCCCTCAAATGCACGGGTCCTAAAACCCCTCGCGGCAAAGCCTGGTCGTCGATGAACGGCCTGCGGCATGGCTGGGATGCGCGCAACCTCCGGGCCAAGATCGAGCGCACCGGCGACAAGGAGGCGCTCGCCATCTTTGATTGGATTTTTACCCGGTTTTTCCAGCTCACCGATATGGAGACCGAAAGAGACTGGAGCTATCACCTTCGTCTGGCGGCCCGCATCTGGTGCCACATTACCGGCCGCGTTCTCCTCCCCCGGGCGCACAAAGGCATGGCGAAAGGCTGGGTCGTGGACGGTCGCGTCTACCGGTACGGCGGCGGCGTGTTTCGGCCGCGCAGCCTGACGGTTCTGAACTTTAGAGGCCTCGGCATTCGCCTTACGAATCCCCTGCCTTCGCAGCGCCGGCGCATGCGGTTCGCGTGGCTGCCGGAAGTGGACTTCGTCGATCCGCCGCCCCGGCTGCCTCGCGCGAAACGGGTGCGCCAGAGCAAGGCTGACGCGAAGGGCAGCGGCGCTGTGCCTCGCCGGGTTGCTCCGGACCCGGCGGTCGGCCCGGAGTCCCGATCGAACCGCGAAGCAGCGGAAAATGTAGTCGGAGCGGAACTGGAATGTCCTTTGGATTCAGTGAGCTTGTCCGCCACGCTTTCGCCCCTGCTTTCGCTCCTGGACGCGGCCGCCCTGGCCGATCCCAGGTCCTTGAGGTCCGATCCGAACCCCGCGCCGGGATCGAAAGGCGAAGCAGCGAAAAATGTAGTCGGACCGAAACTGGAATGTTCTTTGGATTCATCGGCTTTGGCCGCCACGGTTTCGCCTATCCTTTCGCTCCTGGCCGCCGCCGGCCTGGGTGATCTCAAGTTCCCGGGGCTGGAGGCTGGTTTCGGGGAACGGCCGGCCGAGGGTGAGCTCTCCGGCCGAGGCCCCAGCGAACCGGGATTCCACTGCAAGCTTTGGGATCAGCCCATGGATGCCGATCCCGAGGACGGCGATCCGGGGTGCTCGCCGCCGTGCGAGGATTGCCCGATCTGGGAGGACTGCCTTATAGCCCCCTGGTAGGCGGCGGACGACCGTGCCACTTCGGAGTGTTAAAATCGAGCTCATGCAGAACATGCAGTCCGGAAACCCCCCAAGGGGCTGCGGCGGGGGCGGGACCACTTTGCGGTTTGTTTCCGCGATACTGGTGCTGATCGGGATCCTGGCGCCAGAGGCGCTGAGGCAGCGTGAGGCCTTCGCCCTTTCACGTTCCTCGAACGATTACGCCCCGAAGCACGAGACGCGCAAGGCGACCGGTGTCGTGACCGGCATTCAGGCCCGGCAGGTCACGCTGCAATCGAAAGACGGCGGCACGCTGGTACTGGCGACTTTTGAGGATTACCGCGACCGCGTCGCCGTGGGCTCTCAGGTGACGGCCTTGTACTATCCGCAGGACAATGGCAACCCGGTTTTGAAATCGCTCGATTACCCTGTGGAGATGTTGTTTGTCGCGGCCGGCGAGATCACGGGCAACATGCACAGGATCATCCTGCTGCCCAACTCCCAGGTGGCGGACGTGGACGCGTTCTACGAGGCCGTCCGCGACTATCTGCACACCAGGTTCGGCTGGTATGTGGCGCCGTCGTATCTCGCCAAAGAGGTCCGCAGGCGCTCCCAGCAGAGCGATTCGATGCTTTCGGCGATGGACCCGCGCACCGGCAGTTTCGACATGACCGCTTACCTCAGCAAGTCCCAAAGTGCCATGGCCGATATTGCCTCCGCGACGCGCTCCGACGCGGTGCTCGAGCTCGACGTGATCCAGGTCGAGGCCCCCGTCAGTCGCCTGGAAGCCTCGTGGGACGGCGTTGAGGAACCGGTGGCCGGCACCGCAGCCCGCACCCTGGCGAAGGTCTCCGTCTTCTCGCGCCATGGCGAGGTGCCAGCGGCCACCGTCGAACTGAAGCTGTGGGGGGCAACGGGAAAGCTGCTATGGAGAAACCGGCGCGGCCTGGCACTCCTCCAGGTCATGAACGGCAGGGGAACGCTGGAGGACCGTCCGCTGCCGGCGGCGCTCTCGGACACGCCGCGCGTTCAGCGCTGGATGGCCGCAGTTTTCAAGTCGCTGGAGCCCAAAGCTGCGCCGGCGCCCGCCCCCTGAGCCTCGGGTTGGTTCTGGGTTATGATGGTTGGTGTCGCTTTGGGGGGCCGTAGCGAGTCCGGGACTGGCGATCGCCAGTCCTGCGAAAGACGAAGAGGGAATCAGATTCGATGTGCAAGAGACTTCTGCTGCTGGCAGTTTCGATCATCCTTGTGGCCGCCATGGCTTCTGCCGACTCGGTCACGGGCGTGGTCAGTGATGCCATGTGCAGCGTCAAGCATCTGAAGGCCACCGCCGAAGATCAGGGCTGCGTCAAACGATGCGGCGATGTCGGCGAGGAGTTGTTGGTGGTCGGGCCGGGAAACAAGCGGTACCGGACCGAGCAACAGGCGAAACTCAAGGGATTTGAGGGTAAGCGGGTGAAGGTCACCGGGAAAATCGAACCCATGGGCGACGACATGGTGATGACCATCACCTCCGTGGAAGCTGCACCTGCTGAAAGCGAATCCAAGGGGGATAACTAAGGGAGGGTTCGCGTCCGGGGAGACGTGGGCCGCCCCGGCGCATGAAGAGACTGGGGGCTCATGATCAAATCCAAAAAGGAGATCGTCATGCGTAAAAAACTGTTGATGCTTGTGGCGGCCATGCTCGTGTTTGGTTGCCTTTCCTGGGCCAAGACCATTACTGGCGTGGTCAGCGACGCGATGTGCGGCGCCAAACATTCCAAGGCCAGCGACGACGCGGCCGCGTGCGTAAAGAAGTGCGAGGCTGGCGGCTCGAAGCTGGTGGTGGTGGCGAACGGGAAGGTCTACAACACCGACCAGCAGGATAAGCTGCAGGGTCACGAAGGCGAAGGGGTGAAAGTCACCGGAACCGTGAAGGGTGACAACATCACCATCGCCAGCGTGGCTGCCCTGCCTGCCGGTAAGTAGTCCGGCCTGTTCCCGATGGAACGGGAAAACATAAAGACACCGCGAGGCCGCCCGCGTGGGCGGCCTTTGCGTCTGGTGAAGATGAGCTCAAGCTCTCAGACTGACATCACCTTCCCCGACTCGCTTTTTGACGATCGCCGCGCCCGGCTCCGTGAACGGCTCGATCGCCTTGATCTGTCTTATGTGCTGGTCACGAAGCCGGTCGATATCTTCTACCTGTGCGGCTTTAAGGGCAGTGCCGGGGCCCTGCTGCTCGGACCCAGGCGCGCCCGGCTCTGGGTGGATCCCCGCTACACCCTGCAGGCCCGCGAGCAGTGCCGCGGAGTTGGCGTAAACGAGTCGCGGGAAGCGCTGAGCAAGACGATTGGGGCCTGGCTCCGGCGGGCACGCGTCCCGGCGCTCGGCTACCAGGACGCCCACCTAAGTTGCGCTGACTTTTCCAGGTTCCGCGAGCAGGCCGGCAGGAAAGGCTCTCCGCTCCGCTGGCGCGCTATGGGAGCGGTCCTCGACGAGTTGCGCATGGTCAAGGATCGCTGGGAGGCGGAGCGCATCCGGCGCGCGGGGGCTCTGACCGCGCAGGTCTTCCGTGAGGTCCTGCCTATCGTGAAGCCGGGGGCGTGCGAGTGCGACCTCGCTGCCGAACTGGAATACCGCATGAAGCGCGCCGGCGCCGAGGGTCCCGCGTTCGAGACGATCGTGGCTTCCGGACCGCGCGGCGCCTGGCCGCACGCCCGGGCATCCGGACGCCCGTTGCGGGGAGGCGAGTTGGTGATCTTTGACCTCGGTGCTATACTCGCGAGCTACGCCGCGGACATGACCCGTACCATTTACCTGGGGACGCCGACGCGCCGGGCGCGCCGGCTGTACGAGTCCGTGGCGGCAGCCCAGCGAGAGACGGTTCGAAGCCTGCGGCCGGGCTTACCGGCCGGCCAAGCCGACGTCATAGCCCGCCAGACGTTGACACGGAGGGGCTTGGGGAAGCTTTTCACGCACAGCACAGGTCACGGCGTGGGCCTGGAGGTCCACGAGCGCCCGCGCCTCGGACGCGGCGAGGAGACCCCGATGCCTGCCGGCTCGGTGGTCACCGTCGAGCCAGGGGTGTACGTCGAGGGCTACGGCGGCGTTCGGATCGAGGATACCGTCTTGATCGCGGGCGCCGGCCCTGAGGTCCTGACCCCGGCGGACAAGGAAGTGTGGTTTACTGGCTAGGGCGGCCAAGTGCGGAGAGTGCAGAGAATGGCTGAAAAGAAGAGCGCGACAGGCTCGGAGGAGGTCTGGCAGCTCAAGGAGATCCAGAAGCTCATCGATTTGCTGATTCAGCGGGACGTCGCCGAGTTTGAACTGGAAAAGGACGGGGTGCGCATTCGCGTGCGCCGCGCCGAAAGCCGGACCGCCGGCCCGGCTTCGCCGCCCACGATCATCTCACCGGCCGTCCTCCCCTTGACCATTCCCACCGTACCCGCTGCGCCGCATGCCGTGGCAGCTGCCCCGGCGGCGGAAGCTCCTGCGCCGGCGGCCCGTTTTGAGCCCGCTGCGCCCCCGGTCGAAGCGCCGCCGTCCGAATCAACCGATTCCCTCTACATCATCAAGTCGCCTTTGGTCGGTACCTTTTACGCCAGCCCGTCGCCCAATGCGGAGGCCTTCGTCAAGCCGGGTGACGCGGTCCGCGTCGGCCAGATCCTGTGCATTATCGAGGCCATGAAGCTGATGAACGAGATTGAGTCCGAAACCAGCGGGGAAATCATCCGCATCTATGTTGAGAATGGACAGCCGGTGGAATACGGCCAATCCCTGTTCGCCATCAAACCTTCGCTGAAGCGCTGATTTTGCCGTGCCGCCCGGAACCTCGGATGTTCAAGAAGATCCTGATCGCGAATCGCGGGGAAATCGCCCTGCGCGTGATTTGCGCCTGCAAAGAACTCGGCATCCCGACGGTGGCCGTGTACTCGGAGGCCGACCAGCATTCGCTGCACGTCCGCTTCGCCGACGAGGCCATCTGCATCGGGCCGGCCCGCAGCTCGGAAAGCTATCTCAACGTCGCCAGCATCATCTCCGCCGCCGAAATCACCAACGCGGAGGCTATCCATCCCGGCTACGGCTTCCTTTCTGAAAGCGCCCACTTCGCCGACGTCTGCCGCACCTCGAAAATTACCTTCATCGGTCCGACGCCCGAGGCCATGCGCCTGATGGGCAACAAAAACTCGGCTCGCAAGAAGATGTCAGAGCTCGGAATCCCCGTTTTGCCCGGCTCAGGCGTGCTCCAGTCCGAAGCTGAGGCGATCGAGGCCGCGGAGCGTATCGGCTTCCCCGTGATGGTGAAGGCGGCGGCCGGCGGCGGCGGACGCGGCATGCGCGCCGTGGACTCGGCCAAGGACCTGTCGCGCGCCGTCGAGGCCGCACAGCAGGAAGCGAAGGCCGCTTTCGGCGTGCCCGACGTCTACCTCGAGAAATACGTCGCCTCCCCGCGCCATATCGAATTCCAGGTCATGGCCGATCAGCATGGCAAGGTCGTGCATCTGGGCGAACGCGAGTGCACCATCCAGCGCCGGCATCAAAAGCTGATCGAAGAGTCGCCGTCGACGCAGGTCGATGCCGAATTGCGCCGCCAGACCGGGCAACTCGTTGTCGAGGCGCTCAAGCAGGTGGGCTACACCAATGCGGGCACGGTCGAATTCATCATGGACGAGAACCGGAAGCTCTATTTCCTGGAGATGAACACGCGCATCCAGGTGGAGCACGCGGTCACGGAGATGGTCACCGGGCTCGACCTGGTCAAGCGGCAAATTGAAATCGCAGCGGGGGTGCCCCTCGACCTGCCCTGCGAGACGGTGAATCTGCGCGGGCACGCCATCGAGTGCCGCATCACCGCCGAAAATCCCGAGACCTTTGCGCCCTCGGCCGGCAAGATCACCGGGTTCAATGCGCCCGGGGGCACCGGCGTGCGGCTCGACACCGCGGCCTACGCCGAGGCGGTGGTTCCGCCCTATTACGACTCGCTGATCGCCAAACTCGTGGCGCACGGCTCGAATCGCGCCGAAGCCGTCAGCCGCATGAGCCGCGCTCTCGACATGTTCATCATTGAAGGGATCTCGACTTCGATCCCGCTGCACCAGAAGATCATGGCGGACGCCGATTTCCGCGCCGGCAAGTTCGACACCCACTATCTGCTGCGCTTTGCGCGCAACGGGGCCAAGGCGCTCGAATTGTGAGCGAGTCTCGCGAGAGTGACGCTTCGAGGGCGGCAAAGCCGCTGCCGCGACTCTATGCGATTCTCGACACGGATCGCCTGCAGGGCCGGCCGCTCGAACTCGTCTGCGAGACGTTGCTCGCGGCGGGAGTGAGATGGTTTCAGTATCGCGACAAGCAGGGCACGTCGCGCCGGATTTTCGAAGCGGCCACCAGCCTGCTGCCCGTGATTCACGCTGCCGGCGGACGATTGATCGTCAACGACCGCGCCGACGTGGCCCTCGTTTCGGGCGCGGACGGCGTTCATCTCGGCCGGGACGATCTCACCGTGGAGGAGGCGCGCCGGGTCCTCAAGCCGGGTCAGATCGTGGGTTGGTCGACCCACAATATGGAGCAACTGCGCCAGGCGGACGCGTCCAGGGCGGACTATCTCGCCTTCGGCCCGATTTTTGCGACTGGCAGCAAGCAACGGCCCGATCCCGTGGTGGGACTCGACGGCCTCGCCCGGGCGCGCCAGGCAACATCCAAGCCGCTGGTCGCCATCGGAGGCATTGCGGTCGAGAACGCGCGGGCCGTGATCGAGCACGGTGCTGACGCCGTCGCGGTCATTGCAGGATTGTTGAGCGCTCCGGATCTCGCCGCCCGCGCACGGGAATTTCTCGAGGTGTTGGGCGAAGGAACTGGAGTCAGGTAACGAGCCTGACCATGACCACAGAGGCCATCGAGACGATTTACTCCGTGTTCCTCTGTGTCCTCCGGGGTGAAAGCTTTTGATCAGATAGCACTCCGACCACGAGCTGTAAAGAACGCGAATGGCCACTTCGACCAACGCCGGCACGGCCGCCCGACCCGAGGGCGATCTCGTCGCCGGCCTCGGCCTCTACGACGCCACCACCATCGTGATGGGGTCGATGATCGGCTCCGGCATCTTCATCGTCTCGGCCGAAATCGGCCGCGAAGTCGGCTCCCCCGGACTGCTGCTCGTCGCCTGGCTGCTCAGCGGACTCATGACCGTGATGGCCGCGGTTACCTATGGCGAGCTCGCCGCCATGATGCCGCGCGCCGGCGGGCAGTACGTCTACCTGCGCGAAGCCTTCGGCCCGCTCTGCGGCTTTTTGTACGGCTGGACGCTCTTCCTGGTGATCCAGACGGGCACCATCGCCGCCGTCGCCGTGGCCTTTGGAAAATTCCTCGGCGTCTTCTATCCCTGGGTCTCCGCCTCGAACATCCTGGCGAATTTCGGCAGCCTCACCCTGGCCGGACACACCCTCAGCCTGACCGTCTCCTCGCAGCAGCTGGCCGCCATTCTCTGCCTGCTCGGGCTCGCCCTGCTGAACGTTTTTGGACTGCGCACTGGCGCCTGGGTGCAGAACGTCTTCACCACCCTGAAGGTCGCGGCGCTGCTGGGCGTGATCGCCATCGGATACGCCTGGCACGGCGCGCCGGCGGCCGCACCTGCAGGCGCCGGACCGGTGCGCACGGCGGGAATGGCGGGCGGAGCAGGTATGGCCGCGGCGGCCCAATCGGCGGGGGGCTTCTGGCAGGGGGCGCATTGGGACCTGGCCACCCTTACCATCATCTCCGTGGCGCTGGTCGGCCCGCTGTTTTCCTCCGATGCCTGGAACAACGTCACCTTCACCGGCGCCGAAGTGGTCAATGCGCGGCGCAATCTGCCGCTGGCGCTCTTTCTCGGCACCCTCACCGTCTGCGGGCTCTACCTCATCTGCAACTTCGCCTACCTGCACGTGCTGACCTTCAGCCAGATCATCCACGCGCCCGAGGATCGCGTGGCCACGGCCGCGGCGCGCCTGGTGCTTGGCACCCGGGGCGCGGGGCTGATGGCGGCCGCCATCATGATCTCGACCTTCGGCTGCATCAACGGCCTCACGCTCGCCGGCGCGCGCGTCTATTACGCCATGGCCAAGGATGGCCTGTTCTTCAAGTCGGTCGCCAGCGTGAATCGCAGGTATCACAGCCCCGCGGTTTCGCTGTTGTTTCAGGGCGTCTGGGCCGCGCTGCTCACCCTCACCGGCACTTACAACGATCTGCTGAATTACGTCATCTTCGCGGTGATGCTGTTCTACATCCTCACTATCGCCGGGCTCTTCTGGCTGCGGCGCACGCGTCCCGGCGCGCCGCGGCCCTACCGCGCCGTCGGATACCCGGTGATCCCGGCGCTCTATGTCATCTTCGCCATCTTCGTCGAGTGGGCGCTGCTCACGCACAAGGCGGCGCAAAGCGTGACCGGATTGTGCATCGTGGCGGTGGGGATTCCAGTGTTCTTTCTGTGGCGCAGGCGGGGCCGCGCCGGGAACTGATCCGGATTACAGGATAGGGTGACGATCACGCGGTAGCGGCGGTTTCCGGCTGCCGTCTTTTCGGCGCTCAACAGAGCGCCGCTATCGGGAACGCCGCCTCGAGTTCCGTAATCCATCAATGGTGATGGACTGTCCCGTTCAATTGGCTGGCACGGACATGGCGCCTGTTGCCGCGAGTATCGGCCCTGATCCCCCTTCAACCCGGCCAGTTTCAGACCAGGGTAAAGCGCGCCTCGCGATGAGTCCGATCGAACGCCAGGAACAGGACGGCGATCACCACGAAGACCATCCAGCTGGCTTCCGGGCCCAGTTGCCCCCCGGTCAGCCATTCGGGTCCAGGCCACTTGGTTTCAAGCAGGTGCCCCACCGCGAACTCGCCCGCGTTCCTGCCCGAATACACGAAGATGGCGCCGAAGTCGAAAGCGAAATGAAAACCGATGGGAAAAGCCAGGCTCCCGGTGCGGCGCAGGGCAAGGCAGGCGAGCAGGCCGATGAGTCCGGTGCAGGCGAAATCCTCCCAACGCTCATAGGGCTTGGTGAAATAGTGCAGCGCGCCGAAGCCGGCTGAGAGCAGCACGGCCGCGGGCCAGAAGCGGATGCCGTCGCTCAGGGTGCGCAGCAGGTAGCCACGAAAGGCGATCTCTTCCGTGAACCCGATCATGACCGCGGCCGTCAGCCACAGCCCGAGATAGTGAGCGAGGCCTCGTCTCTCGAGCGCCACGCCGGCGATCTTGTGTCCGCCGCCCAGTGCGATCAGGCCGAGCAGCAGCAAGGTGGCGCCGAATCCCCAGGTTGTTCCCGCCCAGAAGCGCCGGCCGAAGGCGTCGCGCACCGGAATGCCGTAGCCGGTCAGGCGGCGGCGCTCGAGCCGCCCCATGATGAGCGTGGCGGCCAGGATAGGCAGCAGCACTGAGAGGTCGTCGCTGAAAAGCTGTACCGGATCAAGGAACGGCCAGTCCGGCAGGTGGAGGCGGAGCAGAATCCAGAGCACGCGGCGAATGAAGACGAATGACAGGGCCACGAAGAGCAGCAGGCGCCAACCGGCGCGGATCTCGGTTGCGTTCCTGAAGAGCCGTCGCACCCAGGAAGGTCGGGACGGGTCCGTCATCTTAGGATTCTACTTCGATTGTGCACAGCTTTGCCGAGTGGCGCTATAGAGCGTCGTAAACGTACCGTTTGGGGTGATTCTCCCAAAGTGGTTGCACGGATGGCTCAAACCCTTTGCTTTGGGAGCACAAGCGTAGAGGGTGGTCAGCGAGCCCATGGAGGCTGACTTTGAATATGGTGCCACAGCCATAGGCCGCACCATTATTTCCGCAGGAGATTTTGGCCACCCAACTCAGCCGTCCCATAAAAGTTCCCGTCCGTCGCCTGGACCAGGGCGCCGGGGAATTGGCCATCTGTGCCGTCGAAGTTGAACAGCGCAGTGAGAGTTTGCGCCGGTAAGCTGATTGCCGTGGCTGCGCACAGCAGCAAAAAAGGCGTATTCCACGCGGCCGGCCTGGGGCCGCCATAACCGTCGCTCGCGCGACTTTGCCGACTGCCTTGCGGCTAGAGCACGGGGCGAGGCCGCTGGACACGATGCCTTTGGAGAGCCGAATTGACGGCGCGCGCATCAATCTGTTAGTGGATAAAGGAGACATAATTCCATGAGGAAGCGGCAAGCACGGACCCTCGCTGTGAGCGCGGGCGTCCTTGTGTCTGCCGCGCTCGCCACGTTGACCTTGGCCGCGCAACTCAGTTTCAAACCGGGCTTCAATTTGTTCACCGTGCCTCAGGACGTGGCGCTCGGCCGGCAGACCGCAGCGCAGGTGGAGAAGGAACTGCCGATTCTCGCTGACGAGGCTACGACCCGCTATCTCGCCCAGCTTGGCCGCAGCCTGACCGGGTACGCGCCCAACCTGCAGCCGGAGTACGTCTGGCAGTTCAGGGTGCTCAACAGCAGCGACGTCAATGCCTTCGCGCTGCCTGGCGGATACATCTACGTGAATCGCGGCACGATCGAGTGCGCGACCAGCGAAGCCCAACTCGCCGGCATTCTCGCCCATGAAGAAGGGCACGTGGTGATGCGGCACGGGACGCATCAGGCGTCCGAAGCCATGCTCGCGCAGAAGCCGCTCGAGATCCTCGCCGGATTCTTTGGCCAGGACGGCAGCCTCACCGGCGACGTGCTGCGCGACCTGATCGGCGCCGGCGTGGAATCCCTGCTGCTCAAGAACTCACGCAGCATGGAAGCGCAGGCGGACTCGGTGGGCGCCTACATTCTCTATCGCGCCGGCTACGATCCGCACGCCATGGCGCAGTTCTTCGAGATGATCAAGCGGAAGTATCCCGGGCAGACGCTCGGCGCGCTCAGCTTCCTTTCCGACCATCCCGATCCCGGCGATCGCGTCAAGGCCGTGGACGACGAGATTCCGCAGCTCGGTCCGCCCAAGCCCTGGCTTGCCGACGATCGGCAGTTCGACGTGGTGCGCGCGCACGTGTTGTCGTTGCCGCCGCCTCCGAAGCCCAAGCCTCAACCTCAGACGTCCTGAAGGCTGTGCCGGCAACCGTATTCAGCGTCGGACACTCTACGCGGACAATACAGGACTTCCTCGCGCTGCTGCGGGCCCACGGCGTGCGGCGCGTGGTTGACGTGCGTACCGTTCCGCGGTCGCGCCACAATCCGCAGTTCGATCGCGCAGCGCTTTCCAAATCGCTGCACGGCGCGAGGATCCACTACACGCACCTGGCGGCTCTCGGCGGGCTGCGCCACGCGCGCCCGGACTCCACGAATCTTGGCTGGCACAACGCTTCGTTTCGCGGATTCGCTGACTACATGCTGACGCCGAAGTTCGAGGGAGGCTTGCAGAGGCTTATCGAACTTGCCGGGAGAGAACCCTGCGCCGTGATGTGCGCCGAAGCGGTGCCATGGCGCTGCCACCGATCGCTGATCGCCGACGCGCTTACGGTCCGCAGGATTCCGGTGCGCCACATCACCAGCCGCGTCCGCGCCGAGCCGCATCATCTCACGCCCTTCGCGCATGTCAAGGATACACTGATCACCTATCCGGGCGGGCAGGATTAGGCGACAGACCGTAGCCGCGACTCTGGCGCGGTTCACCAACCGCCCCTACGGATTAAACCGACGCTACGGATTACACCGGCCGCAGATAATCGAAGTCGCAGCCCTGATGCGCCTGCAGGACGTGCTCCAGGTACATCCGTCCGTAGCCGCGCTGATAGTGCGGCGCGGGCGGGCGCCATGCCGCGCGCCGTTTCTCGATTTCGCTTTGCGGCACGAGCAGTTCGAGCCTGCGTCCATGCACGTCGAGCTCGATCTCGTCGCCGTTCCGGACGATCGCCAGCGGGCCGCCGACGGCCGACTCCGGCGAAACGTGCAGCACCACGGTGCCGTACGCTGTGCCGCTCATGCGGGCGTCGCTGAGGCGGACCATGTCGTCCACGCCCGCTTCCAGCAGCTTTTTGGGAACCGGCATGTCGCCCCACTCGGGCATGCCGGGCGCGCCTTTGGGCCCGCCATTCTTCATCACCAGTACCGAGTTTTCATCCACATCGAGCTTCGGATCGTCGATGCGCGACCACAAGTCCTGGTAGCTTTCGAAGACCACCGCGCGGCCCTTGTGCTTTAGCAGATGCGGCGAAGCGGCGGTTTGCTTGATCACGGCGCCGTTAGGCGCGAGGTTCCCTTTCAGCACGACCGTGCCACCCTCGGCATTCAAGGGTTCCTTCACCGCGCGGATCACATTGCGGTCGAAGCAGCGCGCGCCCGTGATGTTCTCGCCGATGGTTTTGCCGGTCACGGTGAGCGCGTTAAGATGCAGCAGCGGCTCGAGTTCCTTCATCACCGCCGGCAGGCCGCCGGCGTAATACATGTCCTCCATCAGCATTTCGCCCGACGGGCGCACGTTGGTGATGAACGGCGTACCGCGCGAGATTTCGTCGAACAGCTCAAGCGGCAGGTTGATACCCACCCGCCCGGCAATCGCCACAAGATGGATGATGGCGTTGGTGGAGCCGCCGATCGCCATGTTGACGCGAATGGCGTTCTCGAAGGCCTCGCGGGTGAGTACCTTCGCCGGCGTCAGATCCTCTCGCGCCATGGCCACGGCGCGGCGTCCGCTCTCTTCGGCGATCGACATGCGATGCGAATCGGCGGCGGGAATATTGGCACAGCCAGTCAGCGTCATGCCCAGTGCTTCCACGACGCTCGTCATGGTCGACGCGGTGCCCATCACCATGCAGTGTCCGGCGCTGCGGCTGATGCAGCTTTCGAACTCGCACCACTCCTCGTCGGTCAGTCGTCCGGCGCGCTTCTCCGCCCAGAATTTCCGTGAGTCGGTGCCGGAGCCGAGCGCTTCGCCGCGATACATGCCGCGCAGCATCGGTCCGCCCGTCACCATGAGCGCGGGAACGCCGGCGCTGGCGGCGCCCATCAACTGCGCGGGCGTGGTCTTGTCGCACCCGCAGAGCAGCACGACCGCGTCCATGGGATAAGCGCGGATGCACTCCTCCACGTCCATCGCCATCAAATTGCGATAGAGCATGGTGGTCGGCTTCATGAGCACTTCACCAAGCGAGATGGTGGGGAACTCGAGCGGGAATCCGCCCGCCGCCCACACGCCGCGCTTCACCGCCTCGGCCACCTGTCGCAGATGCGCGTTGCACGTCGTCAGCTCGCTCCAAGAGTTGCAGATGCCGATGACAGGACGCCCGTCGAAAGCGTGGCCGGTGAATCCTTCGGCGCGCAGGTAGGCGCGGTTGGACATGTTCTGTAGATTGTCGCTGCCGAACCACTGGCGGCTGCGCAGCGAGCCAGCTCCGTTACCGGATTGGCCGGATTGGGCGGGTTGGCCCGGTTGAACTGTTTGCTTGGATTGTTCTGCCATAGATTCGCCTCCAATGGACGGTCAACAAGCCATCATACAAGTGACGAGTGGCCAGTGGCGAGTGACAAGTGGCATGGCTTCGTGACGAGTGGTGAGCCAGAGGCCAGAGGAGAAGAACGCGGACGAATCGGCAGCATACTGCGGGACCCCTTGCCACTCGCCCCTTTCACTCGTCACTTCGCCAATTCGCGTCCTGCTCCTCGCCGAGCGCTGCCAAGTCCTCTACAATAGAAGCTTGTCAAAACGAACCTCGGAAGGGAGCGAACCGTGGCGTCTTCCATCGGATTCATCGGACTCGGCATTATGGGCCAGCCCATGGCCCTGAACCTCGTAAAAGCCGGTCATTCCGTGACCGTCTTCAATCGCACCCCGGAGAAGGCCGCGCCTCTGAAGGAGGCGGGCGCAAGGGTTGCCGCGACTCCCGGCGAGGCCGCCGCTCAGGCGGACTTCGTAATCTCCATCGTGAGCGACACGGCCGCGGTGGAGGAAGTGGTCCTGGGCCAGAACGGCATCCTCGGTACGCTCAAATCGGGCGCCATCGTCATCGACTCGAGCACGATCAGCCCCGTCGCCAGCCGCAAATTCGCCTGTAAGGTCGCGGGCCAGGGCGCGAACTGGCTCGACGCGCCGGTGACCGGCAGCAAGCATATGGCGATCAAGGGCGAGCTGACGTACATGATCGGCGGCGATCGCGAGGCCTTCGATCGCGCCCTGCCGGTGCTGCAGGTAATGGGCAAGAAGCACATCTACTGCGGAACGCACGGGCTGGGTCTGGCGGCCAAGCTCGCGCAGAACGTGATTCAGTCGACGATCGTCGAGATCTTCTGCGAGGGCTTCGTGCTGGCTGCCAAGGCGGGTGTGAAGCCGCAGACCATGATGGAAGTGGTCCAGGGAAGCATGGCGCGCGCCGCGCTCACTGATTTCAAAGCGCCGTTCATCTTCAAAGGCGACTTCACACCGTATTTCCCGCTGAAGCTCATGCACAAGGACCTCACGCTGGCGATGGAGAGCGCGTACGCGCAGAATGTCCCCATGCCCGCGGCCGCGGCCGTCAAAGAGGTCTACGGTGCCGCCAAGGCGCAGGGCAAAGGAGAACTCGATTACGCCGCCGTCGTGACTCTTCTGGAAGAATTGGCGAAGGTGCGAGTGAGGGAGTACTGAGGGCCCCCGAGCGGAGACCCGGGGCAGGGCGATTCGATAGTGCGCACCCAAGGGCGGGCACTCGGACCCTTTGATGGCTCTGAGAATCCAGATTGTTGCGAACAGAGGGCAGCTTAAATGAGCCAGCAGGACCCCACCCAGAAGTTGATCGATTACCTGACGAACATGGTAAATCATGGGCATCGGGAAGACGCTTACCAGATACTCTCAGACGAACGGGAGCTAGTTCTTCAAGACCTGCAAAGGGGTCGATTGCCGCGAGACGAGGTCGAAGCCACCCTCAGGATGTTGGATCAAGCGAAGAGGGGTCTAGATAGTATTCCCACGTCAGGGTTTGGACACCTGACCGCCCATTCCCGGGAAGGAGGCCGCATGCTGGATTCCGAATTCAAGCTGTCGCAAATTGGCGTGATCATGCTCGGCGTGAAAGACGTGAAGCGCGCGGTGGAGTTCTATCGCGACAAGCTCGGGCTCAGCATGACGTCGTCGTTTGAGGGATTCGCTTTTCTGGGCACGGCCGGCGCGACTCTCGTGTTGAGCGAGGCTCTCGCGCGCGCCACTGGCGGCGCGGCGGCGGGAGCGACGGAAGTCGTGTTCTCGGTTCCCGACGTGCGCGCCGCGTACGAGGCGCTGCGCGCGCGAGGTGTGAAATTCACTATTGGGCCGCGCGTGGTTTCCGGACCGATGTGGGCTGCCAATTTTCGCGATCCCCACGGTCACGGCCTCTCCGTCTTCGGCCCTGAGCACGCTTAGGCGGGAATCTGCCGGTGGCGCAGTTTGATGGCCTGCCAGGCGACGGCGACTACCCACAGGCAATTCGAAATCACAATCAGGCGGTCGGCCCAGCCATCGAGCCCGATAACTCCGGGTGGCAGCGCTTTGGGCGCATGCCGGAGCGGCTTGCCGCCATTCGCGTCCGCCATCTGGACCGTCATCAGGACCAGCGTCACCATCAGCAGCACGACGCTGATCCAGGTGAGGTGCGCCAGCCAGAGGAGCGGCCTCTTGACCGTAGCCCAGGCTTCGGTATGCCCCAGGCTTACCGTGATCAGCAGCGCCGCAACCGGAAGGCCCAGAACTCCGAACAATCCGGCGACACCGTGTCCGATCTCGTGGTTCACGTCAAAGACCGAGGCCATGGCCTCGCCAAGCCCGGCGAGAAGCAGGAACCCCAATCCGGCTCTGCCTGCCCTCGTCCTGGGCTGTTCCCAGATAGCGGCGGCCAGAGCCCAGGTGCTTACTCCCCATGTCAGGAACATCAGTGAGAGCACCCAACCGTAATGGCCGAAGGCGTATTCACTGATCACGCGCCACGAAGGACTGAATTCGGGGCTCAGGACATGCAAGCTCGCCAGTAGCAGGACGGCCACTGCAGTTAGAACGATCGCTACCCACGCGGCCGAAGCTGATATGTTGTCGGTGTCATTGAGTAACGGCTGATTTGTCACTTGTCGGTCGCGAAGCGGGTCAGGATCCTCGCCAGCACTTGCAGCACGACGATGACCCCGATGCAGGCCGCCCAGAAATACCAGGGCAAGAGCTCGTTTCGAACCATTAGCGTGATGAACCACACGGCGAGGGCGATCGCCAGAACGGGAACGATGACGGTGCTGAAGAGCAGTCCGATCGCAGTCAGGGCTTTGCGCACGGAGCCCAATTTAGCATTTTTCCGCGATAAATGCAGCCGGGAGATGCATCGATTCGCGATGCAATTCGTTGCATCCCACGCCAAGGTCAACCCAAAGCAGTGAATGACTGGAATGCTGGTCCTCAGATGACTGCGAACCGCGCCCGGCCCACCCCCGACCGAGGACTCGCAAATTCAGGTGGTCGAGCCTCGGGCGCCATTGCATCGCCCTCGCTCTCCATGTAGACTCCCGTGTTTACCGCACGAGGTGCTCATGTTTGTTCCGCAGGCTTACGGCGTCGCCCTGGCGATGATGATCCTCACGATGTTCTGCTGGGGAAGCTGGGCGAACACCCAAAAGGCCGTCGGCAAGTGGCGTTTCGAACTTTTCTACTGGGACTACGTCTGGGGAATTCTGCTTTGCGCGATTCTGATCGGCCTGACTTTCGGCCGTACCGACCCCGCCAGTCCCGAGAGCTTCTTCCACAACCTGGCGCAAGCCGGGACCACGAACATGGTGCTCGCCTTTGTGGGCGGAGCGGTGTTCAACCTGGCGAACCTGCTGCTCGTGGCCGCCATCGCCGTCGCCGGGCTCGCCGTTGCCTTCCCGATCGGCATCGGGCTCGCGCTCGTGATCGGCTCGATTCTAAACTACCTGATCACGCCCAAGGGGAATCCGCTGCTGCTGTTCGGCGGGGTGGCGCTGGTGGCGATTGCCATCGTGCTTGACGCCATGGCCTACCGCAAGCTTTCGAGCGACCGCGGCGTGTCATCCAAAGGCATCGTGCTCAGCCTGCTCTGCGGCATCTTCATGGGCTCGTTCTATCCGCTGGTGGCCAAGGCGCTCAAAGGCGAAGACCACCTCGGACCCTACACGGTCGCGATGGTATTCGCTGCCGGCGTTCTGGTGAGCAACATTCCGCTGAACTACGCCTTCATGCGGCGCCCCATCAGCGGTCCGCCGGTGCGCATGGCCGAGTACTTTGGTGGCCGCGGACTATGGCACTTCTTCGGCGTCCTGGGCGGGATCATCTGGGGCATCGGCACGATCTCGAACTTCGTCTCGTCTTACGCGCAGATGGTTGGACCGGCGGCGTCATACTCGCTCGGCCAGGGCGCCACGATGGTGTCGGCGATTTGGGGCGTGTTCGTCTGGAAGGAATTCCGCGGCGCGGGTCCTGAGGCGGTCCGGCTGCTGGTGTTGATGTTCATCTTCTTCCTTGCCGGACTTGCGTCGGTCGCCCTGGCGCCCCTATTCGGCTGATCAACCCCCGCTGATGCACCCGAGGAACAGCGCCCGCTGGCCTCTCAATCGTAGTCACAGGATGCTGTGACGCACCGCACAGAGCACACGAATCGTTTTCTGAAAGCCTGAATACGGGTGAGGCGTTCTATGACCTCAGCCACCCCTTGTCCCCGGTTAAGGGTTCGGCGCGTAGTCCGCTACGCGGCCGGGAGAGTATGGAGGTTGGTATGAAAAGGCATACGTTATGGCTGGCCTTCGCCGCCCTAGCGATTCTCTTCTCCGCGGGGGCGCTGAGAGCTGAGCATTGGGCAGGAACGTTTTCGCTTCCGAGCGACACCCGATGGGGGGCGGCAGTCCTGCCTGCGGGCGATTACTCCTTCGTATACAACAGCACCCCGTGTTCCTCTTGCGCGCCCACGGTAACCTTGCGACAGGGCGCCCGGGCTGTCGCCATGGTTACTCCGGGATACCTCGTGCCCAACAGCTCGTCGGACAAGAACCAACTGCTCGTGGTGGGCTCGGGCGATCAGGCGACCATTCACATTCTCTACTTGGCCGACCTCGGAGTCGAAATACACTTCTTTGTGCCCGAGGAATTCGAGGTCTACACTCGACTGATAACCCGGGCAGACAAGCCGCCGGCGATCGAACTTGTTCCGGTGGTTCGCTCCGGGAAATAGCCGGGCATCGCGCATCAAAGCGGCGCCCCTCCGGGACGTTGATCGAACCCGTTCCCGGAATCGATCCCCTACGGCGGGGCGACGGCGCTGCGCGTGGGTTTTTACAACTTACAGCGAACCGGCGATTCGCTCCAGGGCGGGTTCTGAGTTCCGGCGCCGCTTGATGTCGATCTGCAGGCGTTTGATCTTCTGATTGAGAGTCGAGAGCGGGATGCGCAGGCGCTCGGCGGCCTCGGTCTGATTCCAATTGCTTCGCGAGAGCATCTCCACGATCACCCCGCGCTCATAGCTTTCCAGAATGTCAAACAATGACTGCCCGTCGAGCTCCTCGAAGCCTGCGATCACGTCGCGCTGGCGACGGTCACTGTTCTGGGAGATCTGCTCGGGCAAGAGCGCGGCCTGAAGAAGGGGCCCGGACGACAACACCACCGCGCGCTCCACCGCGTTCTCGAGTTCGCGAACGTTGCCCGGCCAGTCATAGTCGAGCAACAGCTTCAACGCCTCCGTGGAAAACCGCATTTCGGCGCGACCGTTCTCGCGGGCGAAGCGCGACAGGAAATGGTCGAGCAGCAGCGGGATGTCTTCCTTGCGGTCGCGCAGCGGGGGCAGCGTGAGGGCGATCACATTCAGGCGATAAAACAGGTCCTCGCGGAACTTGTTTTCCGCCACGAGCCGGCGCAGATCGACATTGGTCGCAGCCACGATGCGCACATCGACTTTTACATTCTCCGTGCCGCCCAGGCGCATGAATTCGCGCTCCTGGATGACGCGCAGCAACTTGGTCTGGGTCTCGACGCCGATGGTGCCGATCTCGTCAAAAAAGATGGTGCCCTGGTCGGCGACCTCGAAGAGGCCGCGCTTGGAGGCGACAGCCGACGTGAACGCGCCCCGGACGTGGCCAAACAGCGTGCTGTCGAGCAGGTCCACGGGCAGCGAGCCGGTGTTGACCGGAACGAAGGGGCGGTCGGCGCGCGGGCTGGTGGCGTGAATGGTCTTGGCAACCAGTTCTTTTCCAGTACCGCTCTCGCCCTGAATCAGGATCGTGGCGCGGCTGGGCGCGACCTGCATGATCAGGTCGAAAACCTTCTGCATGGCCTGGCTCTTGCCCACGATGCCCGGCAGGGCGTACTGCTTGAGAGCGCGCCGCCACTGCGCGTTCTCCGCCCGCAGCCGCGACCGGTCCAGCAGGTTCTGGACTTCGAGCAGCAGCTTGTCGTTGTCCCACGGCTTGGTGACGTAGCTCTCGGCGCCTTCCTTCGAAGCCTGAAAGGCGGTCTGGCTGGAGTCGTAGGCGGTGATCATGATCACGCCGGTGTCGGGGCTCTCGCGCTTCAGGACCTTGAGTACCTCGAGGCCGCTTGAATCCGGCAGGTTCACATCCACCAGGGCCAGGTCATACGGCCGCTCGCCGGCCTGCTTCAAACCTTCCTCGGCCGTGCCCGCAGAGTCAAGCGCGTAGCCTTCCGAGCCCAACAACTCCTCCAGACTCTCGCGGACGTCCTGCTCGTCGTCGATGATTAGGATGGAACCCTTAGACGGCATGCGCAGCTTTCCGGAGAGCCGGGAATTCCAGGCGGAAGGTGCTGCCGTGGCCCGGCCGGCTCTCCACTTCGACGTTGCCCGAGTGCTCGCGGATAATCCCATAGCTCACCGCCAAACCCAGACCCGTTCCGCGGCTCTTGGCTTTGGTGGTGAAAAACGGATCGAAGATCTTGCCCAGGTGATCCGGCGCAATGCCCACACCGGTATCGCAGACCTCCACATGCACCGAGCCGTTCTCGCGCTCGGTCGCAACGGTCAATTCGCCGCCCTTCGGCATGGCATCGCGGGCGTTCACCAGCAGATTCATAAACACCTGTTGCAGCTTTCCGGAGTTGCCCCAGACGGCGGGCAGGTCCGGCGCGAGCTGCAGATTCAGGGAAACCCTGGAAGCCTTCAGCATCGGCTCGACCAGCGCCAACGTTTCCTGGATAACTCTATTGATGTCCAATTCGTTGAATTCGCTGCCGCTGACCCGCGAAAATTTCAGCAGGCTGTTGACGATGTCGGAGGCGCGGAAGGCCTGCTTCACGATGCGCTCGAGCGTGCGCGCCTGCGCATCCTCGGGCGGGAGCTGGCGCAGCAGCATCTGGCCCTGCGAGGCGATTACGGCCAGCGGCGTGTTCACCTCGTGCGCCACCCCGGCGGCCAACAGACCGATCGAGGAGAGCTTCTCCGCCTGCACGAGCTGGTCTTCCAGGCTCACGCGCTCGGTGAGGTCGTTAAAGATCAGGAGACGCCCGATCACCTTGCCGGTCTGGTCCACCAGCGGCGTGGCGGAAATGTTGGCCACAACTTCCCGGCCTCCGGGGGTAACCAGCCGGAACTTGTAGAGCGATCGCGATTCGGCATCGTCCGCATGCGTGGGCAGTTCAACCAGTAATTCCGGCGGCAAAAGCTGACCGAGCGGCTTGCCCACCGCCTCCGCGCGCGATAGGCCGTACAGCTTCTCCAGCGCGGTGTTCCAGGAGCCGACCCTGCCCTCGAGATCGATGGAGAGCACGCCGGCGCTAATCGATTCAATGATGCTTTCGCTGAAATCGTGCATCGCCCGCTGCTCTTCGGCATGGCGCTCGAGCGACCCGTAGAGGCGCGCGTTTTCGAGCGCGATGCTCACGTAGCTGACGATGGTCTTCAGCAGGTCCACGTCTTCGCTGGAAAGATAATCTCCCTGCCGTGTCTTGCCGAGGCCAAGATAGCCGAGCGTCCGGTCCTTGATCCGGAACGGCAGATAGTAGTGAAGATCAAGTTCTTCGATGGTCGCAGCCGCGGCCGGCGAGGCTTCGGGGACGCGCCGCACGTTCTCATAAAACAGGTAGCCCTTGTCGAGCTCGGGGCGGCGGGGATCGAGAAAGCTCCAATCCGGGTTGCGCGGCGCATTGAAACCTCGCGCCGCAGCCAGTCTCAGGTCGGAGGTGAATTGGCGGGCGCCCCCTGCTGCATCTGCCGGCGCCAGGAGCACGGCCACCCGCTCCACGCCCAGTGTTTCTGCCAGGCGCTGCCTGACCTGGTCGAGCAGGCGATCGACGCGCAGTTCCGCCGTCAGCTCGCGGGCGAATTCCAGCAGCGTCCGGCGGTAATCGTAGCGCTCGGGATTAAAGAACCGGTCCAGGCGCGCCTGGATCCAGTTCACAAACGGCTGGAAAAGCACCGCGGTGACCACCAGCGCCAGGATCCAGCCGCCGCGTCCGAGATCGCGCACCTGGCTGCGGAAAAAGTCGGCGAACAGCCCGATCAAGGCGAAGTACACACCCACGATCACCGCCGTCGCCAGGGTGTAAGCCATGCCACGGCGGAAGATGATGTCCACGTCCATCAGGCGGTAGCGCACCAGAGCGTAGCCGAAGGTAATGGGAAGGAAGACCAGCGTGAGCGCCGAAAGCTGCATCCATGGAGCCGGCACCAGGCCGAGGAAGTAGGGCACCGCGTACAGCACGGCGTAGGGTACCACCGCCACATAAGTTCCGCGCGTCACCCATTTCAATTGCTGCTTGCGCAGCGGCGTGCGGCTGGTGCGATACGAATGCTCGAGCACCGCGCCGCCGAGGATAAACAGCCCCGCCAGATAAATCGACTCCACCCGGTCGGCGAGCCAAAGCGCAGGGCGCACATCGCCCCAGGCTCCCGCCATCGCCAGGACGTGAAAGGCAGCGAGCGCGAGAGCGGGCAAGTAGAGCAGCGATGCCAGCCATCGACGCTGCCTGAGAACCGTCACCGGTCTCGGAAATGTCAGGCAGAAATGCAGAAAGATGGCCGGCTGCAGCAGCGTGGCAGCTACGTTCAGCCAATAGACCATCTGGTCGAAGCCGTTCAGCTTGCCGGTGTAGTGGAAAACGAAGAGGACGAAGGACGTCAGGCAAAAAAAGTAAAAGTGCAGGCTCTTGGCGGCGCTCCAACGACGGAACAGAATCAAGCCGCCCGCAAAGAGATAAATCAGTCCGACGGCGTCCAGATATTTGCGCGGCGAGCCGGGATGATGTTCTCGCTCGACGGTGACGTTGGTTTCGAGGGACTGGCCGTTGCGATCGAGATCGTACGTCAAACGAGCACCGATCCCGCTCTGAAACACTTTTCGCGTGGCTGCGTCCGCACTTCGGACCGGCGTGTCGTTCATCGACTTGAGCACGTCGCCCGGACGAATCCCCGCCACGTCGCCCGCACCACCGGGCGCCACCAGCCAGGCGCGCACCCCGGAGCCGGAATCCACCCAAGCCACCCCGTCGCTGGGCAGCCGGTAGGAAATCTGCTGCCGGATGCTGAAGTACCCGCAGACGATGAGGCCGAGGCTCAGCACCGTCGCCAGGAGGGTGCTGAACCGCAGCGAGGGTCGCGACGCGGTCACCGGGTTGGATAAAGTCGCCACCGGGCACAGTTCTCCGAGGGGCCTTCGACGTGCACGCTGCATGCCAAGTTTAACACGTTCGACTCCGGAAGAGTGTCATTGTAATCAGAAGGTTAACAGCCGGCTTCCGGTTTTGTGGAGGCGGAATACAAAACGAGGGATAATCCATATTATTTTTGGTATTTCCGCGCAGTCCGCCGACGTTTGCGCTGTCGTGATCGTCCCCGCGGCGTGGCTTCGATGCCACAGTTCGCTCGGGAAAAGCGGCCCGCGGACGAGGGAAGGAGATCACGCCGCGCGCGGCCGACACATCGCCCTTTGCCGGAGCGGCCTGGCGTGAGCAAAAGCATCAGCCCTGAGGAGGGCGTCACAAGGTTGAGAGGTGGGAACTCTTGTGGCGGATTTCGTTCACGAGCCGCTTCCGGCCAGGGCCGCTCAGGAACTCGGTCGCTCAAGGGACAAGATTTAGCGGCGGATTTAAGCGCCGGCGCTGATGTTTCCGGCACACTGCGGATGGCCAGTCGACGGCCAAAGGCTGGATTTCCGCCTTCGCGGGAACGACGACCGGTTGCAGGATTCGGGTTACCGCCGGCAGCGTGCCATCTGCCAACCGCCGGTTGCCGACCGTGAACTCTCAACTCTCGACTGTCAACTGTCCATCATGATGGGAGCCGACGCGGATTGCGTGAGCCAGGCGGCGTCAGTGGGACGAGCTTGCGCGTCGTCGAAGGTGCGGTAAAACCCCGGCGCAACGCCGCTCTGGAGGGGAAGGCTGACAGACGCATCGGGAACTGCTGTACAATCAGCAATCGCCAATTTTAGTATCGATAGTGAGTAACGCCATGGACTTCGGTGCGATCCAATCCGCTCTCAAAGACCTGAAACTGGACGGCTGGCTTTTCTACGACCACCATCATCGCGATCCCATCGCCTATCGCGTGCTCGGTCTCGATCACATGCTGACCACGCGGCGCTGGTACTACCTGGTTCCGGCCGCGGGCGAGCCTTCGAAGCTCGTTCACCGCATCGAGAGCCACAATCTGGACGCGCTCCCGGGCGAGCGGCGTGAGTATTCCACCTGGCGCGAGCAGCGCGAGAATCTGGCGGCGATGCTTGGCGGCGTAAAGAAGCTGGCCATGGAGTACTCCGAGCTGAATAACATCCCTTATGTTGGCCTCGTGGACGCGGGCACCGTCGAACTCGTCCGCAGCTTCGGCATCGAGGTGGCTTCCTCAGCGGACCTGGTGCAATTGTTCGAAGCGCGCTGGACGGCGGAGCAGTTGGCCGGCCACCTGGAAGCCGGCAAGGTGGTCCATGCCGCGGTCCGCGCAGGATTCCGCGCCATCGCTGACGCGGTTCGCGGCGGCCGAGCCACCGATGAATACGCCATCCAGCAGCTGATTCTCGAGACCATGGGGGCGCAGGGCGTCGAGCCCGACGACCCGCCCGACGTGGCGGTGAACGCCAACAGCTCCGATCCCCACTATTCGGCCTCGGCTACCAGGTCGAAACCGATCCGGCAGGGCGATTGGGTGCTGCTCGACGTCTGGGGCAAGAAGACGACGCCTGGCGCGGTCTTCTTCGACATCACCTGGACGGGCTACGTAGGCGGCCAGGTGCCGGAGCGCCAGGCATCGATATTCGACATCGTGAAGCGGGCCCGGGACGCGGCCATTGATCGGGTCCGGACGGCCATGCGCCAGGGAAGCCCCCTTGCCGGCTGGCAGGTGGACGACGCGGCGCGCGGCGTGATCGAGAAGGCGGGCTATGGCAATTATTTCGTGCACCGCACCGGACATTCGATCGGCGAAGATATTCACGGCAACGGCGCCAACATGGATAATCTCGAGACGCACGACACGCGCCTGATAATCCCGCGCACCTGCTTCTCGATTGAGCCGGGCATTTACCTGCCCGAGTTCGGCGTGCGCAGCGAGGTGAACGTCTACATCGATGAGCACGACGCGCGCGTGACGGGTGAGATCCAGGAGGCCGTGGTCCCGATCCTGGCGTAAGCTTGTGGCGCAGGCTTCCGGCCTGCCTTCGCGCACGCAAGACGCGCGCACCACCACAGACGTGTACCACCATAAAGATGGCGAAGACATCCAATGCGGTCGTCAACAAAGCCGGGTCCGCCGGGCCTGCCGGCCCCAAGGCTAAAGCTGAAAAGCCGGAGACCGGCAAGCTGATCCGCTTGTGCGTAACCGCCTGGCTGGTTCCGGGCGCCGGACACTATATGCTCCGCCGCCGGGGACGCGCCCTGGTCCTGTTCCTTGCCATCATCACCATGTTCATCTTCGGCCTGGTGATGAAGGGCGAGTTTTTCTCCACCGGATCCCCGTCCTGGCTCGAGACCCTGGGTTATTTCGGCGAAATGTGCGTCGGTGCGGCCATGCCGGTGGCGCGATTCTTCAATTACGTCGGCGACACTTCATTCGTGAGCGCCGACTTCGGCACCGCCTTTCTGGTCTCCGCGGGCATGCTGAACGTGCTGGCCATTCTCGATGCCTACGACATCGCGCTGGGAAGAAAGCCTTAGCCGTCGAGCGGGGGGACTTGGAGGTTACACCATGACCCTCGGACCCTTGGCCCTGTTCGCGCTTACCGTCGTGGCCGCGCTTGCGACCGGCGGACCGCCGCGCGTCGGGCAACCTGCCCCCGACTTCGACCTCAAGGACCAGAACGGCCGCGACGTCCGGCTCAGCGACTTTCGCGGCAAGAAGACGGTGGTGCTCGCCTTCTACATCCGCGCCTTCACGCCCGGATGAAGGAAGGAGCTGCTGGCGTATCAGGCTGATATCGCCAATTTCGAAAATGCCGGCGCGCAGGTGATCGGGATCAGTGTGGACTCCGCCAAACGCAACCGGGACTTCGCCAACGAGCTGCACATCACCTTCCCGGTGCTGAGCGATGAGACGAAGCAGGTGACGCGCGAATACGGCGTGCTTTATCCGCTGATCCGCGTCGCCAAGCGCGTGACTTTCGTCATCGACCGGCAGGGCGTGATCCGCGAGATCACCGAGGGCGGCGAGGCGGCCGATCCGAACAAGCGCGAGCAATCGTGCTCGCTGCTGCCCCATTAGTATCGCGGCAGGCGGAGCACGCCCGAAATCGCTCTGTGTCCTCGGCGAGCCCTCCGTGACCTCTGTGTTGCGAGCTTTAACACAGAGTCCACAGAGGGAACAGGGAGAGCACAGAGAGTGTCAGCACAATACAGGGAACTGGTCATTTATGCCACGCGGTGAATTGAAGCTCATCATCGGAAACATGTTCGGCAACAAGACCGGACGCCTTATCCTCGAGATCGAGACGCTGCGCCAGTTCGGCAAGAAGCGCGTTCTGGTGCTGAAGCCCGACACGGACACGCGCAGCGGCGAGTGCCTGATCCGCGATTATCACGGCAAGAGCATGGAGGCTTTCGAGGTGCCCGCGCGCGATCCCTGGGTCGCGCTGCGCATCGTGCGCGAGAAAGAGGCGGAGGCCGGGTCGCGCTTCAATCTGATCGCATTTGACGAGGTCCAGTTCTTCGGCGCCGACTCCGGATTCTTCCGCGTGGTCGATGAACTGCTGGAGCGCGGCTACGGCGTGCTGGCGTCCGGCCTCGCGCTCGATTTCAAGGGCGAACCTTTCGGGTCCACGCTGCTGCTCTTCGGGCTCTGCCGCAGCAACAACGATTGCATCTGGCTCACGCCGCTCTGCGCACAATGCGGCGCGCCGGCGCCGCTGCCGCAGCGAATGATCGACGGGCATCCGGCGCCGTACAACTCGCCGCAGGTACAAGTGGGCGGCAAAGAGACCTACGAGCCGCGCTGCTACGATTGCTTCGAGCTGCCGGGGCGGCCGGTGCCGCCCTATTGAGGGCTGTAGCGCGGGCGTCTCGCCCGCGACTTGCAAGCGATCTTCTTCAGAATATGAAGGGGATGAGGGCGCTCGTCTGGCGCCGGTAATCCTCGTATTCCCGGCCGAATTCCTCCGTCATGAATCGCTCTTCGGTCCGCGACTTCACCAGGAACATCATGACTATGATCCCGACGGCAACCAGCGCGCGGTATTCCCCGATGGCCAGCGCGGTACCGAGAACCGCCAGGATCAGGCCGGAATAGATCGGATGCCGCACGACGGTGTAGGGTCCGGTGCGGACCAGCGTGTGGTCCTGCTTCACGGTCACGATGCCGCTCCAGTTGCCTCCGAGGATCGTGCGAGCCCAGATGGCGATCGCCACGCCGGCGCAGGTCAGCACCGCGCCCAGCACAGCCCAGGCGTGCTCGCGCGGAACGAATCTCGAAGACAGCACACCCCAATCCGCGTTTTCGTTCCAGAGGAGGATGAAGACCGCCATTCCCATCAGGATCTGGAACAGACGTCCGCCAATCCCTTGCCGCCTCACGGCGCGCTTGACGCTTAGCGCCCTGATGCCCCAATAGGCGACGAAAGCGATCCAGGCGCCGTCGATGGACCATAGAATCGCGTGATGAAAGGAGGTGAACATTCTCACTTGACCAGCGCCAGCAGCGCCTTCTCGTCGATCACTTTCACGCCCAGCGATTTCGCCTTGTCGAGCTTCGATCCCGCTTCTTCTCCGGCGAGCACGTAATCGGTCTTCTTGCTCACCGACCCCGTCACGCGGCCACCCGCGTCTTCGATGATCCGTGTGGCTTCCTCGCGCGAGTACGTGGGCAGCGTTCCGGTCAGCACGAAGGTCTTGCCGGCAAGCGGTCCTGCGCCTTTGGGCTGCTTGCGCTCGGCCACGGGAATCTGGAGGTGCTTCTTCAGCTTCTCGATCACCTCGCGGTTGCGGTGCTCGCGAAAGTACTCGGCGATGCCGGAAGCGGTCTTCTCGCCGATCTCGTTCACCTCGTCAAGCTCGGTCTCGCTGGCGCTTTCCAGGTTGGCGAGCGATCCAAAATGCTCCGCGAGCACCTGCGCGGTGCGCTCGCCCACGAAGGGAATGCCGATGCCGTAGATCACGCGCGCGAGATCGGCCTGCCGGCTGCGTTCGATCTCGCCGATCAGGTTCGCCGCCGACTTCTCACCCATACGTTCCAAAGCTTCGAGTTGCCCGGCTGACAGACTGTAGAGGTCGGCGACGTCACGAACGAGTTTCTTCTCGACCAACTGGTCCACCAACGCGTCGCCGAGGCCGTCGATGTCCATGGCGTGGCGTCCCGCAAAGTGCCACAGCGATTCCTTGAGCTGCGCGGGACACGCCTTGTTCATGCAGCGATAGGCCACCTCGCCCTCGGCGCGGAATACGTCGCCGCCGCACACGGGGCAGTGCCTGGGCATCTCAAAGGCGCGGCCCTCGCCCGCATGCCTGGTCACCTTGACCACCTGCGGGATCACTTCGCCGGCGCGTTGCAGCAGGATGGTGTCGCCGATCCTCACGCCCAGGCGCTCCACTTCGTCCATATTGTGCAGCGTGGCGTGGCTCACGGTGACCCCGCCCACGTCGACGGGTTCGAGATCGGCGACCGGCGTGAGCGTGCCCGTGCGGCCTACCTGCGGGCGGATGTCCCGCACGATGGTGGTGGCCTGGCGCGCCGGATACTTGAACGCCACCGCCCAGCGCGGCGACTTCGCGGTCCAGCCGAGTTCGCGCCAGAGCCGCGTGTCGTTCACCTTGATCACAATCCCGTCGGTCTCGTAGTCGAGCCGTTCGCGTTCCGTTTCCCACTCCTTGATGAACGCCAGCACTTCGCCGAAGGAGCGGCAGTGGCGGCGATGCGGATTCACCTTGAAACCGAGCCGGCCAAGCGATTCGAGCACTTCCCAGTGCGTGGCGAGCGGCGGAACCCCATTCACCAGGACGAAGTAAAGAAACATGTCGAGCTTGCGCCGGGCGACGATCCTCGAGTCGAGCAGGCGGATGGAACCCGCTGCCGAGTTGCGCGGGTTGGCGAATTTGGGCTCGCCCGCCGCCTCGCGCTGCGCGTTCAAGTGCTCGAAGGCTTTGCGTCCCATGATCACTTCGCCGCGCACCTCGAATCTCTCCGGGCTGCCCCAGACGCGGAGCCTGGCGGGATCGACCCGTAACGGCACCGAGCGGATGGTCCGCAGATTCGGTGTGACGTCCTCACCGCGCACACCGTCGCCGCGGGTCACGCCGTGCTTGAGCGTACCGTGCTCGTAGGTGAGCGCCATGGAGAGGCCGTCGAGCTTCAGCTCGGCGACATAGTCAACCTGCTCGCGTTTCGAGAGCTCACGCACGCGGCGGTCGAAGTCGCCGAGTTCTTCCACCGAGTACGTGTTGTCCAGGCTCATCATCGGTGTCGAATGGCGCACCTGGGGGAACTCGGCAGCCGGTTGGCCGCCGACGCGCTGCGTGGGAGAGTCCGGCGTGACCAGTTCCGGCTGCGCGTTCTCGAGGTCCTGGAGACGCCGCATGAGCTGGTCGAACTCGCGGTCGGAGATCTCGGGGTCGTCGAGCACGTAGTAGCGGTACTCGTGGTGCCGAATCTGCTCGCGGAGCTTCTCGATCTCTTTCCCGACTTGTGGCGCCACAGAAGTCCCCGGGCCTGCAACGTTTGGCGGCTCTGTGAATTATAGCCTGCCTGTTTTGCGGCGTCGGCCGCTAGTCACTCGGCGACTCTACTCGAAACTACGCTGACGTATTCCCATCGGCTCAGCCATGCCCATGTCTTGCGTTGTCTTGCGCTGCTTCGCGCGTCAAGAAGGCCTTCTTTGTCACCCCAGATTCAATGTAAACTGCTGTCCATCAATAACCTGATGGCTTTCAAAGCTTAACTCATTTCTTTTCAAGTACCTGATGGCTTTCGGGCCCTATTAAAAATGGTAAGTTGCTTTGTTATCAAGTACATGATGGCTTTGTTTGGCGCAGAAATCGATTCCCCGCGCTCCCCTCTCTCGCACTTCTCTCGCAACTTCGATCCCAGCCGTAGGTCCCGCGACACAGGCCGGACTCTCGAATGCCAAGGCGGCGCCGTGGTATCTCCGTTTGTGGTGCAGGCTTCCCAGCCTGCGTCTGGCGGCAGGCAAGATGCCTGCATCACAATCGGGTCGAATTGCAGAGCCTGCTTCAGCATGCTTCGAGCGTACCACCCCAAAATGGGACAATGGAGAAGAGTGAGAAAAGTG
>DASYZG010000011.1:0-37049 GCA_035946575.1 Terriglobia bacterium | reverse complement strand
CAGATTACCGGCCACCCTCCCCATCACGCCTCGATTCTACCCACCCCGGCCCAATACTCGCGCCCATTTTCATCTCCGGGGATGGCCGACGCAGACGGTCATGTGGTTTCTAAAGGACATTCCGGCTTTCGGTCTAGCCCCAATTTTTGGTCTATCCTATTGATTCCAGGTGACATTCTGGCTTTGGCGCGGTGGATGTTTTTGGCATTTTTGAGGCGATGGCGATTGAATCCAATGGGCTTAACCGGCTTTGTGCAACGATGACGCAGCGGAGCGCCGTGCCGATTAGCGCATTGGCCCGAATCATTTCCGGGGTAACGCTCTGATTCTAAGCGGGTTAATCCAAATGAACCGGGGTGGCTTCCAGCCCCGGTCCGACCATATCTTTTCGATCTCCGCCCCGACTCACAGCCCCGTACGCGCACCCACCCGGCCACGCGAGAACATCGTGCCCAAGACCTCGGCCGGTCTTGCAAGGTATCTGATTGAAAACAGGGCCCGTTCCAGCTTCGTCCGTAGGGATGATTTTCATCCCGTCGTAACGACCATGCTTCAAAGAGCAAGTGGCGAGTGGCGAGCGGCAGGTTAGAAGTGACGAGTGGACGATTCGCTCTTCGTAACCACTGTCCTTCAAGGGGATGAACCGCGACGCGAGACTTGCAGCGTTCTGTTCGGGGTTCGGTTGATTTGACGGCGTGGGCGCGGCGTGATGCCGGGGTGACTGTTTGGGAGCGAGAGAGCATGGGAATTCTCGCAACAAGAGCATGTCGCCCCACCCGCCAGACAGGCTATCATAAGACTAGCGAAATGTCAAGATAGCTCAATTCCACTATCTAGCCTAGTTGTTATTTGGTTGCTTTAGCCTGCTCTTGGGTAGTGCCCTGATTTCGAGGGAAACGTTTGGACTTGCCGGGCCGACGGAATACGTCAGCTCAATTGCGGACTGCGGCACAAAGGGATAGCCTTGAAGCTCCTCGCTCCGGTGCTTTATGCTCGAAAAGTAGTGGCTGCCCGAAACTCGCGGCTCACGGCGGCGGGGCCCTTGTGATTACGAGATGAACGCCTGGAAACAGTTCGACGGAGTCAATGCGGGCTACGTGCTCGAACTCTACGAGCAGTATCGGCGGGACCCTGCTGCGCTCGACCCTGAGACGCGGGCATTCTTCGAGCGCAATGGGGCGCCACCGGCAGCGGCGCCTGAGGCCGGGGTGGCCGGGCTTTCCGGAGTGCCCGCGGGCGGCGTGCCGATCGCCAAAATCGTGGGGGCGGTCAACCTGGCCGAATCCATCCGGAAATTCGGGCACCTGGCCGCGCAACTCGATCCGCTGGGCAATCCGCCGCCGGGCGACCCGTCGCTTGAACCCGAATATCACGGCCTGACCCGTCAGGATCTGCGGGAGCTGCCGGCGGCGCTCTTTGGCGGGATGTTTCCCTACGCGCAAGAATCCACCGGCGCGAGGAGCGCCTGGGACCTGATCGAGTGGCTGCGAAGCATCTATTCCGGCGCGAGCGGCTTCGACCACGGCCATGTCCGTGATCCTGAAGAGCGGCGCTGGCTGATCGATGCCATGGAGTCGCGCCGTTTCCGCCCGCCCGCCGATCCCATCGACGAAGTCGCTCTGCTCAACCGCATCACGCAGGAAGGCGCCTTCGAGCTGTTCATCCACCGGGCGTTCCCCGGGAAGACCCGGTTCTCGATCGAGGGCCTGGGCATCCTGGTGCCGATGCTGGACGAGATCATCCAACGCGCCGCCCGCGCCCGATTCCGCAACGTGCTCCTCGGCATGGCTCATCGCGGCCGGCTGAACATCCTGGCCCACGTTCTGAACAAGCCTTACAAGCAAATCCTGGCGGAGTTCAAGGATCCCGTGGGCGCCAGCCGCTTCCGCAGCGATCTTGGCTGGACAGGCGACGTGAAGTATCACTCGGGCGCGGTGCTGCAACTCGGTGGAGACGGCGATCTCAGCCTGACGGTGACGCTGGCGCCCAATCCTTCCCACCTTGAGGCGGTGAATCCGGTGGTGGAGGGCATGGCGCGCGCCGCCGGCACCGCCACCAGCGAGCGCGGTCCGGGTGATTTCGATCCCACCCGCACGCTGCCCTTGCTCATCCACGGCGACGCATCCTTCCCGGGGCAGGGCGTGGTGGCGGAAACGCTCAACCTGTACCGGCTCGAGGGCTACACAACCGGCGGCACGCTGCACATTATCGCCAATAATCAGCTCGGATTCACCACCGAACCCGTAAACGGCCGCAGCACGCCCTTCTCGAGCGATCTGGCGCGCGGCTTCCGCATTCCGCTGGCGCGCGTCAATGCCGATCATCCCGAAGCGTGCATCGAGGTGGCGCGCCTGGCCTTCGCCTATCGCGAGCGCTTCCAGAAGGATTTTGTCATTGACCTGATTGGCTACCGCCGCTATGGGCACAACGAAGGCGACGATCCGAGCGTCACGCAGCCGGTGATGTATCGCAAGATCGCCGCGCATCCCACCGTGCGGCAAGTCTGGGCGAAGGCGCTGCTCGATCGCGGTGTGATCCCGGAGGGATACGCCGAGGCGCTGGTCAAAAAGCACTCAAGCCGCCTCGAAGCCGTGATGGCGTCGCTCGAGCCGGAGCGCGAACTGGTGGAGCCGCGTCCGGAAGAACCGCCGCCGGGCGCCGCACGCCACGCGAACACGGCGTTTCCTGCCGAGCGTCTGCGCGAACTGAACGAGTCGGCGTTGCAGCTTCCCGCCGGATTCACCGTCAATCGCAAGCTCGAGCGCGCGCGCGCGCGGCGCCGCGAGATGCTCTCGACCATGGACGATCGCACCATCGACTGGGCGGCGGCCGAAGAACTGGCGCTGGCTTCGATCCTCTCTGAAGGCACACCCATCCGGTTCACCGGTCAGGACACGGAACGCGGCACGTTCAATCAGCGCCACGCGGCGCTCTTCGACGCCAATACCGGGGCGCGCTTCGTGCCGTTGCAGGCGCTCCCGCAGGCCGGAGCGTCATTCGAAGTGCACAACAGCCCGCTGAGCGAGAACGCGGCGCTCGGCTTCGAGTACGGCTATAACGTGCAGGCGCCGGAGCGGCTGGTGATCTGGGAGGCGCAGTACGGTGATTTCTTCAACGGCGCCCAGACGATGATTGACGAGTTCATCCTCTCGGCGCGCTCGAAGTGGGGGTTGACGCCGTCGCTGGTGATGCTGCTGCCGCACGGCCTCGAAGGCCAGGGGCCCGATCACGCCAGCGGCCGCCCGGAGCGATTCCTGCAGCTCGCCGCCGCCATCAACGTGCGCATCACGAACTGCACCACCGCCGCCCAGTACTTCCATCTGCTGCGGCTGCAAGCGGCGCTGCTCAAGACCGATCCGCTGCCGCTCGTCGTCTTTACACCCAAGAGCCTGTTGCGGCATCCGGCGGTGGCGTCGTCGCTGCGGGAACTCGCGGAAGGACGATTCCACCGCGTGCTCGACGATCCCCAGGCGTCGCGCGAGCCCGAGCGCGTGCGGCGGCTGGTGCTGGCCAGCGGCAAGATCGCGGTGGAGATGCTCGCGGCTCGCGAGCGCCAGCCGAATCCGGCGGTCGCGGTCTGCCGGCTCGAGCAGATCTATCCATTCCCCGAGGCGGACCTGCGTCCGGTGCTCGTCTCCTACCCGCATCTCGAGCAGGTGGTCTGGCTGCAGGAGGAACCGCGCAACATGGGCGCCTGGGAGTTCGCGCGGCAGCAGATCCTGCGGCTGATCGAGTTTCGCTGGCCCCTGCTCTACGTCGGCCGGCCACGCAGTTCAAGCCCGGCGGAAGGATCGTCGGCGTGGCACGCGGCGAACCAGACGGCGTTGATCCGGCAAGCGAACGATCTGACCGAAACGCCGGTGGAAGAGGGCGCGCTGTCGAGGAAAGGCTGAGGACGTACCCGCCTGCAAGCCCGCTCAAAGTTAACTTTCGAATTGCCATTCCCGGGGGTTAAGATGGCGTTTGGTTCAACGGGAGGATCGCATGGATCTCGAAGGACGCAAGATCGCCATCCTGGTGGCGGATCAGTACCAGGAACTCGAGGTCTGGTATCCTCTGCTGCGCTTCCGCGAAGATGGCGCTGACACCGTGACCGTGGGAGCCGAGATTGCCCAGACGTATCTGAGCAAGAAGGGCTATCCGGTGGTTTCGGATGAGGCCATCGCGGACGCACGCGTGAGTGATTTCGACGCCGTCGTAATTCCCGGCGGCTGGGCCCCGGAAGCGCTGCGACAGGATCCGCAGATGGTGCGCTTCGTCCGCGACATGCACAGCGCCGGCAAGGTGGTGGGGGCGATCTGTCACGCCGGCTGGTTGCTGGTTTCGGCCGGCATCGCGCGCGGCCGGCGCGTGACCTGCTATCGTGCCATCAAGGACGACGTCATCGGAGCGGGCGGCCAGTACCTGGACGAGCAGGTGGTGGTCGACGGCAATCTGATCACCTCGCGCATGCCCACCGATCTGCCGGCGTTCTGCCGCGAGATCAAGAAGGCGCTGGTCAGCCAGGGGGTGCTGGCCGGCGCGGGTTCACGTTAGCCGGGCGTTTCCTGCTCTGGATTCCCGCTTACGCTGCGGCTCAAGCCTGCTTAAGACCTCAGCCCGTCATCGAGGAGGAACAGAATTGAAAACCATCGCACACCGGCTTTTGCTGCCGATTGCGCTTTTCGGAGTAGCGGCGATGGCGCCTTTGTATTCGCGCGCCGCACAGGAGGCGCCACGCCAGCGACATCTGCTCTACATGACGCTTTCGGCCGGATTCAAGCACGACACGGTGGCTCCGTCGCGGGACATTGTCGCCGAGATCGGCCGCAAGTCGGGCGCCTTCGACGTGACCGTGACCGAAGACGTCAACGCCTTCACCGAAGACAACCTGAAGAAGTACGACGCGGTGATGTTCTACACCACGGGCGAGCTGCCCATGAACCCTGAGCAAAGGGAAGCGTTTCTGGAATTCGTGCGCTCCGGTCACGGATTCGTGGGCGTTCACAGCGCGACGGATACCTTCTATATGTGGCCGGAATATCTGCAACTGATCGGCGGCTACTTCAATGATCACCCCTGGCACCAGAAGGTGAGGATCGACGTCACTGACGCAGCGAATCCCATCGTGAGCGCGCTCGCGCCCTGGTTTCAGATTACCGACGAAATATATCAGATCGCGGACTTTCAGTATCAGAACTCGGACGTCCTGCTGCGCCTGGATCCGAACTCGGTGGACCTTAATGCCAGGGGCGTTCATCGGCGCTTTTACGGCTGGCCGCTCGCCTGGACGCGTCATTTCGGCCAGGGCCGGGTATTTTACACCGCCCTCGGACACGATCTTGCCGTCTGGCAGGATCCGCGTTACCAGCAAATGCTGCTCAACGGAATCAAGTGGACGATGAAGATGTAGTCCGCGGTCCCTGGTCCTGAGCCCTTGACGACTGACGACTTTTTGAGGACTTTTTTTGTTGACAACTTGCGGAGCATCCTTCATAAGAGGGACTGCGGCGCAAAGGCGCGGCGAGACACGGATGGAAGCGGAGCATAAGACGAAAGCAGAGGGTCCGTAAGCGACTTCCGGGGTTCGCAGAGAAACCAGCCCCGCGGGAGGCCGCAGCGCCCTCTCGCGGGGCTTTTATTTTGCCCCCACCAAGCTTCCTCCCTGGCTTTGCCGCGCTGGTTGCCGGGGAGCGGCCCATGATTTACTTCACAGAACTGGAACATCTGCCGGTTTATGATGTCAAAGGCGAATATCTGGGACAGCTCGTCGAGTTGTGCGTCGATCCCAGCCAGAACGCCCTTCGCATCGCCCTCTATCTCGTAAAGTCGCCCAACAGGACCGTCCTCCGGATCCCGCACGATCAGGTGCAGTCGATTTCCATGCTTGCCGCCCAGACCACCGTACCCGCCGACAGCCTGGTGGTGCACGCGCCGGATGAGGGTCTGCTGCGCGTGAAGAAAGACGTTCTCGATCAGCAGATTATCGACGTGAATCACCGCAAGGTGGTCCGGGTGAACGACGTGGATTTCGACATCCAGCCCGTCGACGGCCATGCGGAGCTGCGCATCATGAGCGCCAGCGTTGGCCTGGCGGCCGCCATGCGGCGCCTGCTGCAGGGCACGATCGCCAAGTATCGCATCCGCGCCCTCACCAGCCTCCTGCCTTCCAAGAACATTCCCTGGGAGTTCGTCAACCTGATCGAACCGGACTCCTCGCGCCGCGTCAAGTTGCGAATCTCTTACGAAAGGCTCTCCGAGCTGCACCCGGCCGACATCGCCGACATCCTGGAGGAACTGAGCCGGGACGAGCAGAAGGCCCTCGTGGAAGGGCTGGACGACGAGACCGCCGCCGAGGTGATCTCCGAGATCCCCACGGAGCTGCAAGCGGCCCTGCTCGAGAGCCTGCCCGCCGAGAAGGCGGCGGATATCGTGGAAGAGATGCCGCCCGACGAGGCGGCGGACGTCTTGCAGGAGATGCCGCCCGAAACCTCGGCCGAAGTTCTGGCTGACATGGAAAAGGACGAGGCCAGCGAAGTTCGGGCGCTGCTCGGTTTCGAAGAACGCACCGCCGGCGCTCTGATGACCACGGAGTTTGTGATGGTCGGCGAGGAAGCCACGCTGGAAGGCGTCATCACGGCCCTGCGGAATTTTGAGGGCAAGCTGGAGTCGGTGCACATGATCTATCTGGTGAACTCCGAAGCCACTCTGACCGGCGTGGTGCCGCTGGCGCAGATTCTGCTGGCGGAGAGCAGCACGCCGCTCAAGGACCTCTCCATGGACCCGCTGATCTCCGTGGAGGTGCACACCAACGAGAAAAGAGTGGTTGACCTGTTTCATAAATACAATCTGGTGGCGCTGCCCGTCGTCGATGACAAATCGCACCTGTTGGGGGTCGTCACCGCCGACGATGTGCTGGAAGTGGTTGTGAAACACGAGTGACCGGCTATGTCTCCGATGAAGAAACGCTTTCGCCATTTCCGCACCAACGTGCTTATCTTCCTGGCCGTCGTCGGCCCGGGAATCATCACCGCCAACGTCGACAATGATGCCGGCGGCATTTACACCTACTCCGTGGCCGGCGCCACCTTCGGCTACTCACTGCTCTGGACCCTGTTGCCGGTCACGGTGGCCCTGATCGTGGTGCAGGAGATGGTGGCGCGCATGGGGGTGGTGACCGGCAAGGGCCTCGCGGACCTGATCCGCGAGGAGTACGGGTTCCGCACCACTTTCTTCCTCATGGTGATGCTGCTGATCGCCGACCTGGGGAATACCATCTCGGAATTCGCGGGTCTGGCCTCCGGCATGTCGGTGGTGGGAGTGTCGAGGTACATCGCGGTGCCGCTGGGCGCGGTCCTGGTGTGGATCCTGGTCGTGCGCGGGACCTATCAGTCGGTGGAGAAGATTTTCCTGGTGGCGTGCCTCTTCTATATCGCCTATCCGATTTCCTGCTTTCTGGCCCACCCCCAATGGACCAACGCCCTGGAGGGCACGGTTGTGCCCTATGTGCGCTCCGGCTCCGCCTACCTCTACATGATCATCGGCCTGGTCGGCACCACCATTGCGCCCTGGATGCAGTTCTATCTGCAATCGGCTGTGGTGGAGAAGGGCGTCAAGGTTAAAGATTACAAGCTCTCGCGCTGGGACGTGATCGTGGGCTGCATCATGACCGACGTGGTCGCGTTCTTCATTATTGCCGCCTGCGCCGCCACCATCTTTGCCTCGGGCCACCGTTCAATCCACGACGCGGGTGATGCCGCCCTGGCCTTGCGGCCTCTGGCAGGCCGCGCCGCCAGCTACCTCTTCGCCTTCGGGCTGGTGAACGCCTCGATCTTCTCGGCATCCATTCTGCCCTTGGCGACCGCGTACTACGTCTGCGAAGGCCTCGGCGTGGAATCAGGAGTCAACAAGAGCCTGCGCGAGGCGCCGGCTTTTTATTCCCTTTACACGGCAATCGTGGCGATCGGCGCGCTGTCGGTGCTCCTGCTGGGCACTCAGAAGCAGGTGCCCATCATCCTGCTCTCGCAGGTGATCAACGGCATTCTGCTTCCCTTCGTTCTGATCTTCATGCTGCGCCTGGTCAACCGCGAAGACCTGATGGGAGACTATCGCAACAACCGGACTTTCAACATCATTGCCTGGGTCACCTGCGCGGCCATGATCGTGCTGACGCTGGCGCTGGTGGTCAGCACGTTCTTCCCGACGAAGTTCAAAGTTTAGGTTGACCGAGGTTCGAGGCAGGTCAGCCCCGCGTCACAGCGTGGCACGAATACTGTGGCGGCGAGAGAGAAAGGGGGAGTCCGTGATCTGGCCCTGGAACCGCGACGCCCAACGGCCGGGAATGGCGGCGCCGCAGCCCGGACATTGCCCCTCGGGGGTGATCGAGTAGCGGCGAATGCGGTAGCCATAGCGCTCCACCAGCAACTCAGAGCACTGCGGGCAGCGCGTATTCTCAAGATCGCCGACCGCACCCGGCAGATTCCCCGCGTAAATGAAGTGTAAGCCGGATCGCTTGCCGATTTCGGCCGCGCGCATCAGCGTTTCGGGCGGCGTGCTCTCGGGGTCAATCATCTTGTAGTCCTGATGAAAGGCCGTGACGTGCCACGGGATATCGGGTGAGACGCCGGCAATGAAACCGGAGAGGCGCTTCAGTTCATCTTCGGAATCGTTGAACCCGGGAATGAGCAGGGTGACGATCTCCACCCAGAATCCCAGCGCGTGCAGACGCCTGATGGTGTCAAGGATCGGCTGCATGCGACCGCCGAGTTGCCGGTAATGCCGGTCATCAAAGCTCTTCAGATCGACTTTGTAAAGGTCCACCCAGGGCCGCAGATACTCGATCACCTGCGGCGTCCCGTTGCCGTTCGAAACGTAACCGGTGCTGAGACCCGCCGCTTTCGCCAGCTTGAAGATCTCGACGGCCCACTCGCTGGTGATCAGCGGCTCGTTGTAGGTGCTCACCAGCACGCGGGCGCCGAGGCGTACCGCGTCCTCCACCATGTCCTCGGGAACCGCCCGCATGGGCGCGCTCACGGCCGAAGGGTCGCGCAGCGCCTGCGAAGTCACCCAGTTCTGACAGTAGGAGCAGTGGAGGTCGCAGCCCAGCATGCCGAAGCTGTAAGCCAGGGCGCCCGGATAAGCGTGAAAGAAGGGCTTCTTCTCGATAGGATCACACTGCACGCCGCCCACGTAGCCCCAGGGAACGAGGAGCTTTCCGCCTTCGTTGAAGCGGACTTTGCATACGCCAAGCTGTCCGGGCGGGATACGGCAGGCGTGCCCACAGGCATAGCATCGGACCCAGGCCTTATCGAGCTTCTCGTACAACTCGCCTTCGCGAATGTTCCGTTGAAGAACGTCTTTGAGCGTCGCTGGCATGGCAACTACCCGGCTTCTGTTTAGACCATTATACCGCAAGTCGCCTGGCCCGACCCGCGGCAGACTCCCGCCAGGTAACTAGCACTCTAGCCTAACCCGGCGTAGCCGGAACCAAACAGGAAGGTTGGAAGTCAAAAGGAGGTACTAAAGGGAAGCGTGCCGGCCCGGCCGTGCCCTTGGGGATCGAAAAGAGCGTCAGAGTATCGTGATTCCGGATCTCGCCTAAGGACTATGTTATTCAGGATCAGCAATTTATGAGGGATTGAAGGAACTCTTTCAGGATCAGCAACCTGACGGCTTTGCAATCTGCAATATCCATAACAGGCTGATTTTAATAGTTTTGGGGTCGATTCTTGAAAGTTTCAAGTAACTACTGTATTTTCAACAACCTAACAGCTTCGTTTTTGAAAGCCCCTTGATTCTAAAAGACATTCCGGCTTCGACTGTGGAAAAAACTTCCCCAGTGACCGACTTTCGGACCGAGCGGTTGAGTTTGGGGTTCGAATGCTGGAGAGCGGCTCGCCTGCCAGCGCAGATCGCGTCGCTGGAGACAGTTAAAGTCCACGTATTAACCTTCCCATAATGCAGGATCGAAGTCAAGAGGAAAGTGGGTGCTCGACCCGCTGGCGCCGGCGTTCGATCACCGCCGCGAAGAAGCCGTCGGTGCCGTCGCGATCCGGCCGCGTGCGGAAGTACCCCTGCTCGTCAAACATTGCCGCCAGGTGCGGCCACTCCCGCGACAACTGCGCGCGCGGCAGCGCCGCGAACTCACGCTGCCCTGCCAAAGCGCCCTCGACCACCCGTTCGTTCTCCTCGGGCTCCAGCGAGCAGGTGGCGTACACGAGACGTCCGCCGGGCGCCAGCGCGTCCAGCGCGTTACGCAACATCCGGGCCTGCGCCCCGGCGAGACGGGCAATATCCTCCGGCTGCAACCGCCACTTGATTTCGGGATTGCGGCCGAGCGTTCCGGTGCCCGAGCAGGGCGCGTCGAGCAGAATGCGATCGAAGAGGACGCCAAAGGGCAAGGGCCTCGCTGCGTCCAGTTGCAGGGCGCCCCAGCGGACACCGGCGGGAATCAGCCGGCCGATGTTCATGCTTCGCAGCCGGACCTCGCCGCGATCGCAGAGAACCAGTATTCCGTTCTCCAGTTCAGCGGCGATCCCGGCTGATTTCATGCCCGGCGCCGCGCACAGGTCGAGGACGCGCTGGCCCGGGTGCGGCTTGACCAGCGATCCCACAAGTTGGGACGCCTCTTCCTGAATCAGCACTCGGCCGGCGCGCCAGGCCTCCGACCGCGTGACGTTTCCGCTCTCGACCACGAGAGCGCGCGGGGCGTGGCGCGCCGCTCGTGTCGCGATTCCGGATGCTGCCAGCTCTTCCCGCATCCGCGCCACGTCGCCGCCGGCGACGCGCAAGATCGTGGGCGGCGTCTCCAGTGTCCGGGAAGCCAGGGCTGGCGCAGCGCGCGCGCCGTAATGCCTCTCCCAGCGCTCGCGGAGCCAGTCGGGCACCGCCAGGCGGGCAACTTGCGCGTCGCTCGCGGCCGCGATGCTCGACGGCTCGCACTTGCGCAGCACGGCGTTCACCAGACCGGCCGCTGACCGCTTGCGCGCCGCTTTGGCCATCTCGACCGCCTCGTTCACGACCGCGGACTTGGGGATGCGTTCGAGGAAGCAGACCTGGTAGACCGCGAGGCGCAGAATGGTGGCGATTTCGGGATCGAAGTAGCTCAGGCGGCGGCCGGAAAGCCGCGCAATAACGTCATCGAGTTGCGCGCGGCGGCGGATCACGCCCAGCACAAGCTCGGTGGCCAGATGGCGGTCCGCATCGGAGAGGGCTTCGGGGGCCGCCCGGAGGAGGTCGGCTGCGAACCCGGTGCCGTGCTCCACCCGGCGCAAGACACGATAACTAAGGCGGCGAGCGGGTGAAACGGGCATGGCGGATGTTGGATCAAACCGGGGTGGCGTCGAATTTCTCGCCGGCCTCGAGCCGGACACCATTCAGGAAATCGGAGGCGGGGACCCGGCGCCGCCCCTCCATCTGCACCTCGACGAGCTCAAGAGCTGTGCCCTGGCCACAGGAGGCCAATGCTTTCCCGTCCCGAGCTGACAGGGTTCCGGGCTCCGCCTGGAGAAGGCCGGCAGCGACGGACGCCCGCCAGATCTGCAACCCCTTGCCGCGAAAACTGGTGTAAGCTCCGGGCCACGGACGCAGTCCGCGGACGCGGCGCTCGATCTCGTGTGCAGGCAGTGACCAGTCAATGCGGCCGTCTTCCTTCTTCAGCATGGGCGCGAGGGTGGAGGCGCTGTCGTCCTGCGGCCGCGGAGCGATCTGGCCGTGGCTGAGGGCGTGCAGAGTTTCGGCCATCAGACCGGCGCCGGCGATGCTGAGACGCTCGAGCACGGTCTCGGTGGTGTCCTCAGGTCCGATCTCCGTCTGGTGCTGCAGCAGGATGTCGCCCGTGTCGAGTCCGGGGCCGATCTTCATGGTGGTGACGCCGGTCACGTTTTCCCCCCGGATGATCGCCCAGGGCACGGGCGCGGCGCCGCGGTATTTGGGGAGCAGCGAAGCGTGCAGGTTGATGCAGCCGAACCGCGGCAGCTGGATCATCCAGCCCGGAATGATATGACCGTAGGCCGCCACGACGATGGCGTCAGGGCGGTAATGGCTGACGATGTCGCGCGTGAGCGGCGCCTTGAACTTGCGCGGCTGAAACACGACCAGTCCGGCATCGAGGGCCGCCTGCTTCACCGGTGGAGGCTTCAGCGCCTGGCCGCGCCCGCGGGGCTCGTCGGGATTGGTCAACACCAGCTCGATATGGAACGGGGCGCGATTCAAGCGCAGCAGCGTGGGCACGGCGAATTGCGGTGTGCCACAGAAGATGAGTTTCATGGACCTCTCGCCGCGCGGGAAAGGGCTGGTGTGCATCACCACTCGCCAGCCTTGGTCAGCTTGCGGATCTTGCGCTTGATCGACTCGCGTTTGAGCGGGCTGAGATGTTGGATGAACAGCATGCCGTTGAGGTGGTCGGTTTCGTGGCAGAAGGCGCGAGCCAGCAGACCTTCGCCGGTCACGGTGAACTCCCGGCCGTGCGCGTCCTGGGCCCGGACCGTGGCCCTCAGGGGGCGCGGCGTTTCCGCCCGGAAGTCCGGCAGGCTGAGACAGCCCTCCTCATGCACCTGCCGGCCCTCGACCCCCAGGATCACCGGATTCGCCAGCACCAGCTTCTCTCCTTTCTCCTGCTCGCTGACCGTGGTATCGATCACACAGAGGTGCTTGGATAATCCGATCTGTGGCGCCGCCAGGCCCACGCCGTGCGCGGCATACATGGTCTCAAACATGTCCGCGACCAGCTTCTCGAGCTCCTCGTCAAAGACGGTGATCGGGCCGGCTATCCTGTTGAGCACTTCCTGGCCGTATTTGACGATGGGATAGATCATCTCAAAGTCAGTGACAAGTGGCGAGTGGCAAGTGGCAAGACCGCAAGGGCTCTACTCCCTGGGCTAATATGTTGCAAACGATCAGAAGCGCCGGACTTGTTCCTGGTACCCCTGGAAATTGCGGCGCGTCTCCTCCATCGAATCGCCGCCGAACTTCTCCAGAAACGCTCGCGCCAGGACCAGTCCCATCATGGCTTCGGCGGCCACGCCGGCGGCCGGAACCACGCAGACGTCCGATCGTTCGTAGGCCGCCTTCACCGGCTCGCGGCTGCCGAAATCGACCGATTCCAGGGGACGGCGGAGCGTGGAGATCGGCTTGAGGTACCCGCGCACCACGATCTCCTCGCCGTTTGACATGCCCCCTTCGATGCCGCCTGCCCGGTTCGACTTGCGCGTGAAGCGCGACTGCCCGTGATCGTAGCCGATCTCGTCGTGAACTTCGGAGCCGAACCGGCCGGCGCTCTCGACTCCGGCGCCGATCTCGACCGCCTTCACAGCCTGGACCGAGGCGATTGCCTGCGCCAGGATGCCGTCCAGGCGCTCGTCCCACTCGGCCATCGAGCCCAGCCCGGCCGGCACGCCGCGCGCCACCACTTCAAATACCCCGCCGACGGAGTCGCGATTCTGCGTGGCCTCGTCCACTTCGGCCTTCATGCGCGACTCGGTGCCGGGGTCGAGGCAGCTCAGCACGATCGGTTCACGTTCCGCGAGCCCGCGGATGGCTTCGAAGGACGGGGCGGCATCGGCCCGCACCCTGCCGACCTGAATCACGTGGCTGGCGATCTCGATGCCGAATTCGCGCAGAAACAACCGGGCCACCGCGCCCAGGGCCGTTCGTGCCGCCGTCTCCCGGGCGCTGGCGCGTTCCAGGACGTAGCGCGCGTCGGGCAGATTGTACTTGAGACACCCTGCCAGATCCGCGTGTCCCGGACGCGGCTGAACCACGGGCCGGTGCTGCGCGCTCGCTTCCGGGCTCGATTCCACGGCCATCGCCTGCGTCCAGTTCTTCCAGTCGTGATTCTCGATCAGAATGGTGATGGGCGAGCCGATGGTCCGGCCGTTGCGGACCCCGGAAAGAAACTGGGCGCGGTCGCGCTCGATCTTCATGCGTCCGCCGCGCCCGTAGCCGCCCATACGCCGCTTGAGTTCGCGGTCCACGAAGGCGAAGTCGACGGCGAGCCCGGCCGGCAGTCCCACGAGGACCGCGGCCAGGGCCTGGCCATGGGATTCGCCGGCGGTATAAAAGCGCAGCATGCGATGGAGCGCGCCCGGTTCCCGCGCACACTGCGGGTGGAAACGGGCCGGGAACAAATCTGATCTTAACCAAAAGCTGTCGGGCTGGTCAAAACCTGATCGAGCCCTGGTGTCTCAATTTGTGGTGCAGGCTTCCCAGCCTGCGCCCGTCGCCCGACGCGGGCAGGCCTGCACCACAGTTGGAGACCGCGTATAATGGGATATAATCGCAACCCGCCCTGGAAGGGCCTTTGTGCGTTATCTGATTCTGAGTGACATCCATTCCAACCTGGAAGCCTACGAGAGCTGCCTCGAGGCGGCGCGCGGCCTCTATGACGAGATGCTCTGTCTTGGCGACCTGGTGGGCTATGGGCCGGACCCGAATGCCATCGTGGAGGCGGTGACCGGCGCGGCCTCGACGATCATCCGCGGCAACCACGACAAGGCGTGCTCGGGCATCACCGACGCCGAGGATTTCAACCCGCTGGCCCGGATGGCGACGCACTGGACCCGCGAGCAGCTCACGCCTGAGAATCTCGCCCGGCTGCGCCAGCTTCCGGAGGGCCCGGTGACGGTGGATGGATTTGAGCTGGTGCACGGCTCGCCGCGCGACGAGGATGAGTACATCGTGGAGTCTTTCGACGCCATGCCGGCCTTCGACGAGGCGTCGTCCTCCGTCGTCTTCTTTGGACACACCCACGTTCAGGGCGGCTTTGTGACCGCTGAGAACGGGGACCTGGAGCCTATCTTGGCGGAGAGTTCGAAAGACGGCTGCGTGTTGACCCTGAGCCTCGAGGGACGATCGCGTTATCTGATCAACCCGGGATCGGTGGGCCAGCCGCGCGATCGCGACTGGCGGGCTGCCTTCGCCATCGTTGATTCCGCCCGGCGCGAGGTGAAGTATTACCGCGCCTCCTACGATCTCCCGGCCACCCAGGAGAAGATGCGGAAGGCGGGCTTGCCGGAGCCGCTGATTATGAGGTTGCAGTTTGGTCGGTGATCTGGTCCGTGGTCCGTTGTCAGTTGCCCTGTGACGATTCGGCCGCACCGGCAACGAACAACTGACAACTGACCAACAACAACTCACCACGGCAAGGACGTATGCGGCCTAACGTCTACATCACGCGCCCGGTCGGTGCCGAGGCGGTCGAGATGCTCGCGGCGCACTGCGATGTGACCTGCCGCCAGCAGGACCTTCCCATCACGCCCGCTGAGCTCGGCGAAGCCCTGGGCGATATGGACGGCTTGATGCTGGCCGGAGCGCGCCTGCCCGCCGAAGTTGTGGCCGGGGCTCTCCGCCTGTGTGCCGTGTCGAGCGTGGGCGTGGGCTACGACAATGTCGATCTTGCGGCCTGCACGGCGCGGCGCATCCCCGTCACTAACACGGTGGGCGTGGTGGAGGAGACGACGGCGGATCTCGCCTTCGCCCTGTTGCTGGCTGCGGCCCGGCGCCTGCCCGAGTGCGACCGCTACGTGCGCGAGGGCCAGTGGCGGCATTGGGGATGGACGTTGCTCTGGGGCGCTGACGTTCACGGTAAGACGCTCGGGCTCTATGGATTCGGCAACATCGCGCAGGCGGTCGCCCGCCGCGCTCGCGGCTTCGACATGCGGATTCTCTATTGCGCCCGCCGCCGGGCGCCGGAGGCGATCGAGCAGGCCTTGGGCGCCGAGCGCGTGGATCGCGACACTCTGTTTGCGGAGTCCGACTTCGTCAGCCTTCATGTGGCGCTGACCTCCGAGACGCGCCACTCCGTCGGCGAGGCGGAACTCGCTCGCATGAAGCCTTCGGCTTACCTCATCAACACGGCGCGCGGAAAGGTCGTGGACGAGGAAGCCCTTGCCGAGGCGCTGCAGCAGCACGCCATCGCGGGCGCCGGGCTCGACGTTTTCGAGCAGGAGCCGCACGTGCATCCCACGCTTCTTACCCTGCCGAATGTGGTTCTCGCACCGCATGTGGGGAGCGGCACGGCGGAGACTCGGGCCCGCATGGCCCGCGTCGCCGCCCAGAATCTGCTGGACCTGTTCGACGGAAAGCGCCCGAAGACGCTGCTGAATCCGGAGATATTCGATCAGTCCGTCAACACATGAAATGCGCCACGTTTGGTAAGGGGCGCGACCCACTGCCCGAAGTTCCCTGAAAAAGTCGTCCGGTCATTCTGACGGCGCCGGGGGGATGACAGTGCCGGGGCCCTTTCAACATCCTGCTATCCCCGCTATCTGTTAAGCCTCCTGCTCTAAAGCCTCGCCGCGCGGCCTCGATTTCGGCATCTAACCACCTAGGGCAGGCCCATGCGTGTGATCTCTTCAAAGTTCGGGCTGGCTTGGTGGCTGGGCTTTGCGGGCGTGTTCTTCTTGCTGACAGCCGTTCCCTCGCACGCGCAGCAAGTCAAGCTGTTCCTTAAGGACGGAACACAGCTGCTGGTAAAGAGCTATCAGGTCCAGGGCGACAGGATTCGCTTCTACAATCTTGACACTCATGAGGAAGAAGAGATGCCGGTGGCATTGGTCGATTTCGATGCCACCAAGCGAGCCGCGAGCCAGCAGGCCGCCGAGCGCACCAAGGTCGTGGACGAGGCCAGGCAACTGGAGAAGGAACACTTCGGGCCGGATACGGCCGGACCGGAAGGATCCGGCAAGCCCGCGGGATTTGCGGTGGCGCCGGGTCTTTATCTGCCCCCGACCGAGGGCGTCTACGCCTACGACGGCCTGCGCGTAATTCCCATGATCCAATCGCAAGGCGAGGTCGTCACCGACAAGCAGCGCGCGATCCTGATGATGGCCATGCCCGGGCCGCTGCTCAAGCGGCGGTCGCTGGTTTCGCTGCCCGGCCCGGAGGCGGCGGTGCGCATCGTGAACCCGCAGCCCGTGTTTTACATTCAGTCGAATGACGTTTGGGGCGACAAGGCGGTGCTGATTCCGGTGAAGTCTTCGCACGGCGTGCGTGTGGTGGAGAAAGTACAATCCGGCCTCGGAGTGGGCGCCTCGGGTGAGATCCGGGACGCCGTCTCTCTGCAGAAGAACCCCGTCTCCAAGGGCCTCTTCAAGCTGCAGCCGGCGAAGGCGCTCGCGCCCGGGGAATACGCCATCGGCGAACTCGTCGACGGCAAGCTGAGCATGGACGTGTGGGATTTCGGAATCGACAAGCCGGGCAAGAGAGTCGCAGCGCCAACGTCAGCGTCGGATCAGCAACAGGAGCCGATGGGCGAAGAGCGTCCCGGCCAGACGCCTGTTCAGCCCTCCGACGTGATTCTGGGAAAGCATCCCACCGATTCGCCAAGCGGAGCACCGCTGCCGAATCCCGAGTCGGTGCCTCCGCCCATCACCCCGCCCAACGCTCCCAATTCTCCCCGGCCGCCGGCCGGGCCGCCGAATTGACACGCCTGCCGGGACGTCCGGATAATGAAACAGCCGCCTTGATGGAGGAGACGAATGGAGAAGGCTACTTTTGCCGCCGGCTGTTTCTGGGGAGTGGAGGCGACGTTTCGCGCCCTGCCGGGCGTCACGGCCACGCGCGTCGGATACACCGGCGGGAGCACCGAAAAGCCGACCTACAAGGACGTCTGCACGGACCGCACCGGCCATGCCGAGGCCGTGGAGGTGACCTACGATCCGGCCACGGTGTCGTACGACGACCTGCTGAAGGTCTTCTGGGAGAATCACGATCCCACTACGCTCAATCGCCAGGGTCCGGACGTCGGGACGCAGTACCGCTCCGGAATCTTCTATCACAGCCCGGAGCAGGAAAAGGCCGCGCGCGCTTCCAAGGAGCGGTTGGAGCAGTCGCACGCGTTTCGGCGGCCGATCGTGACCCAGATCGTCCCCGCGGTGGAGTTCTGGCAGGCCGAGGACTACCACCAGCAGTATCTGGAAAAGCGCGGACTGGCGCACTGCCACATCGGCTAGTGTGCTGTCCGGTATTCAGGTGGACAGTGCAGCGGCGACTTTACGTCGCCATAACTTCAGCATTCTCAAGGCGCGCTGGCGGCATAAAGCCGCCGCTACGGGCACGCCAATTGTCCATCTATCCAGGGACAGCCCCTAGCATCGCAGGGTGCGGAAAAACCATCAGCCCTGTGATCTGAGTCTCCTTCTCTGCGCTCTCTGTCCTTCCTCTGTGGACTCTGTGATAAAAGCTTTCAACACAAAGGCCACGGAGGGCTCACGGAGGACACAGGGAGATTCGGGCAATGTGAGTCAGCGGCGCTGAAATCCTCCGACAGTGGCCGAATCCCCAATCCCGCCCAAGATCGAAGCAGGCTTATGCGCCGCATGCCGGCACGTCCGCCTGGTGCGGTCCGACCGCGGCTCGGTGTTCTACCAGTGCCGGCTTTCCTTTACCGATCCCCGCTTCGTTCCCTACCCGCGACTGCCGGTGCTGCGCTGCGCCGGATTCGAGCCCGGCGCGGGGGAGACCGACGTCACGAGCGATAACGCAACTTCAAACTGATTGCACCGCACCCGTCCCTGATTTGGAGTTAATCTTTCGTCAGGCGTCTCCGGGAGGGGAATCAAAGATGACTGTTCTCTTTTGGGTTGGGTTTGTGATAGTGATTCCCGGGCTGTTGGTCCTTCTGACGCTGAGGAGGCCCAACGCAGTGGTTTTCACAACGCTGATTGCGTCGACTCTTGGGGTGTTGGCCTGCCTGTCGGAACTCTACAAGCGGCACCGTCCTGCAGACATCGCAACTTACGAAATCGGTGCGATTGCGGCTTGCCTTTGGCTCGTAGCCTTTCGGCAACGGCGCGACCGCACGGTGGCGTTGACGGCCATAATTGGCCTTCTGGGGATCATGTCCGCGCTCCTGCGATAGCCCGCTCGCCGGCCGATCCGATCTGCGCTTGGCGAGCAACACGCAGAAACGCGAAAATAAACAGCCCGCCCCAGATCAGATCAACGGTGCCGAAAGCCATGATGGCGCCCGCCACCCGGTTCTGGAAGGCGAGCACCAGGACGGCGAGGCCGTAAGTAACCTTCTCAAGAACGCAGGCGAGCATCAGCGGACGGTATCGAACGGGATTCGAGGCGATGATCAGGAAGGCTACCTGCCAGGCAAGGCCGACTCCGACGAAGCCGTAGTAGTACTCGAGATGCGTGATCGCGGGCGGGAAGACCCTCTCGATGTGGGCGCGTTCGAAGTACATGGGCAGCAATACGCCGATTCCGTAGACTCCAGCCAGCGCGTAAATGATCCGGGCGAGTTTCATGGGGCGAGCGTATACCCGCAAGGCGCGACCAGGCAAGCGAATCGGCGGAAACGGCGGGCAGGGGTGGCGGAGAGGTCTAAGGGGTGGGGGTTGCCGCTCGCGCGGGAATGACTGCTGGACGATCGGAAATTGCGGCATCGGCCGCAAGTCGGCTACCCGGCGCCGGGGCGTTTCGGGAACCGCCCTGCGGTGCTTCAGTAGGCGCCCTGCGGATGGGTTGTGTATCGATGGTGCTCGGCGCAGATGCCGTCCTGGCAGCAGTAAGTATCCTCGCAATGCGGGCAGCGCACCAATCCCTCCCTGTCGCGCACCGTATCACAGACCGAGCAAACTTCCAGAAGTTCGGCGATCACATGGCGGGTGACGTTGTGCCATTGCTCGTCCACTTCGCATTCTTCGCGGTACTGATTCAACTCGGCGTCGCTTAACATGGCAACCTCCGCACCTGATCCAAGCAATCCGGCTGCCAAGCCAGGAGAGTGACTCTTGCACGGCAGTAAAGCGTGCAGTTTCAGCATCCGGGAAGGGCTGGCTCCCCGCCACGCGAACGCATCGAGCCGGGACCAGTCCTCCGGGAGTTCCCATTTCGGGACCCACCGCCCGGCCGGGATGCACCGAACTCGCGGCTTCAGCCCTCAGCCTTCAGCCGAAAACTGAGAGCTGAAAGCTATGGCGTAGGCTACACTCGGGGCCTCTTTATGATGTTGACAAAATCGGCTGAGTGTGCTAGCCTCGTCTTCTGTGGAGTGACTCCGTACGGGAGGAGCCCGCGTGCCGTCGAACCTCTCACGCCGCGTGAGAAGCATCGAGCGCCAAACTGGGCCTGAGAAGTTTTCGCGACGATTGGAGGCCCCCCCCTCCCCCCCCCTAAATCTTCCCCAAACGAAGCTGAGAAGCCTTTTAGAATCAACAAAAGTCTGTAAAAACGAACCTAAAACGAAGCTAAACGAAGCTGAGAAATGCAGAATGCTGCTGCGCCGCCGCCGTGTAAGTCCCTCGGTATCTGCACTATCAAACTCAATTGCAGATCGACGTGCAAAACGAAGCCGAGCTTGTTCCGCCGCCTGCCTTCCAGTCGCTGGGGACCGTGCTCCAAGGAGGAAGTATGCCTGAGGGCCGATTCTCAGTCCTGATCCTGGCAGCGGGAAAGGCGACGCGTTTCAAGTCGGACCGCTCGAAGCTGCTGCATCGGCTCGCCGGCCGGCCTCTCGGCGAGTATGCCCTGAACGCGGCATTCGCGGCCGGCCCGGAGCAGGTCTACATGGTCGTCGGGCACCAGGCGGACGCCGTGCGCGAAGCGTTCGCGCGTCCGGGCCTGATGTTCGTCGAACAGCGGGAGCAGCTTGGCACCGGTCACGCCCTGGTGATGGCGCGCGAGGAGTTGACCCGCTCCCCGAGCGACGATCTGCTGGTGCTGGTCGGCGATGCGCCGCTCATCTCCTCCGGGATGCTGCGCAGCCTGGTGGAAACCCATCGCAAGCGCCGCGCCGCGGTAACCATCCTGACGCTGCAACTCGAAAATCCGCGCGGCTATGGGCGGATCGTGCGCGGGCGCGACCGGCGGGTTCGCCGCATCGTGGAGGAGAAAGTGGCGACGCCGGCCGAGCGCCGGATCAAGGAGGTCAGCTCCGGCATCCTCTGCTTCTCGAGGACGAAGCTGCTCGATGGGCTCGACCGCCTGACCGACGACAATCCGCAGAAGGAATACCTGCTGACCGATCTGGTGGCGATTCTGACGAGTGGCCGCCAACGCGCCGAGACCGTTCCCGTCGGCGATCCCTGCGAGGTGCTCGGAGTCAACGACCGCGTGGAGCTTGCCGCCGTCGAGCGCAGGCTGCGGTTGCGCAAAGCCGGGCGGCTGATGCGCGAAGGGGTCACCATCGTGAATCCCGAGGTCACGTACATCGACGACCTTGTCACGGTGGGCCGCGACACGGTGATCGAGCCCGGCGTCAGCCTGCTGGGCTCGACGACGGTCGGCTCCGAGTGCCTGCTGCGCGCCTACAGCACCATAACGGACTCAAGCCTGGGCGACCGGGTCACCGTGCGGCCGGTCTCGGTGATCACAGCGTCCCGCATCGGCTCAGACACCATCCTCGGTCCGTTCGCCCACGTGCGCGATGGCGGCGTCCTCGAGGACGGGTCGCGCATCGGCAATTTCGTCGAAGTCAAGAAGTCGCGCATCGGGCGCGGGAGCAAAGCCTGGCACCTGACCTATCTCGGAGATGCCGACCTTGGCGACAATGCCAACATCGGCGCCGGAACCGTCACCTGCAACTACGACGGCGTTAATAAGAACACGACCTATATCGAGGAGGGCGTATTCATCGGCAGCGGAAGCATGCTGGTGGCGCCGGTGCGCATCGGCCGGGGCGCCTATGTAGCGGCCGGTTCAACCATAACCCAGGACGTCCCGGCCGGCGCGCTGGGCATCGGCCGGGCCCAGCAAGTGGTCAAGGAAGGCTGGGTCGAGGGAAGGAAACGCAAGGCGGCCACAAAGCAGAAAGGCTGATCGGCCAAGAGAGCTAAGGCCTTTGATTTGTTGCCGCTTCGAGTCATTCTTACATGGAACTCGGTAATTAGGAAGAGCACCTCCATGTAACGCGTTGGCGGGGAAAAGACATTAACCTTATTTCCTTCCATCCTTTCTTCGACCGCTGTAGGAGTGGAAGGAATCGTGCTCGTCTGGGAATCCGGGCAGGCACAAGGCTGTTAGGAGCTTTTGGGAGTTTGCCTTAAGGATGACGAAGGAGGGAATTCAACATGGCGATTGACGACGTATCGCAACCGCAACCTATCGAAGTTCGCCAATCGAGCGGGCCCTGGGTATTGGTTTTCATAATCCTGGGTCTGCTGGTTATTGGCGAAGTCTATGCTTTTACCAGACTGGGATCTCTGAGCTCAATCCAGGCCCAGCAAGCCAGCCTGAAAGCGCAAATGGCTCAGGTGAACGATCAGGTCACAGCCAAGCTGGCAAGTCTGGAGGATGCCAACGCGCAACAACTCGACGCTCTGCGCAGCGAACTGGACGCGACTTCAAAACAGATGAAGAAGGGCGGCGGAAGCACCTCTCTCTCGCGTGCGCGAAAGATGGTGGCCAATCTGCAAAAACAGACCGAGGCCCAAAATGCCGAACTGAAGCAGGCGCTCGCCCAGGAGCACGACCAGGTGAGCCAGCAGATGACCGCGGTGAACCAGAACGTCTCGGCGACCCAAACCGATCTTGGAAACACCAAGAAGACGGTGGACACGCTGAAGAATGATCTGGGCATGGCCCGCAGCGACATGGGTACGCTCATCGCGAAAAATCACGATGATATCGAGACCCTGCGCAAGCTCGGCCAGCGCAACTACTACGAATTTACCATCGATAAGAACCAGCAGCAGACGGTGGCGGGTGTGGGTCTGGTGCTCAAGAAGACGAACGTAAAGCATCACCGGTTCAATCTGAATCTGGTGACCAACGATGTCGAGGTTCAGAAGAACAATCGGACCATCGACGAGCCTATCTTTTTCTCGACCGGGGGCTCCAAGGCTTTTTATGAGCTGGTGGTCAACAAGGTGAATCAGAACAAAGTGACCGGCTACATCAGCACTCCGAAGTTCTCACAACCGGAGCTGGCAGCCTCTACGCCGAGTTCGCCTTCGGCATCGACGGCGTCGCAGTAACCCGGATGTAACATGCGTCGTCGCGCCGATGAAAGCGCCCCTCGTGCCGGCACACGAGGGGCGTTTTTTTTATTCCGGCAGGAGCGCGCCTTCAAAAATCAGGATCCGGACCGATGATAAAAAGCGAGCTGCGAATCGCCGTGACGAATTTCACGCTGCCGCTCGAGGCTGCCGTACTTCGCTTCCAGCCGAACGTGGCGTGAGTGCTCGGCGATGACGGTGCAGTCGGGCGTGAGCAGCGTCGATCGCCCGAGTTGCCGCAGCACGCGATGATATTCGGCGATCTCCGCATACGGCGGATCGAGAAACACGTAGTCGAAGCTCGTGGCCCTCTGCGCCAGGCGGTCCAGGGCCGTCTCGAGCCGCGTGCCCAACAAGCGCACCTTGTCGGTCGCACCGAGCGTCTCCAGGTTGCGCCGGATCAGCTCCTGGGCAGCCCATTGGTGCTCCACCAGAATCACCTCAGCGGCTCCGCGGCTGAGCGCCTCCAGACCTACGGCCCCGCTTCCGGCGTATCCATCGAGAAAGCGCGAGCCGCCTACGGCGGGACCGAGGACGTCGAACAAGGTCTCGCGCATCTGGTCCGAAGTCGGACGCAGGCTCGCGCCTTTCAGGGATCGCAGCCGAATTCCGCGGTATGTCCCGGAAATGATCCGCATGCTGTGTTGCCGCTAGTCGTCTGCGGCACTGCTAGTGGTCAGCCGGCAGCGTTCGATCGCCGGATGCTCAAGCGACGCTCGCGAGCCCGTACCGGCGCGGCCAGATGCTGCGTAGATACGCGACGTAGCGGGCCAGCTCGTCGGGCGATGACGGCTCGGCGATGAAGCGCGCGGCTTCGCTCCGCGCCCATTCCAGGATCTTCTGGTCGCGCAGCAGGTTCGCCACGCGGAAGGCCGGAATGCCCCATTGGCGCGTGCCGAAGAACTCGCCCGGTCCGCGGATCTTCAAATCCATCTCCGCGATGCGGAAACCGTCGCGGGTTTCGACCAGGGCGCGCAAGCGCTCATCGGCGGCCTCGCTGCGCGGCTCGCCGGCGGCGAGCAGGCAATACGACTTGGCGCAGCCGCGCCCGATGCGGCCGCGGAGCTGGTGGAGTTGGGCCAGGCCGAAGCGGTCCGCGTGCTCAATCAACATGACCGTCGCGCCCGGCACGTCGACGCCGACTTCGATCACCGTCGTCGACACCATAATCTCGGTCTCGCGGTTCTTAAACGCCATCATGGCGCTCTCCTTCTCCGCGCTCGCCAGGCGCCCATGCAGCAGCCCGACCTTGAATTCAGGGAATACGACTGCGGAGAGCTCCTGATGGCCGCGGACTGCGGCCTGCACGTCCAGCTTCTCAGACTCCTCGATCACGGGATAAACCACGTACGCCTGCTCGCCGGCGCGCAAGCGCTCGCGAATCAGCGCATACGCGCTTGACCGGTCGCGTTCGTGAAGCAGGCGCGTCTCGATGGGAGCGCGGCCCGGCGGCAACTCGTCAATCACCGAGCTTTCCAGGTCGCCATAAAGGGTCAGCGCCAGCGTGCGCGGGATGGGCGTCGCGGTCATCACCAGCACGTCGGGCGGCAGTCCCTTGCGGATGAGGGTGTAGCGCTGGAGCACCCCGAAGCGATGCTGCTCATCGACGAACACGAGTCCAAGGCGCGCGAACTCCACGTCCTGCTCGATCAAGGCATGCGTGCCGACGATCAGGTGGATCTCGCCCGCAGCGAGACGCCGTTTCACTTCGGCCTTATCCTTGCCGCGGCGCGCGCTGGTGAGCAGATCGACCTGATAGGGCAGCGGCGCAAGCAACTGCTTCATGTAGAGGTAGTGCTGCGTGGCCAGAATCTCGGTGGGCGCCATGACGGCCACCTGGTACCCATTGTCGATCGCCACAATCGCCGCCTGCAGCGCCACGATTGTCTTGCCGGAACCCACGTCCCCCTGCAGCAGACGGTTCATGGGCCGCGGCGCCCGCATGTCCTCCACGATCTCGCCGAGAACGCGCTTCTGCGCGGCCGTGGGACGGAAGGGCAAAATGCGTTTGACGGCTTCGCGAGCGGCGCGCGTGGTGGCGAACGGAATTCCGGCACGCGTCTTCGCCTTGCACTGTCTCAGCAGCAGGCCCACGCTGACGTTGAAGAACTCTTCGAAGATCAGCCGCACCTGCGCGGGCGTGCGGAACTGCAGGAGCGCCTCGAGCGGCGCGTCCTTTTCCGGAAAGTGCGACCGGCGCAAGGCTGCGGCGCGATCGGGCAGCTTGCAGCGTGATCGCACCGATTCGGGAAGACTTTCCGGAATCCCGCCATCCAGGGACTGAAGCCCGGCCCAAACCAGCCGCCGCAAGACTCGGGGCGTGAGCCGCCCGATTGACTCGTAGATCGGCACCACGCGGCCGACTTCCAGCGATTCCCCGCCGGCCGCCGGCTCATCGACCAGAATCTCGAACTGGGGTTGCACCATCTGGATGCGCGCGCCGAACTGGTCGGGCTCGGCCTTGCCGTAGAAGAAGACGCGCTGGCCCGCGCGAAACACCTTGTTGCGATCGAGATAGACGGCGTTGAACCAGAGGCAACGCAGCATGCCGCTCGAGTCGCGCGCCGAGAGGTCGAAGATGTAGGTGCCGCGCCGCGTGCGCGTGAGCCCGGCTGTGAGGACATCCACCAGGACCGTAGTCACCTGGCCCGGCACGAGGTCACGCACCGATGTCAGGCGTGTCCGGTCCTCGTACCGGAAGGGCGTGTAGTAGAGCAGGTCCTCGACGGTGTGAATGGCGCGGCCCGCCAGCATGGTGGCGCGCGCCGGTCCTACGCCTTTCAGGTACTTCACCTCGGTAGCGAGAGTCAGGTGTGCGGGCATGGGATTCCCGATGCTCGATTATAGCGGCCCGGAGCCCGGGCATCCCTGCCCACTCCCGGGTTCTGGATAGAGATGCGGGCAAAAAATGCCCTCGCTCCCAGCGCCCGCGAAGCTCCTGGCAAGATAACTAGAAATTAATTTGCCTTCCGCGTGTGGGCGCGACAGAATCACTCGTCGGCACCATTCCGTGCCGCCCCGGCCTGCGCGTAACCAGCAAGACCGGAGGCTCGTCTACCGATTATTGCCAGTACTCACACGGCTTTTGCTCGCAACCGAGCTTACCCAGCCCGGAAAACTCAGGAGGAACCATGAAGGTAACCCGATTTCTTGCGCTTCTGTTCGTAATCGCGGCGGCGGCAGCCGTCCTCGCTGTGTCGCGTGCCCGCCTCAGCTTGGCGGCGCCCTCCACCGGCTATCATCTGATCAAGAAGGTGACTCTGGGCGGCGAAGGCTTCTGGGACTATCTCGGGATCGATCCTGAGGGGCGGCATCTCTTCATCTCGCATGGCACGCACGTCATGGTTGTCGATGCCGACACCTACAAGATCGTTGGCGACATCCCGGACACTCAGGGCGTCCACGGCATCGCCATAGCTCCCGAGTTCGGCCGCGGCTTCGTCAGCGACGGCCGCACGGCCGAGGTCACCATTTTCGATCTCAAGACACTCAAGACCATCGATACCGCCAAGACCGGCGAGGGTCCGGACGGCATTATCTACGACCCCGGCTCCAAGCGCGTCTTTACCTTCAACGGACGCTCCGGCAGTTCGACGGCTATCGATGCCAAGACCGGCAAGCCCGTCGGTACCTTTGAGCTCGGCGGCGATCCCGAGTTCGCGGCGGCCGACGGCCAAGGTCACGTCTACAACAACCTTGAGGACAAGAGCGTGGTCCTCGAGATCGATTCCAGTAATCTGAAGATCCTCAACCGCTGGCCTCTGGCGCCCTGCGAGAGTCCTTCCGGCATGGCTATCGATACCGAGCACCGGCGCCTTTTCATCGGCTGCCACAACAAGTTGATGGCCGTCATGGATGCCGATAACGGCAAGGTGGTCGCGACGGTCCCCATCGGGCAGGGGGTGGACGCCGATCGCTTCGATTCCGGTACGCAACTGGCCTTCGCGTCCACCGGCGACGGACACCTGACCGTCGTCCATGAGGATTCGCCGGACAAGTACACTGTGGTCCAGGACGTCGAAACGCAGCGCGGCGCCCGAACCATGGAAATCGATCCCAAGACGCATAACGTTTTCACGGTCACTGCCCAGTTTGGGCCCATGCCCACGGACGTGAAGCCGGGTGAGCGCCGGCGTCCTCCAATGATCCCCGGGTCGTTCACTCTGCTGGTTTTTGGGCAGTGATGGCCGTCCCTTTTTAATGACTCTTCCAGCTCCCGTGCCGCCACGCCGGCCATGCTATACTAGCCGGAGTGGCGGCTAAAATCGGTATTGCCCACTAACGCATCGGGGCGCGTAGCTCAGTTGGGAGAGCGCGGCGTTCGCAACGCTGAGGTCGAGGGTTCGAATCCCTTCGCGTCCACCATTCTCCTCCTTGTCTACCAGATTTTGAATCCCATCCTTGGAATTTGGTTCCGAGCCGTAGGAACACCCTTCAAGCTCGCACATTCGCTGCGCGTTACGGGCGGGTTCGTCGCTCGCCATCGAGTGTAGAATTCTCATCGTCACGTGCAAAATTTCCCTCCGTAACGCCTGCCTGATACGTCAGTTATACAGACCTCCGGCGCTCGGGGGTTGTGATTTCCGCCGCCCATAGGACAAATTACACGCATCCGGCGCAAATCCGGAGCCGGGAGGCCCAGGCTGCCGGGCTGACTTCAGTTTGGAACTACTCGTGCTTGGCATTCGTTCGCCAGAGGAGTACTGAAAGCGATCGAGGTCGGTAATGGACGGCGAGATCGAGGGTAGCGGTACGGGGCAGGTTAGGCCGGTGAGTCTGATGTCCGGGGACGGATCGCTACCTTGGTATAAGGTCGTCGGTATCGAGTTCGTATTCTTCGCCGCCATCCTGGTATCGCTGATTTGCGGCGCTCTGCTGGCTCGCTAGCGCCACCCCACCCGAAGTTCCACCCGCCCTCGTACCCCCAACGGCCTCGGGCCGAAAGATCAACGGTGGAGCGGCACCAGCGAAGAAAACCAGCAATGCAGAAGAGGCTACCCCTTCGCTGCCCTCTTCCGTTCCGCCCAGCGCTTCTTCATCATTTCCGAGATTTTCCTTCTCGCGGCAGCGCTCATCGTACGACGCGGACCCGCTGCGTTCGATGAACCTGGTGGCCGCCCACGTTTCCGGCCGCTGCCCCCTTCGAGGGCTGCAATTGCCCGGTCGAGCCTGTCTCGTTCTTCTTTTAACTGACTGACGATGCTTTCCAGTGCCAAGGGTGAGTCTCCTCTCGGTGAGTTAAGTAGGCACGTCTTCCCCAAGTGCCCCCCGCCAGACTATCCGTTCTCGGTGTTTAAACTCAAGTTCATTCTTGTCAACTCATGACCCAGTACTGCTGTAGTTACGCACGCCCCGATTCCAAACCTTGCAGGCTAATGCAAAAAACCCGGCGGCCACCAGCGGCACGAGATGAAAATAGGTGTTGAATTGAAAGCGGTGGAGAAAGTGCGTGGTGGGATAAAACGAGGCGAAGCCGAAGGGAATAATCCAACTCAGCATGAATTGGATGAAGACACTGTAGATGGTGAGCGGGTAGCGGCCGAAGGTCAGCATATTGAAAACCGGCGGCACAATGCCAACGCGGTCTTCAAACCAGAATGAAACCGCGGTCAGGATCAGAAAGACGGACAGATAGATCACCGAACCGCACAGCACCATGACCGGAAGCCAGGCGTAGTCGGAAATCGTCCAGTGGCCGCCCAGGCGGCGCGCGGCGATGGTCAGCACCGCCAGTCCGGTGACGACTTCCTGCAAGGATTCTATGCGGAACTTCTCAAAGATGACCTGAAACAGCGTGTTGACGGGCCGCAGCAAAATCCGGTCAAAGCGGCCCTGGATAATGTAGAGATCTCCGAATTCATACAGATTCCAACTGATGACATTGAAGAATCCCAAGGGCAGGAGGGAAAACGCGTACAGAAAGAGAATCTCGTTGAAAGACCACCCCTGCAGCTTCGGGATCTTGGTGAAAAGAACAAATACGAAGCCGAACCCGATCACCGTGGCCGCCATCGACGAAAAGAAGGCGATGAAAAAGTCCGCCTTATAGGCCAGACGCACTTTGAAATACTGCGCAAAGTAAAGACCGAAAAGTCGAAGGTGGCGTTTCATTTTATTGAGGTTCGCGTCAACCTCCCTGGATCGTGATCTTTCTTGTGGACCACGTCCACATGGCGTGCCCCAGCAGCATCAGCGCCGCGACCCAGAAGAGTTGGATGCCCAAAGCGCGGGCCATAGCCAACCCGCGCAGCTTGCCGAGATAGAGCAGAACCGGAACGTAGCTGATGTACTCGAAGGGAAGCACTGCGAGTACTCTCTGCGCGGCGTGGGGAAAGAAGGAAATGGGCAGCAGCAGACCCGAGAACAGTTCGAGCAGAAAATACTTGGCGCGCAGCAGACCGAGGATCGATTGCAGCCGGATGGCGAGTGTGCCCACGGCGAAATTGATGCCGGCCACAATGAAAAAGCTCAACACCACGCTCAGAAAGAATCCGAGAAACGAGTCCCAGCCGGCGGGCCGGCGCAGGGGATAAACCACAAGCAGCACCAGCGCCGTCGGCGCCGTCAGGAGCGCCAGGCGGAACACGGCCTCGCCGAACGCCTGAGCCACATACATGGACTGCACGTTCACCGGCTTGATCAGGTCCATGGCGAGCTTGCCCTCGAGCACCTGCTGCGCCATGTCCTGGTCGATGTTGTTGAAGTAGAATGAGCGGATGATCCAGCCGACCGCGATATAGGTGAGGATCTGGCTAAAATCGAAGCCTTCGATCTTCTGGCCGTGCTCAAAGATGGCTTTCCAGATGAAATAGTAGACAGCGACGTAGATGAAATAGGTGACGATGCCCGTGTAGTAGCGCAGACGGTAGGCCAGCGTGTTCACAAAGCCCACACGCATGAACTGGCCGAAGACGCGGGCGGCGCGCAGCGCAGGTTCAAGGCTAAAATCCGCGCTACGAGCTGCTTTGCTATCGTTTCCCATGCTGGATTCTCTCAGTGGTCTCTGTGGCCGGAAAAGCAACCACCACAGAGTTCACAGGGGCTTCGTGATCTCTGTCTTGAGGCTTTTGAACCACGGAGGACACGGAGCCTATGAGTCTGCAGCGAAGCCGCATCACGCTTCCGTCCGCACACCCACTTCGTGGCTCAGGTAAATTCTCTTCACGATGTCCTCGATGGGCTCTTCTTCGACGAAGATATCCTGCACCTCCAGCGTGTTCACGAGGCCGCGGATCACTTCGGCGGTGGAGTAGCGGTTGCGGTCGAAGCGCATGATGTACGTCAGCTCGTCCACACGTTCGCACTTGATGCCGTCGAGCGCCACCAGACCGAGCCGCGCCACCTGCGACCGGTCTTTGAGGAAGAACTTCACCTGGTTGTACTCCGCCAGGCGATCCTTCATTTCGGCGAGCGGCCCGTCGAACAGAACCTTGCCTTTGTCGATGACGATGATCCGCCGGCACAGTTCCTCGATGTCGGCCAGATCGTGCGTGGTCAGCAGCACCGTGGTGCGATGCAGGCGGTTCACTTCCTTCAGGAACTCGCGGATGCGGTCCTTGGCCACCACGTCGAGGCCGATGGTGGGCTCGTCGAGAAAAAGCAGCGGCGGATTGTGCAGCAGCGACGCGGCGAGGTCGCAGCGCATCCGTTCGCCCAGGCTCAGTTTGCGCACGGGCGTGTGCAGGTAATCCTGCACATTGAGGATTTCGGAAAACAGGCCCAGGCGCGCCTTGTAGTCCGCGTCCGAGATCTCGTAGATCTCCTTGAGCAGCCGGAAGGACTCCACCACGGCGATGTCCCACCAGAGCTGAGTCCGCTGGCCGAACACCACGCCCAGGTGACGCGTGTAGTGCGCCCGGTCGCGGTAGGGCACGAAACCGTTCGCCATCAGTCGTCCGCCGGTCGGTACCAGAATCCCGGTGAGCATCTTGATGGTGGTCGACTTTCCCGCCCCGTTGGCCCCGATATAGCCCACCATCTCGCCGGGCTCGATGCAGAACGAAATGTGGTCCACGGCATTGATGGTGATGTACTCGCGCACGAAGAGGTTCTGCAGGGCGCCCCAGACGCCCTCCCGGCGGCGAAAGCTGCGGAATGCCTTGCTGAGGTCCTCGACCTGGATAATTGGTGGCATGGGGAATCGGCGGCGGGCGACGGCGGCACAACCGCGTTCTACATTGTAATAGACTCCTGTGGGTCCGGCGGGATGCGGGTCTCTGGAGCGCCGGCATCCCGGCCCGCCCCAATGACGACCGGATGGCGCGGTGCCAGGTGGCGGGGCAAGATGGGTCCTGAGCGAAGCGAAAGGGTGCCCGCGCTCCCCTTGGCGCCTGTCGGCCGCGGGCAGGGCCAACGGGTCCAGGGAAAAAGCTACAAAAACTATCTTTTTGCGAAAAGCTGGTCCTTTTTTGCCCATAACTCTCTGAAAATAAGCCGGATAACAGCAGTGGGTTTGGGAGCGGCCGATTTCGGGCTATTCTCTTGATTCTGCTCGGTTTGATTGAAGTGGGTTTGGTTGGCTTTGGCAGCCTCTCCCTGACTGGCCCGCTCAGCAATGATCCCTTCGAGGAGCTTCTCGAGATAGACCCGGAGCGCCTGCCGCGCCTCGTCCGGTCGGGGCTCCGGGAGACGCCTTCTCGCGTGAGACTTCCCGCCGAACAGTGCCAGGTGAGCCTCAAAGTCGCGCCGAACCTCCGCGGGACTTCCAATCACGTCGCCAACGACCTCGGCCAGCCGGTGTTTCCAATGACCGTGATGGCTCTGAATCTGATTGACGACCATAACTAGCAAGGCATCGATCCGGGCGTCAATTTCGGCGCAGTGCGGGTGACCACCACCGACTTGCCGGCGCAGCCACTGCGCCTTCTGCCACCAGCCGCAAGCCAGCATGGTGACGGCAGCAGAGGTCGCCGGGTCGGTGGGTCGAAAAATCGCCTCCAGGTCGCCATGGAGGCGGCAGAACTCCCGCGGGTCCTCGCCGCGAGTGCGCAGGTCGAGCTCCAAGGCCTCCGGCACCAACCTGCGCGCCTGCAAGTTCAATGCGGAGCGGTACTTACCAGATTTGGTCCGGGGACCGGTGGATTTCAGCGCGTTCCGGCGATTAGCCGCCAGACGGCGGGCGCTGAGGGCCCGTCCTGTTGGCTCCCCGGAGCGCACGCCTGCGCGTTGATACGAAGTTGATTCAGGTCCTCGCATTGTCTCGGTTCCTTTCCGTGGGACTCAATCGCGATGGAGCGCCACAATTGGAGCCTAAACCCTGAAAATGGGAAAAGGGAGAAAAGTGAGAAAAGTGAGAAAATTTTATTTTCGCTTTGTTTTCTTAGGCTTATCCTGTGGAAAACCCTGACGAGCCCGGCGGCCCCGGTTCAGGCCCAACGTTTGTCGGGCCACAAGCCCATTTTCACCCTCTCGTGCATCAACTTCCGGGACGCAGGAAGACCAGGACCCCACCGAGCTTGGGTATGAACGGCTCCGGCGGCAGACAAGGACAGGCGGACAGATCATTTGCCTGGAAACCGGACAGCCTGAGGTACCGGTGTACCGTCCGCTGAATAGATGGACAATGGGAGGGTTCGTAGAGGTGGCTTTATGCTGCCAAGCGCGCCTTGAGAATGCTGAAGCCTATGGCGACGTAAAGTCGCCGCTACACTGTCCACGCGCCTGCAGATCATTTGCCAGGAAACCGGACATATTTGAGGTACCGGTGTACTCCGCTGAATAGATGGACAATGGGAAGGTTCGTAGAGGCGGCTTTATGCCGCCAGCGCGCCTTGAGAATGCTGAAGCTTATGGCGACGTAAAGTCGCGGCTACATTGTCAACCTCGGCCGCTCGACCCGAGACGAACCTATTAAATCGAGCCTTGAGAGTCTGCCCGGCAACTCCTCGCCGTGTATTTCTGCACAAAGCGGCGATCCTGTGGTAGCTTCGAGCCAGCTAGCTGGAGACAGCCGATGAGTGTGGAGCACTTTGACGTCCTGATTATGGGCGCCGGATTGTCGGGCATCGGCGCGGCCTGGCACCTGCAGAAGCACTGCCCCCGCAAAAGCTACGTCATCCTCGAGCAACGCCAGCGGATCGGCGGGACCTGGGACCTGTTTCGCTACCCGGGCGTCCGTTCCGACTCCGACATGCTCACCATGGGGTACTCGTTCCGACCGTGGACGAGTTCCCGGGCCATCGCTCCGGGCGACGACATCCGCAACTACATCACAGACACGGCGCGCGAGGAGGCGATCGACCAGCACATCCGCTTCCGGCATCGGATCGAGCGCGCGGAATGGTCGTCCGCCGAGGCGAAGTGGGCGGTCACTGCGGTGCGCGAGCACCCCGAGGGAAGCGAAACGCCTTCGGTTAATGGCGGGCGGGATGCCCGTGCTCCCAGGGCAACGTTCACCTGCAATTTCCTGCTGTCCTGCGCGGGCTATTACCGTTATGCCTCGGGTTACCTGCCCGACTTTCCCGGGATCGACCGGTTCGCGGGCCACGTGGTTCATCCGCAGGCCTGGCCCGAGGATCTGGACTACGCCGGCAAGCGCGTGATCATCATCGGCAGCGGCGCGACGGCGGTTACCCTTTTGCCCGCGCTGGCCAAAGCTGCGGCCCATGTGACCATGCTGCAGCGCTCGCCGACCTATATCGTCTCCCTGCCCGAGCAGGACAAGATCTTCAACCGCCTGCGCCGAGTGCTGCCTTTGAGGTGGGCTTATGGGCTGAGCCGCTGGAAGAACATCGCCTACATGATGTACGCCTACAACCTGGCGCAGCGCTTCCCGAACTTCGTGAAGGGGGCCCTGATCAAGCTGGTGCGCAAGGAACTGGGGTCCGAGTACGACGTGGGCACGCACTTCACGCCGCGCTACAACCCGTGGGACCAGCGGCTGTGCCTGGTGCCGGACTCCGATTTCTTCCGGGCGATCAAGGCCGGACGCGCCGGCGTGGAGACCGGGGAGATCGAGCGCTTCACCGAGCGCGGCATCCGGATGCGATCGGGGGCCGAACTCGAAGCGGACATCGTGATCACGGCGACGGGCCTTGCCCTGCAGGCCCTGGGCGGCGCGGAGATCGCCGTTGACGGGCAGCGCGTGGATCTCAGCCAGACGCTCGCCTACAAGGGGGTGATGTTCTCCGGCGTGCCGAATCTGGCCGCCATCTTCGGCTACATCAATGCCTCCTGGACGCTCAAAGCGGACCTGATCAGCGCGTACGTCTGCCGGCTCCTGAAGCTCATGGACCGGAGAGGCGTTCGCCAGGTTATGCCGCGGACGGGCGACGAGAAACCAGTGGCGAACTTTGTGGAGAAATTCACGCCGGGCTACATGCAGCGCGCGGTGGACAAGTGGCCGAAGCAGGGGGCGAAGTCGCCGTGGCGGGTGCATCAGAATTACCTGCGCGACGTCTGGGCACTGAAGTGGAGTCCGGTGGACGATGGGGGCCTCGAGTTCTCGAACCCGAAGGCCGTGTCCTCCAAGCCCGTCCTGGCCGAAGCGGCCCAGGCCGCGAAATAGCAGGGCTGTAGCGGCGCTCTATGAGCGCCGGATTTCGGATGCCGGATTCAAGAATTCTGGATTCCCGTTTGCGCGGGAATGACGTACGAGCGCTTGCGCCAGAGCAGACTTCCCATCAGTGGCGGTTCCTCGCCCATCACGGCCAATAGTCCGCCTCCGGCATTGTGACCTCCGTCACAGACATGGACCCTGGGGCCGAGATATCTGACTTGCATGGCTTCCACCCGGACCATTCTTTGGACGGCAACCCTTCTCAGCGCCTTCATCTTTCTCGGCATGACGGCGGACTCTTTGCGCAAGATGGGGACGCGGACTCACGCCGCGGAACTCTCGACCCAGGTGGTGGAAGGGAAGCGCCTCTGGCAGCACTACGACTGCAACGACTGCCACACCATTCTGGGGATCGGCGGCTACTACGCGCCCGACGTCACCAAGAGTTACGCCATCCGGGGCGATGCCTGGCTGCGGGTGTTCCTGCGGGAGCCGGCGAAGATGTATCCCACCGGGAGGCAGATGCCGAACTTCCACCTCGCCGACGCGCAGATCGACTCCCTCGTCGCGTACCTGAAGTGGGTGAGCGAAGTGGACACCAACGGCTGGCCGCCGGCGCCCGAGCGCGCGGCGCGCACGGAGTCCGCGGGCGCAACTGTCTTTCTGGCCCAGCACTGCAATACGTGCCATTCCATCCAGGGCAGCGGGGGAACCCTGGCGCCCGATCTTACGCATGAGGGCAGCCGGCAGACCAGGGACTGGATCCGGGCGCAGATCAACGACCCCCACAGTCACAAGCCGGATTCCGTGATGCCCAGTTTCAAACAACTTCCGGAAGAAGAGAAGGCTGAGCTGATCGACTATCTCACCGGCTTGAAGTAGGAGAGGTCATGCGCTACAAGTCGCAGAAGGTCGCCCGCGAGTACTTCGTAGCCGCGCTGCTGCTCTTCCTGCTCCAGGTCGTCTTCGGGGTTCTCGGCAGCGTCAAGTATGTCTGGGGCTACGACCCGCTGCTGAACCTGCTGCCCTTCAACGTCGTCCGCGCCATTCACATCAACCTGCTGGTCTTCTGGCTGCTGCTCGCCCTGATGGGCGCCACGTACTACATGGTGGCCGACGAGATCCATACGGAGATCTACAGCCTGAGGATGGCCCGCGCGCAGCTGGGCATTTTGCTGGTGAGCGGCGTGGCGGCGATTGTGGGGTACCTGTTCCAGTGGAGCTTCGGGATGCCGTTCCTGGAGCAGCCGACGGTCATCAAGCTGGCCATCGTTGTGGCGGCGCTCCTTTTTCTGGCGAACATCGCGATTACCATGTTCACCAACCACCACACGCTGACCCGCACCACGGCGACCCTGCTCGGGGGCATGGTGATGCTCTCGGTCATGTTCCTGTTCGGCATCCCTTTCATGTCGAATCTCAGTACGCAGTACTACTTCTGGTGGTGGGTGATTCACCTGTGGGTGGAAGGCGCGTGGGAGTTGATTGCCGCTTCGCTGGTGGGCTGGGCGCTCATGAAGGTGACGGGAGTGTCACGCCAGCGCATCGAAGGCTGGGTGTTCGCCGAGGTATGCCTGGTGCTGCTGACGGGAATTATCGGCACCGGACACCACTACTACTGGATCGGCACGCCGCGCTACTGGCTGTGGTGGGGTGCGATTTTCAGCGCCGCCGAGCCCATCCCGATCATGATGATGCTCGTCGACGCCGCCCGCCACACGCTCAAAGCCCGCACGTTGCCGGTTGTGAATACTCTGGGCCTGGCGTGGCTCGGCGCCGGCGCCTTTGTGCACTTCATGGGCGCGGGTGTATGGGGCTTCGGCCAGACGCTGCCGCAAATCAATCGCTGGACCCACGGCACGCAGATCACGGCCTCGCACGGCCATTTTGCCTTCTGGGGCGCCTACGGCATGCTGGCCATCGCCCTCATGTACATCATTCTGCCCGAAATCAGCGGCCATCCTACCGAACAGGGCAGCAAGCTCGGGTTCGTGTCGTTCGTAGCGCTCAACTTCAGCATGATCTTCATGGTCATGGCGCTTCTGGTTGCCGGCATCGTCCAGGTCTATTTGCAACGCGTGATGGGCATGGACTTCCTGGAGGTCCAGAACCATCTGCGAATCTGGTTCGAGGTCCGCCTGGTAACCGGCTTGATCTTCCTGGCCGGGACTGTCCTGGTCTTGTGGGATCTCTTCCGCCTCACCCGCACGCTGCCGCCCAGTCGACCGGCGCCCGAAGAGGCGCGCGAAGCTGTTCTTGTCGGCTAGTGTGCTGTCCAGCGCTCAGGTGGACAATGTAGCGGCGACTTTACGTCGCCATAACTTCAGCCGTCTCAATTCGCGGTGGCGGCATAAAGCCGCCGCTACGAGCCCCACCATCATTCCGCAGCCTGGAGGGCAAGCAGCCGCTTCGGTCCCTTGCCGACCTTCACGCGCGCGACCTCGCGCCGGGTTCTGGCGTCGATGATCGAGCAATCGTCGCTGCCGCTGTTGCTGACCGCGCAGTAGCGTCCATCGGGCGAGAAGGTGATCCAATTCGGGCAAGCGCCGACGTGGATCTCCCGGGAGAGCTTCCCGGCGGCGACATCATAAACGTAGACGCCGCTGTCCGCGAGGCTCGTCACCCAGAGT
>DASYZG010000010.1:0-16263 GCA_035946575.1 Terriglobia bacterium | reverse complement strand
CCTTTTGTTGGTTTCGACTGGTGGGGCTGGCAGGATTTCCAGAACTTGAATCAGGGTCTGGTATCCATTCACGATAACGCTTACGACGGCGTCCAGGCCCTCATCGCGACCGGCGTGGACCAATGGGGCTATCCGACAGGGGGAGAGACCGCCAATTACGGCGACGCTATAACCTCGGTGACGAACGCGAACGCGCTTTGGTATGCCGACAATGGGACCCAAACCGCTCCCCCTCCTCCGCCCAATACATCTGAGCCCGTCGTATGGCGCCCGGGCACGGAAACCTGGTGGGTGGATCCCTCCGGTCAAGGTGCTGGCACGAAACAGCTTGATACTCAGCCTGGAGACGTTCCCGTTTGGGCCGACTACGACGGCGACGGAATCGCAGATATGGCAGTGTGGCGGCCGTCAAACGGAACCTGGTACGTCGTGCCCAGTAGCGATCCGACTTCGCTGATCACCACCCAGTGGGGCGAACCGGACGACGTGCCTGTGCCTGCCGACTACGACGGCGACGGCAAGACCGATTACGCCATCTGGCGTCCCTCGACGGGCACTTGGTGGGTGATGGATAGCAGCACCGGCAAGGAGGTACAACAGCAGTGGGGTGAGACTGGAGATATTCCGGTTCCGGGGGATTACGACGGCGATGGCAAGGCGGATTACGCCATCTGGCGGCCCTGGACGGGTACTTGGTGGGTCATCGACAGCAGCACGGGCGTGACCGTCAGCCAAGGCTGGGGCCTGAGTGGAGATGTCCCGGTGCAAGCCGACTACGACGGCGACGGCAAGGCGGACTATGCCATCTGGCGACCGAGTACCGGCACATGGTGGATCATTCTGAGCAGTACCGGGAAGTCGATGACTCAACAGTGGGGTCTAACCGGCGACATTCCGGTGGTCGGCGATTATAACGGTGACGGTAAGGCGGACTATGCCGTCTGGCGGCCGTCGACGGGTACCTGGTACATCCAGTACACGAGCGGCGGCACCTTCACCGAACAATGGGGCTTGACCGGCGACATTCCAGCGGCGCGATTACCCTCGATGTACCGTCGCAACAGGCACACCGCGAATTTCGACGGCGATCGCAGGAGCGATCTCGCGGTTTTCCGGCCCTCCAAAGGCACCTGGTACAAAATCGACAGTAGTACCGGCAACAGCGTCGCGCAGCAGTGGGGCATTGACGGTGACATCCCCGTCCCTGGCGACTATGACGGCGACGGAATAACCGATCACGCTATCTGGCGACCCTCCACTGGCGATTGGTGGATCAAGCTCAGCAGTACCAGCGAGACTGTCATCCAACAGTGGGGTCTGACCGGCGATATCCCTGTGCCGGGAGACTACGACGGTGATGGAAAGACAGATTACGCTATCTGGCGTCCCTCGACGGGCACCTGGTGGGTGATCGATAGCAGCACTGGCAAGAAGGTCGAGCAGCAGTGGGGTCTGACTGGCGACATCCCCGTGCCCGCTGATTATGACGGTGACGGCATAACGGACTACGCCGTCTGGCGTCCCTCGAATGGAACCTGGTACGTAATTGACAGCAGTACCGGGAGTAAGATCCGGCAGCAGTGGGGCGAGAGCGGCGATATCCCGGTTCCGGGCGACTACGACGGCGATACCAGGGCGGATTGCACCGTGTTTCGTCCCTCGAACGGGACTTGGTACACCGTGCAATCGAGCAGCGGAAAGCATGTCAGCACAGCCTATGGTTTGAGTGGCGACATTCCAGTGGCCAAGGATTACGACGGCGACGAAAAGACGGATATCGCCGTGTGGCGCCCGTCGAATGGCACCTGGTACATTCTGCAGTCGAGCAACGGTAAAAAGGTCACCACGCAATGGGGTTACTCAACCGACGTGCCGGTGGACAAGCCCACTGGCCAGTGAGGGCACCCCACGGCTACACTGCAGATTGTCGGCGGCATCTTTCACGCCGGGAGACGATCGGCCGCCGAGCGCCCACCCACAGATCGCACCGGCCGAATCGCCGGCGCCGCGATCCAGTAGACCGCAAGTTGACGCGAAGTTTACGCGCAGGGTATTGCCCCACCCACCCGACCAGCTTACCCTAGCCTCTCCATCCGGGGGGGTGGCTGTGTTGTGAAGCAGGAGCGGAGATCGTTGAGCTCCGTGCCCATGACACGTCCAAGCAGCAGTTGATCACGGACGGCCGATCTTCTCGGCTGGCTGTGTTGTTCCTTCGGTCTCCTGAACCGCTACTCCTGCTTTAATCCACAATCAGCGGCCCAAAGCCGTTGCACGGAAAGATTTCACGGCGATTCCAGGCCCGCAAGCGCCTGTTTTTCGCCTCGAGTCGGATCGACCATTCAATACCACACCAAAGGAGTGACGGATGAAGAACTCTACATTTCTATCAGCACCCCGCACTTATATCGCAGTGTTGTTGCTTGTCTTACCGATCATCGTCTTAATGGGAATGAGAGTCCGGCCGGAGCAGTCAGAGCACGAAGCGCCTGAAGATCCGTCGCTGCGAAGTGAATGGTTCCGTCAGCAACGGGCCTACCCTTATCAGCACATTCCCGCCGGCGCTCGCTTCCATGCACTTCAACAGCTCAGTCAGAAAATGGAGACGGAAGCTGAAACCATTGGCGTCGGTGGCGTGATGAGCGGAACCACCTGGCAGTCGATCGGACCGAAACCCACGGACACCGGCTATGCCTATCCCACCACCTCGGGACGGGTGACCGCACTGGCCGTTGATCCCACCAATGCGAGCACGATTTACGCCGGAGGCGCCGAAGGCGGGGTCTGGAAAAGTACCAACGGAGGCACCACTTGGACGCCGATGAGTGACACTCAGGCATCGCTCGCTACCGGCTCGATTGCCATCGCTCCTTCCAGTCACGAGACTATTTACGTGGGCACCGGCGAAGAGGACTTCAGCGGCGACAGCTACCTGGGCGCGGGCGTCTTGAAATCGACTAACGCCGGCAGCACCTGGACGCTGTATACCGGTCCCTTCGGCACGAACAACACGAGCATCGGTGCTATGGCCGTGCACCCGACGAATCCCAGCACGGTTCTGGCTGCTACCAACACCGGGCTTTACCTCAGCACAAACGGCGGCAGTAGCTGGACAAAGGAGATTTCCGGGACCGCCACCGGCGTCGTGTTTAATCCCTCGAACGGCAGCACGGCCTACGCCGCCGTCGAAGGGGAAGGGATTTACCTCTCGACGAACGCGGGAAGCTCCTGGACCAAGAAAAGCAGCGGACTGCCCTCCAGCAGTGTGGGCCGCATCGCGCTGGCCATCTCGCCTTCCAGCCCTTCCACCCTCTGGGCCGGAATCGCGAACAGCTCCGGCGGCAATCTGCTGGGACTCTACAAAACCACCAATGGCGCATCAAGCTGGACCAAGAACACCGCCATCTCCGATTACTGTACGCCGCAGTGCTGGTACGACAACGTCATCACTGTGGACCCGAAGAACGCGAGCGTGGTCTATGTCGGCGGATCGGCGGATAATGGCACACTCTTCCAGACGCTGAATGGAGGCTCGAGCTGGAAAGAGGTCAGCTTCGGGAGTAATCTCGTCGAACTGCACTGCGATCATCATGCGCTGGCGTTCACGGCCAGCGGGAGCACGCTCTTTGTGGGCAACGACGGCGGTGTCTGGAGCACCAGCTCGCCGAGTTCGTCGAGCGTTAGCTGGACGAACCTCAATGCGGGTCTCGCCTTGACACAGTTCTATCCCGGTATTTCCATTGCGCCCAACGATCCGAATCTCGGCTATGGCGGTACCCAGGACAATGGTGTGCAGGAGTACTCGGGAAGCGTCACCTGGAACTACAACTGGTGCGGCGACGCCGGATATACGGCGCTCGATTACTCCGTCACCTCAACGGTGTACGCCAGCTGTGTTCAGTACGACGTTGAAAAATCAACGGAATCGGGCCTGCTCGGCACGTGGTATGCCATCGATTCGGGCATCAGCAGCAGCGACCGCCGCGAGTTCATTTCGCCGCTGGTGATTGATCCTGTAAACCACCAGACACTCTACTACGGCACTTACCGGATCTACCAGACGACCAATGGCGGCACCTCGTGGTCGACCATCTCGTCGGACCTGACCGGCGGAAGCGGAAAGGAGATCACGGCCATCGGCGTGGCGCCCAGCAGCAACAAGGTGATCTATGTCGGGACCAGCGGCGGTACCGTGCAGATGACCAGCAACGCCGGCTCGGGCGCCACTTGGAAGAGCGTCAGCTCCGGCCTGCCTAACGCGTATGTTACCCAGGTTGCGGCGAGCCCCACGAGTTCGAGCACGGTTTACGTGACTTACTCGGGGTTCGGCACCGGGCACGTCTACAAGAGCACGAACAGCGGGAGCAGCTGGACGAATATCACGGGCGATCTCCCAAACTCACCGGTGAACGACATTGTCGTCGATCCTACATATTCGGGAACCCTCTACGTGGCTACCGACGTCGGCGTCTACTACACCACGAACAATGGCGGCACCTGGACGACGCTGGACAGCGGGTTGCCCAACGTCGTGGTTCTTGCCTTGAAGATGTACACGCCCTCGCGAACGCTCTGGGCCGCTACTCACGGTCGCGGAGTCTGGAGCATCAGCGTGTCCTCGGTTAAGTAGAGCCGGGAAAGCACAGGGGAGCGCGAGTAACGGGCCACCGTTCCGCGCTCCCAATCTCGAAGTAATGTAGCAAGCCGTAAACCCGGCGGCCGCGACTAGCACACGCATCGAGGCGCAATCCACCGGACCACTCATCCAGAGAGCTTCTCGAATCGCAGCAAGCTTCTCTGGCTCAGGTGCAGCCTCTTGCGCAGCTCCCCGGTACCTCGCACCTAACTCTGTCCCGGCCCGTAATTGTGCATTCCAAACTCATTCATCTTAAAGACACAGGTTCCGCTGGCGCAGTTGAGCACCAGGGTGTCAGTCTCCGTGTGGGGCGCGTTGGCAAGCGTCGGGCTGACGCTACCGTTCACCACGCAAGTGCCGGACCCGAGACACGCGGGAAAATTGGCGCTGCCGCAGGCGCTGGTGGAGCACGAACCGGTGCTCGACCAAGTGCCGTCCACGGTCTGAGTTCCGGTGATACTGAAATTGCCGCTGCCGCCGATCACGGGAAAGCGCACGCCCACCTTGACGCAATTCACCAGTGCATAATGCACCGTGATCGTCATCGACGCCGGGCCCGTCACCGACTTGGGGTTGCCGTTGGTGCCGAACAGATTGTTCAGGCTGATGATAAATCGCGTGGCGTTCACCCCACCCGTCGACGGGCTGCAGCCCGCCAGCGGGCCGCCGGTTCCGCAGTCGGGCACGATTTCCAGTTGATCCTGCGTGGGGCAGGTAAAGCCCGTGCCCGTGGTTACGCAGTCGCCGCCCGATGGGTTATAGATCGAATTGGCAGCGCCGTAGGAAATCACCTGGATTCCATTCAAGGTACAGGAGGTGTTGGCGTGGCCGTTCACCGAAACCGCTCCCGAGGCCACCGGCGGGCAGGCCGGCGGCACCAGCAGCGCCCCGCCGGCCATTTTCGCCCCGCCAGCAAGCGTCTGCGCCGCGGCGCCAGCCGCCAGTAATAACACGGCGACCAGTGTACGGGCGATTGTAGGGGCGGGTTTGAAACCCGCCCCGACGGCCCCTACGCTATGATTTTTCATGGCTGACCCACCACCCCTCCGCTGACCGCTTTCGTCTGTCCCGTCAACTGCCCCAGCCAAAGGCCGTTCTTCAGCGCCATCCAGCTTACAAAGTCGCCATAATCGCGCGCTTCGCCGCCGGTGGCCAACCCTGTGGCCGGATCAATCCCTGCCGCCCGTACCGCCTGTTTACCGTCGTAGGCGTTGTCATAGAGGCTTACGACGCCCTGATTGAGCCCCTGGTAGTCCTGCCAGTCCCAGAAGGTGTCACCGATCAACGGGTAGTCGGAATAATGCCCGGCGTGGGTCAGCATATAATTGATGCCGTTGTACCACACCTGCCCGCGCGCCGATTGCGAGGCGTTGTTAGCGTAGGTGGTCGAGAAGCAATTCACCGAGGAATCGTACTGCGCGTTGTCGCCGGACCACAAAACAAACGGCAGGCTGTCGCCGCCCACGGAAGAATACTCGGTCTGGTACTGGTAGACCGTCTGAAACAGATCGGGTTGCGGCGAGGCCAGCGGACGCCACCAGTTCGGGTCGGCAGCATAGACAAAATCGACGTAAGGCGCCTCCCCTTGCAGAATCTTCGAATAGGCCGGTGCGCCGCTCGAGCCCATCGTATCGAGGCCGGCGAATGGCAGCGATGACACTGCTTTGAGCAGGTCATGCTCGGTTTTGAAAATCTGGGCGGAGTACTGACTGACCCAATTATCCAGGTCGATGCCGTACTGGCAGGGCAGGTTCCCGCCGCAGTGCGTGGGCGCGGGCGCCTTGCCGTAGGCTCCGCCGCAGTTGTAGTACGTCGGATAGTTCAGGTTCGGCCCTTCCAGGCAATAGCCCGCCGTACCCACCAGCGGGCTGTAGTGCACCCCGTCCTTGATCATGTCGCCGTCGCCGCCCGAGGCGGTACTGTTGCCGTCTTCATCCATCAGGCCGGTGCCGCCCGAGGCCCAGCCGTTGTAGACGTAACCCATCGTGATGGCGGTGCCGCTGGCCGGGGCGTTCAAAAAGCTCAAATTCACCTGCGCCGGGCTGGTGTACTTGACCACATTGGGATCGACGGTGCAGCCCGTGGCGCTGGCGTTGGTAGCGTTGGCGAAGGTGAACATCCCCGCCCCGGCATTGATGCTGACCACTGCTGCCGCCGTGTTGAAGCCGATATTCGAGCAGTTGCTGATCAGCACATTCCAGCCCACCACCAGGCCCGCCGGCAATCCGCCGGGAACCGTCGCCGTGGCCGTCGTCCCGTTGCCGCTGATGCTGACGTTGCCGACCGGCACCGTGAGGTAATTCGTCTGCGGCCCGGAGTATTGGTTGCGAAATCCCGCGGTGATCTCGCCATACCCGTAATAAGCGGGGAGATCGCGCAGATACTTGCACTCCACCTGCCCGCGCGAGTTGTACCAGGGGCAATCGCCCACCGCATAAGACCCACCCACGGAAACGGCCACACTGTTGGGTGAAAAGGGCGCGTGCGCCACCGTGTAGAGAAAACCTTGTGTCGTACCGTCGCCCGTGCCGATAGTTTCAGCGGGCAGCGTGGTTCCGCAGGTGTAATCGCCCACCGCGCCTACCATCGTGCAACTGGAATCGAAGGCGGTGTAATTGGGGCAGACGTTCGTGCCGCCGGGCCCCGCCGTGCTGCATCCCGACCAGGACCAGGCGGTATTCAGTGCCGAAATCGAGCCACTGTAAAGGTCGTACAGGTAATCCCGTAAACTGCACGGATGGGTAATCCCGCAGGTGCCGTGCGCGGGATTGGTGGCGTCAGCCTTGGCGTCCACCAGGGTATGCGAATAGAGGAACGGCCCGCCGGTCGCTTCCGTGGAATCGGTGGCCGTCTGCAGGGGCGAAGACAGAAAAACGCTGTAGCCGATATTGGCCGTGCTGCTCAGGCCCGTCGAGGGCGGGAAGTCCGGCCCGGCCCCGGTGCCCACAAAGTAATCGGAATCATCCATCACGATCCCGTAAATCCAGGGATCGTTGGCGCGAAACTGCTGCGCCTGCGATTGCGTCGAGGCCAGCCAGGAGCTCAAATAGGTGGCGAGTTTAGGATCGAAAACGTCGATCACCGCGCCGCCCTTGTAACCCAGGTAATAGTCGTTGGTGCCGCTCTGCGTGTCCTTCACCGGCTCGGTCAGCACATAAGTGCTGCCGATGGGGCCGTTATAGATGGTGGTCTGCGCGGGCTTGATTTCCACCATGTAGGGCATCTGGATGGGCGGCACGTTCGCCGTTCCGCCGGCGGGCGGCCAGGTGCATTCAAACGTCGGGCTCGAGTTCTGCCACCATTTACAGGTGCTGTCGCCCAGAACGTAACTCGAAGAGTCCACCCCGATGGAATTGAAGCCCCAGGATGCCAGGCGCTTCACGGTTGCTTTTCCCCAATTGTATTGGGTGCCGGGGTCCATCACGCTCACTTGGCAGCCGGTGGCAGCGGCCAGGCCGGAAGCCGGAATGTTGAAAGTGATGGTCTTCGAGCCGGTGCTGCTGGACGCCGGAATCCAGGTGCCGTTGTAGCCCACCACCGAGCAGCCGCTGACCCAGATGGGAGTGATGTTTGATCCGCCGCCCGCGTTCAAGAACGAAGGCAGCGCCGAAAATCCGCTTAAAGTGACCGCATAGACCGCCGGGTCGCTGCCGCTCACCTGGGACCCCGATTCGGTGGCGCTGATCCCGGTCGATACGCTGGTGGCCGAGCAGGGCAACTGCCCCGGCCCGCCGCACATACCGTATTTATTGACGTTGCACCAGTAAGGCGAGTCCTGGGCGATGAAATACTGATTGGAGGCGTTGTGCGAGTTCCCGTGGTTTTTGATCGTGTCTTCCGTCGCACCCGCCGGGGAGCAATACGTAAGGCCGGTATTGGCCGCCACCACGTTGGCCACCGAACTTGCGTACCAGGCGTGCGAGGTGGCGTTAGCCGGATTCACCGAAGTCGGCGAAGTGATTACCGGGGTGCAGAACCAGAACCGGGCGCCGATCTTTTGAATGGTGAAGTAAGCGTGCGTCTGGTCAGGGCACGCCTGCAGCAGCGATCCGCCGTAAGGATCGAAACCAGGCGTCTGTGCCCGCAATGCTGGTACGAAAGCCAGAAGTAGAATGACAGCCAACCACGGCATTTCCGCGTAGGGGCGGGTTTCAAACCCGCCCCGCTTTTCAACCCCACGGCATCCGGCTTCTGATTTCATCTAGTTCACCACCGTCGCCGCCACGCTCAGCAATTGAATACTCGGAGAGGTTGTGGCGCCCCCTCCCGAGGCCGAGGAAACCGTGAAATAGACCGGAATCGCCGCCGCCGTGTCAAGCGTGGTCAACAGGCCGCTTTGCGTGGACGCGAGAAAACCGTTGCCCACCATACCGTTGCCCTGCACCTGCCAGTTGACGGATGTGCCGGCGGCCGCCACGCCGCCAAAAGTGACCGTCAAATAGAGGCCCCGGTAATTTCCCGACGCGCCGCCAGCCGCTACGCCGGACGCGCTGACATAGGCTATGTGGCATGACGACAAAGTTGAAGTAGTACACTCCCCGTTGGAATTCGCCCGGATACGGAAAGTTATCTGCGGGTTGGCCTGCCCGGTTCCCGATCCGTTGTATACCTGACCCGTCAAATGAAAGGCTATCTGCTTTCCCGTAATCAGCAGGTTGGCGGGAATGGTGCAGGTGGTGGCGAAGGCAGTCTCGGCCACTGTCCCCAGTATTGTGATTACATCGGCTGTGGGCACCGCCGAACAGATCACCTGGGGCATGGAAACCGTGGTATTGACCGTCTGCCCCCCGATGGTCCCGATACCGCGCACGAATGCACCCTGCGTGCTATCGTAGGCGATAGAACCGTCTGCGGTGGGCGCGGCTCCGGCAGCCACTGGAATTTTAAGGGCTGTCGAGCCGGAGAAATCGAAGGTGCCGGTGGGCGCAGCACCGGCGGAAATCTTGCTTAAATCGTAATCCCCGGCCGTCGCTGCCACCGTGCCCGTGCGACCGAAGACCGAAGACACTGCCCCTGAGCCGCCGGCGTTTTCACTCTTATTGACCAGCGACACCGCCATCAGGTTATTGGCGGGCGGGGCCACGTATCCAAACTGGTCGGCGGTCGCCGTCAGCAGCCCGGTGGTGGGTTCGGTGTAACCAATCCCAATGGCCAGTGTCTGCTGATAGATTTCGCTGCCGGTCGAGGTGCCCACATAGACGTTGTAGGAGGTTGCGCCCGTGGTGGCGCCGGGCGAGGTCACGGTCAACAGGTTGCCTGTGGTCACCGCTTGCGATTTTTCCGCCGAGGCGAGCGTCTGGCCGTAGGGATTGACGTAGGTCAGCTTGACGTAACAGGTGCCGCCCGCGCATTTCGTCGCACCGGCATCCGTGCCGGCGGTGGTGCTGGTGGTGGGCGTGGCCGGAGCGCTCGGCAGCGGTCCCATTGCCCGGCCCAGAATCTGACCGCTCGAGGGCTTGCTCGAGCCGGCATCGTGGCCCAGGCCCGCCGTGGCCGATTGCTGCACGTAATCGTTGGCTGCACCGATAGCGGTGGAATCAAACAAAAGCAGCGCCTGGCCGCTGGTGGCAATCATGGGCGCGGGGCTGGACCCGCCGTTACAATTCGCCTGGCAGATTCCCAGCACCTCGGCTGTCTCACCTCCCGCCGTCTGCACCACGGTGACGGTATTGCCGCCGCCCGTGGCCGCCAGTTTCACCGTCTGATTCAATACCGGCGGCGTGGTGGCGTCGCCGGTGCGCTGCACTGTCAAGGGTTGATTGTTCAGATTGACCGCGTTCGAGGCGTGAATCGCGTTGACGCTCGGCGTGTTCCCCGAGCACGTGATATCACCCAGGCAGCCCGCCACGCCCGTGACGGTCCCGCCGTTTGAACTGTAAGCGAAAACATTTCCGGTATTTGCTCCCGCCTTCACGGTCCCGGCATCGCTGGCTGTCATGGCGCCCGAGGTCCACTCGGTCGTGCTCGGCGGGCCGCCACTGGTCACAAAACTCGCGGCCGTCACCGTGCCGCCAAAGGTCACATTCGCCCCGGAAACCGACGAGCCGCTGACTGCGCCGAAAGTTGAACTGCCGGCGCGATATTGCAACTCGCTTCCCGTGCCGCCCGGAGATCCACCGCCCGATCCACTGGGCGTGTCCCAGGAGAATGACCCGCCGCTATAATGCAGATATCCGTCAGCCAGCGTGGGCACAGCCACATTTTTGATCTTACCCACCGTGGTGGCCAGCGCCCCCGCGGTGTTGGTTACGTCACCCGTCAGGGCGGGAAACATGGCCGTGGGCAGCGCCGTCGAGGTAGCGTCGATGATCTGGCCGCTCGCGTTTGTCCCGACAAGCGTTTTCGAGGCCGGAACGGCAGCGCCATTGAGGCCGGTGACGGCCGGCGAGGCTTGAGTGCCGCCGATGTCGCCAGCGATGAAGGGCACGGCAAAAACCGCGCCGCCATTATCCGAACAGGAGAAGACGTTACCCGTATTCGCGCCGCAAACGACCGTTCCCGCCGCCCCGGCACTCATGGCGCCCGCTGACCAACTCGTGGTCCCCGGCGCTGCGCCGGTGCTGACGAAACTCGATGCAGAGACGGGGCCGGCGAGGGTCAGGGAATGGGTGGTGGTGTTGTAGTAGAAGTTTGCGGTATCGCCCCCGAATCCACTGCCCGTATTGTACTGCACAGCCGTAGTCGAGCCGCCCGGTGGATTCCCGCCTGAGGGCGTGCTGCAATTGGCGCTACCGTTCGGGTTGATGCCCGTTGCAAACTGGCCGCCGCTGCACTGCCCCGGGCTGCCTGCAAGAACGGTGGCTGTGGCTGCATTGCCCGTGGTGTTGCTCGCGATGGTCGGGGGCAGGTCGCCGGAAGCCAGTGCCCCCCACGATGGAGGCGCTGAGGCGGTGCCGGTTCCGGTCTGGACCAGGAAGTTCCGGTTCGAAGAGGTGTTCCCGGGCAGCCGCGTCAGAGCCGGCGTGCTGTTTACATAAAGGATGTCGCCGAGACTGGTGAGCGGCGTCTGGGCTATCGCCAGTGATCCGCTCAGATTGGAGAAAGCAGGTTGCAAGCAGTTGGCAGTACCCGAAGGGCTGATGCCGGTTGCAAAGTTGCTGCCTGAGCACTGCCCCGGGCTGCCCGCAAGCGCCGTCGCCGTGGCGGCGTTGCCGGTAGTACTCTGGTTGAGCGTCGGAATGTCCGCCGCCGCAATGGCGCGGAAAGTCGGGGTTCCGGCGCTGCCGCTCGGTCCCGCGAAGAAGGTGTTCGCCGGTTGGCTGGAGAGCGTCCCCGTCAGCGTTCCTCCGCCGGTGACCGGCGAGCCCGAGATCGCAAAGATGGAGGGCAGAGCAAGCCCCACGCTGGTGACGCTCCCGCACGCCGCTCCCTGATCACCCACTTGGGTTCCGTTGATCCACTTCACGCAGTTGCCCGTCGCGGGCGTCGCGGTGAAGGTCGCGACCTTCGCGTCTGCCGAGTTCACAGCCATGTGCGGAACGTTGGCGGTGGAGTCGTAGGCGATTTGGCCATTTGCCGGAGTTGTAGCGTCGGCCTTCACGGGCACCTTGAGAGAAGTGGCCGTGCTGAAGTCCTGCGTGCCGCTCGAGTACGTGTTTGACTGGTTTGTTTGGGTGACGGTCGAGGGCAGCCTTCCCGCGGCCAGGGTTCCACTGGAGATATTCGAAGCGTTGGTTGCGTCCGTCGTCGCGCTGGGGGCGAACGCAGCTCCATTGGTCCGGTTGCAGGTGATGTTCGGAACCGACAGCGAGCAGTCTCCGGCCAGCGTGAATCCGCCGAAGGTGCTGCTGCTGTTGTATTGGAGCTCGCCGCTGCTTCCGCCCGGGTTCGAGCTGCCGCCGCAGCCGGAGATGCAATTCACCTGAATCGCGTTACTCGCCTGGTTAAAGACCGAGGTAAACACCTGGTCGGCATTGTGAGGCGTTTGACTGATGGGCCTGAAGCTGCCGACTATGATGTTGACGGCATTCATGTTGGGATTGAAGGCCGCAACTGCTGCTTGATCCAGGTCGTGCGGCGTCCTCTGGGGCTCTGGCGGCGTGGCGGCCATCTCAACGACGAGGTGCCCGTCCAGCGCACGCACCTTGAATCTGGGAATCTTGAATCCAGGAATCAGCGCCGGTACGGGCGCTTTAACCGTATTGGGTGCAGGGCTCGCCGCCGGCACGCCCCCCCGCGGCACCGCAGCGGCACTCGATCCAGCGAGTCCGAGTGCAGCTAAGTTAAGCATCGTCAGTGAGACAGTTAGGATCAAAGCCCGCACTTGCGGGAGTCGCAGGGCCGTGCTGACCCTGCCTTTTTCAGTTTTCGACACTCTGCAGGTATGCGCGTCCATCGCATTGCTCTCCGCGCCCGCCCCAGGCTCGGCTTTCGGGCACACGTCACGCTCAGGCTCCGCGTCCGCGGTAGCCAGCGTTGTCTGCTCGATCCTTAAAAACATTGTATCGAGCGGATTTGGGACAATGGAGAAAAGTGAGAAAATTGAGAAAATTGAGAAAATTTATTTTCGCCTTAGAATCATACAGTTACTGGGAAAACTGCTTAGTGAGTAAAAATTCTACACTCTGAGAGATTGTTTCGAGACCTGCCCATCCTCCCTGACAGCCGGCCGTCATCCGTCGACACACACGCCGGGTCGGCGCTGAATCTCAGCAAAATCTCAGGATGCACCTCCCAACACGCCTTGATGTAGAATGAGCGGTCATTCTGAGTGCTTCCAAGCCACAGAGAATAGAAAACGATGACTCTGCAGGCCGGTACCAGATTCGGACCTTACGAAATCACGGGCGCGCTCGGCGCTGGTGGCATGGGCGAAGTATACCGTGCGCGCGACACGCGACTTGAGCGCGATGTGGCCATCAAGGTCCTGCCCGCCTCGTATTCCTCCGATCCCGACCGCTTGCGCCGCTTCGAACAGGAAGCGAGGGCTGCGAGCCAGCTCAACCATCCAAACATTGTGACGGTGCACGATTTCGGGACGCACCAGGGCTCGCCCTACGTCGTTCAGGAATTGCTCGAAGGTGAGACGCTGCGTGAGCGGATCGAGTCGGGGTCGCTGGGAACGCGCAAGTCCACAGAGTACGCCCTCGAAATCGCCCACGGTCTGGCGGCCGCCCACGAAAAAGGCATCGTGCACCGCGATCTGAAACCCGAAAATGTCTTCATCACCGGCGACGGCCGCGTGAAAATCCTCGACTTTGGCCTCGCCAAACTGCTCGCGACCGATGGAGACGCCGCTATGGCGGGTAGCGCCCGCACGGCAACACTGCAGACCCTTCCCGGAGTAGTCATGGGTACGGTCGGCTATATGTCACCCGAACAGGTGCGAGCCCAGCCCACCGACGGCCGCTCCGATATTTTTTCGTTCGGCGCCATTCTCTTTGAAATGCTATCCGGCCGCCGCGCATTCCAACGCGATACCTCGGCGGAAGCGATGACGGCAATTCTCAAGGAGGAGCCGCCGGAAATATCGACGACCGGCAAGAACATCCCGCTGTCGCTTCAGCGGATCGCCGACCATTGCCTCGAGAAGAGCCCCGAGCTTCGCTTTCAATCAGCCAGGGACCTGGCTTTCGCGCTTGGCGCGCTTTCTGGATCGGGAACTGCGCCCAATCTGACAGCCATCGAAGGTTCCCGCCAACGACGATGGCTGCCGTGGGCCGCAATTGCTGCCGTGGTGGCAGCCGGATGGCTCGCCGTTTATCTGGTTATCCAGCGGCCTGTCCCTGCCGAGCGAATGCAATTCGCAATTCCACTGCAGAGTGATGCTGTCAATGTGGCGCTCTCTGCCGATGGCAGGATGCTTGCGTTCGTCGAGCGCGATGACACGTCCGGGGAGAACATGATTTATTTCCAGCCCCTCGGTTCCCCCGCTGTCACGCGCCTGGAGGGAACGGAAGGTGCCTCTTATCCCTTCTGGTCGCCGGATGACGCCAACATCGGGTTTTTCGCCGATGGAAAGGTGCAGAAGATCGCCATCGCAGGCGGCGCGCCCCAGGTGCTGGCGACGGCCCCACACGGCCGGGGAGGATCGTGGGGCAGCCGGGATGTGATCATCTTTTCGCCGGACTCGGGCGGCCCCTTGTGGCGCGTCAATTCCGATGGCGGCGGCCCGGCACCGGTGACCGATAAGGTTTATGTTTCCACAGAGACTTCGCACCGCTGGCCCCAGTTCCTTCCCGACGGCAATCATTTCCTTTTTTACTCGGGGTCTTTCGAAACGGGGATCAGGTCGAAGGACGGAATCTACTTCAGCTCGCTCGCGGCCAGGGAGAAGAAACTGGTGGTTACGACGGAAGCCAATGCGGCCTACGCAAATGGACGTCTCTATTATCGCGATGAGAGGGCGAGCCTGGTCGGCATTTCGTTCAGCCCCCGAAACGGCAAAGTAAGGGGCGAGCCCGTGGTAGTCTCAGACCACATCAACTACGAGCCTTCGGTTGCCTACAGCTCCTTTACCGCCGGAGGAGACGGTACGGTGGTCTACGCGGGCGCCGGCACGGGTGTGCTCTCGGCCTTGGTTTGGTACGACCGGAGCGGCAAAGAGCTAGGACGCATCGGCTCGCCGGCGGTCATGGCGAACCCCTCGATTGGGCCCGACGGGAATCGTGTTGCGCTTGACGTCGCCGATCTCAAGACCGCTAACGTCGACATTTGGATTGAAGACCTCAGCCACAACACAGCCTCCCGCTTCACCTTTGATCCCGCCGAGGAAGCCACAGCAGTCTGGTCGAGAGACGGGCAAACGATCGCCTATCGATACAATGGCGCCGAAGCGGGGATTCTTGATATCAAGAGCGCGAGCGGCCTGCATGCTGCCAGGCACGTCTACGACACCCGGCAGCAGGACGACATTCTGCCGAACTCATGGACCCTCGACAACAAGAGCGTCCTCTGCACTTATGAGCCGGCCGCGGGCGGCTCCAACTTGATCTTGGTGGACGCGGCCTCCGGTAAGCCTACCCCGTTTTTCGCCGGCAAGGGCAGCGAAACCAACGGAATGATCTCGCCCGATGGCAAATGGGTGGCTTACGCGTCGAACGACTCGGGCGAATGGGAGATTTACGTCACTACGTTCCCCGGAGCGCAGGGAAAATGGCAGGTCTCGCCGGCCGGTGGTACCGAACCCCGCTGGCGAGGCGACGGGAAGGAAATCTTCTACGTCGATCCCAAAGGGACGTTGACGGCCGTGCCGGTAAACGTCGGCCAGACGTTCTCAACGGGCGCGGTTTCACCGCTTTTTCAGCTTCACGGACGAGCCCCAATCTCAAATACCGACCTTTACACCTACGACGTGTCGAAGGATGGAAAACGCTTCCTCGTGAACCGCTATGTCAAGCCGGATCACGTGGAACCTTTAACGGTGGTACTCAACGCGACGCCGGAAACGAGGAGGTAGCCGCCTCCGATTTCGGAGCGCCGAATTGGATTCGTGTTGGAGGGCAATGACCCTGCAGGCAGGAACGAGGCTGGGGCCTTATGAGATCGTCTCGCCGCTCGGTGCGGGCGGCATGGGCGAGGTGTACCGCGCACACGACGCAAAGTTGAATCGTGATGTCGCACTGAAAATTCTGCCCGAAGTCTTCGCCCGGGACGCCGATCGCATGGCGAGGTTCCGGCGCGAAGCGCAG
>DASYZG010000009.1:0-24375 GCA_035946575.1 Terriglobia bacterium | reverse complement strand
GATTGCGTTCTTCCGCGCTGTGCTCGATCGCCTTTCCACGAGCCCCGGCGTCGCCTCTGCGGCCCTGGGTGTTCCGATTCCGTTCAGCGGCGAGAATTGGGGCGGATCGTTTGAAATCGAAGGCCGCGCCATGGGTCCGGGCGACCCCGGACCGCACGCCTACCAACGCTACGTGACACCAGGCTACTTCACCGCCCTGGAGATTCCGCTGCGAGGCGGCCGGTATTTCAGCAATGAGGATCGCAAAGGCAGCCAGTTGGTCGCGGTGGTGGACGCGAATCTCGCGCGGCAATACTGGCCCGGGCAGAATCCCGTCGGCCAGCACATTCGGCGCGGGACGAACGCGCCCTGGGAAACTATCGTGGGCGTCGTTGCCCACGTCAAACATAGTGCGCTGGTGGGCGACTCCGACAAGGGTGTGTGTTACCACTCCCTCCTTCAAACACCGAGCCCGGACGTGTTTGTCCTGGCGAAGACCAACGGCGACGCCGCCGGTCTTGCAGGCGCCATACGCGAAGCCGTCCGATCCGCCGACAATGCCCAGCCCGTGCACGGCTTGAAGACCATGGACCAGCGTATTACGGAGTCGCTCGGTCCTCGGCGTTTCGCCGTCACGCTGCTCGCGGTCTTCGCCGGCTTGTCGCTCCTGCTGTCAGCACTCGGACTCTACGCGCTCGTCAGCTACACGGTGGCACAGCGCACTCACGAGATCGGTATCCGCGTGTCGCTCGGAGCGCAGCGCAGCCAGGTGCTGGCATTGATGATCGGCTACGGACTGCGATTAGCTCTGATCGGCGTGGTGCTCGGCGCCGCCGTGGCCTTCGCCCTGGCGCGGTTGGTTTCGAGTCAACTCTACGGGGTCGGCGCCTTCGACCTTGGCACCTTCGGATTGATGGGCTTCGGCCTCGTCGTTGCGGCCCTCGCCGCGAGCTACGTTCCGGCGCGCCGCGCGGCCAAGGTGGATCCGGTGGTGGCACTTCGTTATGAGTGAAAGTTGGCGGGGTAGCGAGAAGCGGCAAGCAACAAGCGGCTGTCACTCGTCCGTTAAACGGTGCTGAACGATGTCAACCTTAACTGATCTCCGTTACGCGCTGCGCACCCTCCGCAATAACCTCGGCTTCGCCGCGGTCGCGGTCCTGACCCTGGCGCTCGGGATCGGCGCCAATACGGTGATTTTCAGCGTCATCAACGGGCTGTATCTCCATCCCGACGGCGTGGCGGATCCCGGTCATGTGTTCGTCATCAGGACGAAGTACGAAAAGTTAGGCCTCAAGAGCCTGACGCTCTCGGCGCCCGCTTTCAAAGACGTTCGTGACAGCCGGCAGACCTTCTCTTCAGCCGCAGCTTCGGACGAGGAGAGCTTCAATTATCTCGCTCCCGACGGCCCCCGGCGCTTGCGGGTGGCGCAGGTAAGCTCGGAATGGTTCGCGACTTTCGGCGCGCGGCCGCAACTCGGCCGCGAGTTCCGGCCGGAGGAGGACCAGCCTCATGCCAATCACGTCGCGCTGCTTTCCTATGACACCTGGACGCGGCTTTTCGGCGCCGATTCTGCCGTCGTCGGGCGGGAGATTCAGTTGAACCACGAGGACTACCGGGTTCTCGGGGTGATGGGGCCGGAGTTTGACTGGCCGCGCCGGGCGCAGGTCTGGATTCCTCTGGGCCTCGCTCCGTCAGCGTTTGCCACGGACAACTACTTCAACGAATCGGTGTTCGTGGTGGCACGGACGCGGCCCGAGGTATCGCAGAAACAGGCCGAGGCCTATCTCGGCGTGCTGGTGCGGCGGCTGATCGAAGCTCATCCCGAAGCCACCTATCCCAAAGATTCGGGCTGGGGGCTGTTCGCACTTCCCTTCAGCGAATACACCTCCGGCGACTTGCGGACGCCCATGCTGATTCTTCTGGGCGCGGTCGGCTTCGTACTGCTGATCGCCTGTTCCAACATCGGCGGTCTGCTGCTGGCGCGAGCCTCGACGCGGTCCCGGGAATTTGCGGTGCGTGTGGCCCTCGGCGCGCAGAGGCGCGACCTGCTGCGTCCGGCCATCGCGGAAAGCTTCCTGCTGACGGCTTTCGGCGCCATTGCAGGCGTTGCGGCCGCGTATGCCGGCCGGGGTCTTCTGCTTCGCCTGGCGGCCGGAGGTCTCTCGGCGCGTCTCGCGGTTCATATGGATGGGACTGTGCTGCTGTTCGCCACCGCGCTGATGCTGCTCACGGGCCTGTTCCTCGGGCTCATGCCGATCGGCGAGGTTCTGGGCCGCCCGCAGTACGGGATTCTCAAGGACGAAGTGCGATCCCTGACCTCCAACCGGCGGCGCCTGAGAATTCGGGAATCGCTCGTGGCAGGACAGGTTGCGCTTTCAGTGGTCCTCCTGGTCGGAGCCGGGTTGCTGCTCAAGAGCCTCATGCGCATGGCGAAGGTCGACACGGGATTCGATTCCCGCGGAGTAGCAACCGCCAGTGTCCAGCTTCCGGAGAATCTGTACAACAACCAGGAGAAGCAGGCGGCGTTTTATCGCTCCCTCACCGAAAAACTGGCGGCGCTGCCCAGAGTCTCGGCGGCCGGTCTGGGTGTCGCGCTGCCGTTGAGCGGCTCCGATCCGACTTCTTCCTTTGTTATCGAAGGCCGCACGCTCGGGCCGAAGGATCCCGGGCCGGTCAGCAGGCTCAACTGGGTCACGCCAGGTTATTTTAACGCTCTGCGCATACCGCTGCGGAGCGGACGTTACTTCACGGGCCAAGACCGCCTGGAGACGCAGCCAGTGGCGATTATTGACGAAAGCCTGGCACGGCAATACTGGCCGGGTCAGAACCCGCTTGGACAGCATCTGCGGCGGGGCCCGGACGCGCCCTGGGCCACAATCATCGGCGTTGTGGGCCGCGTGAGGCAGTCAGAACTGGCGGGTGATTCGGGAAAGGGCGTGTGCTACTACCCGATGCTTCAGCAACCCCTGTCGCAGGCCTTTATCGTCGTCAAGAGCGAAGCGGACGCTTCACGGTTGGCCAGCACGATTCAGTCGGCCGTTGCCAGCGTCGATCCCGCCCAGCCGATCGCCGATTTCAGAACGATGAACGAATACGTCGCCCGCGCGCTTGGCCCGCAGCGGATTACGGCGTCGCTGCTCGAGATCTTTTCCGCGCTGGCGCTTTTTCTGGTGGCGCTGGGGCTATACGGCGTGATCAGTTACAACACGGCGCAACGAACGCAGGAGATCGGTATCCGGATGGCTCTTGGCGCGCGACGCCGCGCGGTTGCAGGCCTAGTGATTTATCACGGACTGCGCCTGACGCTGGCGGGCATGCTGGCGGGCGCTATTGCTGCGAGGTTTTTGACGAGTTTGATCAGAAGCCAGCTTTATGAAGTCAGCGCTTCCGATCCCTCCACTTTCGCTCTGACCTGCCTGATTCTGCTGGGTGTGTCACTCGCCGCTTGCTATTTCCCGGCCTGGCAGGCGAGCAGGGTGGATCCGATGGTGGCGCTCAGACACGAGTGACGCGATTAAGAGCAGAGTGACGAGTGACAAGACGCCGAATGTAGCTGGTAAGCGAGAAGAATGTGGGAGAGCCGACACGGGAAGGTCCTCCGGGCCGGGATTGTCTCGCCACTTGTCACTCCTTCTTGAACGGACGGGGCTGAACGATGAACACACTACTGAACGACATTCGCTTTGGCCTTCGGATGCTGCGTAAGAATCCGGGCTTCAGCGCAATCGCGATCATCACCCTGACGCTGGGCATCGGAGCGAACACGGCGATCTTTTCGGTGGTCAGCGGCGTCTTGCTGAATCCCCTGCCCTACCCGGAGCCCGAACGGTTGGTTGCGATTTACTCGAAGAGCCCGGAGTTCGATCGGTCTTCGATTTCGTATCCTAACCTCCTCGACTGGAGGCGCGACAATCGTTCTTTCACCGATATCGCCGGCTATCGGGGAAATGACGTCAGCCTCACGGGGATGGGCGAGCCAGAGCGTCTTCCGGCCGAGATGGTCTCAGCCAGCTTCTTCCCCATTCTCGGCGTGAAGGCGGCACTTGGCCGCACCTTTCTGGTCAGCGAGGACCAAGTGGGCGCTACGCCGGTCGTGGTGATCAGCAATGGCCTGTGGAAGCGCAAGTTTGGATCTTCGCCCGACACCGTTGGCAAAGCGATGACCCTAAACGGAAAGGCATACACGGTGGTCGGCGTGCTTCCGGCCGATTATCGATACATCGGCAACAACTATCATCGCAGCGACGTATTCGAGCCCATGGGGCAGTGGAATGACCCATCCTTCCTCGACCGCCGGATCAGCATGGGAGTGAACGCCGTGGGCCGGCTCAAGCCTGGTATTACCTTCGACCAGGCGAAGGCGGATATGTCGGTGCTGGCAAGCCATCTGGCCACAGCCTACCCGGAGGCGGACAAGGGCCTGGGCGTCACGCTGATTCCCCTGAAGGAGAACGTCGTGGGCAGGATTCAGCCGTTCCTCCTGTTACTGCAGGCGGCCGTGGCTTTCGTGCTGCTGATCGCATGTGTGAATGTGGCCAACCTGCTGTTGGCGCGCTCCACGGGGAGAACGCGCGAATTTGCCATCCGGGCCGCCCTGGGCGCAAGTCAGGGTCGCGCGATCCGGCAACTGTTGACCGAGAGCATCCTGTTGGGACTCGCGGGAGGGAGTCTTGGCCTGCTTGTTGCCTCATGGGGACTGAAGGCTGCCCTGAAGGCTCTGCCCGACGCTCTGCCCCGCGCCGAAGATGTCCACCTCGACGGACGCGTCCTGCTGTTCACGCTGGGCGCGGCATTGCTGTGCGGTGTGCTCTTTGGCCTCGTACCCGCGTTCAAGGCGTCACAAACGGATCTGCACGAGACCTTAAAGGAGGGAGGACGCGGGTCGAGCGGAGCCCGTCAGCGAGCTCAAACTGTTTTTGTGGTTCTGGAGATGGCTCTGGCACTCGTTCTCCTTGCCGGCGGCGGGCTCATGGTGAGAAGCCTCGCCAAGCTCTGGCGGGTGAACCCTGGATTCAGTCCGAAAAACGCTCTGATCTTCAACCTGTCTTATCCGCTCATCAGCGCACCCCCTGCCATTCGTGAATCATGGCTGCGCATTGAGGGAGCGCTCGAAGCCATTCCGGGCATCGACGCGGCTTCGCTCACCATAGGGTCTGTACCGATGCAGGGCGATTCCGAATTGCCGTTCTGGATTGAGGGCCAGCCGAAGCCGGCGACGCAGAACCAGATGAAGTCGACCCTCTTCTACCTCGTGCAGCCGGACTATCTGAAAGCCATGGGAATTCCCCTCGAACGTGGACGGTTCCTGAGGCCGCAGGACAACGAGCATGCGCCGCTCGTGACCGTGATCGACGAACAGTTCGCTCGGCTCTATTTTGGTGGTCAGAATCCAATCGGGAAGCGCGTCAACTTCGAACTCTTTAATACCTCGGCTGAGATCGTCGGCGTGGCCGGCCACGTCAAGCAATGGGGCTTGGATTCGGACTCGAGTTCGCCGATCCAGGCGCAGTGCTACCTGGCGCTGCCTCAGACCCCCGACCAGTTTCTGAGTCTGGTGAACGGCTCAGTAGGAGCGGTGCTGCGCGGTTCCGAACCGCCCGAGGCTCAAATCGGAGCGGTGCGCCGGGCGATGGAGCACTACAACGGCCAGGCGGTGGTCTACGGTGTTCAGACGCTCGGAGGGATTATCTCAGACTCGCTGGCGACCCAACGGTTCGCCATGACTCTGCTGGGCGTCTTCTCGGTGCTCGCGCTGGTGATGTGTTGCGTTGGAGTCTACGGCGTGATTTCCTATCTCGCAAGCCAGCGCACGCGGGAGATCGGCGTACGCATGGCGCTGGGGGCCCGGAAGCAGGACGTGCTGCGCATGGTGCTCAGGGAAGCGGGCACAGTGTCGCTGGTCGGAATCGGAGTGGGCCTGGTGGCCGCGTTGGTTCTCACCCGGCTGATGGCGAAACTGATTTTCGGGATCACGGCGCACGACCCACTGACCTTCGGCGCGGTGACCGTCCTTCTAATGCTGGTGGCGCTCGCCGCCTGCTTCATCCCGGCGTGGCGCGCGAGCAGGGTCGACCCGATGAGGGCTCTGAGGTACGAGTAAATGTGGTGAACAAGTGACAAGTGACGAGCCACAGGAGATAGAGAGATCCTGCTCCTGCTACTGGTCACTCGCCGCTTGTCACTCCGTTCGAACGGTGCTGACCAATGAACACGCTACTCACCGATCTTCGCTACGCAATCCGCACGCTGCGAAAAAATCGCGGCTTCACCGCCGTGGCCGTGTTGACCCTGGCGCTCGGCATCGGGGCGAACACGGCGATCTTCAGCGTGGTGAACGCCGTCGTGCTGCGTCCGCTGCCTTATCCACAGCCGGACAGGATGGTGCAGGTGAATCTCGTCTGGAAGGGCGGCGGCGTCAACGACTCCCTCACGGCGCCCGAGTTCGAATTCTATCGCGACCACACCAGCGCATTTCAGTCCATAGCGGGTTTCCGGGGCGGCGAGGACCTCGAAATCAAGCGCAGAGGCGCCACCGAGTGGATCAGGCCCCTCCGCGTCACGGACGGCTTCTTCAAGGTCCTGGGTGTTAGCCCCGCGCTCGGGCGCGGCATTTTGCGCGAGGAAACCCGGCCGTCGGGCTTCCGGACCGCGGTGCTGAGCGATGAGCTGTGGCGAAAGGCGTTCAGCGCCGACCCCGCCGTGGTCGGGCAACAGTTTGAGGCGGGTGGGGACTCCTACACCATAGTGGGCGTGATGCCTCCCGGCCTCACCTTCGTCGGCCAACCGGCGGACGTGTTCACCTCGTTGCAGATCGGCACCAGTATCGAGGACACCGGGATGAATACGGGCGTGATCGCGCGGCTCAAGCCTGGAATGAGTCTGGCCGCCGCCCAGGCCAACATGGGTGTGGCGTTCGGCGCCGCTCGTCAGCAGAACGTGGCCCAATCGGGCGAACAAGGCATGCAGTTGGTGGATTATCAAACGTGGCTGCTCGGAGATCTCCGACCGAGCCTCTTGATGCTGTTCGCGGCGGTGGGGCTGCTTCTGTTGATCGCCTGCGCCAACGTCGCCAGCCTGATCATGGCGCGCGCCAACTCCCGCCGGCGCGAAGTCTCGATCCGGCTGGCCCTGGGCGCGGAGCGACTGCAATTGCTGCGGCAATTCCTGGCCGAGAGTCTGCTGATTGCGCTGGTTGGCGGTGCAGCCGGGCTGCTGGCGGCGGCATGGACGTTAAAAGCTCTGGTGGCTTCGATCCCGTGGAGCGTGCCTTCAGAGGTCCCTATCGGCCTCGATGGCCGCGTGCTCGCTTTCGCGCTGCTGATAGCGCTCGCCACGAGCCTCGTTTTCGCGCTGACGTCCTATTGGCAAACCTCGAAGTCGGAACTGAACATCTCGCTCAAGGAAGGCGGCACGCAGGGCGGGCGCAGCAGCGCTCGAAGCCGCATGCGCAACGTCCTGGTGACGGGGGAAGTCGCACTCTCCCTGATGCTGCTGGTCGGGGCCGGCCTGCTGATCGAGAGTTTGTATCGTCTGCACCAGCAAAAGCTCGGCTTCGATCCTTCTCACGTGTACACCATGACCACGCCTTTCGCACCGGAGGCAAGCGCCATGCCATCCCAGGTCTGGACCTTCGAGCAACAGGTCCTCGAAAGGCTGCGCGTGCTGCCCGGCGTCACGTCAGCGGCTGTGGTCAGCAAACTCCCGCTGACCGGCCCCAACAATCTGCCGACCGAGCACGAGGGACATCCCAAGGACAGCATCGGCGGCATGGAATATCGCGCTGTCAGTCCGGATTACTTCCAGGCCATGCGCATTCCCATCCTGCAGGGCAGGGGCATTCAAGGTACCGATTCGGCTTCATCGACCCCGGTGGTCATCGTCAGTGAGAACGTAGCCCGGGCGTGGTGGCACGGAAGGAGCCCAATCGGGGATCATGTCGTAGTGGGCGAATACGAAGGGCGCCAGATTCCGGAAATCCTTGAACCGCCGCGCGAAGTGGTCGGGGTGGTGCCGGATGTGAAAAATCTGGCCATAGACGAGCTCCAGCCCACCACCATCTACGTGCCGGCCTCGCAGGTCTCGAAGGCTGCCTTCGGCTCCGCGTCATGGGTGGTGCGCGTGCGGGGCAACGTGAACGTCGGCGCCGCCATGCGAGCTGCCGTTCTCGGGGTCAATCCGGACCAGCGCGTGCTCAATCTCCGGTCCATGTCCGATATTGTCTCGCAGTCGGTCGCCCATCCGAACTTTAACGCCCTGTTAATGGGGCTGTTCGCCGCGCTGGCGCTGGCACTCACTTCGGTCGGGATCTACGGAGTCCTGAGCTTTCACGTCAGCCGGCGCACGCAGGAGATCGGTATCCGCATGGCATTGGGCGCGACGCGAAGCAGTGTGATCCTATTGGTGGTGGGGGAAGGAGCAACCCTGGCGGCGGCGGGCATCGCCATCGGGCTCGCACTGGCGCTGATCTTGAGCAGGTTCCTGTCGAGCCTGCTCTCAGGCGCGCAGTCCGCCGACCTGGTTGTGTATGCGTCCGGCGGCGTTGTTCTGCTGGCGGCATTGCTGGCAAGCTATGTGCCGGCTCGACGGGCAGCGAAGGTGGATCCGTTGGTGGCATTGAGGTACGAATGATAAGCGATGAGCGAGAGACAACTTTTTCAGCAATCAGCCTTCAGCTCTCAGCAATCGGCTTTCGGCAAGAACAGCGGTTGAAGCCAGAGGCTGATAGCTGACGGCTGGCGGCTGATAGCTATTCAAAAAAGGAGCAAACATGAGTGAAAACGGGGAAGCGTTGATTCGCCTGGAGGGAGTGACCAAGGTCTTCTTCACGGACGAAGTGGAGACGCACGCACTTTCCGGGGTCCATCTGGAAATTCAGAAAGGAGAGTACGTGTCGATCGCCGGGCCTTCGGGCTGCGGCAAATCGACATTGCTCTCCATCCTGGGGCTTCTGGATTCACCGAGCGACGGCAAGTATTGGTTGAACTCGACGCCGGTGGAGAACCTCGACATGGGAGACCGGGCGCGCATTCGCAATCGTGAAGTGGGCTTCATCTTCCAGAGTTTTAACCTGATCGGCGATCTCAACGTTTACGAAAACGTGGAGCTGCCGCTCACTTATCGCGGGATGCCGTCGGCCGAGCGCAAGCAGCGCGTGATCGAGGCCCTGGAGCGCGTGGGGATGTCGCATCGCATCAAGCACTATCCCTCGCAGCTCTCCGGCGGTCAACAGCAGCGCGTGGCCGTGGCTCGCGCCCTGGTCGGATCGCCCTCGATCCTGCTCGCCGACGAGCCCACGGGCAACCTGGACTCGAAAAACGGCGACGCCGTGATGGAGCTGCTGCGCGACCTGCACCGCTCGGGCGCCACCATCTGCATGGTGACGCACGATCCGCGTTTCGCGCGCTACGCCCAGCGCACGGTCAACCTGTTCGACGGCCGGGTGGTGGAAGAGAGTGAGGCCGAAATGGCGGCGTCGGCGGGAGCGAACTAGTTCACTGATTCATTGACTGGCTCGATCAATGAATCAATGGCTTAGTGGAGGTGTCTCATGCAGGGTCTGGCTCAGGACCTCCGGTACGGTCTGCGGATGCTCGCCCGCAAGCCCGGCGTCACCTTTGTGGTACTGGCGACGCTGGCGCTCGCCATCGGCGCCACTACCGCGATCTTCAGCGTGGTTTACGGCGTCATGCTGCGCGGCCTGCCTTATCCGAAACCCGATCAGATCATGAGCCTCAGGGAAGTGGCGGCCGACGGCCACTTGATGAACTTTACCGACCCGAACTTCCGTGACTTGAGGGCCCAGAATCACACTTTCGCCGCGATGGCGGCGGGCTATGGCGACCAGGTGACAGTTTCCGGCGGTTCCGGGCCGGCGCGCGTCAATGTCGGCATATTTTCGCGCGACTTCTTCCAGGTGATGGGAGTCGCGCCCATCCTTGGCCGCGGCTTTTCGGCCGACGAGTTGCACGAGGGCGCCGCACCGGCCGCGCTGGTCAGTTACGCCTACTGGCGCCAGCACCTGGGGGGCTCGCCTGATCTCTCTTCGTTCAAGCTCAAGGCGGAAAACCTGGAGTTTTCGGTCGTGGGCGTTCTGCCGCCAGGCTTCAGCTATCCGGACCACGCCGACATCTGGGTTCCGGCGGAGCTCTTCGGAGAGCAGAGCCAGAGCCGTACCGGACACAATTGGTCCATCGTAGTGGCTCGCTTGCGGGATGGCGTGACCGCGACGCAAGCGCGCGGCGACCTGACGGTTCTGGCGCATCGTCTCTACCAGCAATACAAGCCTGCAATCGATATGAGGGATGTCAGCGTAATGCCGCTGCGCGACGCGCTCACCGCCAGCGTCCGCCCCGCCCTGCTGATTCTGCTCGCCGCCGTCGGATTCCTGCTCCTGGTGGGGTGCGCGAACGTGACGAATCTCCTGACGGCGCGTGCCGCCGAGCGTGAGCGTGAACTTGCTGTCCGCGCCGCGCTGGGCGCGCGCCGCAGCCGCCTGGTGCGCCAGTTTCTGGCCGAGTCGCTATTGTTGTCACTCGCCGGCGGTGCCCTCGGGGTGCTCCTCGCCATATGGGGTGTCGATGCGCTGCTGGCCCTGGCGCCGCCCAATCTGCCCCGCCTCGATGAAGTCTCGGTCAATCTGCCGGTCCTGGCCTTTGCACTCGGGATTTCGCTGCTGGTGGCGGTCGGGCTGGCGACGGCGACGACCGTGCGAACAACCGCCGTCGATCCTCAGGCGGCGCTCGCCGACGGCAGCCGAACCGCCGGTGGATCACTCGCATCGCAGCGCCTCGCCCGCATTCTTGTCGGCGCACAAATGGCTGTTACGCTGGTGCTGCTGGCCGGGGCGGGATTGCTGGGCCGCAGCCTGCTCCGCGTGCTGTCGGTCAATCCCGGGTTTCGCACCTCGAACATCGTCACCATGGAGCTTGAGGTACCGGCCTCGCAACCCGAAACGATGAGCAACATCGCAGAAGTGGTGAAAGATACGAGGCCGGGCAGTTTTATGAACACGATCTTCGACCGCCTGCGGGCGCTCCCCGGCGTCGAGCAAGTCGGAGGGATCTCCGCCCTGCCCTTGGAAGCCGGCGATTGTCCGGACGGCAAGTTCCTGTTCCTCGATCGCGAGCCCCGGTTCAGCTTCAAGCCGGATAGCCCGGAATTCAACAAGAGCTTCGAGCACCTCTGGGTCACGGCTCCGGGGGGTTCTGGCGACTACTGCGTAGCCAGCCGGGACTATTTTACGGCCTTAGGCATTCCTCTTCTTCAGGGTCGCTTGTTTGACGAGCACGACACGGCCACGGCACCCCACGCCGCCGTGATCAGCCAGTCGCTCGCTCGTGCCACCTGGCCGGACCAGAATCCGATTGGCCGCACCATCGACTTCGGCAATATGGACGGCGACCTGCGCCTGCTCACGGTGGTGGGTGTTGTGGGTGACGTGCACTACCGGAGTTTGGAAAAGCCTCCCGAACCGACGGTGTATGTCGATTACCGGCAGCGTCTGCGCGGCGGACGGGATTTTACCGTGGTGATTCGCGCCGACGTCCCGCCACAGGATGTCCTCGCGAGTGCGCGCAAGATTGTTCAGGACCTCGCTCCCGATGTGGCGCCCCGTTTCCAGACTTTCCAGGATGTTTTTTCCAGTTCGCTCGACACGCGCCGCTTTAACCTGACCCTGGTCGGCGTTTTCGCGGCCGCGGCACTGCTGCTGGCGGCCGTAGGCATTTACGGCATCATGGCCTACTGGGTCTCGCGGCGCACGCGCGAAATCGGCGTGAGGATGGCCCTCGGCGCTGAACCCGGCAATGTTCTTAGCCTGGTGCTCGGCCGCGCTTCGGCGACCATTACCGCCGGGTTGGCCGTGGGGCTGGTCGGGGCTTTCGTCCTGACGCGCTTCATCGAATCGCTGCTATTTGGTGTGAAGGCGGCCGATCCGCCGACGTTTGCCGGCGTGGCGCTCCTTCTGGCCATCGTGGCTCTGTTAGCAACCTATCTTCCGGCGCGGCGCGCCGCTAAGGTGGATCCCATGGTCGCACTGAGGTACGAATAAAGTATGACTTGGCGGCCCCAGGATGTCTCTCGACGACGTTCCATCGCGGGGGGCAGGAGTCACCGGCTGTGTGATATGCAGTTAGTTAAAGCGATAAGTTTCAATGGTTTACAAGAAGGAGACCTGCGCGCCCCAAGATGTTGAAATTCAAATATGAAGGTAAGTCCCACGATGTTGTTGAAAACAAAGGATCGCATTCGAAACCCGTGGGTAAGTCCCACGATGTTCATAAAGGCAAAGGGTTTAGCTCTTCGGAGTGCTTACCGTAGCCTACGGAACCGGATTCTGAAAACGATTTGAAGGGGAAGATCTGACAGATTAAATTGGACCGCTGAGGCAAACACACTGATGATTCAACTGCGAAGTATTGAAAAATCGTACCCGGTTGGTGCGGGACGCTACTACGTGCTCCGCCGGATCAATCTGGACATCCAGGATGGCGACTTCCTGACCATCATGGGGCCGTCGGGCGCCGGAAAGTCGACGCTGCTGAGCATCCTCGGCATGCTCGACGGAGCCTGGACGGGCGAGTACTATTTTCTGGAGAATCCCGTCCACAAGATGAACGTCAAGCAGCGCGCCGAGATCAACAAGAAGTACATCGGTTTCGTCTTCCAGCAGTATCATCTGCTCGACAACCTGACCGTCGCGGAAAATCTCGATATTCCCCTGTCCTATCGCAACGTCAAGAGCTCCGAACGACAGGCCATCGTGGGAGATGCGCTCGACCGTTTTCACATCGTCGGCAAGAAGGATCTTTACCCAAGCCAGCTCTCCGGAGGACAGCAGCAGCTGGTGGCCGTGGCGCGCGCCGTGATTGCGAATCCAAAACTGATTCTGGCCGATGAGCCTACCGGGAATCTCCACTCCAGTCAGGGCAAAGAAATCATGGACCTGTTCAAACGCTTGAACGGGGAGGGAACGACCATTGTGCAGGTAACCCACAACGAGAACTGGGCGGCCTATGGTCACAAGATCATCAAGCTGGTGGATGGGTGGATCAGTTGATCTGGAATTGATTCATCGGGCCATTGGTTCATTGAGTCAATGTCTCAATGAGCCGTTTTGAGAGGCGGAAGAAAGCATGAATACACTGCTGAACGACTTGCGCTATGCGCTTCGGATTCTGAGCAAGAATCCCGGCTTCACGGCCGTGGCCGTGCTCACGCTCGCGCTCGGGATTGGCGCCAATACGGCAATCTTCAGCGTGGTGAATGCCGTCATTCTCCGGCCCCTGCCTTATCCGCACTCTGAGCGCATTGTGACGATTTGGGTCACGGAGCCCAGCGGTCCCGGCAATCTCTACCCCGACACGGGCCCGGACTATGTGGACTGGAAGGCGCAGAACCAGGTCTTCGATACCATGGGCGCCGTGTTCGTAACGGGCGCCGCCCTTACCGGGACCTCCGAGCCCTTGCAGTTGCAGGGATTCGAAGTTTCGCCGGAGATCCTGGACTTGCTCGGCGCCAAGCTCCTCGCCGGACGCAATTTCACCGCCGATGAAACAGTTTCCGGCCACGACGGTGAGGTGATCCTGAGCTATGGGCTTTGGCAGCGGGCGTTCGGAGGACAGGCTGGAGTGCTGGGGAGCAAGATCACGCTCGATGGCCGGCCCTACACAGTGACCGGCATCGTGTCGCGGGATTTTCAGTTCCCGCACATCTGGGGTAACAAGCCGGAGTTCTGGATCCCCCTGAATCTGCGGGCGGCGGAATGGCGCAAGTCGCGAGGGAATCATTGGCTGTGGGTGCTCGCCCGCATGAAGCCCGGCGTGCCTCTCGATCGCGCCGCCGCGGACATGAAGACCGTCTCCGCGCGCCTGACGCAGCAGTACCCGGTGTCCAACACCGGCGTGGAAGCGAAGGTCGTGGGACTCCAGGCCAGGCTCACGCAGCAGGTGCGTCCGGCCCTGTGGATGCTCTTTGCCACCGTGGGCTTTCTGATGCTGATTGCGGCCGTCAACGTCGCCAACCTGCTGCTCGCCAAAGCTGTCAGCCGGGAGCGCGAGATCGCCATTCGAATCGCCGTCGGCTCCGGCCGGTGGCGCGTGGTTCGGCAGTTGATCACCGAAAGTGTCCTGCTGTTTTTGATCGGAGGCGCTGCCGGATTGCTGGTCGGCTCCGTCGCCTTGAGTCTGCTCCTGCACTATGCGCCAGTCGGATATGTTCCGGAAATCGTGTCGGTTCGCCTGGACGGCTACGTATTCCTGGCGACATTTCTGGTTGCTTTGATTCTCGGCACCGCCGCCGGACTGATACCCGCTCTCCACGCCTCGCGGAACGACGTGCAGGATTCCCTGAAAGAGAGCGCCCAGACCGTCGCCACGTCGCGGAACCTGTCGCGCAGCTTTCTCACCGCAGGTGAAATCGCGCTCGCGCTGGTGATGGTGATCGGAGCCGGCCTGGCGGTGCGCAGCATGGTGAAACTACTCGGCGTGCGGGCGGGATTCGATCCGCACAACGTCCTCACGGCCCGCATTTCCCTGCCGGCGGCCAGGTACTCAAGCCCCGCCTGCGAGAAGGCCCAGGGCGACTGCCCGCAGGACCGGTATGCGGCCTTCTACGAGCAACTCCAGAACCGCTTGCAGGCGCTGCCCGGAGTCGCCTCGGCCTCGTTCACCAGCAAGCTTCCCCTCGAAGGTGGAAGCAATGGCGTGGTCGTCATCGAAGGACAGGCCCCCCCGAAAGATATGTGGTCCAGCCCGCTCGTTGAGTGGTCCACCGTCATGCCGGGATACTTCCATGCTGCCCGCATCCCGTTGCTTCGCGGTCGCGATTTCACGGCGCATGACAACAATGAAGGCGCGCCCAAGGTGGCGATCATCAACCGGACGATGGCGAACAAGTTCTGGCCGAACCAGGATCCCATCGGAAAGCATTTCGCCCAAAATGACACCCCTCCGAAGTGGATCACGGTGGTCGGTGTCGCGGGCGACGTGCTTCAGTACGGACTCGATCAGACGGCGACGGCTCCTGAGGCCTACTTCCCCGAGTATCAGGGGCAGAACTCGAGCATGAATGCCGTGATCCGCACGGCCGGAGCCCCGCTCGATGAACTTCCCGCGGTGCGCGATGCGGTTCACGAGTTAGACTCTCAGCTTCCGGTTGCCAATCCCCGCGAAATGTCAGAAGTTGTGACGGATTCCTCTTCACAGCAGCGCTTCCTGGCCCTTTTGCTGGGACTCTTTGCCGGGCTGGCGCTGGTGCTGGCGGCGGTCGGCATCTATGGAGTCATCTCATATTCGGTGGCGCAACGGACGCACGAATTGGGCATCCGCATTGCACTCGGCGCCGGCCGGCGCGAACTGCTGGGCATGGTGCTCGGTGAGGGATTGCGCCTGGCGCTGGCGGGTGTGGTCGTGGGACTCGCCGGCGCCTGGGGCTTGAGCCGCTTCCTGGCGAGCTTGTTGTACGGGGTCAAGCCCGACGATCCGCTGACCTTTGCCGCGGTTCCGCTGATTCTGCTCTCGGCAGCCCTGCTCGCCTGCTACATCCCGGCGCGGCGGGCCACCAAGCTCGACCCCATACGGGCGCTCCGATGTGAGTAATGGATCCGGCGCGTTCTGACATAATGGAAGGAAGAGGGTAAACTTCTGGCAGTATTAACAGGCAAAGACGTTCACAGCACGGCGGCAACGACACCGGAGCACGCCGCTCCTCCCCCCCGAAAGGACCCGGCGCGGGCGCGGATTCTTGTCGCTGACGATCAGCGCGATGTGCTCGAGTCCCTGCGGCTGCTGCTCAAGAGCGAAGGCTACCTGGTTGAGACCACGACCTCGCCCGCTGGAGTGCTGACCGCCGTCAGATCCGCGGATTTCGACTGTCTGCTGATGGACCTGAACTACGCCCGCGACACGACCTCGGGCGAGGAAGGGCTCGACCTGCTCAATCGTCTGCAGGCGCTCGACAGTTCCCTGCCCATCGTCGTCATGACGGCGTGGGGCACGGTGGACGTGGCTGTCGAAGCCATGCGGCGCGGTGCCCGGGATTTCATCCAGAAGCCCTGGGAGAACGCGCGCCTGGTGGCGATCATTTCCACCCAGGTTGAGCTGAGCCGCGCTCTGCGCCGGGGCCAGCGCCTCGAGGCGGAAAACCAGTTGCTGCGCGGCAGCGATCTGCCCACCCTCATCGCTCAGTCCGCCGCCATGCGGCCGGTGCTCGAGCGTGTGGCGCGCGTGGGGCCCTCCGAGGCCAACGTCCTGCTGACCGGCGAACACGGCACCGGCAAGGAAGTGGTGGCCCGGACGCTTCATGGCCTGTCGGCGCGCGCCGGCAAGGCGCTCGTGGCCGTGAACGTCGGCGGGCTCTCCGAGCATCTGTTCGAGAGCGAGCTCTTCGGACACGTCAAGGGCGCCTTCACCGACGCGCGGACCGATCGCGTGGGGCGGTTCGAACTGGCCGATGGCGGCACGCTGCTCCTCGACGAGATCGGCAATCTGCCTCTGAGCCAGCAGGCCAAGCTCCTGCGCGTGCTCGAAACCGGCGAGTTCGAGCGCGTCGGGTCCTCCAAGACACGCCGGGCCGACGCGCGCATCCTGTCCGCGACCAACGCCAGCCTGAAGGAGTTCGTCGCTCTGGGACGCTTCCGCGAAGACCTGTTCTTCCGGCTCAACACGGTGGAGATCCGGCTGCCGGCGCTGCGCGAGCGCCGGGAAGACATTCCGCTGCTGGCGATGCATTTCCTCGGGCAGCACGCCGCGCGTTATCACAAGCACATCACCGGCTTCACCGAAGCGGCCCTGAAGGCCCTGGTCGCGCATCCCTGGCCGGGCAACGTGCGCGAACTCGATCATGCCGTGGAGCGCTCGGTGCTGATGGCGAACAGCATCCAGATCGCCGCCTCGGACCTCGGCCTCGAAGCGCCCGCCCAGACCAGCGCGCGTCTCGAAGACATGAGCCTGGAGGACGTGGAGCGCTTCCTGATTCAGAAGGCCCTGGAACGCTTCGATAGCAACGTGAGCCAGGCCGCGGCCGCGCTCGGACTCAGCCGCGGCGCCCTCTACCGTCGCCTGGAGCGCTACGGACTGGCCCACGGCGACGACGCCGGGGAACACGATGAGAGTTGAAGCGCGTCTGTCTTCGTGCTACAGCCATGAACCTGCTCGTGGCGCGCGAAGATTTTCTCGCTCGCCGCTACCCCCAGCCACTCTGGCCGATCGGGTTGCGGCGAGCCGAGCGGTGTTTGGGCCCCGCTGATCTTGCATGGGACTTGATCCAGTCGGCGATTTTCGGGGGATTTACGGCTATGACGACAGGGGGCCGAAGATCGGCCGCCCTCGCGCCAGGCTGAGCTTCGAGAGCCGGATTCTGCTTCTGACCCTGGCCGGCGGCGCTCCCGCCCTGGCCTTGGCCATCGGCCTGATGGTCAAGCTCCAGTTCTCTTCGCAAGCCATCTGGACCATCGGCGTGATCTTCGGGCTGGTGTGGCTCGGGTTTGCCTACAGCGTCCGCAATCACATCACCATCCCGCTGCAAACCCTTTCCAACGTGTTATCAGCGTTGCGCGAGGGCGACTATTCCCTGCGAGCGCGCGGTTCCGGCAAGCCGGACTCTCTTAACGAACTTGTGCTCGAAGCCAACGCTCTCGGCGAGACGCTGCGCAGCCAGCGCCTGGGCGCGCTCGAAGCCACCACCCTGCTCAGAAAGGTGATGGAAGAGATAGACGTGGGCGTCTTCACCTTCGACGTCGAAGGACGCCTGCGGCTGATCAATCGCGCCGGTGAACGGCTGCTGGCCCAGCCCGCCGAGCGCCTGCTGGGCGCGTCCGCGAGCGAACTGGGCCTCGAAGACTGCCTCGAAGCGCCTTCGCCCAGCATCCTTTCCATGAATTTCGCCGGGGGCGGCAGCGGCGCCACGCGCTGGGGCGTCCATCGCAGCACCTTCCGCGAAGGCGGCCTGCGCCACAGCCTGCTGGTGCTTTCAGACATGAGCCGGGCGCTGCGCGACGAAGAACTGAAGGCCTGGCAGCGCCTGGTGCGCGTGATCGGCCACGAGCTTAACAATTCCCTGGCGCCCATCAAATCCGTGGCCGCCAGCCTCGAGAGCCTGCTGGCTCGGGAGCCGCAGCCGCCCGACTGGCGCGACGACATGCGCGAGGGCCTGCGTATCATTGCGGGACGCTCCGAGGCTCTGGCCCGGTTCATGGAATCCTACGCGCGGCTGGCGCGGCTGCCTAAACCGCGCCGCGCTCCGCTCGATATCGGCGCCTGGGTGCGCCGCGTGGCCGGTCTCGAGATTCGGATGAAGGTGGCCGTCGAACCCGGACCGGACGTGGTCGTGCAGGCCGACGGCGACCAGCTCGATCAACTCCTGATCAATTTGGTGCGCAACGCCGTGGACGCCGCGCTTGAGACCGGAGGCGGCGTCGCCGTCGGCTGGGAGCGGAATCAAGCCCATCTCGATCTCTGGATTCGCGATGACGGCCCCGGGCTCTCCAACACATCCAACCTCTTCGTCCCCTTCTTCACCACCAAGCAGGGCGGCTCGGGAATCGGTCTGGTGTTGAGCCGCCAGATCGCCGAAGCCCACGGCGGCATGCTGACCCTCACGAATCGCACCGACCGCACGGGGTGCGAAGCCCGGTTGAGAATCCCGGTGAACTGATCGGGCGCCATGATACCGGGTCAATCTGAAGGCTATGGCAGGCAATTCCAGACTGGCCCACTACCCTCGGGCTCGATGTCAACCAGTCTGGGTTGAGAACCGTTCGAGGGCTATGGGCTCTAGGAACGCGACTCCGGCCGCGCAACCCTCGCCCTCATCATTCACCCAAACCACGCGGCTCTTTACCCTTGACCCCGAGTTGCTGCCCGGAATCACGGTGATCACCTGACCAGGCTCCAGATGGATCTTGGCGCGCAGGCGCGCGCCCAGTTCCGAAAGGTCGAGGGCAAAAGCGCCGCTCGTCAATTGGCTCGCTTCGGAGTCCACGACGAGCACGAGAGGCTGATTCACTTGGCGGCGCGCCGACGTGCGGCGCTCGGCGGTGCCTGCTTTTGGCATGGTTGTGTCCTCCTACCTCTACCTGCATTCTAGCGCATGAGAGCGAATCGCTGAAGCGGGCGGCGCCATTCGCCTGCCCTGTCATCCCCATAAGCGGAAATCCAGCAGGAGACTTTCTACTGTCATTCCCGCGGAAGCGGGAATCCAGCAGGAGGACGAGCAGGGCTGGCTGGCGCAGATCGAAGATCTGTGATTTACGGGCTTCACCCAGCCTGAAGTGTCGCAAAGCTCCGCTGTGCGCCAGCCCCCTTATCTCAGAATCCCTCACTTAAGAGACTTGGCGCCTGCATGCCGACCTGCAACAGGCCAAGGTCCGCTGCTGGTTTGCCCCCGAGGACTTGAAGATCGGCGACAAGTTCCGCACCCGCATCGACGAGTCGATTCGTCTCTACGACAAGCTGATGGTGATCCTGACGGAGAACTCCATCGCGAGCCCCTGGGTGGAGGAAGAAGTCGAGGCAGCGCTCGAAAAGGAGCGCAAATCCGGCAAGACGGTTCTGTTTCCCATTCGCCTCGACGACGCCGTGATCGAGACCGATCAAGCCTGGGCCGCGAGTCTGCGCCGCACCCGCCACATCGGCGACTTCCGCAAGTGGATAGTGGATAGTGGCAGGTGGCGAGAAGAGAGACGAGAGACAAGAGGCGAGAGACGAGTGGCGGTTTCAGGACATTGGTGCGGGGCTCAGGCGTGCCGACACAGAGCGCGATCTTATCAAAAAGAACTTGACATTAACCCGGCGGGGTGTATAATGCAGTAAATAATCAGATGTTATCGAGCCTGACAATCGTCGGGACGCGCTGTCGACTCACTCGTTCAAGCAGCCCAGCGACCAGTTTTCGCCTCCAACGCCAAAGCCACCCAAACCCAACGCACCCAAAGCCAATGGATTCAATCGTTTACCCCAGGAATGGCCGCCGCCAAACCCAACCTGATTATCTCGCTTGTTTTCAGCAGTTTAGGTTCGAAAAGAGACCCCTTTTCAGCAATAAGACAGCTAAACACACTGAAAATGGCGGTTCGTCGTGTAACTGTTACAGCGCGTCGTCCTCGCCGTCCCGACACAGGGTAGCGTGCCAAATAGTGAGTGGCAAGAACATCCCTACGATCGAAGCTGGAAACGTCATTTGGAATCAAGGGATTGCCTGGAAAACCTCGGAGCGGCGGCGGCAGATTGATCGCTTAACGCACGCGCGTGTCTATGCGTGGCCGGCTTTGCCGAAGGCTTCCCTGTTTGATGCCGATATTTCGGCGTCCACCGGCAGGCTGAGCGGAGGCTCAGCGCGGGGGTTGGGCTTGAGGGAATGCCCAGGCCAACGGCGCCAAGGCGGCCAAGGTGGTAACACCGCTGCCACGAGGCCTGCCGCATCTCCAAGGAGCCCGATGACCCGATGAAAAATAGAGCGAAAAGAACACTGCGGCTGATCACGTTCGCCCTCGCCGTTGCCAGTCTTGGGCTTATCCTGCGTCACGATTCGTCCGTGTCTGCCGGCGTGCCAGACACGGGCGCCCAGCGAAACGTTCAACGCGTCCAGGATCGCATCGAGCGCGTCGAGCACGGGCTGCTGCCGCCAGTGGTGGTCAGGGGTGAGCCCACGCCGGGCATGAACATCGCTGACCGGATGGCGTTTTACAAAGTGCCGGGCGTCAGCATCGCCGTCATCGATCACGGCCGGATCGACTGGACGGCTGGCCTTGGCTTTGCGGACGTCGCTTCCAAACGACGGGTCACGCCCAGCACGCGCTTCCAGGCTGCCTCCATCAGCAAATCGGTGACCGCGACGGCCGCGCTTCACTTCGTCGAAGAGGGCAAGATCGATCTCGATCGCAATGTTAACGACTACCTCAAGTCATGGAAGGTCCCCGACAACGAATTCACCCGCGAGCAGAAGGTCACGCTGCGTCGCATTCTGAGTCACAGCGCCGGGATCACCGTCCACGGCTTTGCCGGCTATGAGGCAGGCAAGCCCGTGCCGACGCTGGTCGAGGTGCTGAACGGCGGGAAACCGGCCAATTCGCCGGCGATTCGTGTTGACACTGTTCCGGGAACGAAGTGGCGCTACTCGGGCGGCGGCTACACGGTGATGCAACAGATGCTGATCGACGTGCTGGGCGAGCCATTCCCCGAAATCATCGAGCGCACAGTGCTCAGCAAGTTCGACATGCACGAGAGCGCTTACTCCCAGCCCCTGCGCGACGATTGGCGCCAGTTCGCCTCCACCGCCTACCGCGCCGACGGCAAGCCCGTCGAAGGTCGGTATCACACCTACCCGGAACTCGCGGCGGCCGGCCTTTGGACCACGCCGGGCGATCTGGCGCGCTTCGCCATCGGTATCCAGGACGCGCTCGCCGGCAAGTCACAGGCGGTGATCTCCAGGGCGACGGCGGAGCAGATGCTCACCCGGCAAATCGATGACGACGGCCTGGGCGTTTTTCTGGATGGCGGCGGCCAGACCCTGCGATTCAGTCACGGCGGCTCCAACGAGGGCTTTCAATGCATGCTGGTAGCCTACGCGCGTAGCGGGCAGGGCGCGGCCATCATGACCAACTCCGACAGGGGCGGCGCGCTGATTCCGGAGATCATGCTCGCGATCGCGCACGAGTATGACTGGCCCGACTATAAGCCGGTCGAGCGTACCGAGGTCAAGGTGGATCCGGCGATCTTCCGCGGTTACCTCGGCCGTTACCGGTTGGCTCCGAATTTCATCCTGACCGTCACCCAGGAAGGCGATCACCTCATGACGCAGGCGACCGGCCAGGACAAGGTGGAAGTATTTCCCGAGAGCGACCGCAAGTATTTTGCCAAGGTCGTCGATGCCGAAATCACCTTCGTGTGCGACAGCCGGGGCCGCGCCACCGAACTGATCCTGCACCAGGGCGGCGAGGATCATCACGCCCGGCGCGTCGAGGGCGGAGAAGCAGCGTCACCGAAACCGTAAGGCGGGGTGGCCTCAGCGCTCCTCGCTGCAGGGAATTGGGGAGATCAACATGTTGGGTGCGATTGTCGGAGACGTGATCGGTTCGGTTCATGAATGGGCGGGAACCAAGACCAAGGACTTCCCCCTCTTTGCGGACGGTTCGACCTTCACCGACGACTCGGTTCTGACCGTGGCCGTCGCCGATTGGATTCTCAGCGGGCGCGATCTCACCGGTCTGCCGCACGACTATACCAACGACTTTCCCGGTCGCGGGTACGGGGGGATGTTCGGCAAGTGGGCCAGGTCCCGCAGCCGCGAACCCTACTACAGCTTTGGCAATGGCGCTGCCATGCGGGCGAGCCCCGTCGGCTTCGCGTTTGAAACCATGGACGAGGTTCTGGCGTGGGCGGAGCGGAGCGCCGAGGTCAGCCACAACCAGCCGGAAGGAATCAAGGGAGCGCAAGCGACGGCGGCCGCCATCCACCTCGCGCGCCGCGTTCGCGATAAAGACCAGATCCGCCGGACGATCGCCTCGCAGTTCGGTTACGATCTTAGCCGGAGCATCGACGAAATCCGGCCCGGCTACGGCTTCAACGAAACCTGCCAGGGAACCGTACCGCAGGCCCTGATTGCATTCTTCGAATCGACCGGCTACGAGGACGCCATCCGCAACGCCATCTCGCTCGGCGGCGACGCCGACACTCTGGCGTGCATCACGGGAGGCATCGCCGAGGCCTACTACGGTGGTGTCCCGCCGGAACTTGAACAACGTGTTCTGACGCTGCTCGACGCCCGCCTTGTAACCGTCATCCATCAATTCCGGGAGCGATTTGGACTCTCGCCACGCATCGACCAGAGCGCGTCCGCCGGACCGGCGCAATCACGAGGCAGTTGAGAGATATGGTTAGAAGTTCTTTCCCGCCCTCTGTCGAATCTTCCCTGGCCAGCCCATCGCCTGAAAACCCGATCTGCCGCGGGCCCTGGCCCCACGCCTCCCTTATTCCTAACTGTGGATTGAGCTTAGTTCCCGCGGTGGACCTGGAAAATCTGAGGTTTTCCTCACGCCCGCCGGTCCAGGCACTTTGGTACTGGTTCTGCTACAAGTTCCAAGCTTCTATAAGGCAGATTGGACCAAGTGGACGCGGGAAATCTTCCGTAACCTGGCAGATGGCCGGAGCGCCATTCTCAACAAGGCGCGCTTCCAATTCGGCCCGGGAGAAACTGAGAATGTCGAGAGCAAGCAGGCTACTGACAGCGCTGCCTCTTCTGGCGATGATCTTCGGGGGAGGCGCGCCGGCAGCTGAGGCCGGGGGCGCGCCTCAAGCGCAGCATCCGGTGCAAGAGACGAATCTGCCCCCGCAAACTCCGCAGAGCCAATCATCGCCGGCCCGGACGCCGGCTGCTTCGCAGCCCAACCGGGAATCTCCGGAACTCTCGCGCGTCATCGACGGCTTCATCGAGAAAGAGAACCAGTTAATAAAGAACCTGCAGAACTACAGCCCGCGGATGGAGATTTACCTGCAGAAGCTGCGGCCCGATCCTGAACTGGGTGCGCTGCCGGATGGAGATTACTACTTCCTGGGGCAGGTTCGGCTGCAGCGCAACCGGGCCGTGGTGGTGCGCTCTTTTTTGGGAGGATCACGGCGTAGCGTGGACATCTTCAAGGATGTGAGTGGGCCGATCTCGGATTATTTCTCGTTTCAGTTCTCGCCCACGACCTTCTACTTCAGCCTGACCATGGATAATGCCCGCTTCGACCGCCAACACTATGATTTCGAGCTCGTCCGCCAGGAATTCCTGGGGGACGTGCGCTGCCTCGTTTTCGACGTCAGGCCGAAGCATCATGCACGCGGCGGCTTTCTGTCTCATCCTGGTCGCGCGGATATCGGTCTCTTCGAGGGCCGCATCTGGGTGGAGGATCACCACTACAACATTGTCCGGTTCAACGGCACCTTCACGCCGGCTCCGGCCAATTCCGTCTACTACCATTTCGATAGCTGGCGCGAGAACGTCCAGCCGGGACTCTGGCTCCCGGTTTACGCCTACAGTGAAGAATCCGGGCTCAAGCACGGACTCGGCCGTCCCCTGAGATTCCGGGCACAGATTCGCTTCTGGGGCTACGGCCTGCAAAACCCAAATCACCAGTCCCAAATGACCCGGATCGAGGTGGACTCTTCCTCCGAGGTGAGGGACTCCAGTGAGTCCGCCGGCGATTCTTCGCCGGTGGCGAGCGAACGCGCCTGGCAGGAGCAGGCGCAGGACAACGTTCTCGACCGCTTGCAAAAGGCCGGTCTTCTCGCTCCGCCCGGCGAGGTAGACAAGGTGATGGAAACGGTGGTCAATAATCTCATCGTGACCAATCACCTCGACAACCTGCCGGTGATCCACTGCCGGGTGCTCCTCACCTCTACGCTTGAGTCGCTGGCGGTC
>DASYZG010000008.1:0-13603 GCA_035946575.1 Terriglobia bacterium | reverse complement strand
CGAGACGTACGCCCTGGGCTCGAATCCATTCGTCACCGATTTTGCCAGCCTGGTGGGCGACACCTCAAGCGAGTTGGACGACGCGCTGTTCCGCGAGTACAACCCGACGGAAGGGCGGTGGCTGAGCCCCGACCCGGCAGGACTGGCGGCGGTGGATTTGACAAATCCACAGTCCCTCAACCGGTACGCGTATGTGATTAACAACCCGACCACGTTCATCGACCCAACCGGCCTGAATCACTGCGTAGGCCCGGTCTACTCCTGTGCCGTGCCAAATTATGGGAACGCGCCCGATCCGATCATCTGGGCGGGAGGTGACGAGCCCGAGCCTGTCTACGGCTGGATTCCGGATCCGAACCTGCCAAGCCAGTGGTACCAGGGCCCGGGTTATACGATCTGGAGTTCGCCGAGCGCGTACTGGGGCATCACAGGCTACATTTACGGCGACGTGGGCACGACAGCCGGCGGTTACTGGGGCGGCGGTGCTTCGGCCATGGGAGGCGGCCAGCCCGGAGGAGGCACAGGGGACTCCTCGGGTCCGCCGCGAGCCACGTTGCCACCAGCCAATCCTGACCAAGCCTACATGAACGCGGTCTTCTCCCAGGTGGCCAATAACACCTCGACGCTGACGACTCCGGAATTCTGGCTAGGGCTGACGGCTGCCTCAGCGCTTGCCGGCTACACCGCCGTGGACATTGGTCTCGGGCCAGCAGGGCGATTGTTTGGGACCAGACTTGGCGGAAACGTGCCCCTGTTTAACTCGAACGATTTCTTGCGCGTCGGATGGAGCTACATTGGCCAGACTGGTGAATACGTCTTCAGAATCGGCGGACAGGCGCTTGAGCCGTTCCTGGAAAATCCCCACATCAACCTGTGGCCGCCGTCGTGGTGGTTCGGGCCGCCAGGACCGTAACAGGGAGGCTGCGTGGACAATCAGCTGCGTACAGTCATATTTTCCAGCGAACCGCCCCCAGTACCACGCTCCGGTTTCGAGAGAGACGTAATCAGGGAAGTGGAACTGCTCGTTGGAGCCCTGCCGGCAGGGACAGCGCAGCTGGAGGTAAGCCGTGCTCCGGGCCATCCAGAGTGGCCAGAGCCACACTTCGGGGTGATTCCTAAGAACACAAAAGCTGCTCCCTTCAGGGGCGCTGCTGTCGCCAGCGATCTTAACCTGACAATCGGCGAGGCCGCATGGCGTGAATTCTACGGATTCGCTCGGGGTGGGACAATAGTCCGCGGAGCTACCTGGCGAGAGGAACTTCGTTTGATCTGGTTCGCGGTCGTTGCGGGGGGGTTCACCGAGCGTGTCTACCGGAATTCTCGAGGCAAGGCCATCGGTTCGGCGACCAAGCTCTTAGTAAATGGCAAGGAGCTGGTAATTCGCAATGGGCGTCGAGCCGAAAGGTTGCTGCAACGGCAAAGAGTGGAGAGCATCACCTACGAGCCTTACGCCTAGAGCGGGTGAACCGGCGCTAGCCGGTCGGCCTGCCTGATGTGAATGGGGGTTGTGCCGGGGTCAAAAGCGGGCGGTGCTTCGCACCGGGAGTAGGGGGTGACACGTCACCCCCGAAAGGGTGCTGTAGGGCAACCCGAGGTTGCTGTAGAGATACCTAAGAAACCAAAGCGCTTGTCCCGATTCGGTTGCTGTCCGGAAACCGAAAGTTGCTGTACGGCAACCTGTTGAAAACACAAGCGAGCAGCGGCTAAAGAGAAAAACCCTTCTCGACCCTGCGTCAACCTTGCCAGTCCTTCCCGCGCCTCAACCCTTGCACATTTAGCGACGAATAAAGAGCGGCACACTCAGCGCCGTTTCGTGCGGCTTACGGGCTGCGGCGGGCGGGCACCAGTGTCCGGTGTGGAGTCGGGGTGGGGAGCGGATTCGGCGAGGCGGCGGGCGGGCTGCCCACGGGCGATGGTGTCCAGGATGAGAGTCCGCCAGTCTTCGTCGTCCTTGGCCAAGTACCAGGAGGGATCGGAGTAGACGCCGTTGGCGTGCTGCATCATCACGGCGGTGATGGTAAAGGGCATCCACTGGTAGAGGTCGGGTGCCGGGAGCGGAGTCTGAATGAACCCTACGAGATCACCCGGCCCGTGCTGGAGCGCTACCAGAGGTATCTGTTCTATTACCGCAAAAAGGACGGCCAGCCGCTCACCTTCCGCAGGGATTCTGACTCCTGACTTCTGACTTCTCAGTCCTGCCCTACCCCGTACTTCTCCCTCAGCCCACGCCGATGATGCAGTTCGTGGCCGGCGATCATGTAGGCGAGCGCGCGCACCGAGACTTCGTTGTTGTTCGCGATGCCGCGGCGCGTCCATGCGTCCGGCGACAAGCTCGCAAAGAGTCGAAGCGTAGCCCGGCGGACGACGGTGAACTCAGCGGCAAGATCGGCGATCGAGAGACGGTCGAACTGCGCCGCACGGACGTAGTCGTCCTGCTCGAAGCCTTCGATCGGCGTCTGATCGCCGCGCGCGATGCGCAGCGCGCGGTAGCAGAATATTCGCTCCGAGTCCGTGACGTGCCCGATCACTTCTTTCACGCTCCACTTGTCCGGAGCATAGCGGTGCGCCGCTTGTGATTCGTTAAGGCCGGCGAGAAGCTGTGCCGTCTCGCGGCCCTGGGTCTCGAGGGCGCGCATGATGTCGTCGCCCGGAACCAGGGCGATGTATTTGCCGTAGTAGGGTGCGTGCTCGGAAGGGTCCGGCCGCGCGATGGGAGTCCTGCTCACTGCCATGGTTGGATTACTCATGCAGCGATTCTCCCGCGTCGCGAAGCACAATTCAAGCGCGGACGTACCGGCTGTGCCGGCTACTTCCCGGTGCCGCTCAGCTTGACGGTCTGGGGGCTGCCTCCGCCATTGTCGGCAACCGAGAGACTGGCGCTTCGCGATCCCTTCGCCGACGGGGTAAAAGTGATCGAAATCGTGCAGCCCGACTCCGCCTGGACGCTTGATCCGCAAGTGGTGGTCTTGGTGAAATCGGTGGCATTGGTTCCGGTGATCGAAATGCTGGTGATGCTCACCTTCGTCTGGCCGACGTTGGACAAGGTAACCTTCTTCGTCGCGCTCTTGGTTCCCACGGTCACCGAACCAAAGTTGAGAGATGCAGGCGAGAGCTGAACCTGGGTCCCCGTGCCACTAAGCGAAGCGGTCTGGGGGCTGCCGGCGGCATTGTCGTTGACGTTCAGCGTAGCCGAGAGCGCGTTGATGGTGGTGGGTTTGAATTTGACGTTGATGGTGCAGCTCGCGCCCGCCGCCACACTCGTTCCGCAGGTGTTGGTCTGGGTGAAGCTGGTGGGGTTGGTACCACTGAAGGTCACGCTGGTGATTGTAAGCGCCGCGGTTCCGGTATTGGTCAGTGTGACGGCCTTGGAGGCGCTGCTGGTATTGATAACCTGAGTCGCAAAGCTAAGGCTGGACGGCTTCAGGGTTACCGAGGGTGCGGTACCGGTTCCGGTAAGAGTGACGCTCTGGCTGCCTCCGGGAGCGTTGTCGGAGATCACCAGGCTGCCGGTTCGCGTTCCGGCTGCCGTGGGCGCGAACGCGACTGCGACCCAGCAGGTGGCCGACGGGTTCAGGACCGTGGGGCAGTTGTTGGTCTGGGTGAAATCACCCTGCGTAACAAAGCTGCTGAAAGTCACGGCGCCCGCACCAGCGCTGGTGACGGTAATGATCTGAGTCGGACTGCTGGTGCCTACGGCCTGATTCCCAAAGGTGAGCGACGAAGCCGAAAGCTGAACCACCGGTCCCGCCGCCGTGCCGTTTCCTGAAACCACCACGTTCGCGTTCCCGCCGAAGCTGTTGGAGCCCACCGTCAGCAAGCCGGTACGGAGGCCGAGAACGGTAGGAGTGAAGGTCGCTTGCACACCGCATGACGCGCCGGACGTCAGAGTCCCCGTGCACGTGTTCGAGGCCACGGCGAAGTCACCGCTGATCGTCGTGCTTCCCAAAGCCAGCGGAGCCACGCTGGCATCGGTGACGCTCAAGGTGAGCGGCGCCCCCGTTGAGCCCACGCTTTCGTTGGGGAAACTCAACTGACCGGGCGCCGACACGGCCACCGGCACGTTCAGTGAGGTGTACGTGGTTGAGGACGAAAGGCCGGGCGTGACGGCGAAAAGGTCAGGCGCGCCGTCACCGTTGAGGTCGCCGGCCGCGATACCAGTCGACGGGGTGCCGGACAGGAATGATGCGCTGAACGTTCCGTCGCTGTTGCCGAAGAACAGCCGCGGCAGGTTGAACGACGAAGGATAAACCAGCAGGGCGAGATCGCTTCTGCCGTCCTGGTTGAAATCCCCTGACGCCAAAGTGACGGGGGAGCCGGAAACGATCGAGCCGCCGGGAGCCTGGAAAGTGCCATCGCCGTTGCCGAAGAAGACCGAAGCGCCTGCCGCTACGTCGATCTTGCCGTCGCCGTTGAAATCTCCCTGCACCATGGGATAGGTGGCGCCGCTGCCGTAGCCCACTGCAGATTGAAAGGTGCCGTCACCATTGCCGATGAAGATATCCAACGCCCCGCACGGCAGCGCCGCATCGGCTTTGCCGTCGCCGTTGAAGTCTGCGACCACAAGACTGGTGCTGTAGCACCCGTTGTAGGTGCTGCCGAGGGCAAACGTGCCGTCACCGTTGCCCAGATAGACAACCAGATTGGCGCCGTTCTGCGCCGAGAAGATCACGTCGAGCTTGCCGTCGCCGTTGACGTCGGCGGCGGCCATGGCGAGCGCATAGATGTTCGAGGTCGTGTCGATCGGAGCCTGGAAGGTGCCGTCGCCATTACCGAGATAGACAGCGAAAGTGAGCGTGGTACTGCCGGGACCGTTGATGGCAAGGTCGAGTTTGCCGTCGTTGTTGAAGTCGCCGACGGCGATGCTGCCGCCCATGGCAGGGCCGGAGGTGATTTGCGGAGCCTGAAACGTTCCGTCTCCATTGCCCAGCTGCACCACCAGGTTGTCGTACGGGTAGGTGCTCGCGTAGGAGATCTCATCCAGCTTGCCGTCGCCGTTCAAGTCGGCGAAGACGGTGTTCGGCCCGAGGACCGTCGAAACGGTTGCCACCGTGCCCGCAAAAGTCGCGTGGTTGCCCACGGAGATCGCCAGCCAGCCGTTCCTGTCGATTGCGGCAATGTCAAGCTGCCCGTCATTGTTGAAATCCCCGACCGCGGCGCCGGCCGGAGAAACCCCGAGGGGCTCAGCAATCGCAGCCTGAAAGCTGCCGTCGCCGTTGCCCAGCATCAGCCCCGAGGGCACGGTCAGCAGGTCCTGCTTGCCGTCCTGGTTGAAGTCAACGGGGATCAATTGAGTCTGGGCTACCGTGATCGTGGCGCTTTGCGACAGGGTGAAGGTGCCGTCACCAACGCCAAGATAGGTGTAGAGGTAGTAGTGGCAGCCGGTTCGCCCGCAATAGGTCACCCCGATGGCAGCATCGAGCTTGCCGTCGCCGTTGAAATCGGCAACGGCAGGCATCTGGCCCGGGCCCCCGATGGTGCCGCCGGTGGTGAATCCGCCGGAACCGTTGTTGAGATACACCTGGCCGACCGTCGAAGTGCTCAGCAAGAGGTCGAGCTTCCCGTCGCCATTGAAATCTCCCACGTTAAGGTATGTATACGATCCCAGAGTGGCGCCGGACACTGAAAACGTCCCATCGCCGTTCCCGAGATACACGCCGCTGGCACTTCCAGCAACCAGGAGGTCGAGCTTCCCGTCCTGATTGAAGTCCACTACGGCCAAGCCGGTCGCCGCGATACTTTGCGAGATCGGGTTCTGGAAGGCGCCTCCGCCCGATCCCAGCAACACGTCCACACCCGAGCCCGTCGCCACCGCCAGGTCAAGTTTGCCGTCGAGATTGAAGTCGCCGGCGACGATCTGCCCCGGACTCGACACCGAATAGTCCGTCTTGGCCGCATAGCTGCCGTTCGGCTGCGACAGGAAGACGGAGACCGTATTGCTTCCGGAATTTGAAACGGCGAAGTCGGGCACACCGTCGCCATTGAAATCGCCCTGAACCACGGCGACGGGCGTCGTGCCCGTCGTCAGCGTGGCCTTGCCAAAGACGAAGTTCTGGGAGTAGGCCGGTCGGACTGCTGCAAGAGTAAGAATGAGAGCGTAAGTAATCGAGAGCGCGAACGTTCGGGTCATGGGCCTCCTTTACCTGCGAGCCACAAGAGTCATCCATCTTAACTTGAGCGGGGTGCCCGAGTCTCAACTACGGAGTCATCATGTCCGTTTGAAAGTATTACTGTGTGGCCAATATCGCAAGGCGAAGAAGAGCGCGTCGGCTGTAGCGCGTTTTGGGAAATCAGGCGTGCTGGACGATGCCTGCGCTTGGAATGAGTCGACAATCCACCTTTGCCTGGTGCGTTCCGAACAGTCCTGGGATCAGAACGCGAAGACCAGGCGGTGGCCGGCGGGCTGTTCCCCCGCGAACGTCGAGGTTAAGGTCCCGAACGCGTCTTCCGAAGGTCGTCCAGCATCTGCTCGAATTGTGCCCGATTGATCTCACCGCGTGCATAGCGCTCGCGCACAATATCCTCAGCAGGCGGCGCCGCTTGCCTGGGCTCGTCAAAAAGAATCGCTCGTATGACCGCCCTCAAAACCCGGTAAAGGAGGAACAGAAAGATCAGCCCCAACAGCAACAAAAAAAACAGGTGAGTTGGCTGAAACAATCCCTCCATATGCCCCCTACAGGTCCTTGTAAAGGTCGGTACTCAGATAGCGTAAGCCCGAGTCACACAGGATCGTGACCACCGTCGCGGCGCTGCCGAGCCGTTCGGCGACCTGCAGTGCCGCCACCACGTTGGCCCCCGATGACGTTCCTGCGAAGAGCCCTTCCTCCCGGGCCAGTCGCCGCGCCATGGCCTGCGCCTCTGCCGTGCTGACAGGAAGGATCTCGTCGACGAGATCCGGTTCCCACAATGGCGGGATGAAGCCGACCCCGATCCCTTCGATCTTGTGCGATCCCGAAGGCTTGCCCGAGAGAACCGCGGACTCTGCCGGTTCCACGGCCGCGACGTGGAGGCCGGGCTTGTGTCCGCGCAGCGCCTTGGCGACGCCGTGAATCGAGTGCGCCGTACCCACCGCATGCACGAACGCGTCGACGGATCCGCCGGTCTGGTCCCAGATCTCATCACCCATCGGAACATATCCAGCGACAGCGTCACGATTGCTCAGCTGATTGCACCACCAGTGACCCGGCTTGGCGCTCAGTTCGCCCGCCTTTTCGATCATCGCCTTGATCAGGTCCGCGTTGATGTTCCCGCCGGCACTGGGCACGTCGATAATCTCCGCTCCGAAAGCTTTCATGGTCAGACGCTTCTCCTGGCTGAAGGCGTCCGAAAACACGATGTTCAATTTGTAGCCCCTGGCGGCGCAGATCAGCGCCAGAGAAATCCCGGTGGTGCCCGCCGTGTACTCCACCACTGTGCCGCCGGGAGGCAGGCGCCCGTCCGACGCCGCCGCTTCGATAGCCGTCTTCGCCATGCGATCTTTCATGCTGCCGGTAGGGTTGGCCCATTCCAGCTTCGCCAGGACGCGCGCGCTCGAGCGCGGCACGATTTTGCGCAGCCGTACGAGAGGGGTGTTTCCAATGGATTCGACCACTCCTGCCGGAACGCTCATTCGATTCCTTTGCTCACCACATCATCTCCCAGTTGTTTGGCCAGGCGTTCATACGCTTCGGCGTAAGCCGCCATGTCGGGCATAAGCTGGTGAGCCAGTCGATACTGCTCGTAGGCGGCCTGGTAGTTATCCAGGGCGGATTTCGGGGCCTTGCCCGATGGCGGCGCGTAGTTTCCTGTCTTCGCATCAAAATGCGCGCCCTTGAGCGCCTCGCCTGCAGCCGCCGCTTCGAACTGCGCTCCCAGGCTGAAGTGCGCGTCGGCATCACTTGGGTTGAGCTGGACCGCCCGCTGATACTCACCCACAGCCGCCGCCCGGTCTCCGGCGAGCGCCAGCATGTCGGCCAGCCGGCGGTGAGGCCGCGGATCGTCCGGGCTCGACTGGGCGGCGGCGCGATACTCAGCCTCCGCTCCGGCATAGTCCCGCTTCTCGCCCAGGGCCTCGGCGACGGCAAGATGAGCCTGTTCGGCATAGGGTGAGTCCGGGTTGGCGCGGAGCGCATCGTGCAAGGCGCTTACCCCAAGTTCCATCTCGCCGCTCGAGATCAGCATCATCCCGGGCGCGAAGGGCGACTGGTTGAACATCCTCACGGCATACTCATCGGTTTTGCCGAAATTCCAGACGGCGGTGACTTGCCGGGACGCCGAATAAACGTAGGTAATGTTGCGGACGGTCTTCAGGAATTGCCCCGTGACGTTAAGCGCCGGCAGCGTGAGGCCGCGGGCGTCCTCCAGGGCCGCGGACCGGAAGGGCTCGTCGCCGCCTGTCGCCTGCGCGTCGCGTACCACCCCCTTGGCGTCCACCAGTACCTGCAGCTCAACCACCGCGGACCTGGCGGACGTGGCCGTGGCGGGCCAGGCAGATGATGCCGCCTGCGGCAGGCGGTGCTCGGCGAAGTAACCCCGATTCACGGCGGCGGCCTTGCGCATCAGGCCGTCCCGGCCGCCGAAATGCCCTTCCAGATCCGCGCTCAGCTTGGGATCGTGCTGGCCCGTCCAGCCCGGCTCGAGCGCGGACCAGGCGTAGTAGCGCAGGGCTTCGTCGGGACGATTCTCGGCGGCGTAGACGCGCGCCAGGTGCTCGGCGATATCAGATTCCGCGCGCAGATTATGCGCCGTCGCGATCAGCGGCTCGGCCTGGCCGAATTGCTTCTGGCGGAAGTAGACCCAGCCCAGCGTGTCAAGAAAGGCCGAGAGGCTCATCAGCCGCGTGTTGTAATCCTTGGGTACGTCGAGGGAATTGGCATCGCTCACGCTCGCCACCGCCTGCTCCACCGCCGAGCGCGCGTATTGCGCGGCCTGATCCAGGTCCACGCCGGCCTCGGCCATCTGGTAGGCGACGTCGTTCAAAGCGGTCGGGCTGCGATCCATGTCGAGAGCGCGCCTCATCTTGTCGCGTCCCTCGTCGAGCTTGCCGGCCTTCAACAGCGCGTGGCCCCAGGACGCGTAACTCGCCCACTGCGTGTGATCGATGGCGACCTGTTTGGACCAGGCCCCGGCGGCATCGTCCCAGCGATTCATCGCCTCGTAAACGGCGGCGAGATTGGGATACGTGTAGGGATCGAGCGGATTGATTTCGAGCTGTTTCCGGAACTGCTCGAGGGCGCGATCGTACTGGTGGCGCGCCGCGTAGATCCTCCCCAGGTTGTTGTATGCATATTCGTCGTTCGGGTGGACCTTGATCTGGGTCTTGAGAGCGGCCTCCGCCGGGTCGAGCAGGCCAAGCGCCGTCTCCGCCCGCCCCAGATTGTTCCAGGCGGTCTTGCTCTCCGGATCTTTCTTGGTGGCCTCTTTGAAAAGCTTCTCGGCCGAGTAGAGGTCACCGTGCTGGAGCGCGTTCAGGCCGTCCTGCTCGGCATCCTCGGCGCTCAAGTCCGGCGCCTTGGATTCGAGGCTCAACGCCGACGAGCGGCGCAACTGCAGCGTCTGCGCGGAGTCGCTGTCGATCAGCTTCCGGAAGGCGTTCAGGTCCTGCCAATCCGCGGCCGGCAGCTTGCTCAGCTTGAGCACCAGCAGCCGCCGCGCCCGCAGGTGGCCGTGATCGAAGGTGTAGGTGGAATCGTAGCTCGCGAAACTGCGGTCCACGTGGACGGGCAGCGGTAAATCGACCTGGTACGCCGGGTCGACCTCGAGGTCGGTGCTGTAGTCCACCGTCCCCGCCAGCAGGTTCATCTCCTGCGGCTTCTTGCCGCCGGGTTTCTTGGCGGATTCTTCCACCTGTTTTCGGGCGCGCTCGATTTCCGATCCGAGGGCGCCGGTCTCCGTGGAGAAGAGCGGCACCCGCACGTCATGCGACTTTTCCAGCGCCGGGAAATAATCCGCGTCGGTCACGCTGAGGTCGAGACGAAAGGGCTGGGAAAGGTCGAGCGCATCCGAGGGCTTGGGGTCCGCAGCCGTCGCTCCCGGCGCTTGCGCGTTGGCGATCTGCTTTTCGACCATCTTCAAAGCGTCCTGGTTGCCCAGCCGGTAAAGCGTTCGAAAAAGAATCTCCCCGACGCCTCGAAGCTCGATTCGATCGTCGAGCGTCAGTTTGCCGGCCGAGTCGAGCTTGCCGGTGGAAGTCAGCGTCTCGCGGTTGGGAATCGGCGACTTCTCGGGGATCTGCTCCAGGCGGCTCGCGTCCGGCTCCACCACCAGCGCCTGCTTGCCGCGCTCGGAAATCGCCAATACCCCGAGCGGGGCGAGACCGAGCGTGGGGTCCATCCAGAGCAGTTGACCATCCATCGGCACTACGGTGATCACGTGATTGAACTGGCCGGGCATGGGTACGGCGGGCTCAATCAAGCCGTGCTCGGCGTTGAGCAGGGCCGGGTAAGCCGTGATCCGGGCGGCGGCCAGCAGCGCCTCCAGTAATCCGCTCTTGTCCTTGCAATCGCCGTAGCGGTTCGTCAGCACGTCGGCGGCGGCGTGCGGCTGGTACCCGCCAATCCCGAACTCCAGCGCCACATAGCGCACCTGCTCGGAGACGTAGACATAGAGAGCCTCCAGCTTTTCACGCGGCGTATTCTTGCCCGTGGTCAGTTGGGCGGCAAGCGCCTTGATTTCCGGCGTAACCTCCACCCGCGGGGACTCCAGACCGCGATACCAGTCGCCCACCTGCTTCCAGTCCGTTAAGGTGCTGGCCACAAAGATCGGATCCGGCGGCAGGTCCGAGGCCTCGCGGGGCTTCGGATTCGAAAGCCGCCACCGATAAATTCTGTGGCCGTTCTTCTCCTCGGTCGTGTAGTGCGCGTCCGGCGAGGCTTTCAGCGTCAGATGGCGGTCCGCCGGGACGTCGAGCACAACGAGTTCGGAATCGACCACAGAACTCTGGTCCTGGTAGTGCATGGCCCAGAAATCGCCGGGCTTGAGCGGCACGCGCACCACGCGTTGGTACTGGTACTCGAGCGCATCCCCGACGGCAAGGTCGCGCGCCACCATCACCTTGACCTTGACGTCGCTGAACATCGGCGCCAAGCGCGAAACCGGCGAGGCCGTTTCCACCGCCTGCGAGGGATCGACCGGCAACTTGGTGCCGTCTTTCTTGAGCGTGCGGAAGTAATCGATCTTCAGGTCTTCGAGGCCGCTCGAGTAGGAGAAGTAGAACTGCCCCACGGCGTCGCGCCCGGCTTCCGTCAGGATGCGAATCCGCGAGCTTTGCGTCACCGAGCCCGTACCGTCGTTCTCGTACCGGTACGTGGTCTGCATGCTCTCGATTTCGATGTCTTTGGAGGGCTGCTTGTCCTTGGCGCTGTCGTCGGCGAATCCGCACCCCGCGGCGGCGAGGGCGGCCAGCAGAAACCACTGAACGAGGCGACGGGGTCGGCGGATCATTCCGGTTGTGAGTTCATCCTGACTGCTCTCATCGTAGGGCCGGCATCATCCAGTGTCAACCGGATGCGGAACGCGGATGGGGTGGCCTTGGCGCGCGAAGACGGATTCACCGCAGCGGGCGCAGACTTCACAGAGAAGGTCTCTGTGGTCTCTGTGGTGCAATCGTCTTTGAGCGAAGGCCCGGATCCTCACTTGCAGTTTTCAGTCGCACACAGATTCCTGCTGAAAAATGGCATCACGTGGTTTTGAAACCGATCGGCGACAGCGCTGGTATGGGTCCCGTGATAAATCTCAAAGCTGTTGGCGATGCCATAGCTGTCGAGGACGTCGTGCAGCTTGCCGGCGTCGAAGCGCAGTCCGTCCTGGTCGCCCACGTCCATGGCGATGGCGCGATACCGGCGCAAATTCCGGATGGTCTGATCGACGAAGGCCAGGGGCGCATTGGCCGTCCATTTGGCAATCACATCCGGCTGGGGCTCCCCGTTCTTTCTGGGCAGGTCGAGGTACAGCGGTGGATTTTTCGGATCGGGCGACCACGCCGCGGCCGAGGCGAGCTGAGCGCGGGCGAAGAACGACAAGCCGGCCGCATCGGCAGGAGTCTTGACCGATTCCAATTCCTTCTCCACCGACGCCATGGCATTTTGCATCGCCGGATTAGAAGGCCTCGCACCCATCGGGGAGAGGCAACAGGGACTCATGATGTAAAGGCTACCGAAGACGTCAGGATGCTTCATGCCTATGCGAGCCGCGCCATAGCCGCCCATGGAATGGCCCACCAGTCCCCGGCTCACCCGGTTGGGAAGAGTGCGGTAGTGGGCGTCCATATAAGCCACCACGTCGTGAGCGACGTAATTTTCGAAATCACCGGTGGTAACGGAGCTGGAATACATCGACCCGCCGTAAACGGTTTTCGAGTCCGGCAGCACCACGATCATCTCCTGGGCGCCTTGAGCGAAGGCGCCCTCGATGGTCTGGGGCACGTGAATCTCGTGGGTCCACTGCTCCGCACCGATCGAGAATCCGTGCAGGGCATAGATAACGGGATAGCGGCGCTTCTCATTTTTGGAATAGCCCGGCGGCAGGAACACGATCGCATCCCGGTCCACGGCCTCGCCCTCGAGGTTACCTTCCAGGGCTTCACCGTGAATCTTGACGTGCTCCACGGTCACTGGCTTTGCCCCGGCGACCACCGCAGGGACTTCCGTCTGGACCTGCGCGAAAGTCGACCTAGGGCTGGCCGATCCCAGAGAAATCAAGACAGCAAGAGCGACCAAGCCCTTCAGTCTCATCATCGTTTTCTCCCCAGAGTCTCCGCAGCCCGTCGATATTACCAGCTCGCTGATGTTAACGGTCAGCCAGTTTCTTTAAGCCAAGCTCCACTCTTTAAGCCGGCCTAATCGGGCCCTCTGTGGCCTCCTGAAGCCCTCCGTGGCCTCCGTGAGCTCTTAACGCCGAGCCAACAGAGAAGCCACAGAGAGCCCAGGGAGCCTTCAAGAGAGCCGCCAGAGTTTTCCACAGGCTAACCCACTGAAAATAAATGATGAAAAAAATTTTCTCATTTGTCTCAGTTTTCTCCCTTTTCCCAAATCCGGGATGTACTCTTCGGCTGAGGTCAGGCTTATGCGGCCGTTGCCACCAAAACGCGAAAGGCTGGGCCGGGAGTCGGCAGATCAGTCGGTTCGGGGGAGCAAAGAGGCACCCTCCCCCCCCCACAAAAAAATCCGGGGGCGAAGCCAATAAGTCAAATGAAATCAGCAACTATTTCGGAAAATGCACCCAAAAACGAACCCAAAACGAACCGAAAACGAACCCAATTTGGCCGGGATTTGACCATGAAAGCACAAGGAGAGTGCGAGGCTGGCCCCGAAATCGAACCTGATGGGCGCATCGAGGGCAAGCTCGGGCGCAAAACGCGCAGGGCCGCCGCCGCTTGTGACTCAAGGCCCTCTCCGGCGCGCGTCAATCCCAAGGCTGCTTTGGCCTCCGCATCGCCAGGTGGACACCGCGGAAGTGAGGACCGAGTTGGAGAAGAGCTGGAATGTGTTTTGGAAACCACATGACCGTCTGCGTCGGCCATCCCCGGAGATGAAAATGGGCGCGAGTATTGGGCCGGGGTGGGTAGAATCGAGGCGTGATGGGGAGGATGGCCGGTAATTTGATTGGTGCGCGGTTGGTCCCGGTTTGG
>DASYZG010000007.1:0-37940 GCA_035946575.1 Terriglobia bacterium | reverse complement strand
TGATCTGCGGAGATTGCGGACCCACGCGCGTTCAGCACCGGCAGAAGGCCGAGGGCGGAAAGGTCCGGGTTTGCGTGAGCTGCGGAAAGGTGCTGGAGCAATAAGCTGTCAGCAATCAGATGTCAGCCGTCAGCAATCGCTCGCGTTTGCGTACTGAAGGCTGACGGCTGAGAGCTGACGCCTTGAAGGCTGGTTCTACATGACACCACGACTGAAAGAACGCTATCAAAAAGAGATTGTTCCGGCGCTTACCAAGGAGTTCAAGTACACGAACCCGATGGCGGTGCCCCGGGTAAAGAAAGTCGTCGTGAACATGGGGCTCGGCGAGGCGATTCAGAATGCCAAGCTGCTGGATTCGGCCGGCGTGGAGCTGGGACTGATCACGGGTCAGAAGGCGGTGATCACCCGCGCGCGCAAGTCGATCGCGAATTTCAAGCTGCGCAAGAACATGCCCATCGGAGCCATGGTCACGCTGCGCGGAGACCGCATGTACGAGTTTCTCGACCGGCTGATGAACGTAGCGCTGCCACGCGTGCGCGATTTCCGGGGTCTTTCCTCGCGAGCCTTCGACGGGCGCGGGAATTACACGCTGGGGCTGCGTGATCAAATGGTCTTTCCTGAGATCGATTATTCGAAAGTCGACAAAGTGAAGGGCATGAACATCTCGATTGTGACCGACGCCCGCACGGACGCCGAAGCGATGGCGCTCCTGCGGTATTTCGGCATGCCTTTCAGGCCCGAGGGCCGCCGTGCGGCGGCGGGGCCGGAAGAGAGTAAGGCGGGAGGATAAGCTGTGGCGCGTCTTTCGCAGATGGCGAAGCTGGTCAGGAAGCCGAAGTACAAAATCCAACACCGCAACCGCTGCGGACGTTGCGGGCGGCCCCGCGGATATCTGCGGAAGTTCGACCTTTGCCGTCTCTGTTTCCGGCAATTGGCGCTGCAGGGAGACATCCCAGGCGTCATTAAATCTAGCTGGTAGGGATGCTAGCAATTCTGTTCTTTTGAGAATGAGCCTTTGGTCCTTGGTGGGTTTCGCTCGAACCTGATGAAGGACCGCGACGTTCCTGAAAGCGAATGACCAGGGACAACGACGAATGACAGGGGACTAAGGACGGGTTGAGGAAACGTTATGGGAGTTGTAACTGATCCGGTTGCCGACATGCTGACGCGCGTCCGCAACGGCATCCGCGCGCGGCACGGACGCGTGGAAATGCCGTCGTCGAAGCTCAAAGTGGAGATCGCGCGTATTCTGAAGGACGAGGGCTACATCGGCAACTACAAGGTTGCTGAAGAAGGCAAGAAGAAAATTCTGCGCATCAATCTGCGCTACGATACCGAGGGCCTGAGCGTGATTTCAGCGCTGGAGCGCGTCTCCAAGCCGGGACGCCGGGTCTACGTCGGCAAAACCGAAGTGCCGAAGGTGCTGGGCGGCCTTGGGGTGGCCATTCTGACCACGCCGCAGGGCGTGATGACTGGCAAAGCGGCACGCCGGGCCGGCGTGGGCGGCGAATTGATTTGTAACGTTTGGTAAGCCATGACTCGCTGTCATTGATCATTCGCAAGTCGAAAGCGAACGGTCGATGACTAAAGGCGAATGAGCAGGGACTGAGATACAGGACGAAGTCTATGTCACGGATTGGAAAAAAACCGATCGATTTGCCGCGTGGCGCCTCAGTGGATTTGGACGGTGCGGTGGCGGTTGTCAAGGGGCCGAAGGGCAGCCTGCGGGTGGCGCTGCCCGAGGGAATTCGCTTCGAGCGCAAGGATGGTCACGTGACTGTCGCCCGCGAGGATGACGGGCATGCCGCCCTGCACGGTCTTACCCGGAGCCTGCTGGCGAATGCCGTCAAGGGCGTAACCAATGGTTTTGAAAGGCACCTGGATATCGTCGGCATCGGCTATCGCGCTGAGAGCAAGGGAACGTCGGTGACGCTTACGCTGGGCTATTCCCATCCGATCGAGTTTCCCTTGCCGGCAGGTATCGAGGTCAGCGTGGAGAAGATGACCCACCTGGTGGTCAGGGGCGCCGACAAACAACAGGTGGGCGAAGTGGCCGCCAAGCTGCGTGGGTTGAGGCCCCCGGACCCTTACAAGAACAAGGGCATCCGCTACACCGGCGAGCGCCTGAAGAAGAAGGTCGGCAAGGCGGCAGCGGGCGCCGGAGCGGCCAAGCAGTAAGCAGTTCGCAGGGGCACAGGGTATGATCAAGCAGACTTCGAAGGACGACACGCGACGCCGGGTTCACCGGCGGTTGCGGGCCCGGGTGAGCGGCAGCACGCTGCGCCCGCGGCTGAACGTGTTTCGGTCGCTGAATCACATTTATGCGCAGATTGTGGACGACTCCACCGGGCGCACGCTGGTGGCGGCGTCGACGCGCGATAACGACGTGCGCGCGGTGATGAAAACCGGCGGCAATGTCGCGGCAGCCAAGAGCGTCGGTAAGACGCTGGCGGCGCGCGCCAAGCAAGCCGATATCGCGCGCGTGGTCTTTGATCGCGGGGGATACGCTTATCACGGACGGGTGCGGGCGCTCGCGGACGCCGCCCGCGAGGCTGGCCTCGAATTCTAGCCGGGAGGGCCGTTTGAGTCGCATTGACGCCAGTACGCTGACACTGAAGGACCAGGTAGTCGCAATCAATCGCGTCACCAAGGTGGTGAAAGGCGGCAAGAACCTGAGCTTCTCAGCCTTGGTTGTTGTGGGCGACGGGGGCGGCCATGTCGGATATGGTTCCGGCAAGGCACGCGAAGTTCCCATGGCCATTCGCAAGGGAATCGAAGCCGCCAAGAAAGCTCTGGTGCGGGTCAACATCACCACCACCTCGATTCCGCACACGGCGCTCGGTCGCTATGGTGCCGGCCGCGTACTGCTGAAACCTGCCTCGGAGGGCACCGGCGTGATCGCGGGTGGAGCGGTGCGAGCGGTTATCCAGGCCGTGGGGATCCAGAACGTCCTGACAAAGTCACTCGGAACCACGAATCCGCATAACGTGGTCAAGGCGACCATGGATGCGCTGCTGCAACTGCGCAATGCCGAGGAAGTCGCTAACACGCGGGGGAAAACGGCCGACGAGCTCTGATTCGGTTTGATGGATAAAGCCGATTACGAACGGAGCCGGAATAGTACTGGTGCCCAAAAAGGTCTACGAAAGTACGCCTCGATTCCGGATTTCCGGGCATCCCGGAGCTGAGTGCCAGAGGGTTTGATGGCTAAGGTTGACCAAAGCACGGTACGGATCAAATGGGTTCGCAGCGGCATCGCCTTTAACCGCAAGCAGGCGGAGGTCGTCCGCGCACTCGGGCTGCGGCGCCTTCAGCAGGTGGTCGAGCGTCTGGACACGCCGGTCGTTCGCGGGCTGATTGCCAAGGTGCCGCATCTGGTTGAGGTGGTGCAGGCGGCGAAACCGCCAGCCTGGACGACGACACCGGAGTACACCATCGTTGCTCCCGCCCCGCGGCGTGAGAACCCGACTCCGGCTGAGCCGGCATCTGAGCCTGCCGCGTCTGCACCCGAACCGGTTGAGGCCGCGACAGTCGAGCCCGAGGCGGCCGGGTCGGAGCCGCAGGCCGAGTCCAAACCGAAGCGCCGCGCGCGAACTCCCAAGGCGAAGGCCGAGGCTGACAAGACCGCCGCTCCTGAGGCGAAGGATTAGTCTATGAGCACTCATGTTGGATCACTACGGCCGCCCCGGGGAGCGCGTCATCGGCGGAAGCGAATTGGAACCGGTATGGGCGAAGGGCATGGCAAGACCGCCACGCGCGGCGAGAAGGGCCAGCGCTCGCGAACGGGTTCGCGCACCAGAAGCGGATTCGAAGGCGGTCAGATGCCACTGCACCGCCGGTTGCCGAAGCGCGGCTTCACCAATATCTTCAAGAAGCGCCATGCCATCCTCAATCTGGGTGACCTCAAGAGCTTCGCCGCCGGAGACAAGGTAACGCCCGACGCTTTGATCGAGCGCGGCTTGGTGAAGAAACTGTGGGATGGCGTGAAGATTCTCGGTGAAGGCGAGCTTCCCGGCCCCATCCACGTCGCGGCGCATTTCTTCTCCAAGTCGGCGCTCGAGAAAATCCAGAAGGCGGGCGGCACCGCTGAGGTAATCCCGGCATGATGGAATCGCTCAAAAGCATCACGGAGATTCCGGATTTACGGAAGAGGATCACCTTTACTCTCCTGATGCTGGCAGTGTATCGCCTGGGCGCTTTCATTCCCACACCCGGTATCAACTCCAAGGTCTTCGAACAGTTCTTCAGCTCGATGGGGGGCAGCCTGTTTGGCCTGCTTTCCATGTTTTCCGGCGGCAGCCTGCGGCGGTTGACCGTCTTCGCGCTGGGCATTATGCCGTACATCACGGCTTCGATCATTCTGCAGCTCCTGACCGTGGTCTCGCCCACGCTCGAGAAGCTCCAGAAAGAGGGCGACCTCGGACGGCGCAAGATCACCGAATACACCCGATGGATGACGGTGGGTCTTTCGGCCTTCCAGGCGTTCGGCATCGCCGTGGCGCTCGAGCGCCAGACGACCAGCGGAATCCCGCTGGTATCCGATCCGGGGCCGCTGTTCATCTTCACCACCGTGCTGACGCTCACTTCGGGCGCCGTCTTCATCATGTGGCTGGGTGAGCAGATCACGGCACGCGGCATCGGCAATGGAATGTCCCTGCTGATCTTCGCCGGCATCGTGGTGGGCCTTCCGCACGGCATCGCCGACCTTTACAACAAAGTCTTCGTCACCCACGTCTGGAGTCCCCTGGCTCTGATGGTCGTCCTGGCGTTCATGATTGCCATTGTGGCTTTCATCGTGCTCGTCGAGCGCGGTGAGCGGCGGGTGCCGATTCAGTACGCCAAGCGCATCGTGGGCCGCCGCGTGGTGGGAGGCGTTTCCACGCACCTGCCGCTCAAAGTCAACAGTGGCGGCGTGATGCCGATCATCTTCGCGGTCTCCTTGCTGACCTTTCCGCAGACGATCGGCCTGTTCTGGAAGAACGGGGTGATTGCCCACGCCGTGACTGCGTTTCTGTCGCTGTTTGCGTATGGCGAGCCGCTCTATACTCTCTCATACGTCGTGTTGATCATTTTCTTTGCGCACTTCTACCTTTCGATCATCTACAACCCCGACGACGTCGCCGACAATGTTCGCAAGCAGGGCGGCTTTATCCCCGGAATCCGGCCGGGCAAGAGAACCGCCGACTATCTCGATGACGTCCTGACCAAGATCACCTGGGTGGGCGGCATCTACCTGGCCATCGTGGCGCTGATTCCCGAGATCATGCTGGCCGGCTTGAGATTGAACCACCTGCCGGTGTGGCTGGGCGGAGGCTGGTTTGATTCTCACATGCCGACCTGGCTGCTGCATGGTCTCAACGTCAACTTCTATTTCGGTGGGACGTCGCTGCTGATCGTGGTCGGTGTGGCGATGGATACGGTGCAGCAGGTGGAAGCCCAGCTCATCATGCGGCATTACGAGGGCTTCCTGAAGAAAGGCCGGGTGCGCGGGCGCCGGGCATCGTGATCTCAGGTGCGCAAAAGGGTGCTGAAGGCACAGGCGCTGATCTTTTTTGGGCCGCCGGGAGCCGGCAAGGGAACACAGGCTCAAGCCGTCTCCGCCGTCTTCGGGATTCCTCATATCTCGACGGGCGAGATGCTGCGCGAGGCGGTGCGCCTGGGGACTCCCTTGGGGCTGGCCGCCAAAGAGCGCATGGAAAGCGGCGAACTGGTCTCCGACGAGATCGTCAGCGGGATCGCCGCTGAGCGCCTGGCGCGGCCCGATTGCCAGCCGGGCTTCATCCTGGACGGGTTTCCTCGCACCATCGGCCAGGCCAAGTTTCTGGACCGGTTGCTTTGGGAGCAGGGCCGCGGCGAACCGCTGGTCATCTACATCCGGGTCGACTCTTGCGCGTTGCTGAAGCGCCTGAGCGGCCGCCGCACCTGCCCGGTCTGCGGGCGGATTTACAACATGTATTTCAACCCGCCCCAGCACGACAGCGTCTGTGACGTGGATGGGGTTGCGCTGATGACGCGTGCCGATGACAGCGAGGTCGCCATCCAGCAGCGCTTGGGCGCTTACGAGGTCATGACGCGGCCCTTGCTCGATTATTATCAGGTCCGCAACCAGCTCCACGAGGTGGAGGGCGACCGGGCGCCGGAGGAAGTCTCGGGCGACGTTGTTGAGCTGGTTTCGAGCGAAGTGGCATCTACTACCAGTGCATGATTGTTTGCCGTTCCAAGTCGGAGATTGAGAAGCTGCGACGCAGCGGCCGCCTGGTCCGCCAGCTCCTCGAGGAGACGAGCCGTCAGGCTCATCCCGGCGTGACGACGCTGGACCTGGAGCGGTTTGTCGAGAGACGGCTCAGGGAGGTGGGCGCCAGGCCCGCCTTCAAGGGGTATCGGGGCTATCCCTCCTGTCTGTGCGCTTCCGTGAACGAAGAGATCATTCACTCCATCCCCTCGGGTCGCCGGCTCAAGGAGGGAGACATCGTCAGCCTGGACCTGGGAGTAATCCTTGACGGGTACTACGGCGACTCAGCCCTGACGGTGGCGGTAGGCGGGATATCCGAGGCTTTGCAGCGGCTGACGCGCGTCACCCGGGAATGCCTCGAGCTTGGAATCCGGCAGGCGAGGGCTGGCAACCGGGTCGGCGACATCTCCTGGGCGGTTCAGCAGCACGCGGAAGAGAACGGCTATTCCGTGGTCCGCGAGTTCGTGGGCCACGGCGTGGGCAGGGCGTTGCACGAGGAGCCCCAGGTCCCGAACTACGGCCGGCCGGGGCACGGACCGTTGTTGAAGCCGGGCATGGTGATTGCCATCGAGCCCATGGTGAATGCAGGCCGCGCCGACGTGCGGGTGCTCAAGGATAAATGGACGGCCGTAACGGCGGATGGCCAGTATTCGGCCCATTTCGAGCATATGGTGGCCATCACGCCGGACGGCGCCGACGTTCTGACTGAGCTGGATGACGGCAGGCTGCCGGCGCCGGACGCTAATTTGGTTTCGGTTGCCGGGCAAGGTCGTTTATAATCAGTGTATCGGGCTTGGAGACCGCGAGCCGCGTGGCTCGGCTTGACTTCTCCAGGCCGCAACGTCATCGGACCGGCGGACATCTAATGTCCCAACAGGTGGTTCCGTCCGGCAAGAATGCAAGCAGCCTGCGAGATCAGGGAAGCCGGGGCAAACTTCCCGCATCCGGGGTTTATGGCCAAAGAAGAAGCAATTGAAGTGATGGCGACGGTCATCGAGCCGTTGCCGAACGCGATGTTCAGGGTCGAGCTTGAGAACAAGCATCAGGTGCTGGCTCATATTTCCGGCCAGATGCGCAAGAATTTCATCCGCATTCTACCGGGCGACCGGGTGCAGGTGGAGCTTTCGCCGTACGACCTGACCCGTGGCCGGATCACGTATCGTTTCAGGTAAGGATCAAGCGCCCGAGCCCGACGCTTGCCGGGAGTTGAGGGGTTCCCGTGCGGGTGCCGTGCGGCATACATCGCTTATTGGCGCTGCGCCGCGCCAGCGAGACAAGGCGGAGGACATGAAAGTACGTTCGTCGGTTCGCAGGATTTGCAGCAAGTGCAAGATTATCCGCCGCGGCGGCGTGGTGCGGGTGATCTGCCAGAATCCGAAACACAAGCAGCGCCAGGGCTAGGCCCGGTCAAGGGAGTTGTGGGAGGCACGGAATGGCACGCATCGCGGGAGTTGACCTGCCGCGCACCAAGCGCGCGGAAATCGGTTTGACGTACATCTACGGCATCGGGCGGGCCCGGGCGCTTTCCATCCTGGCTCGCGCCGGCGTGGACGCCGGCAAGGCTGTGAAGGACCTCAGCGACGACGAGGTGAACCGCCTTCGGCAGGTTATCGAAGAAGACGGCGGTGTCGAGGGCGATCTGCGCAAGGAAGTGGCCCTGAGCATCCGGCGTCTGATTGAAATCGGGTCGTATCGGGGACTGCGCCATCGCCGCAACCTTCCGGTGCGCGGTCAGCGGACACACACCAACGCGCGCACGCGAAAGGGTCCGCGCAAGGGCACGGTGGCCAATAAGAAGCGCGCTACCGCGAAGACATAAGTTCGGGACGGGAGTGAGGGAACATGGCGAAGGCTGCGGCCAAAACCGGCAAGAAGAAGGTCTTCAAGAAGAAGGAAAAGCGCGTGGTTCCGCACGGCGTGGTCCACGTGCAGGCCAGCTTCAACAATACGCTGGTGGCCATCACCGATCCGGACGGCCGGATGGTCTGCTGGTCGAGCGCCGGATCGCTTGGCTTCAAGGGTTCCCGCAAGGGAACGCCATTCGCGGCGCAGCAGGCGGCCGCGCGGGCCGCGAGCAGCGCGCGCGATCACGGCATGCGGACGGTCGAGGTCCGCGTCAAGGGGCCGGGCGCCGGACGCGAGTCTGCCGTGCGCGCCCTGGCTACGGCCGGGCTCGACGTGCGGCTCATCCGCGATGTCACGCCGATTCCCCACAACGGTTGCCGTCCGCCGAAACGGCGGCGGGTTTGATCACAGATTAGGCACCTACGGAGGTTGGCTTGGCAAGGTATCGTGACGCGGTTTGCCGGCTCTGCCGGCGCGAAGGAACAAAGCTCTTTCTCAAGGGCCAGCGCTGCCTGACGGACAAGTGCGCCATCGAGAAGCGGAATTTCGCGCCTGGACAGCACGGAAAATCCAGGAAGCCGAAGATCGTCGGCTACGGTCTGCAGCTGCGCGAGAAGCAGAAGGCGCGCCGGCTGTACGGTATCGTGGAGAGTCAGTTCCGCGGATACTTCGAAGACGCGGCGGCGGGCAAGGGGATCACGGGCGAGACGCTGCTGCAGATGCTGGAGCGCCGGCTCGACAATGTGGTCTACCGGCTGGGCCTGGCTCCGTCGCGGGCTGCGGCGCGCCAGTTGGTGCGCCACGGCCACATCCGCGTGGCGAACGGCAAGGTGACCATTCCTTCGTACCAGGTCGTGCCGGGGCAGGAGATCGCGGTTCGCGAGAGCAGCCGGCAGATGGGCGCCATGGAGCGCTCGCTCGACCTGGCCGGCAACCGCTCCGTGCCGTCGTGGCTGGAGTTCGACCGCGCGGCCATGAAGGGCAAAGTGCTCTCGCTCCCGAAGCGCGAAGACGTCAACTTCCCCATTCAGGAGCAGATGATCGTGGAGCTCTACTCGAAGTAAGTGATCGGCGTCCGTCCGGCTGGGACAGCGAATCGAAAGAATCTGGAGGTAAAGCAGGATGCTTTGGAAGGGATTTCAAAAGCCCAAGAGTCTGGTAAGCGACAGGGATACGCTGACCGACAAGTACGGCAGCTTCAGCGCGCAGCCGTTTGAACGGGGTTTCGGCACCACCATCGGCAACGCGCTGCGCCGCGTGCTCCTCTCTGCGATTGAGGGCTCGGCCATTACCGCCGTGCGCATCGAGGGCGTGCTTCACGAGTTTTCGCTCATCTCCGGCGTGGTGGAAGACGCCACCGACATCATCCTCAATCTCAAGCAGATTCCCCTCAAGATGCACGTCGAGGGGCCGAAGACGATGTACCTGAAAGTGAATCAGCCGGGCGAGGTCACCTCGGGCATGCTCCAGGAGGATGCCGACATCGAGATCCTCGACAAGGACGTTTACATCGGCACGGTCAGCGAGGGCGGCAAGCTCGAAGTGGAAATGCGCGTCAAACTGGGACGCGGCTACGTTTCGGCGGAGAAGAATTACGACGAGGATCTGCCCATCGGCTACATTCCCGTGGACTCGGTCCACTCGCCGGTGCGCAAGGTGAACTACACGGTGGACGCGGCGCGCCTCGGGCAGATGACCGACTACGACAAGCTGAATCTCGAGGTCTGGACGAATGGCGCGGTGACGCCGGCGGACGCGGTTGGTTTCGCCGCCAAGCTCGTCAAGGATCACATGGCCATCTTCATTAACTTCGAAGACGTGGAGCCCGCGACCGAAGAGCCCGTCGCCGTTGCCGCGAGCCCGGCGGCCGGCCCGCGCGCGCCCCTGGTTCCCAATGAGAACCTGGATCGATCGGTCGAAGAGCTCGAGCTCTCCGTGCGCTCCTACAACTGCCTGAAGAATGCCAACATCACCACCATCCGCGAGTTGGTGCGGCGAACCGAGCCGGAGATGCTCAAGACCAAGAACTTCGGGCGCAAATCCCTGAACGAGATCAAGGAGATTCTCTCCTCCATGGGGCTGGGCCTCGGCATGAAGTTCGACGAGCGCGGCGCCCCGATCATGCCGGCAGGCGTACCGTCGCCCGCTGCCGCGGCAGCGCTGCCGCCGGAATCGGACGAAGACGAAGGCGACGACGAAGGCGAAACGGCGGCGCCGGCGGAAACGGGAAGCTAGCCATGCGACACCGCAATTACGGGCGTAAACTCAGCCGCAACACCTCGCATCGGCGCGCGCTGCTGCGGAATCTCGTGACCTCGCTCATTCTCGAGGAGCGCATCGAGACCACGGTGGCGAAGGCGAAGGCGGCCCGCGATCTCGCCGAGCGCATGATCACCCTCGGCAAGCGCGGCGATTTGCACGCGCGGCGCCAGGCGGCGAGCTATCTGCTCGCCGCCGCCGCCGTGAAGAAGCTCTTTGAAGACGTGGCCAAGCGCTTCGAGGCCCGGACGGGCGGCTACACCCGCATCGTTCCGGTCGGATGGCGCAAGGGCGACGGCGCGGACACCGCGGTGCTGGAGTTGATCGGCACCGAGGTGCTGCAGAAACGCGCCGAGGAGCGGGCGCGGCGCAGCGAGCGCAAGCGCAAGGCCGTCGAGGAGGCGCAAGCCGCCCAGGAGAAGGCGGCGCCGCCCGAGGAAGAAGAATCCGACAACAAGAAGTAGCCGCACGCAGGCGGGACGCCTGCGCCACAATGATCCGGAGCGCCGCACGGTCTGCGGCGCTCTTTGTGTTTCTGAGCTTTGCAACTCAACGAGCGAGTCCCGCCTGTGGCCCAGCACCCCCAGCCTGACCAGACTTCCCCGGCCCCCGCCGCCGCGAACGGCGGGCGTGCGCTCGTCAACCTTCCCCGTAATGTCCGCGTGCTCGGCCTGGTGGCGTTGTGCAACGATGCCGCCAGCGAGGCCGCTTACTGGCTGCTGCCGCAATTCCTGGTGAGCGTGCTGGGCGCGGGCACCATGGCTTTCGGTCTGATCGAGGGTGCGGCGGAAAGTGCTTCGAGTTTCATCCGCCTCTTCTCCGGGTTCTTCTCCGACCGGCTGCGACGCCGCAAGCCGCTGGCCGCCGCCGGCTACACGCTGGCGAATCTCGCCAAGCCGCTGCTCGCGATCTCCACCAGCTGGCAACAGGTCTTCTGGATACGCCTTGCGGACCGGGGCTCGAAAGGGCTTCGCGCGCCCGCGCGCGACGCGCTCATCGCCGACTCGGTTTCCGCCGGCAGGCGCGGCGCCGCCTTCGGATTTCATCAGGCGATGGACACCGCGGGCGCCATCCTCGGACCGCTGAGCGCCGCGCTCCTCGTGCTCGGGCTGCAGGCGAAGGCGCGCACGGTGTTTTGGCTGGCGGGAATTCCCGGTCTGGCCACCATTCTCCTTGCCTGGTTCGCGGTTCGGGAGATCCGGCCGCCGGAACACACCACGCTCCCCAAGTCGGAGAGCCGGGCGGCGAGCGGCGGGAGCGCGCGAGCGGCGGCGGGGCTCGGCGAACATCGCGGGCGTCTGACCCTGATGTTCGTTGCGCTCGGGGTGTTTGCGCTTGGCAACTCGTCGGACCTCTTCCTGGTGCTGCGTGCGGAAAACCTGGGCGTGCGCGCGGCCTTCGCGCCGCTGCTCGGCCTCGTATTCAACGCGGTCTACACGTCGCTGAGCTGGCCGCTCGGATCGCTCTCGGATCGCGCGCCGCGGCGCTGGCTGGTGGTCGCCGGATACTTCGTTTACGCCGCGGTTTATCTGGCCTTCGCGCTGGCGCGGCACGCCTGGATGGCGTGGGCGGCGTTCCCGGTCTACGGGCTTTATTACGCCTTGACGGAGAGCGTGACCCGGGCATGGATCGCGGACCTCGCGCCCGAGCGGGCGCGCGCCTCCGCCTACGGCATCTTCAACTGGGTCACGGCGGCCGGGGCGCTGCCCGCCAGCCTGCTGGCGGGATGGCTGTGGAGAGCCTACACGCCTGGTGTGCCTTTCGCGGCCGGCGCGGCGCTGGCGGCGCTGGCGGCGGTGCTTTTGATCTTCGTGTGAGCGGGGCGGCCCTGGCGCAGGCGGTCCCAGGCGTAGGGGATGAGGGTGGCGAGCGCGGCGCCGGCGGTATCGATGCCGCAATCGACGATGGTGGGCGTTCGTCCCGTGACGAACGACTGGTGATACTCGTCGGTGAGGGAGTAGAGCGCGGCGATCACGACGGCGCGGAGCGCCAGGCGCGGCCGCCACTCGAAGTCGATCGTCCCCAGCAGACTCGCGTAAATCAGCAGGCTGAAGATGCCGTATTCGGTGAGGTGCGCGAGCTTGCGAAAGGCCTCGTGCAGCAGGGCGAAGGTGGCGGGCGAGACCGTCAGGTGTAAAATGCCGAGAATCACCGAGAGCAGCCAGGTGGTGAAGGAGACGCCGAAGCCCGAGGTGGAGAGGTAGAAGATGAGGCCCGCCCAGACCACGGTCATGATCCAGCGGAAGCGGCGGGCGCCGCGGCTGGCCGGCGGCCGATTGTCTAGGCTATCTATGTTGGCTGACACGCGTGACCTCTGAGGCTGACTTCTGGCAGGATCTGCGAAAGCCGCAAGACAGGCGTGGCGGCCTAAAGCCGCCGCTCCACGCTTCGGCCTGCCAGCCTAACCCCCAGCCGCCAATCCCCAACCCCTAACCCCCAGCCCCTAACCCCCAGCCCCAGGTTATTCCAGCCGGTAGTTGGGAGCTTCCTTGGTGATGATCACGTCGTGCACGTGGCTTTCGCGCAGGCCGGCGCTGGTGATGCGCACGAAGCGCGACCGGGTCTGCAGGTCCGCGATGCTGCCGCAGCCGCAGTAGCCCATGCCCGAACGCAGGCCGCCGACGAGCTGGCCGACCATGTCGGCGAGCGGGCCCTTGTAGGGCACGCGCCCCTCGATTCCTTCGGCCACGCTCTTCGATTCGCTCTGCATGGCGTAGCGGTCCGACCCCGCCGCCATGGCGCCGATCGATCCCATGCCGCGATAGCCCTTGAAGCTGCGCCCCTGGTAGAGAATCGTCTCGCCGGGGCTTTCCTCGGTGCCGGCGAACAGGCTCCCGATCATCACCGTGCTCGCCCCGGCGGCGATGGCCTTGGTGATGTCGCCGGAGAACTTGATGCCGCCGTCGGCGATCAGCGGAATGCCGGCCTCGCGCACGGCGCGGCTGCAATCGGAAATGGCGGTGATCTGCGGCACACCGGCGCCGGTGACGACGCGCGTGGTGCAGATGGAGCCCGGGCCGATGCCCACCTTGATGCCGTCCACGCCGAGCTGCGCCAGATCGCAGGCGCCCTCGAAGGTGGCCACGTTGCCGGCCACCAGGTCCACGCCGGAGAGTCCCTGGCGCAGGCGCCGCACGGCTTCGAGCACGCCCTCGGAGTGCCCGTGGGCGGTGTCGACCACCAGCACGTCGGCCTGCGCCTCCACCAGCGCCTGGGCGCGCTCGAAGTAGTCGCCGGTCACACCGACCGAGGCGCCCACCCGCAGCCGCCCCTGATCGTCCTTGGCGGCGGCGGGGTAATTGATCTTCTTCTGGATGTCCTTGACCGTGATCAGGCCCTTGAGGTTGTAGTGCGAGTCCACGATGAGGAGCTTTTCCACGCGATGCTGGTGCAGGATCTGCTCCGCTTCCTCGAGCGTGGTACCCACGGGAACGGTGATCAGGTTCTCTCTGGTCATCACCTCGGAGACGGCGACGCTCGAATTGGGCACAAAGCGCAGGTCGCGATTGGTGAGGATGCCCACGAGCTTGCCGTCGGCGCTGGTGACGGGCACGCCCGAGATCTTGTAATGACGCATGATCTCCTGGGCTTCGGAGATCAGGCTATTGGGCCGTACCGTGACCGGGTCAACGATCATGCCGCTCTCCGAGCGTTTCACCTTGTCCACTTCGGTGGCCTGCTGCTCGATGCTCATGGTGCGATGGATGATGCCGATGCCGCCCTGCTGCGCGAGCGCGATGGCCAGGCGCGACTCCGTGACCGTATCCATGGCGGCGCTCACGATGGGGATGTTGAGCGGAATGTTGCGGGTGAATTGCGTGCGCGTCTGCACCTGGTTGGGAAGCACGCCGGAGCGCGCCGGGCGCAGCAGCACGTCGTCGAAAGTGAGGCCTTCGGGAATGGGACCGTCCAGCATGGCACCTCGTGGGATTTGTGGGATGCGCGACCCGCTCTAATAATCGATTCTAGGGGGCGCGCCCGGTCGCGTCAAGGGAGGCGTCCCCATCGATGCAAAACCGTCGCCTTCTTCGCGTACGCCCTGAACGATCCGCCTGTGCACGTCCAGTGGCAGAGTAGCCGGTCATTCTGAGCGCGGCGAAGAATCCCCGCATTTTTTTCGTTCGAACCAGCCTTCACTCAAGTCCCTCCAAGTGGGATTATTCGCGACGATCAAGGCGATCTTCTTACTACGCAGCCATCCCTTGATTTGCTTTTCTCGTTGGATTGCCGACCGAATGTCATTGGAGGTCTCGAAGTATACCAGACGGTCCACGTTGTACTTCTGGGTGAAGCCAGGGGCAAGTTTTCGCTTGTGTTCGAGTATTCGCCTTTCGAGGTTATTGGTCACGCCTGTGTAGAACACTCTAAACCTGCTCGACAGGATGTAGACGTAGCACGTCTTCATGGGTGTCCGCTTTGGGCATTGTGCAAGGATCCATCCGGTTGCCCTGATCCTAGCCACCGCATCGCAGTTCGGTGCGACAACCGAGGGGACTTGTCATTCTGAGCGAAGCGCAGCGGAGCGAAGAATCTGCGCATTTTGTCTCGCCCACCTGAGAACAAAATGCCGGGATGCTTCGCTGCGCTCAGCATGACGTGCCCGGCGGGTTGTGCCACGAATTTGGATTTACGTCAACGCCGAGAGCCACCACGTCTTGCAGAGATTTTATCACGCAACGTGGACCGTGAGACATGCCCCGAAGCGTCGGTGTCCGACGGTACGGCAGCGGCGCCCCGCCGCAGTCAAAGGCGCTTCGCGCACGGTCAATTAGGATTTCTCTCTCGTCTCTCATCTCTCATCTCTCATCTCTCATTTTGCTCTACTTGCTACCCGCCGCCGATCAGTTGTCCCTGGTTCTCGCCACTCGTCACGGCGTGTTTGGCTTTGATCCCTTACCGCACTTTTCGGGTTTTTCGAGCTATGATGCTGACTCTCATTGAGTTAGCCTGGTTTTATGGTTTGGGTTGATTTGGCTTTGAAACCGCCCTAATTTTCTCATTTTTCTCACCGTTTTGTTGATTTTGAAGCACTTGTTGGCTTTGATACGTGCAAATTCTTGGGGGGGAGGGGTCGGCTTTTTTGCCGCCGAGGGCGCTTTCGCCCAGTATTCTCGCGGGTCCCAGTGAGGCGCAGGGTCTGCAGCAGGCTGTTAATCACCCAGTGTTTGCGATCGATCGCGCTTCGGAGCCGTTCGCCCTGCAAGCTCATTGATCGGTCCTCGCGCGTGGTGCCGAGGCGCGACCGGCACTCGGATTCCGGCATGGCGGTCTTGTCGACGTAGAGCGAGAACAGCGCCACGGCGGCCTCTTCCTCATCGTTGAGCAGGCGGATCAGCTCCTGGATCAGCGGCTCCGTGAGCGGCGGCCCGGTTTCGGGTTTCATCAGGCGCTCGCAGCGCATCACGATGGTTTCGCCGCGGTCGGTGTTCGCTTTCAGGTCCTTGCCGTAGAGGGTGCGCAGCAGGTGGGCGATATCGTAATCGCCGCCCTCGATATGATCCTTGAGCAGGTTGTAGCACTCCACCTGTTTGCGCGCCTTGGCGGGCGAGTCTGGGAAGCGGTTCACGCCCTGGTCGAATATCTCCTCGGCGGTGCCGGGGAGATCCACCAGCAGATCGTGGCAGCGCCGGCGGCGCTCGATGCCCCCCTGGCGCCAGCGCTCCTCGAGTTGGGAATCGCGGATACGCTCCCAGGCTTCAAGCTCCAGGCGCAGGCGCGCGAGGTCGTGAAAGTGCATGGCCAGCATGGCCGGCACGGGCTCGTAGGGGCGGGTAAGCTCGCGGTAGAGATCCTCGGCGGCGCCGGGCTGCTGGCCGAGCAATCGCGCCTCGGTGAGACCCTGCAGCCGCGCCGCGCTCTGCTGGAGTCGCGTACGGTTTCGGCTCACCTGCTGCTTGCCCGCGGCGGTGCGGGGTCCGGTGGATTTCCGCGCATTGGCGCGATTGGCGGCGATCGCCGCCGCCGTGACCCGGTGACGGCCGGGCACGCGCAGGGGATCGCCCTGCGCGCCGGCGGCATGAGAACCGATGTCGCCGCCACCGCGGCGTGGTGAAGATGGCGCCGGAGCTTCCCCGGTTGCCGGATTAGCACCCGTGCCGGGCGGTTTGTCCGCGATATCATTGATCGTCATAAGTCGCTCCTTGGGTTCGGATACTCTGTGTTCGCTCGGGGCGAAGCTTCCAACACCGGGCTGCACCGAGTCTGCGTGAGCTCTGCAGGCTCTTCGGACCGAGTTCACGGAGAGATTCCCCGTCACCTGACGGTCGAGGCCGGGCTACGGAAGGCGGCTGCCTTCGCCGCCGTCGCCGCCATTCGTGTCTTCAGCTTCTTCCTCTTCGTCGTCGCCTTCGTCTTCGTCCTCCGGTTCGACGCCTTGGGCCTGCAGCCCGGTTCGCACCACCGGCTGGTCGAACCCCATGACGTGGCGGATTCTGTTGTAGATCGCCATATCGTCCAGTTGGCTGTCGACGGCCTCCCGCGCTGCGCGAGCCACTTCCTCGATCCGGAACAGTTTCTCCCGGATTTGCGCATCGCGGCCTGCGCCGGCGAACTCCGGGCTCGCCGGCTCGACCTGGGACTGACGGCTGGCGACCATTCCTGTCAAGAGGTAAGCGCGCATGATCTCAAAGGCCTCAGAGTCCGGATTCTCGCGCGCCTCAGCGCATAGCCGGTCCCGCTCGACGATCATCGCGTTCACGCGAGCGTTCGGCCCGGGCTGTTCCTCAGAATGCCGGCTGGCGCCCTTCCGGGCGCTTGGTTTTGGCTTCGATGATTTCATACCGTCACCGCCTGATTCTCGTGTCGCGGCGGGCTTGTCCCGCCCGTTGGCGGCGGATACCCACCGCTGGCGGGGTTACCCGCGTTGGCGAGGTCAAACCCCGTTGGAGGGGTAAACCCCGCTGGCGGAATAAACCGCCCGATGGTGGGGTAAACCCGCCGGATGGCGGGGTAAACCCGCCCGATGGCGGGGTAAACCCGCCGCTACGGTCTACTGTAAGAGATCAAAATGGGACAATGGAGAAAAGTGAGAAAAGTGAGAAAATTTTATTTTCGCTTTATTATCAATGGCTTATCCTGTGGAAATCTCGAAATAGGGGCTAGGGAGGGGAAATCAAGGGGTCGGGACGGGGGTTCGGGGCCTCTTGGGCCGGGCTTTCAGTTTCATTTTCGCACGGTACGGATTACAGATTTCAGATTCCAGATTTCGGATTCCGGACCCCGGATTTCAGACTCCAGATTCCGGGCCCGGATCCTTGACCGCGCTTCGCAGAACCCATACCGCAAAGCCCAAACCCCAAACCCCAAACCCCAAACCCCAAACCCAACCTCACGGAACATCCGGCCCAGGCTGCTCGTAGTACCAAGTGAGCCGGGAGGGACCGCATGACCGCCTTTCTGTTGTGGTGCATTCTGTTGTTGTTGTGCTGGCCGCTGGCGCTGGCGGCGCTGGTGCTGTATCCCATCGTGTGGTTGATCCTGCTGCCGTTCCGGATCGTCGGCATCGCCGTCGGTGGTGTGCTGGAGTTGCTTTGGGCTATGCTGACACTGCCGGCGCGGGTGCTGCGGGGGCCGCGGAGGGTGTAGGAAGTCAGAAGCCAGAAGCCAGAAGTCAGAAGCTGGAAGTCAGAAGTCAGAAGCTGGAAGTCAGAAGTCAGAAGCCGGAAGTCAGAGGTCAGAAGACCCAAGAGCTGACGTCCGAGAACTGACAGACTGACGAACTTGAAAGCCTGACGAACTGACAAACTGACGAACTGGCAGTTTGACAAACTGAAAAAGTGACGGCACGTTCGGAGGAACCCATGACTCGAAGACCGCTGGTGTTGGTTGCGGCGCTGATGCTGGCTTCGTCCGGCTGCATCATTTCCGGGGGCGGGCCGAGGGTTGGCGAGACCCATAATCTGTCGAAATCCGTGCCGCTCGGGGAGACGAAGTCGGTGGCGGTGGAGATCAAGATGGGCGCCGGCGAGTTGAAAGTGGCGGGCGGCGCCAGCGACCTGATGAACGCGGACTTCACCTATAACGTGGACGCCTGGAAGCCGGAGGTGAACTTCGAGGCGGGCGGCGGGCAGGCCCACCTCACCATCGAGCAGCCTCGAACGCACGGGCATGGCGGAAGCACGCGCAACGATTGGGACATCCGGCTGAATGACCACGTTGCGACCGAGCTGACGGCGAACCTCGGCGCGGGCAAGGCGAACCTGAACCTGGTGGACCTGAGCCTGAGCCGATTCGAAGTCAACCTGGGTGCGGGGGAGACGGACGTCAATCTCGACGGCCACTGGGCGCACGACCTCACGGGCTCCGTACAGGGCGGCGTGGGCAAGGCCACGCTGCATCTGCCGCGCGACGTCGGTGTGCGGGTGACGGCGCAGGGCGGCCTCGGCGCCATCAACGCCAACGGGTTCGCGAAGAATGGCGACGTCTACACCAACGACGCCTACGGGAAGTCGAAGGTGAATTTGAACATCGACGTGCAGGGCGGGGTGGGAGAGATCAACCTGGTGCTGGGCGGGGGCGGGGGTACGGTGTAAAGATCAAGCGGCGAGTGGCCCACGGCTGGCCGCTGCGCGGGCTGGGGCCGGTGTGAGGTGGATCGGGAACGTGACCCACGGCTGGCGGGTGGAAATCAAGCAATGCGGAGAATTCGAAAAACGAGGCGTGCGGTCCGAGTCGCAATGCTAATGATCGCCGTCGAGGTTTCCACCCACGTCCGGGCGAAATCGCAGGATCGCGTGCCGGCAGGCATGCAAAGGATCCAACACATCATCTGGATCATTCAGGAGAACCGGACCTTCGACAATTACTTCGGAACCTATCCCGGGGCCGACGGCATCCCGCCGGGGACTTGTCTGCCGGAGCTGCCCGGATCGGCGAGCTGCGTCAAGCCCTTTCACATGCCCAATCCGATGCCCGACTGTGATCTTTCGCACGACTGGTGGGTGGCGCACGCCGCCTACGATCACGGCGCGATGGACGGCTTCGTGTGGGCCGAAGGCAGCGGCTTCACCCTGGCGTATCTGGACGAGCGCGACATTCCGAACTATTGGGATTACGCGCGGCACTACACGCTGGCCGATCATTTCTTCTCATCGCTCAACGGCGGCAGCATGCCCAATCACGTTTTCACGGTGGCGGCGCAGTCCGGCGGGTTGATCAACAACGTCTGCTCCCCGGATCATGAGCTTGAAGCCCTGGAGGAAGAAACGGACGATGCCGACGGGTTCAGTTTCGCCAGCATGGTGAACCTGCTCGCCCGGGCGGATGTCTCCTGGAAGTACTACGTGGAGACGCCGGAGGTCGAGCCGCACGTCAGCGATCCATGCCACGTCTACTATCCCGGCCCGCAGCAACTCGGCTTGTGGAATCCACTGCCGGGGTTCAAAAGCATCCGGGACAATCCGAAACTGATGTCGCACCTGGTGAACGTGAGCGAGTTCGGGCAGGACCTCGAGAAAGGGACGCTGCCCGAGGTGAGCTGGGTGATTCCCGACTTTCAGGACAGCGAGCATCCGCCGGAGCCGGTGGAGCAGGGAATGTGGCACGTCACGGGGCTGGTGAACGCCCTGATGAAGAGCCGTTATTGGTCGAGCAGCGTGATCTTCCTGACCTGGGACGACTACGGCGGCTTTTACGACCACGAGGCGCCGCCGCAGGTGGACGCGTACGGTTACGGGCCGCGGGTCCCGCTGCTGATCATCTCGCCCTACGCGCGGCGGGGCTATATCACGCACCAGCGCGGCGATTTCACGTCGATGCTGCGGTTCATGGAGGAGCGCTTTCAATTAACCCACCTGACGGCCCGCGATCACCATGCCGGCGATATGAGCGACGCCTTCGATTTCAACCAGTCGCCCAACCCGCCCCTGGTGATTCCCGTGCCGCAGGGGTTGACCTCAAGTTTCAGGCCGTACGGCGGGTGCTCCTACAAGCCGAGCGTTCCGATTCAGCGGGGGGCGGGGGAAGAAGCGGAACGAGGCGCGTCGCCGAAGCAGTGAGGGTTTTCAGTTGACGGTTGACGGTCAACAGTCGGCAGTCAACAGCCGGCAATCAGAAATCTTCGAGAACTCGATCCGAGCCGCAGGAACACCGATGCGGCCCAAAGAGTCCTGCCGAAAGAATCCTGCGATGGAACGTCTGCTGCAGCGGCGCCCTGCGAGCGCCGCAAATTACGCGGCCTTCATAAGCGGTCCTGATGACGATTACAAACCAGGGTGACAGATCGTGCTGTAGCGCGGGCGTCCCCGCCCGCGATTTTCGCGCCTGGGACAGGCGCGCCACAGCGCACCGCTGTGACTCCATTTTGTAATCCTCTATCATTTAGTGAGCTGTCCGGTATTTGGGCGGACAATGTAGCGGCGACTTTACGTCGCCATAACTTCCGCATTGTCAGTTCGCGGTGGCGGCATAAAGCCGCCGCTACGAGCGCGCCAGTTGTCCATCTATTCAGCGGACGGTACAGTCGAGAAATTGCGTCGAGATGCCGGTGCTCATAGAGCGCCGCTACAGCAGACCTCACCCAGGGACGTGGTTACGTCTGCGCAGGCGCGCCGCGCCAGGGTGATGGGGCTCACTGAGGTGAGATCGAATATGAGTAACATGAGCATAGGATAAGCTGCTACATTAAACGATGCTCCGTCGCTTCCACTTTCTGATCTGCGCAGCCGGCCTGCTCGCGCTCTCCACTCTCGCCGCCCGAGCGGCGCTCGCGGCCAGTTCCTGGTCCGGAACTCTCAGAGACAGCAAGGGCAAGGCTGTCGCCGGCGCCACAATCGATCTGCGGCTGGCGGGCAACGGGCGGGTGTTCAAGACCACAACCGGCGCGGATGGCGGCTTCGCGTTTGACGGGATGGACGCCGGCGAGTATCAGGTGTCCGCCACCTGGGAGGGGAAGACGTGGGTTGCCGCGGGACCCATTGCGGTCAAGGACAGAATCAAGCTGGCCACCACGTTCCAGCTCCGTTCGCCGCCACCCTCTCTCGAAATTCAAATCTCAAGCGCGCCGGAGAATCCGGCGCAGGCGGGTGATACGGGTTCGTCGCCCCAATCTCCTCCGCCGCCAGCCCCGCCCGCTGAAGGCAACACTCAGCTTTCCACCCAGCAAGTGGCGAATCTGCCGCTGAACCAGCGGGATTTCACCAAGCTGCTGGCGCTGGCGGGCGGCACCACCACAGACACCAACGGCGCCAACAATTTCACCCTGCAGTTCGCGATCAATGGACAGCGCGGCGTGACGGCCGTGTTCGCCATGGACGGTTTCTACACGGCGGACCCGGAGCTGGGCGGCGCCACCTTCTCCAATTTCAATGTGAATGCCATCCAGGAGATTCAGGGCCAATCGGGAGTGATGCCCGCGGAGATCGGCGCCGGCGCGGCGGGCTACACCAATGTGATCACCAAATCGGGAACCGACCAGTTGCATGGGGATGCGTTCGAGTTCGTGCGCAACGCGGCCTTTGACGCACGCAATTTCTTCGACCGGCGCAGCCTTGTGAGTCCCGGCCGCATTCCGCCCTTCCAGCGCAACGAATTCGGGTTCGACCTGGGGGGGCCGGTGAAGCTGCCGGGCGTCTACGACGGGCACGGGCGGACGTACTTTTTCGGCCAATACCAGGGATTCCGGCAGGAGCTCGGCACCACCCAGGATCTTTCGGTGCCCACGCTGGCGGAGCGCAAGGGAATCGACAGCACGGCCTTTGCGGGCGACACGCTGACCATCCCGGTGAATCCGGCCATCGTTCCCGTTCTCGACGCCTATCCGAGGCCGAACGACCCGGGCGGCCCGTTCGGAGGCCGCACGTACGCCACCTCATCGAAGGTCGGCACGTCGAGCGACCAGTTCTCGATCCGCGTGGACCAGAGGCTATCGGACAAGTCACAGCTCCTCGGGCTTTTCAGCCTGGACGACACCACCGGCCCGCTGACCGATCCCGATCAGACGGCGATCGATCCGAGTTTCGCCCTCACCTTTGTGGACAATCAGCGCAATGTGGGGCTGCGTTATACGCGCACGGTGTCGCCGAACACGGTGCTGGAGACGTCGCTCAGCTATCTGCGCAGTACGCCGTCGTTCGTGCCGCTCAACACCACCCAGCCGGCACTGACTTTCGGGGACGGCCTGTTCTCGGCGTTCGACAGCACCGGCGGCACGCGGACAGAGTCATTCGGGAACCTCCTCCAGGTCCGGCAGACATTGCAGTGGACGCGCGGTCCGCACACCTTCGCGGCGGGATTTGAATGGCGGGGCAACCGCGATTCCACGGTGTTCGGGATCACGCCGAACGGCGCTTACACCTTTGGCGGCGGACCGGCGTACTCGCCGGTGAGCATCGCCTCGGCCAGCGGTGAACATAACATTCAGCCTGGCGCTCCCCTGCCGGATTCGCTCAGCGGCTTGCTAACGGCCACGCCTTTCTCGTACGCAAACTGGGTCGCCTCGCCGGGATTTCCGCAGGGCGATCACATCGACGAAGCCGGGGACCATCGCGACGCATTCAACTTCTATTTTCAGGACACCTGGAAAGCGGCTTCGCGTCTTACGGTGACCTACGGATTACGCTACGAGCTCAACAGCGTGATCCGCGAGCACAACCATCTGAGTTCAACCTTCAGGATCGTGGGACCGGACGGGCAGTCGGCGCGCTATTGGGATCCGGGAGCCCGCGATATCTTCCTCTTCTATCCGCAGCCGCCTTACGATACCGATTACCGCGGGTGGGGTCCGCGGCTCGCTCTCAACTGGGAGGCGACGGACAAGACCAGCGTCCATGCGGGCGGCTCCATCGTCACGCTGTTGCCGAATCTCTGGCAGGATAACACCCTGACCGGCGGCATCCCCATGGCATTCAATCCCTACATCACCGCGGTGCCCGGCGCCCCGGTGCCGTTCCAGGATTCGGCGACGTCCTACAACGTGCCGCCGTTTTACACCCCGCAAGGCCACCTGATTTTTCCCACGGCCAACAGCAAAGCGGTGCCCCAGAACACCCAGATCGACGTGCAGCGCTTCGAAAATGAGCTGGCGGCGCTCAGCCCGGGAGGCCAGTTCCATCCGCTGAGCATTTTTGGATTCGAACCCAATTTCCGGAACGGCTACATCGCGACCTACTCCGCCGGTTTCGAGCACGCCTTTGGCGATCTGAGGGTGAGCGCCGATTACGTGGCGACGGTGGGCATCCATCTGCCGAGCGTCATTTATCCCAACAGCTACGGCGGCGCATCCCCTGGCTTCGCGCCTTTCACCGACTTCAATGCCGCCGGCCAGATCGCCGGCGGGTATGCCCAGGAGTCGCTGATGAGCAGCCGGTCGCACTCCACCTTTCACTCGTTGCAGGCGTCCGCCTCGAAGACCTCCGCCCGCTGGGGTCTGGGATTCTCGGCGAATTATACGCTGTCCAAATCCCTCGACGATAGCAGCAGCGTGCTCGGGCCGGGTCTGACGGGAGCCGGAAACGCCCAGCTAGCCCTGCCGCAGAACCCCTGGGATCCGGGAGCCGACAAGGGCCCGTCGACATTTGACGTCACCCACATCCTGGTGTTCAACGTGATCGAGGAGTTGCCCTTCGATCGCCTCCGCTTTCTGCGACCCCTGGGCAGCCATATCACCTCGGGCTGGCAACTGCTGAACATCAGTACTCTCACTTCCGGATCACCGTTCACGGTGTACTCGGGAATTCAGCAGAGCGGCTTTGGGTCCGCGGGCGCGGATCGTCCCGACCAGGTCGGAAATCCAGTGTTCTCCACCAGCCGGGCTGTCCGCGAGGACTATTTCGGATTGGGTGCCGGCAATCCTGGCTTCTTTTACATTCCGATCGATCTTGCGGGCGGGACAGGTCCTAATCAAGGCAGGCTCGGCACGCTCGGACGCGACACTTTTCGGGGTCCGCCTTACAGGGATTTCGATCTGGCCCTGGTCAAAGACACCCCGTTAGGCCGGCGTGGTTCCAGGGAAGCCGCCACGCTGCAGTTCCGCGCCGAATTCTTCAACGTTTTTAATCTTGTGAACTTCGGCCTGCCGGCGAATATCGTGCGGGGTACCGGCTTTGGTGTGATTTCCAGGACCAACGGTACCTCGCGGCAGATCCAGTTCTCGTTAAAGCTGATCTATTAACTCGCACACCCGCTCTTACGGTGGCTCAACCCGTTGACAGGCGGGAATTTTGCGTGATAGCGTAATTTGTTAGGGCCCCCCGGGCACCTCGAGCCGTACGCTGAACCACTAAAGTCCACGCAATGGGTAACATCGGTCAAGAGCTCGCGCAGGCGTTTGTCCAAGCGATCCCCACGGTCGTTCTCGTCGCTTTACTTTTGTTCATCTTGCGGAAGATTTTCTTCCAGCCGCTGGCCGCGGTACTGAAAGCGCGCGACGGGCAAAGCAAGGGAGCCGTGGCGAGGGCGCGGGAGCGCGCGGCCCAGGCGGACGCGCGCGCGGCGGAATACGAGGCGCTCTGGCTGAAGGCAAGGCAGGAGGTCTACAGCCAGCGCGAATCCGACCGCAAAGAAGCCGTGGAGGCGCGGGACGAGGTCGTCAGGCAGGCGCGCGCCCGGGCCGAGGCGACGGTCAAGGCGGCACAGGCCGATCTGGCGGCGCAGGCGGAGGAGGCGCGGAGGGAACTGGCCCGGTCGAGCGGGGTCCTGGCGGAGCAGATCGCCGGAGTGATCCTGTCCGAACCCGCCCCGGCGGGCAGTGAAGGGGGCGCGCGGCGATGAAGTGGAGAATTCTCGGCGCTACCGTCCTGCTGGCGCTCGCGGCGCTTGCAGCCCAAAGTTTGGCAGCTCCGCGACTGCGAGTTCCCGAGTCTACGCCCGCCGCGGCATCGCGCTCCGCGATTTGGTTGCAGTCCGAGCAGTCGCCCGCCGAGTCGCGGGAGCACACGTACGAGGTGGTCAATTTCCTCATTATGGCCGCGGTACTCGCCTATCTGCTGCGCCGGCCGCTGAAGGACTTCTTCGCCGATCGTGACGACGCGATTCGCCAGGGACTGGAAGAGGGACGGAAGGCACTGGCCGCGGCTGAAGCGCGCATGAGCGAGGTGGAGACCAAGCTGAGCAATCTAGGGAAGGAGATCGCGGCCTTCAAGGTGGAGTCGGAACGCGCCATGGGGGCAGAGCGCGAGCGCCTGAAGCAGGCGGCGGAGTCGGAAGCTGCGCGTCTGATGGGATTTGCCCAAACGCAGATCGAGTCGGCGACACGTGCGGCCAAAGGTGAGTTGAAGCGCTACGCCGCCGGGCAGGCGGTTGAACTGGCCGAAGCCATGATCCGCCAGCGGCTCGACGATCCGGCGCGCCGCGGCCTGGTGGCGCGCTTCGTGCGCGACCTCAAGAATCCCGAGGTACAGAACTGATGGCCTTCCGGATCGCAGGTCGCTACGCGCGCGCCTTGGCGGACGTAATTGCTGAATCTTCAGAGTACCGCCGCGCTCTCGATGAGCTTGCGGCATTTGCTGCCGTGTACGCGGAAAGCGCCGAGTTGCGCAACCTGTTTGAGGCCCCGGCCGTGGCTCTGGCGTCCAAATTGAAAGTCCTGGACACGATTGTGCATCGCCTGGGGGCCTCGCTGGCGACATCGAACTTTCTGCGCGTGCTGGTGAAGAACTACCGCATGGCGCATTTCGAGGAGATCCACCAGGCCTTTCACCGGATCGCCAATCAGCGTCTGGGCATAGTGGCCATCAGAATTACCTCCGCCGCCGCGCTCGATCAGGCACAGCGCGACGCCATGGCGGCACGCTTCCGGGAACTGACCGGCAAGCAGGTGGAGTTTGAATTTCACCTCGATCCGGACCTGGTCGGCGGCTTGCGCGCCCAGGTGGGCAGCACGGTCTACGACGGCAGCGTCCGGGGAGCCCTCAGCCGTTTCAAGGAGCAGTTAGCCACCGCTTAAAGAACAGTGGCAAGTGACGAGTGGCGAGTGACAAGTTCCCCGCCGGGCCGGGAGTTTGCCACCAGCCACCAGCCACCAGCCACTGGCCACTGGAGTGAAGGATGCCGCAAATCAGGGCTGACGAGATCACGAAGATTATTCGGGAGCAAATCGAGAATTTCGACCGCAGTGTCACGGTGGATGAAGTGGGCACGGTCGTTTCCGTCGGCGACGGCGTGGCCCGCATCCACGGCCTCGACCGGGTGATGGCGGGCGAACTTCTCGAACTGCCCCACGACGTTGCCGGGCTGGCGCTTAATCTGGAAGAAGACCAGGTCAGCGCCGTGCTGCTCGGAGAGTACACCCTCATCGAGGAGGGCGATACCGTCAAGCGCACGGGACGCATCATGTCGGTTCCCGTGGGCCAGGCGCTGGTGGGGCGCGTGGTGGACGCACTCGGGCGTCCCATTGACGACAAGGGGCCGATCACAACCTCCGACTACAATCCCATCGAACGCATCGCGCCGGGAGTGATTGACCGTTATCCGGTGCGCGAGCCCCTGCAGACAGGAATCAAGGCTATTGACGCCATGATTCCCATCGGCCGGGGCCAGCGCGAACTGATCATCGGCGATCGCCAGACCGGCAAGACGGCCATCGCGATTGACACCATTATCAACCAGCGCGGCGGCGACGTGATCTGCATCTACGTGGCGATCGGCCAGAAGCGCTCCACGGTGGCCCAGGTGGTGAAGACGCTGGAACAGTACGATGCCATGAAGTACAGCATCGTGGTGGCAGCGACCTCGTCCGACCCGGCGCCTATGCAGTACCTCGCGCCTTACGCCGGGTGCGCGATCGGCGAATATTTCCGCGACCGCGGACAGCACGCGCTCTGCATCTATGATGATCTTTCCAAGCACGCCGTGTCGTACCGCGAGATTTCGCTTCTGCTGCGGCGCCCCCCCGGCCGCGAGGCCTACCCTGGCGACGTGTTCTATCTCCACTCGCGGCTGTTGGAGCGCGCGGCCAAACTGAATAAGGAACTGGGCGGCGGATCGCTGACCGCCCTGCCGGTAATCGAGACGCAGGCGGGCGACGTCTCGGCCTACATTCCGACCAACGTGATCTCGATCACCGATGGCCAGATCTATCTTGAAACCGATCTGTTCAACACCGGCATCCGCCCCGCGGTGAATGTGGGTATTTCGGTGTCGCGCGTGGGAGGCAACGCGCAAATCAAGGCTATGAAGCAGGTGGCCGGGACGCTGCGCTTGGAGATGGCCCAGTTCCGCGACCTGGCGGCCTTCGCGCAGTTCGGCAGCGATCTCGACAAGGCCACGCAGGCACAACTCAATCGCGGCTGGCGCCTGACCGAGGTCCTGAAGCAGGGACAGTATGAGCCCCTGCCCGTCGAAAAACAGGTGGTCGCGATCTTCGCGGGCACTGGTGGGTATCTGGATGACCTTGCCGTCGAGGATTGCCGGCTGTTCGAGGAGCAGATGTTGAAGTTTCTGGAATCGGCGCACCCGGGAGTGCTGACCAGGATTCGCGAGAAGCGCGAACTGAACGACGAGATTCGCAACGAACTGCGGCGCGCGCTGGATGACTTCAAGGTGAAGTTCACCGCCGACCGCAAGGCGAAAGCCGCGGCGGCGAAAGCATGATGCGAGTTGCGACTCCGATTCTGAACCATGGCTAACATTCTCGATCTCCGGCGCCGCATCCGTTCCGTGCGGAACACGCGGCAGATCACCCGGGCCATGAAAATGGTTGCGGGCGCTCGCCTGCGCCGGGCGCAGGAGCGGATCCTGCATGCGCGGCCTTATGCTGCCGCCATCCGTAGCGTGCTGGAGAGCGTGGCGGCGCGCATGGATCCGAGCGAGCAGGCCGCGATTCCGCTGCTCGCCGTCCGCGAGGTCCGACGGGTCTTGCTGGTGCTCGTCACTGCGGACCGGGGCCTGTGCGGCGCTTTCAACTCGAATCTGGTGCGCCGCGCGCACCAGTATCTCGACGAGAATGCGAATCTCGAGGTCTCAATGCTGGCCGTCGGCCGCAAGGGCTACGATCATTTTCGCAAGCGGCCGGTACCGATGGTCGGTGAGCACACCGGTATCTTCTCTAAGCTCGAGTTTTCGAGCGCCAAAGCCATCGCCGCGCAGATCATCGAACGGTATTCAGATGCCAAGGTTGACGCGGTGGACTTCATCTACAACGAGTTCAAGTCCATCATGACCCAGCGCGTGGCGGTGGAGCGCTACCTGCCGATTCCACCTGTGAAGCCGGCGCATGGCCAGTACCTGGTGGACTACATCTACGAGCAGCCACCGGCGGAGATCTTTGGACTGCTGCTGCCGCGCTACGCGGAGAGCCAGGTGTTCCGCGCCCTGCTGGAATCGCAGGCGGCCGAACTCGCAGCCAAAACGACGGCCATGGACTCGGCGACGCGTAACGCCTCGGAGATGATCGATTCCCTGACGCTTTATATGAATCGCGTGCGTCAGGCGGCGATTACGAAGGAGATTATCGAGATTGTGAGCGGGGCGGCGGCGCAAGAAGAGTAGGTCGGCATCTCAGTTAGTCAGGTTGTCAGTGTGCCAGTTCTTCAGTACGTCGGCTCCGGCGGGCTGTTGGAGTCATAGCTAACCTGATCTGCTGAAGAACTGAAAAACTGACAACCTGACGCACTGACAACCTGACGCACTGACATACTGAAGGACCGAGAGGGCTTTTGATGGCAACAGGAACCGCAACGACAACGGAAGGCAAGGTAGTCGAAGTGATCGGACCGGTGGTGGTGGTGGCTTTCGAAGAGGGCCATTTGCCGCCAATTTATAGCGCGCTGCGCATCACTTCCGAAGGATTTGATATCCCGAATCCGATTAACGTGATCGCCGAGGTGGAGCAGCACCTGGGTGAGGGACGCGTAAAGGCGGTCGCCATGGAGGCGACTGAGGGCATGGTGCGCGGTATGAAGGCCATTGACCTCGGCCAGCCCATAACCGTTCCCGTGGGTCAGGCGGCACTCGGCCGCGTGATGAACGTAATCGGCGAACCGGTCGACAAGTTCGGCCCCATCAAGGCGGAAACCCGGTCTCCCATCCACCGTGAAGCGCCGCCGCTGGAGGATCAGAATACCAATCTCGAAATGTTCGAGACTGGCATCAAGGTGATCGATCTGCTCGAGCCCTACCTGAAGGGCGGCAAGACGGGCCTATTCGGCGGCGCGGGCGTAGGAAAGACGGTCATCATTCAGGAACTGATCAACAACGTCGCCATGAAGCACGGCGGCGTTTCGGTGTTCGCGGGCGTAGGCGAGCGGACCCGCGAGGGCAATGACCTCTGGCTCGAAATGTCCGAGTCAGGCGTCATCACACCCGGCGATCCGTCGAAGTCGAAGGCAGCGCTGATCTACGGTCAGATGACCGAACCGCCCGGCGCTCGCCTGCGCGTGGGCCTCACCGGACTGACCGTGGCGGAGTACTTCCGCGACGTCGAAGGCCGCGACGTGCTGCTCTTCATCGACAACATCTTCCGCTTCACGCAGGCGGGCTCCGAAGTGTCAGCGCTGCTCGGCCGCATGCCGTCAGCCGTGGGCTACCAGCCGAATCTTTCGACCGAGATGGGCGAGCTTCAGGAGCGGATCACGTCCACCAAGAAGGGCTCGATTACCTCGGTACAAGCGATCTACGTGCCCGCGGACGATCTGACCGATCCGGCGCCGGCCACGGCTTTTGCCCACCTGGACGCCACCACCGTGCTTTCACGCCAGATCGTAGAGCTCGGAATCTACCCGGCGGTCGACCCGCTGGCTTCCACGTCGCGCGTGCTCGATCCGCGAATCGTGGGCGAAGAGCATTACCAGGTGGCGCGCTCGGTGCAGGCTGTGCTGCAGAAGTACAAAGACCTGCAGGACATCATCGCCATTCTCGGCATCGATGAGCTATCGGACGAAGACAAGCTGACCGTGGCGCGCGCCCGCAAGGTCCAGCGCTTCCTCTCCCAGCCCTTCTTCGTGGCCCAGCAGTTCACCGGTCTGACCGGCAAGTACGTAAAGCTCGAAGACACCATTCGCGGCTTCCGTGAACTGGTGGAAGGAAAGTACGACGACATTCCAGAGCAGGCGTTCTACATGGTCGGCACCATGAACGAGGCGCTGGAGAAGGCGGAGAAACTCAAGTAATCGAGCCATTGACTCATTCAGCCATTGATTCATTGAATCGATGACTCAATGACCGGATGACTCAACCGCCCGATGGTCCGATAGGTTATGCCTGAGCAAACTACAGATCGGATTCTCGTCGAACTGGTCACGCCGGACAAGCTGATGCTCCGGGAGGAGGTGCTGGCGGTGTCCCTGCCCGGCCGCGAAGGGTACCTCGGCATTCTTCCCGGTCACGCGGCGCTGCTCACGGAGCTGAAGCCGGGCCAGCTCTCGTACACTCACGGCACCACGACGCATTACTTGTTCGTCGCCGGCGGGTTTGCCGAGGTGCAGCCGCATCGCGTGACCGTGCTGGTGGAGGCTTCGGAGCGGCCGGAAGAGATTGACGTCCAACGCGCCAGGCGGGCGCAGCAGCGCGCCGAAGAGCGGCTGCGTCAGGCAGGGGCGGGCCAAGCCGAGATCGACGCGGTGCGCGCGCAGGCGGCGCTACAGCGCGCCATGGCCAGGCTCGATGTTGCCGAGCGTGCCAAACAGGAGCAAGCTTGAAGACGGAGCAGGAAGAAGGCGTGCAGGCGCAAGGTGCCACGACCGCGATTCGAATGTACACCACCGTGTGGTGTCCCGACTGCTATCGCGCCAAGAGTTTCCTGAAATCCCGCGGTATTTCTTTTGAAGAGATCAGGATCGAGGATGTTGAGGGCGCCGCGGAATTCGTGATTGCGGCCAATCACGGCAAGCGACGCGTACCCACCTTCGCAGTGAACGGCCGCACCTTTCACTGCTCGCCTTTCGATCCCCATCAACTCAGCCGTGAACTGGGGCTCGACGAATCCTCCCGCGGCTGACTTCCGCGAAATCCCAGATTCGGTGCGCTTGCCTAGCGGACGTGCCTGGCTGCGCGGTGTGCTCTGCGGGCCTGCCGGTGATGCGTCCGGGCCAGCGCACGATGATGCCGCATCTGCGATCGCGTGGCGTGCCGCTGGGCCTGGGCCGCAGCGGGCGCGGCGTAGACTGGTGCGCCAAGTGAGAGCGCTATCGCGATCGTGCCTAGAATTGCCGAGATCTTTTTCATGGACGTGGTCTCCTTCGCCTTAGCTTGTGAATCGTCTCATCGCCTCAAAAGCAGCTTGTTCGAGTATACGTGAGGGCCGCCTTACAAGCACGGCCCTCGCTGCCGGGTCTCCCACGCGCATTCCCCCCGAACCAATTACGAGAACCTGCGGGTATCCCGTTGTCTACTTGCCTTGTGGGGCGGATTTGGCACCCTTGATCGCGGACTTTCGCGCGGACTTGGTGGACTTCTTCACCTTCGTGGCCGGCCGTTTTGTGGCCTTTACACGCTTGACCGTCGATTTCGTGCTGGCGCTCTGAGTCGCAGTCTGACCCTTTGCGCCTTTGGCGCCCGTGGCAGCGAACACTGGCGCTGCCAACGGAATCGCGAGAACGAGTGTTGCAAGAGTACTTATGATCTTCTTCATGGCCTTGCCTCCCTGGAGTTCTATTGCCTCCGCCCCGATGAGTGCAAGGCAGGGACCAATCCGCCCGTGCATGCAATCTCCAGTGTTTACGCGGCTTTGCGGCAACCCTTGATCGGTCGAGGCGTGGCCTGGCGCTCAGAAGTGCACCACCTGCGCGAAGCTGGACACCAACGCGTGTAGCGGTCGAGATTATGCTGGGAACGCGCCTCCCTCCCCCCGGGCCTCCGGCGACGCAGAAAGAGTAAGCTTCAGGTAACGGGCAAGGATGCCTGCACTCTCACGGCTGGCCCCTTATAATAGATGCCAGAACATGCTGCTGCTCATCGACAACTACGACTCGTTCACGTACAACCTCGTTCAGTACCTGAGCGAGTTGGGTGCGAATGTGGAAGTGCACCGCAACGATCGCGTTTCGCTGGATCAAATCGAAAGCAAGTCGCCGGAGCGTATCGTGATTTCACCGGGTCCGAAGACGCCGCGCGAAGCAGGCATCTCCATTGATCTTGTAAGGCGGTTTGCCGGCCGGGTGCCGGTTCTCGGCGTTTGCCTCGGGCACCAGGCGATCGGAGAGGCGTTTGGAGGCCGGGTGGTGCGCGCTCCCGAGCTGATGCACGGCAAGGTGAGCCCCATTGCCCACGATGGGCGCACGATCTTTGCCGGCCTGCCCAATCCTTTTTCTGCCACGCGCTATCACTCTCTCATCGTGGAGCGCGAGGGGCTGCCGTCGTGCCTCGAAGTCTCGGCGACCTCGCCCAACGGCCTCATCATGGGGTTGCGTCATCGCCAGTATCAGGTGGAAGGTGTCCAGTTCCATCCGGAGTCGGTGATGACCGACGTCGGCAAGCAACTGCTCGAAAACTTCCTGCGTTTGTAGTCCCGTTCTGCGGCGGGTGAGTCTACTTGGGAGCAGCCTGCCTGGTGAATTGGACCAACTGGGTGAGAGTTCGCAGAGCAGCACCAGATTCGATCCCTTGGGCAGCGATGGAGACTCCCTCGGTGAAGGAGGGAGCACGGCCGGCGGCGACCAGCGCAGCAGAGGTGTTCACCAGCACGGCCTGGCGGTGGGGTTGGTATGGGCCGGGCGCCCCTTCGAGCACCTGGAGGAGAATCCGGGCGTTGGTGGCGGCATCGCCGCCCTCGATTGAAGCTGAGCTGTCACGGGTCAGGCCGAAATCCTCGGGGGCCAACTGCCGGGTAGACACGGTTCCGCCGATGGCCTCCGATACGCGCGTGGTTCCCGTGGTCGAAACTTCATCCATGCCGTCCCAAGCGGCGACCACGATGGCGCGGCGGGTGCCCAGCCGAGCCAGGGCTTCCGCCATGGTTTCCGTGCGCGCATGATCGAAGACGCCGGTCAGTTGCACCGTGGCACCGAGCGGGTTCGTTAGCGGCCCCAGCAGATTGAACACGGTTTTGGTTCGCATGGCGCGCCGCGCATTCATCACGTGCCGCGTGGCCGCGTGGTGCTGAGGAGCATAGAGGAAAACGCAACCGACCGAGTCGAGGCATTCGGCGATGCGCCCGGGCGGCAACTCGATCCGGACGCCCAATGCTTCCAGCACGTCAGCGCTGCCGCAGCGGCTGGATATCGATCGATTCCCATGCTTGGCCACGCGGACCCCCGCCGCGGCCGCCACCAGCGCGGTTGCCGTGGACACGTTGAACGTGCCGAGCCCATCGCCCCCGGTGCCGCAGGTGTCGAGCAGCGGACCCGCGCCGTGCAGGTCTTCGATCCTCAAGCCTGCCTTGGGCAGCAGTTCGGCGGCGCGCGCGCGCATCACTTCGGCGAACCCGACCAGCACGTCTACCGTCTCGCCGCGCTCCCCAAGGGCTGTGAGGAAGGCAATGATCTCGCCGTCGGGGACGGTGCCGGATAAGAGTTCGGTCATCACCTCCCGTGCCTCGGCGCGGTTCAGTCCGCCGCCGTGGTAAGTCTTCTCGATGGCTTCAGTAATCTTCATGAGCCTGAGATGGTGCGCGTTGCCTTTTTTGCGATAGCTCCCCTATACTGGCTTATCGAAGGTCGCAGCTTCATTTTAGCGCTTTCCCGGCCCTGCCCGGACCGTGCCAGCCGGAACTGCCCGGAGTGCAATCAAGAGATCAACGGTGCAACTGACTACTGACAATTTGAAATGAAAATTCACGAGTACCAAGCCAAGCAGATTCTCGCGCGTTTCGGCGTGAGGGTTCCTCGCGGAGAGGTCGCCGCGGCGCCGGACGAGGCGCGCGCCGCGGTGGAGCGCCTGGGTGGCGGCACGGTCGTCGTCAAGGCGCAAATCCACGCCGGCGGACGCGGTAAAGCCGGTGGCGTGAAGGTCGTCAAAGGCGCAGATGCGGCCGTCGAGGCCGCCACGGCCATGCTCGGCAAGACGCTGGTGACCCACCAGACGGGTCCCGAGGGACGGGTGGTGCAGCGCGTTCTAATCGAGGAGGGACTCGGCATTGCCCGCGAGTTGTATCTGGGCCTTGTGATCGACCGTGCCACCGGACGTGCCGTCTTCATGGCCTCCACCGAAGGCGGCGTGGAGATCGAGGAAGTGGCGGCCAGTCATCCTGAGAAGATCCTGCGCGAATCGGTCGATCCTGCTGTCGGGTTCCAGCCCTTCCAGGCGCGCAAGCTGGCTTTCGGACTCGGCTTGAGCGGCGGTCTGGTGACCGAAGGCGTGCAGTTCCTCACGAGCCTGTATGAGGCGTTCGAGGCTACGGACGCGTCGTTGGCGGAGATCAATCCGCTCATCGTGACCACGGATAATCATCTGCTGGCGCTCGACGCCAAGATGAATTTCGACGACAACGCGCTCTTCCGCCATGCCGAAATCAAGGCCCTGCGCGACATCAACGAGGAAGATCCGCTGGAAGTGAAGGCCACGAATTACGGTCTGAATTACATTCGCCTCGACGGTAACGTGGGCTGCATGGTGAATGGCGCAGGTCTCGCGATGTCCACCATGGACATCATCCAGTACGCGGGCGGCAGTCCCGCGAACTTTCTCGACGTCGGCGGCGGCGCCAATGAGGAACAGGTGCGCCACGGCTTCGAAATCATCCTGGGCGACCCCAACGTGCGCGCCGTGCTCATCAACATCTTCGGCGGCATCATGCGCTGCGACATCGTGGCGAACGGTGTGGTATCGGCGTCGCGGCAGTTGGGGATCAAGGTCCCGGTGGTGGTGCGGCTGGAAGGTACGAATGTCGAACTCGGGCAGAAGATTCTCGCCGAATCCGGGCTGAACTTTATTGTCGCGCAGGGGATGAAGGATGCGGCGGAAAAGGTCGTGTCGGCCGCCACGAAGCACTGAATCGGTCTCATGTCCATACTGGTTGACCAAAACACGCGATTGCTGGTGCAAGGCATTACGGGCCGCGAGGGCGGATTTCACGCCGAGCAGGCGATTGAGTACGGCACCACCGTCGTGGCCGGCGTAACGCCCGGCAAGGGCGGCACGATCTGGGAAGGGCAGAGCGGCAAGCGCGAGGTTCCGGTCTTCAATACTGTCGCCAAGGCGGTAGAGATGACGGGCGCAAATGTTTCGGTGATCTTTGTGCCGCCGCCCTTCGCCGCCGACGCCATCATGGAGGCGGCGGACGCCGGATTGCCGCTGGTGGTGGCCATCACCGAGGGTATCCCGACGCTCGACATGATTCGCGTCAAGCAGTATCTCGGGGACCATCCTGGGGCGCGGCTCATCGGCCCGAACTGCCCGGGAATCATCTCGCCCGGGAAGTGCAAGGTGGGGATTATGCCCGGACGCATCCACAAACAGGGCAACATCGGCGTAATTTCGCGCAGCGGCACACTGACGTACGAGGCCGTCGGACAGCTGACGGCCCTGGGCATCGGGCAATCCACCTGCATTGGCATCGGCGGCGATCCCATCATTGGCACGAGCTTTGTGGATGCACTCGCATTGATGAACGCTGATCCCGACACCCGCGGGATCATCCTGATTGGCGAGATCGGCGGAAGCGCCGAAGAGGACGCCGCGGCGTATATCAAGGCCAAGGTCAAGAAGCCCGTGGTAGGATTCATCGCCGGACGCACCGCGCCGCCGGGTCGCCGCATGGGTCACGCCGGTGCGATCATCGCGGGCGGCAAGGGAACTGCGGCCGACAAGATCGCGGCGCTGAAAGCCGCAGGCGTGGCAGTGGCTGAGAGTCCGGCTTTGCTCGGCGAGACGATGGCTGGGTTGATGCAGTTTCGTGGCGCCATCAGTTAAGCGCTGTCCGTAGTCGGTTGTTCGTCGTCCGTGGTAAGCACCAAGTACAACGGGACGCATGGATACTTGGCGATTCGACTTCAAGAGCTGACAACTGCAACTGACAACGGGCAACCGACTACGGACCCCCGCGAGGAGAGAAATGGCAATCGAACGCACTCTGACCATTATCAAGCCCGACGCCGTGAAAGCGGGCCACATTGGCGACATCATCAAAATTCTCGAAACCAATAAGTTCCGTATCGTAGCGGCTCGGCTGGTCAATCTCAGCAAGCCGGAAGCGGAGGGGTTCTACGCTGTGCACCGCGGGAAGCCTTTCTTCGAGAGCCTGACGAAGTTTATGAGCTCCGGCCCGGCGATCCCGATGGTTCTGGAAGGCGAGAACGTGATCGCGCGGCTGCGTGAGGTGATGGGCGCCACGAATCCCGCCAATGCCGCCGCCGGCACCATCCGCAAGCTGTACGCGGCCAGCATCGAGGCGAACTGCGTCCACGGCTCCGACGCCCCGGAGACCGCAGCCTTCGAGATTTCGTACTTCTTTCCCGGCGTGCAGTTGGTCTGATCCAGCGAAATTCAAAACAGGCCGCGGGGCCGATGAAGCGGTCCTGCCATGCAGATAAGCAGCCAGGGGTAGAACCTAGTGCCCCTTCTGCCAAGGAGCGTCATGCCTCTCTACCAGGCCATCGTTCTTGCCATCGTCCAAGGTCTCACCGAATTTCTGCCGATTTCGAGTACTGCGCACCTGGCGTTATTCCCCTGGTTTGCCGGCTGGACCGATCCCGGGCTGACGTTCGACGTGGCGCTCCACGCCGGCACGCTCGTGGCTGTGCTGCTCTATTTCTGGAAGATGTGGCTGCAGATGATCGGCGCTGCCGCCGGCCTTGGCCCCAAAGGCGATCCCTTGACCGCCACGAACCGGCGCCTGTTCTGGTATCTGGTGATCGGGACCATTCCCGGAGCTATCGCAGGTTTCCTCTTTGAATCCAAGGCTGAGGACGAGTTTCGTACTCCGATCGTCATCGGATGCGCTCTCGTGCTGGTGGCGTTGCTGATGTGGGCGGGCGAAGCGGCGCACAAGACGCGCGAGTCCTCGCTCGGTGAGCTTACCCTTTCGGACGCCATCTGGATCGGCGTGGCTCAGGCACTGGCCGTGGTCCCCGGCGTTTCGAGGTCGGGTATCACCATGACCGCCGGGCTGTTCCGCGGCCTTGACCGCGACACGGACGCGCGCTTCTCCTTCCTGCTTTCCACGCCCATCATTGCCGGTGCTGTCCTCAAGAAGGGCATGGAGCTTCGTCACACGGGACTCGCTGAGGATATGCGCTTGCCGTTTATCGCTGGAATCATCGTCTCGGGACTCGTCGGCTGGGTGGTGATCGCCTGGCTGATTCGATTCCTCAGCCGGCACACTTTCAAACCCTTCGTGATTTATCGGCTTGCTCTGGGGATCGTGGTGCTTGGCTGGTTCTTCCTCCGCCGGTAGCGGACACAGGCGAGCGCGGCCGGTCCTCAGTGCGGCTGTGGCTTCCAGCCGGCGCCGTCCCCATTGCGCTCCGGCCCCTCCCTGGCCGGGGAAAGGAATGCGACCTCCAGTTTCAACTCAGTCCTTGACGAGACTCAAGGCCCCTCGATTCCGGCCCCCTTCTTGACTCAAGACCTTCAGTTCCAGGGGCCCCTCCTCGATGAGGAGGGGTGGCCGGAGGACGGGTGGTCGACGAATTCCGTATTGACCTGCCCGGCAACGAGGGGCGGCACTGCTCGCCCCACCCCCGATTTAGCGCTCCGGCTAGTTTTCCACAGGATAAGCTGTTGAAAACACGGGTGAAATAAATCTGTCCCAATTTTCTCAGTTTTCTCACTTTTCTCCATTGTCCCAAATTTAGTC
>DASYZG010000006.1:0-57841 GCA_035946575.1 Terriglobia bacterium | reverse complement strand
TCTGCGCTCGTACAGGAGGCGCTGCTGTCCTGGAAGGCTCAATCGCTTCCTTGGGAAGCCGGTACGTGCTGGGGTTGCGTGCCAGGAACTGCCGCGATGGGACGATCCTTGATGAGGAGCAGGTGCAGGCCGCGAAGAAGGAAGACGTTCTGATCGCGCTGAGCCAAATAGCAGGCAGATTCAGGGCAAGGGTCGGCGAATCCCTGAATGCGATCAAGCAGCACAACGTGCCGCTGGCCGAGGCCACTACGCCGTCGCTTGAGGCCCTCGAGGCCTATAGCGAAGCTTGGAGGGTTCACTTCTCCAGCGGCGCGACAGCGTCCCTGCCGCTCTTCCAGCGGGCAACCGAAATCGACCCCGATTTCGCCATGGCGTATGCCGCCCTCGGGCGCATTTATGCCGACCTCACTGAGCCCAACCTGGCGGCGAAAAGCACTACACGAGCCTGGCAATTGAGGAATCGCACCAGCGATCGGGAGAGGTCCTTCATTACCGCCGGATACGATATGTTGGTGACCGGAAACCTGGAAGCGGCGCGCGAAAACTGCGAGGCGTGGGCCAGAACCTATCCTCGCGACCCCCTGCCCCACAGCATGTTGTCAGGGGCCATCAGCAAAGCCTCCGGCCGGTATGAGGAAGGGATCTCGGAAGCGCGCAAAGCGATCGGGCTCAATCCTGATTTCGCCATAGCCTACTACAACCTCGCCGTCCACAATGCTTACCTGAGCCGTTTCGAAGAGGCCGAGGAGGCCCTCGAGCGCGCCGCCGGCCACGGTCTCGAAATCGATGAGTTCATGATGCTTGGCTACGATCTCGCCTTTTTGAAAGGCGACAGCCACGCAATGGAAGATCAAGCCGCCCGGGCCCGAAGCAGGTCCGGAGGGGACAGCTGGATTTCCAACCACGAAGCGTTTGCCCTCGCATACTCCGGCCATCTCAAGCAGGCTACGAGCACTTCCCGCCGCGCAGTAGATGAGGCTCAACAAGCCGGACAACCGGAGAGAGCGGCTCTCTGGGAAACCGGCGCGGCAGTGCGAGAGGCTCTTTTCGGGAACGCCTTGGGGGCAAGGGAAAGCGCCCTGGCAGCGCTCAATTTTTCGAGGGATCGCGAGACGGAATATGGCACGGCTTTCGCCTTGGCTCTTTCGGGGGATTCCTCCCGATCGGAAGCACTCGCCCGTGATCTCGAAAAGCGCTTCCCGGAGGACACAACGGTCAGGTTCAGCTACTCGCCTACCCTTCGGGCGCTTCTAGCACTCAAGCGAAGAGAGCCGTCTCAAGCCGTCGACTTGTTGCAAGCTGCCGTTCCCTGTGAACTGGGTGTGCCGCGCAGCAGCACCGATGCTCTGTTCGGGGCGCTTTATCCGATCTATGTTCGCGGCCTGGCCTATCTGGCCATGAAGCGGGGCGCCGAAGCCGCTGCCGAATTTCAGAAGATTCTGGATCATCCCGGGATTGTGGTCAGTGATCCCATCGGGGCGTTGTCTCGCCTGCAACTGGCCAGGGCCCTTGCTTTGGCGGGCGACAAGAACGGAGCCAGAACTGCATACCAGGACTTCCTCGGGAGCTGGAAAGACGCGGACCCCGAGATTCCGATCCTCAGGCAGGCCAAGGCGGAGTACGCGAAGTTGGCCAAGGCTACCGCCCGGCCGAATTTGGCCGGGAAAGTTTCCCCTTCCAAGCCTGTCCCAGGCGCGGCAGTCGCGGGCGGGACGCCCGCGCTACAGCATAACCCCGTCCAACAATCTGCGAACCTCAACAGGAGCAAATTCTACAACAGAATCGGGGACCAGCAAACCTTCCCACACCCCCGACCAGGGCCCCGCCGCTCTCCTGCCTTCTGGCGTACTGTCCGCTGAACAGATGGACAATTGGCGCGCTCGTAGCGGCGGCTTTGCGCCGCCACCGCCCATTGAGAATGTTGAAGTAATGGCGACGTAAAGTCGCCGCTACATTGTCCACCCCAATACTGACCAGGCTCACCGTATCGCTCCAGCCTGCCAATGACGATACACAGTCAGGCACCTCTGGAAACCCGCCACAAAAGAGCTTGACATTGGGGTGTTCTGGTGTACAGTCAAGTAAATAACGGAATGTTATCGGATTTATTGATCCTCCGGACGCGCTGTCACGGCACTGTTTCAAACCCATCGAGTAGCTTTCGCGTCGGGCGCCAAAGCCAACCAAACCCATTGCGACTAACCCTCGAGGCCTCAAGGATTTATCGTCGCCAGGGCCGCCGCCAAACCCAACTTGGTTATCTGACCTGTTTTCAGCGGCTTAGCCTCGAAAAACGGCTGTTTTTCGGCAAGAAGATAGTTTATGGGCCTGAAATCAAGTGCCTGTCCTGCTCCACGCCAACACGCGTCCTCCCCTGTCGGCGCGCAAAGTTCGAAATCATCCCCACGATCGAAGCTGGAAGGTGGCCTGGAATCAGCGGATTACCGGGAAACTCTCGGATGGGCTTTGGAATTAAACTTATCAGTTATCGCCTGCGGATCCCTACCCCGTCGGGCCCAAGAAGGGTGCATGGTCCGGCGCCGAAATTTCGGCATTCGAATATGAGCCTCGGCGTTGAGCGCAGCGCCGCAGATCGGCCAAAGTCACCGAATAGCTCTCGGCGCTGGCACAGCGCCGCTACAGTTCTGGTCGTTAGGAGAGGGCTCCGATCACGGCCTTGGTGAACTCGTCCGTGGAGGCCTTGCCGCCGACGTCGCGCGTGAGATGGCGGCGTTCGGTGTAAACCTTGTGCAGGGCGCGTTCCACCCGATCCGCCGCCCGGTCCTGACCCAAATGGCGGAGCATCAGGACCGAAGAGAGCATCAAAGCCGTCGGATTGGCCTGCTTGCGGCCGGCGATGTCGGGAGCGCTGCCATGGACCGCCTCGAACAGCGCGCACTTTTCGCCCAGGTTAGCGCCGGGCACGAGTCCCAGCCCGCCCACCAGGCCCGCGGCCAGGTCCGAAATGATATCGCCGTAGAGGTTCTCAAGCAGCAGCACGTCAAACTGCTGTGGGCGCATCACCAGTTGCATGCAGCAGTTATCGACGATCACTTCCTTGTAGGTAATCTCCGGATATTCCTTGGCCACCTCCCGGAGGCATTCCAGAAACAGACCGTCCGAGAGCTTCATGATATTGGCCTTATGTACGCCCGTGACGAGCTTCCGCCCGAAGCGGCGCGCGTAATCGAAGGCGAAGCGCGCAATGCGAGTCGAGGCCGCGGCGGTGATGATCTTCAGGCTCTCCACCACTCCGGGCACGACCGTATGCTCAAGACCGGCGTAGAGCGACTCGGTGTTCTCGCGCACCACGATCAGGTCGAGGTCCGGGAAGGGCGTCTCGATACCCGGCAGCTTCTTGACAGGCCTGAAGTTGGCGTAGAGGTCGAGCGCCCTTCGCAGGGCGACATTAATGCTGCGATGACCCTCCGCAACCGGCGTGGTGATCGGGCCCTTCAGACCCACGCGCGTCTCCAGGAGCGATCGCACCAAGGGATCCGACTCCACGTCCTGCCGGCGGCGTCCGGTGATCGGCCGGGCCTTCATCTCGATCCAGTCGATGGCCGCGCCGGCAGATTCCAGCAATTTCACGGTGGCCGCAGCCACTTCGGGACCAATACCGTCGCCGGGAATCAGGGTGACGCGAGCCTTCGAACTCGTGGCGGAGGGTGTCATGGCCCTATTGTAGCATCGGGCCGCGACAGCAGCCTGGGCCGACGAAGCTTGCTCTTGACTCTGTTGGTTTTAGGGAGGATTCCAGCCAGGAAGTGGAACCCGGGGAGGCCCAGAGCCAGCGCAATCTTGGACAACGCTGGCTCTGGTTGCCTTCCCCGGCTCCTTCGCGGAGGGGGGACCGCGACGTCCTCATTAGTGCAAAGCACTTTGAAGACGCACCCAACCCAATGCATTCAGTGCTCCAAACGGAACGAGATCCCCAAGCCGTTGAAATCGCTGGGTGGGAGGTCGCGGGCGAAGCCGGCGCAGTGTGTAAAAATGAATGGGATCGCTGCGTCGTTGGGGAGAATTTTCCCTGTGCCTTCCCGTTCGATTTGTGGAATTGACAATCACCGGGTCGGAGCACGCAGCGCACGACGCTTCCAGGCACTTGATCAGCGCGCCGATCCTTGGTACTCTACTCAATGCAATGCAATGGAGACCGCTCTTCACTCAATAGAAACCGCTCTTCGCTCGGGCGAAGCAGGATTAGCATAAACGAAGGAGTCGTACAAATGTCCACAAATCTGGAACTTACGCCGTACGCTACTGAGAAGGTCAAGGAGATTATGGGTCAGCAGCAGCCGGCTCCACTCGGACTGCGGGTTTCGGTGGTTGGAGGAGGCTGCTCCGGCTTCTCTTACCAGATGAACTTCGAGAGTGAGACCAACCCCATCGACAAGGTCTTCGAATTCGAAGGGCTGAAGGTTTTCGTCGATCAGGCGTCCCTGATGTATCTGAAGGGCACCAAGATCGACTTTGTCGAGACCCTCGAAGGATCGGGGTTCAAATTCGAAAATCCGAACGTCAAGTCTACCTGTGGATGTGGAAGTTCTTTCACGGTGTAAATTCCGTTCTCGACTGTTTCGCAAAGCCCCGCTGCCCTGTGGAAAACTGGCGGCGGGGCTTCGCATTTTCAGGGCGGGTCTCGGCGCAATCGGAATTCCCAATCGGATCACCGGTATGCTGCCGCTCCTCGCCTCCGTGCAGCCGGCGCGCTGGTGTGCCTTGAGCCTGTATAATCCTAGCCAGCATGCGTATAGCTCTGGCGCAAATCAACACGACGGTCGGTGACTTCGCCGGAAATGTGGAGCGGATCGCCCGCTTTGCCAGGGAGGGAGCGGCTCGTGGAGCGGATCTCGTCGTTTTCCCCGAACTGGCGATCACGGGCTATCCTCCGCGCGACCTGGTCGAGGAGCCGCACTTCGTCGAGCGCTCGGAGCGTGAAGTCGAACGGCTTGCCGGACTGGTACCCGAAGTCCGAATTCTGGTCGGATACGTCCGGCGCTCGGACGTCAGCCAGGGGAAGTCCGTCGCAGACTCCGCGGCCCTGCTGTACGGCGGGCGGCGCGTGCTGACCTACGACAAGACGCTGCTTGCCTTCTACGACGTGTTCGACGAATCCCGCTACTTCGAGCCGGGCCAGGAGCGGGCGTCCTTTGAAATCGAGAGCTCGCGGCTGGCGGTGACCATCTGCGAGGACATCTGGAACGACAAGGGCTTCTGGAAAAGGCAGCTCTACGTCCACGATCCTATCGAAGATGCCGTGCAGGCGGGCGCCAACGTTATCCTCAATATCGCCTCTTCACCCTTCGACAACGAAAAGATTGACCTGCGCCAGCGAATGCTCCAGGCGATCGCGAAGGAGCGGAAGCTGCCGGTCGTCTACGTCAACCAGGTCGGCGGAAACGACCAACTGGTGTTCGACGGCTCGAGCATGGCCGTGAACGCTCGGGGCGAAGTCGTGGCGCGCGCTCGCAGCTTTGAGGAAGATTTGATCTTTTTTGAACCCGACGGCGCCGGCGCGGGCGAGCTTCGCCCAGGGCCGGGCTCTGAAGCCGAGGCCGTCTACGAAGCCCTCAAGCTTGGCACGCGGGATTACGTGGTCAAGTGCGGCTTCAGGAAGGCCATTGTAGGGCTCAGCGGCGGTATCGATTCGGCGCTGGTGGCGACAATTGCGGCGGACGCGCTTGGCTCCGAGAATGTGCTCGGTGTGGGCATGCCCGGCCCATACTCGTCCCAAGGCAGCATCCGCGACGCCAAGGCGCTGGCGCAGAACCTCGGAATCGAGTTCCGCTTGATTCCCATCGGCACGATCTACGATTCATTCCGGCACACGCTCGATTCGGCCTTCGCGGGCCTGCCCGAAGACGTCACCGAGGAGAATGTCCAGGCTCGCATCCGAGGCAATATCCTGATGTCGCTCTCCAACAAATTCGGATCGCTGTTGCTCAGCACCGGCAACAAGAGCGAGCTGGCGGTCGGCTACTGCACTCTCTACGGTGATATGGCTGGCGGCCTGGCCGTGATCGCTGACGTGCCCAAGACGATGGTCTACCAACTGGCGCGTTTCTCGAACCGCGAGCGCGAGCGCATTCCACAAGCGACCCTGAAGAAGGCGCCCTCCGCCGAGTTGCGTCCGAACCAGACCGATCAGGACTGCCTGCCGGCTTACGAGACGCTCGACGCCATCCTGGAGGCGTATATCGAGGAGCATCTGGGCGCCGGCCAGATCGCGTCGCGGCTGGGCTTTGATAGAGAGCTGGTGCATGACATCGTGCGCAGGGTGAATCGCGCCGAGTATAAACGCCAGCAGGCCGCGCCCGTCCTGAAGGTCACGGCGAAGGCCTTCGGGATCGGTAGACGTTATCCGATTGCCAACCATTATGAGTGCGTTTAGCGGGATTGATTCCTTGGGTCATTGAATCATTGCGGCATTTAGTCCAACGTCCGTGGGCGACATTCCAAATACCATGCGGGCTCTCGAGCTTCGCGACTACGCCGCGCAGCCGCAGAGTCTCGTGCTTGTCGACCGGCCCGTTCCCCGCCCCGGCCGCGGCCAGGTCTTGATTCGCGTGGCCGCGGCACCGATCAACCCTTCCGATCTCATGTTCGTGCGGGGGCTCTACGGCTTCAAAAAGGAATTGCCGGCGATCCCCGGCTTCGAAGGCAGCGGCACGGTGGTGGCGGCCGGTCCGGGTCTGATGCCGCGGATTCTTCTTCGCCGGCGTGTGGCGTGCGCGGCCGCCGACGCGCGTAATCGTTTCGGCACCTGGGCGGAATACGCCGTGACCTCCGCCGAGACCGTCGTGCCACTCTCGCGATCTGTCGATCTGGAACGCGCGGCCATGATGCTGGTGAATCCGCTCAGCGCCTGGGCACTGGTTGATATCGCCCGTCGCGGCCGACATCGCGCTCTGATCCAGACGGCGGCGGCGAGTGCGCTCGGCAAGATGGTTCTGCGACTGGGGCGCCGCTTCTCGCTTCCTGTGATCAACGTGGTGCGGCGGGTTGAGCAAGCCGACGCACTGCGCGCGATTGGTGCCGAGCACGTGGCAGTTTCCACCGACGTTCATTTCGACCGCGAGCTGACCTTGCTGGCCCGGCGGCTTGGCGCTACCCTTGCGTTGGAAGCGGTATCCGGAGACTTGACCCGCCGCGTGCTCGACGCCATGCCGCGCGGCGCTCAGGTGCTGGTCTATGGCGCGCTGTCGCTCGAAGCCGCACAAGTAAATCCGGCAGCGCTGATCTTTGAGGGCAAGCACGTGGCAGGATTTTGGCTGACCGACTGGCTGCGCGCCATGAACCTGTGGGAGCGCTTCCGGGTGGCACGGCAGGTCCAGGGTATGCTGGCGGGCGACCTGCAGAGTCGGGTGCAAGCGCGCGTACCGCTTGAAGCGGGCGCCGAGGCCCTGGATCGATACGCCCGGAACATGAGCGCAGGCAAGGTGCTGTTCGTGCCGTCAATCGGAATGGAATCCGAAAGCCGGAAATAGCCGGGCAACTTACGACCGGCACCCGACAGCCGTCTGATCATGCTCCAAGAAATTCACATCCAGAACTACGCCGTTATCGAGAGCCTGACCGTCGAGTTTTACCCGGGCTTCAACGTGCTCACAGGCGAGACCGGCTCCGGCAAATCCATCCTCGTGGACGCCTTGGACCTCGCGCTCGGCGGACGCGCTTCGCCTGACGTGATCCGCACCGGTGCCGATCGCGCCACGGTCACGGCCTTGTTTCGTGCTGAGGGCAGCGGACGGCGCGGGGCCAGGGTTCCGTGGCGCAATTGGCTGGAACATTACGGCGTGCGTGGCGAGGCCGAAGCGGAGATCATTCTGCGGCGCGAGATTCATGTTGGGGGACGCAGCCGCCTGCTCGTTAACGATGAACCGGTCACGCTCGGAGCGGCCAAAGAGCTGACGCCGCTGCTGGTCGAGATCCACGGCCAGGGCGAACACGCGTTGCTGCTCTTGCGCGAGGCTCAACTCGATCTGCTGGACGCCTTTGCCCGCAACCCGGACCGTCTCGACGAAGTCGCCGGTCTTTACGCGCAGCGCCGCGAACTGGAACGCGAATGGGCCGGCCTCAACCAGAGCGAACAGGATCGTCTGCGGGCGCTCGATTTGCTTCGCTTTCAGGTCCAGGAGTTAACGGCCGCCCGAATTGAACCGGGTGAGGACGAGCGCCTGGAGGCGGAACGCGCCGTGCTGCGTAACTTGGAGAAGGTCCGGACCGCAGTCACGTCGGCATACACCGCGCTCTATGACGACGAGGGTTCGGCGCTGGCGCGTCTCGACGCGGCGGAACACGCGCTCGACCAGCTGGGACGCTACGAGCGGTCCTTTGAGCCCCATCGCGAGTCTCTAGCTGCCGCCCGGGTCGCACTCGATGACCTGGCCCGCGCGCTCGGTGACTATCTCGGCAGGTTGGAGGCCGATCCCGCGCGCCTGGAGGAGATAGAAGATCGGCTGGCCCTGTTCGATCGCCTGAAGCGCAAGTATGGCGGATCAGTCCGCGAGATGCTGGCGTTCGCCGAGAGCGCACGCGACGATCTGGCCCGCATGGAGCACGCGGACGAGCGCCGCGCGGAAGTTTCGCGCCAGCTCGAAGCCGCGGACGCGCGGTATCGCAAAGCGGCCGAATCGCTGTCGCGGGAGCGCCGCGAAGCAGCGTCCCAACTCGCCAAGGACGTCCAACGCGAGTTGACACAGCTCGGTATGGACAAGGCCCGATTCGAAGTGACTTTTGAGGAAACCGAGTCGAGTCCTGCAAGCGATGGGACGCTGGCTCTCACAGCTCGGAGCGGACCTGCTGCGGCCGTCGCGGGAGGCCCCAAAGGGATCGACCGAGTTCTCTTGCTGGTTTCGCCGAACCCCGGTGAGGATTTGCGCCCGCTCGATCGCGTGGCTTCGGGCGGAGAGATCTCCCGGCTGATGCTGGCGCTGAAGACGGTGATCGCGGGCGCGGCGTCACGCGAGAGCGACGGCGCCCCGCGCACGCTGGTCTTCGACGAGGTGGACGCGGGGATCGGCGGGCACGTTGCGGAGTGCGTGGGCGACCGGTTGAGGCGTCTGGCCGGCAAGAACCAGGTGCTCTCGGTCACGCACCTTCCGCAGATCGCGTGTTTCGCCGATCATCATTTCTTCGTGGAAAAGCTTCAACGGGGCGGGCGGACCTTTGCCGAGGTGCAACACCTCGAAGCCGAGCGCGAACGCGCCGCAGAACTCGCGCGCATGCTGTCGGGACGGCAGATTACGGCGGCAGTACTGGAACACGCCGCGGCAATGCTCAAGCAGGGCTCACGACGATGAACTCTCGGACGGCTCAGTCTTGGCGCGCCGGCAAGAGTCAGCGCGAGGCCCGCGGCGATGATAGCTTCGCCTCCGCCAAGGCATCCTGCACCGCCTGCTCAAATATCTCGGGAGGAGGACCCGGGAAAGGCCGGCCATCGATGTAGAAGGTCGGCGTCTGATTCACGCCCAGATCCTCACCTTCCTTGCGTCCGGCTTCCACGCGCGGTTTGCTGGCCTGCGAATCGTAGCAGACGCCGAGCTTCGCACGATCGAGTCCGACCTGCTGGCCATAGCTGAGCAGCAGGTCGCGCACCTGGGCGGAATTCGCCTGCACGGCGTCGACGTCGTTTTGATGCTGGAAGATGAGCGTGCGGTAAGGCACGAACTTGGAGGGATCGATCTGATAGGCGCATTCGTTGGCAATGGCACCGAACGTCGACCATTCGTGCATGGGTAGCGGAAACTCCTTGAAGATCACGCGCACCTTGGAGCCGTACTTGGGCATGAAATCGGTCTCCAGGTACTGCTGCATGCGCGCGCACGAGGGACACTCAAGATCGGCATACTCCACAATCGTCACCGCAGCATTGGCCGCACCTTGCGAGGGCTGGTCCTTCGTTACGATCGTCCGCAAGACCTCCTTGCGCGGGTCAACGTTCAACCGGTAGATATCGTTGCTGAGCGTCATGAACTTTCTGTCGTCGGTCAGAAAGAAGGACAGGGTGTTGCTGTGCGTGCCGTCGCTGGCCGTAACCTTGGTGGTGAGGAAACCCGGGAATCTCTTCGACGGCGTTGGGTCAGTGGCCGTCACGGTGAGATCGGCATGAAGCTTGAACTGCTGGCGGATGACCTGGGTGATCTCGGAAGGATCTCCCTTGGAACCAAGAGGGACCAGCGGGCCCATGAACAAATAGCGCCCGTCTTTGGAAAAGGTGAGCGGCTGATCCTTGCTCTTCTTGCCGTCGCTGCTGGTGATCGTCGCCTGCAGGAACCTCGGATCGGGCGACGGCTGGAAATCGCCGAGTGACAGCTGAGTGGTGCTGACCACACCGAAACGCTCACGAACAAAGCCCAACACCTTCTCACGCGAGGGCTGTTCGGACTTCTCCGTGGAACTCGAGGCGTGGGCGGACTTGGCCGAAATCTTTCTGACGTGACCCGCCTGCGCCGCAAAAGTCGTCATCGTCGTCGCCAGGGCGGCACCCAAGATCGCTCCCACAGTTGTCGAACTCTTCATAAATGCCTGTCACTCCGTTTCCTGCTGCTCGGAAAAACCCCGCTGCCCGAGAGATCAAGCGGCTTCCCTCTGATGGATGGAGTCCTGATTCTAGCGAAGGCCGGGTGCTAAAGCAACCGACCGGCAGCCTTTTCGTTCGATGCCATGCGACCGAGTCCGTGCTGCCTCGAATCCCAGCAGGAAAAGCCAGTCGTCCGCCGTATCGTCCTCGGTTCCCTAGGGCGCAGCCTGAATGAACAGCTAAGCCGAGACCTTGGCCGCCGGCGTTGCTGCCGTGAGTTCCTTCTGTTTGCGGCGTCGCAAGATGCCATGGCGCCCGTTCTTTCTGGCCCCATTTTCACTGTCGATCGATGGGACCAACGCCAGAGTGGGCAGCCCGAGGTAGAACTCGATGTCCTGCTCGTCGCGAAGAGACTTGTCGCCCAATTCGAAGATCGCGGCCACCACAATTCCGATCATCAAACCCAGAACAAGGCCCCCAACGCTGAACTGCCACCAGACCGGGAAAGAGGGATTTTGGGGCAAATCGGGAGTGTCGAGGATCTGGAAAGTCTCACCCTGTCCCTGAGTGTCCAGGTTTACCGACATTTGGGAGGCGTCACGGCTGGCCACGAGGGTGTTGTAGAATTTCAAGGCGGCGTCGCGACCGAGCGACAGCTTGTTGTACTCCTCCTCAACTTCGGGGCTGACCTGTAATCGTCCTTCATAAGCCCTGATCTGCCGCTGCAGCTTTTCCTGTTGCTTGGTCTTCTGCGTGATAAAGATGTCGTCCTGCTTAAGCGTGGCTCGCAGTTGCTGGATGGCGGGAGGAATCGGCCCACTTGGGGTGCTGTTCTCGGCCACGGCCGTCGGACTCGATTTCGGAGCGGATGCGCCCCCAGCCCCGGAGATTGCGGGATTCCCGGCCCCGGCCGGCTCAGCCGAGGCTGTGGCCTTGGCTCCCCCAGGGGCGGCCTTCGTCGCGGACGGCGAAACCGAGCCCGATTGTTGCGCGTCGATCTCCGTCTCAAGCTCGGCAATGTCCTTCTTGGTCTTGACGACATCTGGGTAATCATCCGTGTAGCGCCCCTGCAGGATCGTCAGCTGGTTCCTCAATTTGGCGAGCTGAGCCTTCATGATCGTCAGCGTGTCTGCATTCTCGGGGTTGCTTCCCGTGGACTTCCACTGGGCTTCCTGATCGGCAAGCAGGGTTTGCTCATAGGCCCTGTTCTGTTGCGCGCGGTTGATCTGGTCGGTTACCGCAGCCAATTGCGTATTGAGGCTGGCGAGCACCTGAAGATTGGCCTGGGTATCGTTCGGCAGGGCACCCAGGTTCTTGGTCTTGAACTCGGCGAGGCTCGCGTCCTGCTCATCCAGCCGGCGCTTGGCATCGGCCAGTTGCCCGGTGAGAAAGTCCGTAGTCTGCTTGGCCGCTTGCTCATGCTGTTGCAGGTTCTCTGACATGAACATCGACGTCAGCTCGGTGCATACCTGCTGCGCGAGGCGGGCGCTCTCCGCCGTGAACTCAATGCTGAATCCGGGAATGGACTGCTTCTGGTTGTTCTTTGTGCTAGGATCCTGAAAACTCGTCTCCCTGACCCTGATGTCCTTGCGCATCTCGTCGACGGCTTCCTCCGTCGACCGCTTCCTTTGACTAGTATAAAGATCGTAGCGCTCGATCAACGGTTGGAGACGGGACCGGCTCTCAATTCGCTCTTCCATGGCCGCGAGGCGGGCGAACAAGTCGTCGGTGGTGACTTGCGGGACGAGGTCCTGGGGCACCGAAGGCCTTTGAATCAAAATCAGGCTTTCAGAAGTGTATTCCGGCGTAAGCACCAGGGTAAGCAGATACCCAAGGGCGGCGCCGATCAGTGCCGGCACCAGAATCACCTTCAGACGGCGGCGCAGGACCTTAATGTAATCATCAAATCCCAACTCGCGAGTGGCAGGCATTAAAACCTCTCTCTATTAGGGCACCACGATCGTGTCGCCCGGCTGCAGCAGAATGTTCTGCGACGCGTCCTTGCCCTTGATGGCGTCCTTATAGTTGAAGGGATACTTGACCTGCTTGCCATTCTCCTCCCGCAGCACGTAAATCTTCTTGACGTTGGCAAAGGCTGTGAACCCGCCGGCGCTCGCCAGGCCCTGCAGCACGGTCATTCCCGGCTCGAGAGGGAAGGTCCCACCGTGGTTAACCTCGCCGGTGATGTAGATACGCTGGCTGTTCACCTGAGCGACAATCACGGTCACTTGCGGGTTGGAGATGAACTTCTTCAGGCGCTCGGTGAGATTGCCCGTAAGGGCGGTCGCGGTCATGCCGGCCGCCTGAACGTCGTCGAGGAGCGGAACTGAGATTTTACCGTCGGGGCGAACCGGAACCTTCTCCGATACATTCGGTTCCTGCCAAACCTGAATGTCCAGCACGTCGCCGGGCGAAATCACATATCCGGCACCAACCGCTGGAGTTCCGGCCTTCTCGGGAGCGTTACTAGCAGGCTTGTCCTGCCGTGGAACCGATGCCCATGCCGAGCACAATCCCAACAGAACCGCCAAGCCTATCGGAAGCATCCTACGAGCCATGCCGACTCTCCTTGCCTGGTACAGAACAGGCTATAAAAATGTTAACTGACGCCGATTCGAATGGCAATGCCAGATTCCTCGGAATACCCGAACCAACCCATGCAAGGGTAATTTTCTTTATACCCGCTCAGCCACCCGCCAGCCTCGGTCTCTACCAAGGCTCAATAGCTTGAGCTCTGCCGGGCCGCCTTATGCTGCCCGTCACGGCTCTCAAATGAATCAATGGAAAGGGCTTGTGGCTGTTTCGGCTTCTCTGGGTTGGTATGGGTTCGTTTTTTGGGTTCGTTTTCGAGCATCACCCTTATTTTTCAATGATTTGACGGGTTCGGTTTCAAGTTATAGGATCTTTTTTCGCTCGAATGCCATCTCTGATCTCGGCCTTCCGAGCGTAGATCTATTCTCACCAATAGATTCATCACTTTAGCTCTGGTGGAGCGAAAAGAAGCTCCGATCCTGCTTCGCGTCCTGTGTTCTCGTATCGGTGTACGGACGGTCCCTACGCGGATATTGCCGCGCTACCCCGGCGCTGGTACTGCCTCATAAACCACCACGCAATCGCGTCCTTCACGCTTTGCCCGGTACATCGCCTGGTCCGCCGCCCCAAGCAACTCCTCAGGCGTTGTGCCGTGCTCCGGACAGCAGGCGATCCCGGTGGACACGGTCAGGGACCCCAGGGCCTTTCCCTGCCATTCCGGACTGCATTCTCGCACCGCCTGCCGCAGGTCATCAGCCCTGCGCAACGATACAGACAAGGGCGCGCCCGGTAAAATCAGCACAAACTCCTCGCCACCGTAGCGGCAGACGACGTCTTCACGCCGGGTGTGGCTGTCGAGGAGCATTCCCACTTCCTTCAATACGGCGTCGCCGGCCGCGTGGCCATGCAGGTCGTTAAAGTTCTTGAAATGGTCGAGGTCGAGCATCAGCACGCTCAAGTGCTGGTCACCGTGACGGGCGCGACGCAGTTCACGGCCGAGCACTTCTTCGAGGTAACGCCGGTTGAACAGGCCGGTGAGCGGGTCGCGAATCGCCTCCTCCCGCAATGCTTCGCGCGCGCTCGTGAGCTGCTGTTGCACGGCCACAATGCGCTCCCCTGCAAAGAGTCGCGCCCGCAGTTCCGCAGGGCTGAAAGGCTTGGTCAGATAGTCGTCGGCGCCCGCCCGCAGACCTTCGATGAGATCCTTCTCCTGCGTCTTCGCGGTGAGCAGTAGCACGTAGACGTAAGGCCGGTCCGCTTGTTTGCGCAGCTTAAGGCAAACGGTGGGACCGTCCATGAGCGGCATCATCCAGTCGAGTATGGCAAGCGCGGGCGCGTCGTCGCCTTGGAGGGTCTCCCAGGCCTGGACGCCATCGTGCGCCAGGACAGGCTCGTAACCCCACTTGACGAGCAGGACCTCAACCAGCCGCAGAGAGGTGGGATCGTCTTCGGCTATCAACACCCGGGTCTTTGCGGATCCGCCAGTCACAAGAATCTCCAGATGTGCTGGAACTCGCCCTCGGGTCTAACAGTTTGCTGAAATCGGGCCGACACAATCATTCTGATGAAGAATCTGCTTCTCTGTCGCTTCCAACGACCTAAGATCAAAGGAGATTCTTCACTTTCGCTCAGGGACAGCGTCGGAGCTTTTTGACATCCCACTAGTGCAAGCAATCCAGCAGGGCTTCCGGCCTGCCCAATGCTTCGCTGAGCCCCGCAAGAGCCAATTGGGGCCGCTCCGTGGCTTCCCGCCTGATCTTGCGCCAGACGGCTTCCGGAATCTCCAGGAAGAGACGCGCAATATCGGGATCAAACTGCTGTCCGCTTTCGCGCTCGATCTCGCTGTGAGCGGCCTCGAAGGGAAGGGCCGACCGATACGGGCGGTCCGAGGTCATGGCGTCCAGGGTGTCCGCAATCGCGAAAATCCTGGATCCGATCGGAATCTCGATCCCGCGGAGACCCTGCGGGTAACCCGTGCCGTCCCAACGCTCGTGATGCGTAAGCACGATCTGGGCGGCAGGGGACAGGAAAGCGATTCGGCAAACCAATTCATAGCCGACGCGCACGTGCGTCTGCATCACAACTGTCTCTTCGGCGCTCAAGCGGTCCGGCTTGAGCAGGATGGCATCGGGAATGGCGATCTTGCCGATATCGTGGAGAGCCGAGCCCCGGTAGATCGACCGCATATCCTCAGGAGGGCAGTGAAGGGCGCGCGCCAGCTCCAGCGAATAGTGGGTGACCCGGCGCGAATGACCCTGGGTTTCAATGTCGCGCAGCTCCAGCGCACCGCCCAGCGCGGCAAGCGTCTCGTCGTAGGTGTACTCGATGCGCCGATTGGCCGTCTGGAGCTGCTGGGTTCGCCGGGCCACCATCTCCTCAAGATCGCCCTGATAAACTTCCTGGTCGATCTTCAACTTCGCATCCCGCAGCCCCCGTTCCACGCTGCGAATCATTGAGTCCAGCTGCGTGGGCTTGAGCAGGTAGTCCGCCGCGCCCATCTTCATGCACTCGATCGCGGTGGGCACGTCGTCCTCATGAGTGCAGACTACAAACGGAACACGCGGCGAAGTCTCGCGGACTTTCTTGAGGAGCTCAATTCCCGGCTTATCGGGCAGGTGCAACTCCGCAAGCACCGCATCAAATCCGAGATCGCCGAGGAGTCCCTCCGCCTCGCGGGCATCCTTGGCCTCCACGCACTCGTACCCCTCCAGGACCAGGCGTGCGGTAATGAGTGTGCGGACCGCGGGATCGTGGTCCACCACCAGCACGCGGCCTTTCCGTTCAGGCTCGCTCATGGCAGAGAAGTGGCGACTACCACCTCAATCTTAGATTGCACTTCGGTTGTTGTCAACTGAGTATTAAGCCGGAGATGATCGATCAGGTCGAAAACAGCCGCCCCTGCGGCGATTCAGAATAACACCCGGCTGATCTGTGGCCTACATGTGTTCGGGGACGTCGATCCCGAGCAGGTCCAGCGTCGGGCTCAACGTCTCGCTGACCAGGCGCACCAGGAAGAAGAGAAATGCCCGGCGCGCCGGGTCAGGCTCCGCGAGCACGCGGTGGCGGTGATAGAAGTTGTTGAAGGACTGGGCGAGACGGAACGCGTACTTCGCGAGTATGGCCGGCTCCTCGGCAGACACCGACTGCTGGACCGTCATCTCGAGCTGCGCGGCCAGCACGACCAAGTCCCATAAGTCGCGGCCTTCGTCACCCTCCAGAAATGGACGCAGCGATTCGGCGGTCAGTGCCTGGGGCCCGGACGATGTCGAGTCCGCGGACGGGCCGCTCTCTGCCTTGCGGAAGATGCTCCGGGCGCGCACCACGCTGTACTGCAGGTACGGTCCCGTCTCGCCTTCGAAAGCAAGCGCGTCCTTGAAGTCAAAAGCGATGGTGGCGCGCCGCGTGAACTTGAGCAGGAAATAGCGCAATGCGGCCACGCCGATCATGCGCGCATTAGCCTCCTGCTCCAAGGGGTCCAACGTCAGCTGGCGCTCGCGCACCTCGGCCAGAGCTTTCTCGATGACGGCGTCGATCAGGTCGTCCGCCTTCACGCCCAGGCCCCGCCGTCCGGACACTTCGACATAACCGCGCTGCCGGTCTTCCGCAGAGGCCTCAATCCCGAGCGCTTGGGCGGCAGCTAACGAGAGATTCACAACCTCATAGGCAAAATGGTGCAGGTGCTCCGCCTGGTCGTGATAGCCAAGCTCGTGAAAGGCGGCCGCGACGACGCGCTGCAGGTAAGATTGCCGCGTATCAATCACCGCGTAAGCGGCCGAGGCGCACCCAAAAGCAGGCATCGATCGTTCCGCCGGCGTCGTCGACGTCGACGTACGCCAGAGCTGATGGCCGCCGGGATAAGTGTAGAAGCGTTCGTAGCCGAAATCGCGGCCGAGCAGCCCGAATTTCCAGAGGTGATAAGCGATGTCTTTGCCAACATAAGTCACGGTGCCGTTCGAGCGGACAATAATCTTGACGTCGCCCTCGTCGTTTTCCTGGTCACCTGTCGCGGCGTCGTCCGCTTCGCCACCTGCACGGTGATCCTCACCACCGCCGATGCCCATCACCCAGCAGCCGCGGTTCTTGCCTGACTCCTCGAAACGCAACGCGCCGTGCTGCTTCAGCAGTTCAAAAGCGTACTTCCAGAAATCAAGACGCAGGATCTCGCTTTCCTGTACGAGCAGGTCGTACTGGATGTCGAGCCGTAGCGCGGTCTGAAGGTGCAGACGGACAATCGCGGTGGCGATCAGTTCGCCCATCTGCGCCAGCGGCCCATGCCCCTCCTCGATAGCCTTAAGCGTATCGAGCCGGCGCGCGCCAAGCGCGGGGTCCTGGTCGTAAGCCTGGGTCACCCGGGCGTAGAGGTCCCAGCAATAGTAATCGAAGCGCACGGCTGGATCAGTGACCAGCGCCTGGACCTCGTCCAGACTCTTGTTCTCGAGGTGAACGAAGCCGAGGACCACGTCCGCGACCTGGACGCCCGTGTTGTCAATGTAGTTCTGAACCTCGACATTCCTTCCTGCAAACCGCAGCAGCCGGGCGAAGGTATCTCCGAGGACCGCGTTGCGCAAGTGACCCACGTGCGCAGCCTTGTTAGGGTTGACGCTGGTGTGCTCCACCAGGACCTTGCCCCCACTGGCGCCGGTCTGCGGCTGGAAAACACGAGGGGCCGCCAGGCGCGATTCGAAAACGGATGCGGCCAGCGCGCCGCGGTCGAGATAGAGGTTCAGGAATCCCGGACCCGCTACGCTGACGCGTTCCACCCCCTTGATGGGAAGCAGGCGCGCGGCTACGCCGTCGGCGATTTTGCGCGGAGACTGGCGAAGCTGCTTGGCAAGGTCGAAGCAGGCCGTGATTGAAACATCGCCTAGGTCGGCATTGGGAGGAAATCCGAGCGCGGGCTTTTCGACGCGGACGCTGAACAGTTCCTCCACGATCTGGGCGAAGCGTTCGCGGACACGGCTCAATATCTCGAGATACAAAGAGCACACTCCCTCGTGGCGACGGCTGGTTTGAAGTGATTTACCGCCCACTGATTACGATGGCAGGCGCGTCGAAAAATCAGTATAACCCTGCGCGGCTCGCCGCGACCAAATCAGCAAGGATGATGTCGAGAATAGCGGCCCCATCCGTCGAGAACAGGACACGAACGAGGTTATGCAGAAATAGAACTTTCCTGCGGCCTCGGGAGCAGGGTTCTGTGGTCTAGCGAGCCGCGCGCGTCACTTACTTGTACCGCCGGGCAATAAGCTCCGCGGTTTCCGGTGTGGGCTGCGATTCCGCCTTCTTCCACAGCGCCTTATTCCTCGAGGCGTGTGGCTGTGGAAGCTGGTTGGCGAAGCCGCGCATCTGGCTTGCTTCCCGCCACTTCTTGGCATGCAGCCCCGTCGGTTTAGTGACTCCCTTAACTCTCATAACCGCCTCCGTCCGGGGAGTCAGGGGCCAGGGGTCATGGATCGGGGGCTAAGGACCAAAGCGAAACACCCTGGCTCCTGAACCCGGGCCCCTCATCGGGCTCCCGCGACTACCAGCACAGAATTCCTAACCTGCTGCGACAGCTTCCGAATCTCGTCGCGCGATAACCTTCCGGCGTTACTCAGCACCAGGAGTCCTTCGGGTTCGCCTCGCAGAGCGTTCGATAAGCTGAGCGCGTTGGCGGCGTAAGATCCTTGATAGCGCACGTGCGGGCCGTGGGAGCCGGTTTCACGTGCCACCGCCTCCTGCAGTTCAGCCGGCGCCGCGCCGGTTCCGTCCACGAGAAGCACTACCAGCTCATGCCCCGCGGTGCATGCCAGCCGCAGGCCTATGTCCAGGGCTTGGCGAGATCCCTCGGAGCCATCGTAGACCGCCAGCACCGGCGGCCGAAAAGGCGACCCATGCTGCGAGAGCAACAACGACCTCCGGACGTTGCTCAGCGCCGCATGTGCGGTGGAGCCCAGCCGCTGGCCGTTCGACGCCAGACCGCGCTTCCCAAGTGTGATCAAGTCAACTTCTTCTGCGGCGGCGATCAACTCGGCAACAACTTCCCCGCGAGCGACGCGAAACGACCAGGGAACCCGGGCGCGCTCCGCGACCGCGGCTAGTGCCCGCCGGGCCTGCGCCGCCTGTCCACGCAACTCGCGCTCCATCCTCTCCGGGTCGACAGACTCGGCCGCGGCGGATGTCGCGCTGACCTGGCTGGCAAACGGCAATCTGGCGAGGCGCAGCAGGTTGATGTCCTCCACAAAGAGGCCAAATAACTCAGCCTCGGTGTGCGCGGCCAGTTCCGCCGCCGCCTCTAGCGCTGCCAGACTGTGCCGCGACGAGTCCAGCGCCACCAGGATCCGGCGAATCGCCAAACCGCGTTCCCCTCGGCTCATACCTCCACCTGAACCGGCTTGGCTGCGCCGGCTGTCGCTCGCTTCTCCGCCAGTTCCATCAGCCGCGCTTCGACACGATGGTTTAGGGTCCCCTCAGGGAAGCAGCCCAGCTCATCGCGCTCGCCCGCTGGCACGCCGGTCAGAATCTCGATGCCCTGATCGATGGTCTCCACCGGGTAAATGCGAAAGCGGCCGTCCGCCGCCGCCTGAACCACATCGCGCCGGAGCATAAGATGCCGCACGTTCGACGCTGGAATCAGGACGCCGTGCTCGCCGGCGAAACCCTTCAGCTCGCATACGTCGAAGAAGCCCTCGATCTTCTCGTTCACACCGCCGATCGCCTGCACCTGCCCGTTTTGGTTGACCGATCCCGTCACCGCGAGGCTTTGCCTGACTGGCGTCTGGGCCAGCGCCGAGAGCAGCGCGTAAAGTTCCGCTGAAGAAGCGCTGTCACCTTCCACGCCGCCGTACGACTGTTCAAATACCAGGCTGGCGGAAAGTGACAGGGGTTGGTCTGAGGCGTAACGCCCACCGAGAAACCCGGACAGGATCAGCACGCCTTTGGAGTGAATCGGCCCGCCCAGTTCCACCTCGCGCTCGATATCGATGACCTCACCCTTTCCCAGCCGGACCCGCGCGGTGATACGGCTCGGATGCCCGAACGAGTACGGACCCAGACTCAGAACCGAAAGCCCGTTCACCTGCCCGACCCTCTCCCCTTCGGTGTCGATCAGGAGCGTTCCTCGCTGAATCTGCTCCTGCAAGTGCTCGCGCACCCGGTCAGACCGGTGAATCTGCGCATCGATGGCCTGCTGCACGTGCTCGGCGCTGGCCACCCTCCGGGAATCTTGCCGCGCCCAATAGTCCGACTCCCGCAGCAGGTCGGTCAGCATTCTGCGGTGCGTCGACAACTTCTCGGAGTCTTCTGCCACGCGCGCGGTGTGCTCGATGATCCGCGCCACAGCGCCGCGGTCAAAGGGCACCAGTCCCTCCTCGCGTCCGAAGGTTGCGATCCGGCGCGCGTAGAGCAGCGTGTTGCCGTCGTTGCGATCGACAGACTCCTCGAAATCCGCCGCAACTTTGAACAGCGCAGCGAAGTCGGGATCCAACTGAGTAAGCAAATAATAGAGCCTCCGTTCACCCACCAGGATCACCTTGACCTTGAAAGGAATGGGTTCCGGCTCGAGCGACACCGTGCTCATCAGGCTGAGCATCTGTCCCACGGACTCGATGCGAATCTCTGAAGTCCGCAAGGCACGCTTCAAACCCTCCCAGGCGTAGGGCTGCATCAGCATCTTGTAGGCATCCAGGATCAGATACCCGCCGTTGGCCCGATGCAAGGCTCCGGCCTTGATCAGGCTGAAATCCGTCACCAGGGCGCCCAGTTGGGCGCTGTATTCGGCCTGGCCGACCAGGTTCTGGTAGGTAGGATTGTCCTCGTAGATCACCGGCGCGCCCTGGCCGGAGCGGTGATCGACGAGCAGGTTGATCTCATACCGGCGGAAGAAAGTTTGACCAGCCCCGCCGCGCGACGTTCCGCTGATCAGCGCGGCCAGGGGAGACTCCGGCGGTGCCAGAAACTCGTCCACATTGCCGCTCACATCCTGCTGCAGAGCGTTGAGGTAACCGACGGCTTGCGGCAAATCTGCGTATTTCCTGCGCAGATCATCCATCAGGTGAGCGATGGCCAGGGTGGCCACCTCGCGGTTCAGCGCTTTCACGCGGTCGCGGCCCTCTTTCTCCCACTGCGGGAAGGACCGCATCACCGTCTGCATGCGCTGCTGCAGCGCTGCCAGATCTTCCTCTACGCGCGTGCGATCCTCCTGTGGCAGCTGTTCGAACTCTTCCGGACTGATTACCTCTCCTTTTCGGACGGGCGCGAATACCAGGCCGGTGGGCGTCCGCAACATCCCAATACCCTTTTCCTGGGCCCCGCGGCGCACTTCCTCGACCGCCTTGTCGTGACGCTCCTTGATCTCCTCCTCGACCGCCTGTTTGCGGGTGCGATAGTCCTCACTGTCAAATATCGACGGCAACGCTGAGCGCAGTTCCTCCACCAACTTCGCCACGTCATCGCGCAGTTCGGCGCCCTTGCCAGCCGGCAGGCATAAGGTCGAAGGCTTCTGCGAGTCCGCGAAGTTATTGATGTAACACCAGTCCGCGGGCACGGGCTCTGTTGCAGCCTGCCGATCGAAAAATTCGCGTACGGTAAAGTGCTTGCCCAGGCCGGTCGGGCCCAGAACGAAAAGGTTGTAGCCCGGGTGCTGAATGCCCATCCCGAACCGCAGCGAGGCAACTGCCCGCTCCTGGCCAAGCACGTCCTTCAAGTCCTCCAGGTCCGCCGTGGTCTCGAAGGTGAACTCGTCAGGATCGCAGCGCTTGTAAAGCTCATCTGCGGTTAGCGGTCTGATGCTGCCCATCGCTCGGCCTCTTCGTCTTGAGCTGATCATCCGAATATAGTTTCCACTCAGTGTCTCGGAGACGCTGTGATTGGAATCACATGGCTTGGAGCCCCAAGCTTGCGGGGCGGCCGTTGGGGCCGCCCAAATGATAGAGGGGCACGGGGATGGCGGCCACAAGAGCCTGGCCCTCAACGCAGTGAAGGGGCCTCCTCCCCCGTCAAACCGACGGGAACGTTTTCCCTTTGACATCGCAACAGAGGGGGCGGGATAAAGGAAGCAAGGTGTGTCGCAGCGGGGCGGCACAGCCTCAGAGCGTCGGCACGGAGGAACACCCATGACAACGGCATCCCTAATGGAACAAAAACACGAGGTGCCTCTCTGGATCGGCGGCGAGTCGGTCACCACGGGAACCGTGCGTACGATCAGCATTCCTTACGACGGGACGCCGCTGGCGACCGTTTGCGAGGCAGACGAAGCCGCTCTGGAGCGCGCGGTCGCGGCGGCCGAGGAGGGCGCGCAAGCCATGGAGGCGCTCACGCTCTACGAACGAGCCGAAATCCTCGACCGGATGCGTGCTCTGCTGGCCCGCGACGCTGAGGAGTTCGCCCGCCTGATTGCAAGCGAGAGCGGCAAGCCGATTCGCGAAGCGCGTATCGAGGTCGAGCGCGGGCAGCAGACGCTTCTGGCCTCTGCTGATGCTGCGCGCGGACTGCACGGCGAAGTCGTGCCCATGGACGCCGGACCCTCGGGCAAGGGACGCTGGGGAATTACGGTGCGCGAGCCTCTCGGCATCGTGGGCGCCATCACACCCTTCAACTTCCCCTTGAATCTGGGCCTGCACAAGATCGGGCCGGCGCTGGCCGGCGGCAATAGTGTGATCCAAAAGCCGTCAGAGAACACGCCGCTCACCGCACTTCGCTTTGCCTCCCTCACTCACGAAGCCGGACTGCCCCGCGGCGCTTACAACGTGGTCACGGGCGCGGGCGAAACCGTGGGCGAGTGGCTGGTACGCAACGACCGGCTGGCCATGATCACCTTCACCGGAAGCATCCCGGTAGGTGAACAGATTCGCGCTCGATCCGGCCTGCGCCGGGTCACGCTCGAACTCGGAAACAATTCTTCGCTCATCCTGGAGCCCGATGCCGATCTGGACTTCATCGTGCCGCGCGCGGTCACCGGCAGCTTCGCGCACTCCGGCCAGGTCTGCATTTCGGTGCAGAACATCTATCTTCACGAGGTGATCGCCGGCGAATTCATCCGGCGGTTTGTCGAGGCGGCGCGGGCTCTGAAGATCGGACACCCGCTGGAGGACTCGACAGAGGTCTCGAGCCTGATCAATACTGAGCAGGCGCAGCGGGTCGAATCCTGGATCAACGAGGCGCGCCGCGCCGGAGCGCGCGTGCTGACCGGCGGCGGGCGCCGTGGCGCGACGATCGAACCGGCGGTACTTGACGACGTCCTTCCGCACCTCCCCATCAGCTGCAAAGAGGCTTTCGGCCCCGTGGTCTCGTTGCACCGCTATAACCGTCTTGAAGACGCCATCGAACGAGTGAACGCTGGAAACTATGGATTGCAGGTCGGATTGTGCAGCCAGAAACTGAACACCGCGTTTCGCGCGGCACGTGCTCTGCACTACGGCGGCGTGATTGTCAACGATGTTCCGGCCTATCGCGCCGATCACATGCCTTACGGAGGCGCGCGCCACAGCGGCATCGGACGCGAGGGGCCGCGTTACGCCATCGAGGAGATGACGGAGCTGAAGCTGATCTGCTGGCGCGCCTGACCTTTCGGCCCCGGCATCCTCACGCCGCACGCGGGAATCATCGACCGAAGATCATTCATCAGGATACTGAACTGCGCCGGGTCCAGAGACTGCTCGCCGTCCGACCACGCCTCGTCCGGACGGGGATGAACCTCGATCATCAAACCGTCTGCTCCGATAGCCGCCGCAGCGCGCGACGCCGGCGGCACTAGGCGGCGCTGGCCCGTGCCGTGCGAAGGATCAACCAGTACCGGCAAGTGTGAAAGCTCCTTCACCAGGGCGGCACCCGCCAGATCCAGCGTGTTGCGAGTGGCGGTTTCGAATGTCCGGATGCCTCGCTCGCACAGGACCACGTTTGGATTCCCGCCCGACAGCAGATACTCAGCGGCCAGCAGCCACTCCCGAATCGTAGCCGCGGGTCCGCGTTTGAGCAGAACGGGCTTGGGCGCCGTGGCGAGCCTGCGCAGGAGCGCATAGTTCTGCATGTTGCGCGCTCCGACCTGCAGCATGTCAGCGTAGTCAGAAACCATGTCGACGTCTTCGACGCTGAGGACCTCGGTCACCACGGGCAGCCCCGACTCCTCGCGCGCCTCGACAAGCCACTCGAGCGCCTTTTTTCCCAGCCCCTGGAATTCGTAGGGTGACGTTCGAGGCTTGTACGCGCCACCCCGCAGCATGCGGGCGCCGGCCGCTTTCACGCGGCGCGCGGTTTCGCGTATCTGCTGTCGCGACTCCACCGAGCAAGGCCCCGCGATGACCACAAGATCGCCGGCGCCGATAGCAACATCGCCCGCCACGATGACCGTCGTGGCCCGCCCTTGCTGCCGGCTCGCCAGGCGAAAGGGCGGCGACGCCGGCGTGGAGACGGAGGCCGTCTGTCTGGAGGCGGCCGCCCGCCGACGCCTGCCTGCGAGGTGCACGGCGGTGGCGGCTCGACCGGTCTGCAAACCTGATTCAGCGTTTCTCATGGCGATCTCCTTGCACCTGCAGTTGATCGAGGATGGACGCCGCCGGATAGAGGCCAAGCACTTGGACTTCCTCGGCGACCGGGCGCAACTCCGCCAGGGCATTCTCGATGGTCTGAGACTGTTCCGCCGTGACATCCAGGAAGAACTGATACTCCCAAGGACAGCCATGAATCGGCCGGCTCTCGATCTTCAGTAGGTTCACGCTGTGCCGGGCGAACGGCTGTAGAGCGTCCAGGAGCGACCCCGGGCGGTGCGCGAGCCGCATGGCCAGCGTCATCTTGTCAGCGCCGGGCACCACCCGCCGTTCCGGCAGCAGCAGCACAAAGCGCGTGAAGTTCCGCTTGTCGTCTTGAATGTCCGCGAGCAGAATCACGCCGCCATAGAGATCCGCCGCCGCGGCTCCGGCGATGGACGCACGGCTGCGGTCACCGGCTTCGATCACCCGGCGGACGCTGCCCGCCGTGTCTTCAGCGGGGATGCGAGCCCACTCGGGATGTGCTGCAATCAGACGCTCGCACTGCGCCAGGGCCATGGGATGAGATTCCACCGAACGGATGGCTTCGAGCGAAGCGCCCGGACAGCCAATGAGGTGATGCTCGATGGGCAGAATGACCTCCGCCGCGATCCAGAACCGATGCTCGAGAAGAAGATCGTAGACGCGCAGCACCGAGCCTGCCAGGCTGTTTTCAATCGGCACCAGCAGCGCGTCGGCTTTGCCGTCGACAAGCGACGCGAAAGTGGCGTCCCACGTCGGGGAGGGCACGCCTTTCGCCTCCCGGCCCAGCAGGTCGTGTACGGCCTCTTCACTGAAAGCGCCGGGCTCGCCCTGGAAGCCGACCCGCTTGCAGGCGGCGTACTCGACCGGGCTCGTGCGGGGCCGGACGGCGCGGGGAAAGTTCAGGCGCATTGCAGGCTCCTGAAATGGCCGGTTTTCGGCGATCGCGATCGGGCGTGAGCCAGGCTGCCACCATTCGTCTGCGCCTGATTCGACTGCGCGCGGCGCGATTCGGCCAGTATCGCCCGGAACACCCGCTCCACTGCCGCCGGTTCGAGCGGGCCGGCATTCAGTTCGCGTGCTCGCGAGAGAATCTGCGCTTCCCGCTCAACGTCGCGCAATTCCAATCCTGATCCGCGCTTGTGCCGCCCCAATTCCAGCGCCACTTCCGCGCGCCGGTTGAGCAGATCGAGCAACTGCGCGTCAATGGCATCGATTTGTTGCCGCAGGTGTCCAACGATCATGGTCATTCCTTCCTCCCGGAAAACAAAAAGGCCGCGATCCCTTTTGGGGTATCGCGGCCATTCTGGAAACTTGCCCGGTTCCTATTCGGCTACTTCTGGATCATCCGTGCAGAGTCGCCAGCCTGCCCGCCTCCCCAAAGTAATAGGGGAAGCGGCGGCTAAAGGCGAACTGGAACGTATATGCCATGACCTCAGCAGCCTCCGGCGGAGCCGGAATCCATATGGGAGCACGGCAGCAAGCGGCTTGTCAAGCTGTAATGGTGATAGTCACTGGCTTTGAATAGGGCGTATGCCCATTCGTTCAACGAATTTCGACGTGACGTGGCGACGATTCTCTGTGTTCGCGAGCGCAGCAGCGCCCGGAAAACCCGCGGCTCGTCAAGTCTCATCCTATAGACATAATCAGGGAGGTAAGATTTGGCACTCTACGAAGACGAGAGATACGTGTTGATAAGAATGCTTCCGGATGGCACTCCTAATGGCGTTCGACCGGTATCAAGCCTCGATCAGGGAAAGCAGGTCCTTACAGCCCTTCGAAAATCCGGCAAGTCAGAATGGTGCCTGCTGGACGTGCTGGAGCACAGGATGATCCCGGTGCCCACGCGTTGGGGTCTTCCGTCAAAATGCCCGCTCCCTCCTGCCGGCCTTTCACCGAGGACTCCGGCTCCCAGCACTGGCCCAGCGGCTCCGCGGATCGCTCAGCCCCGGGGCGGCACAGCGGCATTACACACTTCCTGATGGCCTGAACGACTCAGGTGAAGCGCCTTTCCGCAGGAGCCTCGGCTCCCGTTCAGTCCTTGCAGGTGGGGTTCAATTCGCCGATCAGTTCCGCGCGACGCTCATTCCGCTCGTCGCCCAGAACCACCTCGAATTGAAACTCGTCCGGAGGATGCTCGGCAAGGCAGGAATTGCGGTCGTCCTTAACCAGCCGACTGAGCTCGGCTTTCAGATCCTGGCTGGCGCCCACGTACGCGCACTCCTGATGAGAAAACAGCAAATAGATGCCGGAGGTGGGCGGCACGTGCTCATGAACGGTGTTGGTGTTGAAGGGAAACCACTGGCGGTGATAGATCATTTCTTCCTTTCCTGGTTGCGTTTTGATTTTCGGTGATCTGAACCGCGATGATACCCGGAAACCGCAGCTTCACGCAATCTATTCGGCTCGACACGTTCGCTTCGATGCTGCCGTCGTTTGCCGGCTGTCCCAGTGAATTCGTCAGTCCCGCAAGCGGGAGAATGACGAATCGGCGATGGTTCTTCCCGTTATCAAGTGGTGTGCTAACGGATTCGAACATCAATGGCGCGACCCAGCGAAAGCAGCGTGCCGGCGGCATCGGGACCTTCATCGTAGACCACCACGCGCACGAAGAACCGGCCTCTGCGGAACAGGAGGGTTCCGGGATAGAGCCGGGCGGCATCGCCAAGCTGCGGAGATTGACTGCCGCCCGACGAATAGGATTCAAAAACCGTGGCGGATCCCGCTGCATCTTTCATCACAAACACGTCAACTACGGCATCGGTCTTACCGCGATATCGGTAGTCGGAGGTGAGCGCCTGCCCAGCTCCTGCTTTGACGAATCGGTCAGCGTCGCCGTCGATGTATTCATACAGGCGGTCCGCGGGGAATGTCCTCGTTGCGTCCGCCTTCGTCCATCCTTCCACGTCGCCCGTCTCGGGCAGGTATGCCGTCGGGGCGGATGGCGATTTCGGCGCGCAGGCAGCAAAGAACGCTAAAGTCGCGAGCACGCCTCCCCGAAATCGTTGACAAATTTCAGGTATTAATTTTCGATTCTTGATTTTCGAATTTCGCATTTCAAATTTCGAATTTCGGCGAAGCCCAATCGGCATTCGATATCGGCAATCGGCAATTCACTGTGGCTCCGCCCGTTGCAGCAGAATCTGGTTCGCTTCCGACCGGCTCTCGCCCACGCTGCTGACATAGACCGCCGCCCGATCCTTCACCGGGCAGGCGTATTCGCAGGCGCCGCATCCCACGCAGCGTTCGGGATCGATGTGCGGCTGGCGAACTGGCCTCGGCCGGCCTTGCGAGTCGATCACGATGGCGGGCACGAGGAAAATCGCCTTGGGCGATGTCGGGCACCATTCCTCGCAGACGATGCACTCCGTCGCCATCGACCAGGGCAGGCAGCGGCCCTGATCGTAGAACGCCGTCCCAATCCGGACTGGCTTCGCGCCCGGCTTGCTTGCGGCCGGCAGCCAGGCCTTTTCCGCCTGGGTAATCTCCCAGATCGCTCCCGTCGGACAGACCTGCCCGCACAGCGTGCAACTCGGCTCGCAGTAGCCGACGCGTGGGACGAGGAGCGGGGTCCAGAGCCCCTCGATTCCTGCTTCGACCCAGGCAGGCTGGATCGAATTGTTCGGACAAGCCTTGCTGCACGCGTCGCAGCGGATGCAGCGCGCGAGGAAGTTGGCCTCGTCAAGCGAGCCCGGCGGCCGGATCAGCCGCGCATTGCGCTCGGCCGCGAACACCGTGCCGCTGCGCAGAACCGGCAACAGGGCCACACCGGCAGCCACCGACGTTATCAGTTTGCGGCGCTGCAATCGCGGCCCAATCTCAACGGCGGGTTCCACCGCGGGCCCGGAGGGGCGGGCAGCCGGAAAGAACTTGAACTTGATGCCGGAGGTCGGGCAATCGCTGACACAGTTAAAACAGAGATGGCACTCCACCTTGCGCCACCGTGCGCCCGGAATGGGATCGTCGCCGCCCTGGCAGTGCAGCAGGCAGCGCTTGCACTCGTCGCAATCTGCGGCGTTCTTCTCAATCCCGAGGATCGACCAGCGCGATACCACTCCCAGCAGCGCGCCCAGGGGACAAAGCGCGCGGCACCACAATCGCGTCACCCGGAGGTTCAGTATCGTGATGGCGATGAAAATCAGTCCGATAAAAAATGCCTGCCGGAAATGCGGCTGCCTGAAGCTGATTAACGACGTCTGCAGCAGAAAGCGCAAGGCGTCAGCCACGAGTCCGAGGCCAGGAATGCTGCTCCGGTAAAGAACGCCCAACAGGGCGTTGAGCGCGACGTTGATGGCGGGAAGCACGGAGAGCGTCAGCGAGCGAAAGAGCAGCGAAATCGGATCGACGAAGGTGAGAACCGCACCGCCCAGCAGACTCGCAACCAGCAGCGGCATCAGGACGTAGTACTTCAGCGTCTGCCACTGTCGGTAGCGGTTCGATTCGATCAGGCGCAGGCCGCGCTTCTTCTCCGATTTGAGGCTGCCAAAAAAATGATGGAGCGATCCCAGCGGACAGATCCAACCGCAGAAAAATCGGCCGAGGAGGAACGTGGGGATCAAAATCGTCAGGCTCCAGAGGAGGCCGCGGTAAAGCGCGTGCGTCGCCAGCGCGTTGGAGATCGCAACCAGGGGATCCGAGAGCAGGAAGATAGTGGGATAGGGCAGCGGCAGCCGGATATCGCCGTGCACCGCCTTGAACGAGCCGCGGAATTCGGTTCCGAACAGATGGATCAGGAAAAGAGCGAAGAACAGGATCTGCGAGGCGCGGCGAATTGTCGCGAGGCGCAACGCGCTCCTGGGCGTCTTTTGTGAATGCACCACCTGCCAGCTCGCCCGCCTGTTATGTCTCCGTGATCTCTGTTTCGAAAGAGCTCAAACACAGAGTCCACAGAGGTTCCGCGTCCTCTGTGTTGGAAGCTTTTGGCCGCAGAGGATACAGAGAACCCGAGAACTCAATTCGCCCTCTTCATTTCGAAGCCCCGCACGGTCACGTAGGCAATGAGCGCGAAGAGGAAGAAGACAAGGAGCATCCAGGCAATGCTCTGCAGCGATCCGATGACCGTCTTGTACACCTCGATGATCCATCGCTCGGAAGTTAGCTTTAGGAGATTGCCCTCCCTGTCGGGCGTGATGTACTTTTCGACCTCCCACAAACGCGCTCCTCCGGAGATGCCGACCACGAAGGTTGCGAAGAGGATGTATCGCCGCCAGGTCGCCGCCAGCTCTTCTGAGACCAGCCGGCTGAGAACTTTGCCGATCGGCCGCGAAAAAAGGAGGGCTGCAAACGTGGAGACGACGAGTGCGACGACAAACGTGACAATCAGTAGCCTCACGAACACGTGCCCGCTCCTTTACGTCTCGATGACGCGGGCTCTGACGTTCTCGAAATCCATCCGTCCGAGACCCCGTTCCTGTGCGATCTTCAGATAGAGCAGCTTGTTGGCATCGAGATCCCAGTAGGTCTTGGCCGCGTAGGCGTCCGCGGCCACCGGATCAGTGCTCGCGATCAGCGTCTTCTTCAGCTCAACATCTGCCAGGCTTCCGCCGGTGGGGCCGTTGCGCACGAGGATCCGGTACGCATCGATGATCGTCAGCACCGGTCGCGCGACCTCGGCGAGGGCCACGAGGCTGTGGTGAATATCCTGGTGCAGCCGGTTGCGCGGTCCGCTCACGATTCCCAGCCAGTTCTTCATGCCCAGCGTGACGCCGGTCAGGCTGTGATGCTTGGCGACGGGTAGGTTGATCAACTTGTCCGCGGAGAGCGCGGGTTCAAGGGCCAGCCACGATCCGAGGCTCGCGCCCAGATTGACCCTCCTGAGAACGCGGTCTTCCGGCATCAGGACTTCGGCGCCTTCCGCGAGCGCCGCGTCCGGGATTCCACTGCGTGGGAAACAGCGGCGCGGATCATTGCAGCTGACATCCGTGACGATAACGCGGCGAGCCCCGGCGTCGCGGCAGAGCCGGACCACCGCCGCGACCACCAACGGATTCGTGTTGGCTGCCTGCTCCGGCGTGCGGTCCCACCCAATGTTCGGCTTGATGACAACCACTTCGCCGGCAGCGACGAACCTGCGGATGCCCCCCAACTCGTCGATCGATCGGCGCACCAGCTGCCGCGGATCGTCACCCCGGGCCACGACGAGCGCCGGCAGATTGGGGTCAGGCGGAACGCCCTGGCGGACTTTGTAGCCGGGTGGGGCACCCTGGCTAACCTCGGGCCGGCGGCTGCGGCCGCTCAGCCAGACGCCGGCACCGGCGCTGGCAGCACCGAGCCCTCCCAGGCGCAAGAGCTTGACCAGCGCATCGCGACGGCTCGCGCGTTCATCTTCCATGGTGGCCCTCGTGGCTGGGTAGTGTCCTGCTTTCGACAGAGGGGCGGCCCTGCCGGTTCGACTACCCGCGGACGAACATCACCTCTCGCCCCATTAGCTCAACAACCCTGCCAGGCCCGCCGTAACCCTAGTCACAAACCTCGGTGATGACGGGCACTGAGGGGGGGGGCCCGTCGGGCGTGAGGTGTAGTTGGGGATAAATCGCGCGTGAGCTGGCGACAGTCCGCGGATAGCCCCGTGCAGGTTGAAGCATGTCCGTAGCCAGCGCGCAGCAGACGGGCAGCACATCGAACCGAAGAGAGTTCCTGCGGACCTGCGCGCTGGGCGCGGCCGCACTCACCTCCGGTCACGCCATTCGCGGAGGTGCCGCAGTCCCGGCCGGCAAGTCAAGGGTCGTCATCGCCCGCGATGCGAGGTTGCGAGGCTCGGGATCGAGCCTCGATTCCGCTCGTCTCCTGAAGCTGCTCGATCGCGCCGTACTGTCCTTCTACGGATGTGACTCGCCGCAGGAAGCCTGGAAACGGGTGGCGCGGCCCGGCGAATGCGTGGGATTGAAAGTCAACACTCTGGCCGGCCGCGGCGCGTCCACCAGCGTGAAACTGGTTGACGGGGTCATGGAGCGCCTGCAGCAGGCCGGGATCACCAACATCGTGATCTGGGACCGGCTGAACAGCGATCTCGAAAGCGCCGGGTTCCGAATCGCTTCCTCGCGGCCGGGTGTTCAATTCATCGGTAATGACACCGGCGGTTATGAGAACCAGCTTTCGATCCACGGCAGCGTCGGTAGCCTACTGGCACGGACTCTGACCCGCACCTGCGACGCCGTGATCAGCCTGCCGGTGCTCAAGGATCACGGCATCGCCGGCATGACCTTTGCGCTGAAGAACTTCTTCGGTGCCATTCACAATCCGAATAAATACCATCTGAGTATTGGCGACCCGTATATAGCCGACGTCAATATGCTGCCGCCGATCCGGCAGAAGGTCCGCCTGCACATCGGCGACGCCACTGCCGTCCAGTACGAAGGCGGACCGTCCTACATGCCGCAATGGTCCTGGCGATTCAATGGGCTTATCGTGGGCACCGACCCGGTGGCGCTCGATTCGGTCGGCTGGCAGTTGATCGATCAGAAAAGGGCTGTGGAAGGGATGCAATCGCTCGTGGCGCTCAAGCGGGCGCCGGCCTATATCGCGACCGCCGCCGATCCCGATCATCGGCTCGGCACAAATGATCCGAAGAGGATCGAACGGCTGGAGGTCTAGGGAGCCCAGCGTGAAAAAAGTACTTGAAACGAGGAACGAACCCACCATCTCCTTTGGAATCAATGCGGCACCTCCCGCACGCGTGCCAACCGCGCTTGGGTCAGGCCGGCAACAGCTCGGGGAGGGGGCCGGCTGGGGATCTGAAAAAGTGGCGGCGGAGAACAAAAATTACCAAACGAAGCCGTTAGGTTATTGAAAAAGCGGGAACTTAGTTTTTTGAGGTGTTGAAAACCGCCATGTCGGACACGAAACCCGTCGACCGAAGGTCGTTCCTGAAGACTACGGCGGCTGCCTTGCCGTGCCTCGCCGGTTGCGGATTGGTGTCCGCCGCCTCTCCGTCGCTCGGCTTCCCTGGGCTTCTGCCTGCCTCCGGTCCGGATGCGCAGTTCACGGTTGAGGCCAAATACTACGAGAAGCTCGCCAACAAGAAGATCAAGTGCAAACTCTGCCCGCGCGAGTGCGTCATCGACGACCGGGAACGCGGCTACTGCGGCGCGCGGGAGAATCGCGGCGGCACTTACTACACGCTGGTACACTCGCGGGTGGCCACAGCCCACATCGACCCCATCGAGAAGAAGCCCCTGTTTCATTTCCTTCCCGGTACGGCGGCTTTCTCAATCGCCGCCGCCGGCTGCAACGTCAACTGCAAGTTCTGCCAGAACTGGGAAATCTCGCAGGTGCGGCCGGAGCAGGTGCGCAGCACCTACATGCCTCCCCGTAATCTGGCGGCGCTGGCAAAGCAGTATCAATGCCGGGCAATAGCCTATACCTACAGCGAGCCGGTGGTCTTCTACGAGTATGTTACGGACTCGGCGAACGCGGGCCGCGCTCAGGGCATCCGCAGCGTGGTGATCAGCGGCGGCTATGTCCAGCAGGAGCCGCTCAAGAAATGGTGCCGCGAGGTGGACGCCATCAAGATCGACCTGAAGTCGTTTTCCGAGAAATTCTACAAGGAAGTCGTGAACGGCGAATTGAAGTCCGTGCTGGAGACGCTGGTCACCATTCGCAGTCAGGGCACCTGGACCGAGATCATTTATCTCGTCATTCCGACGCTGAACGACAGCGATACCGAGTTCAAATCCGCGGCCAGGTGGGTGAAGGTGAACCTCGGGCCGGACGTTCCGCTTCACTTCACCCGCTTCCATCCGGAATACCTGCTGACGAACCTGCCTGACACGCCGGTTGTGACGCTCGTGCGTGCCAAGGCGATCGCGGACGCCGAGGGGCTGCGCTACGTCTACATCGGGAATGTACCCGGTCACCCTGCCGAGAACACCTATTGTCCGAAATGCCGTCGCGTGATCGTCGACCGGCAGGGCTACACGATTGGAGAGATCCACGTTAAGAAGGGGAAATGCGGATTCTGCGGGCAAGCGATCCCGGGGATCTGGACCTGATACGCGGTGCCAGCGGAGGTGACTCATGCATCTGCACCTGACCCATCGAACCAGCTTCCGGATGCTCCTTCTCCTGCTGGCGATCACCAGCCTGATGCTGGCCTGTCCTCACCGCCTGGGCGCGGCCGGCTCGCAGAAGGTCCGGCCGGCGGGGGTCGCCGGTGGATTCTATCCCTCCGATCCCCAGCAACTCGCCAGGGCGGTGGACGAATTCCTGTCTCAGGCCGCGCCACTTGCGCTCGATGCCCCGCTGGTGGCGCTGGTTTCGCCTCATGCCGGGTATCCCTTCTCCGGTTCAGTGGCGGCGTACTCCTACGCCGCCCTGCGCGGCCGCAAGTTCGCCCGCGTCGTGGTAATTGCGCCCAGCCACTATGAGTCTTTTCCTTTTTCCTCCGTCTACGACGGCGACGCTTACTCGACGCCTCTCGGCCAGATACCGATCGACAAGGTATTCACCGCCAAGCTCGTGGCGCTGAGCCCGCTGATCCAGTTCTCCGACAAGGGACATGGGCAGGTCCAGGGTCAATGGGAACACGCCGTGGAGGACGAGTTGCCGTTCCTCGCGCGCGCCCTGGGCGACTTCAAGTTGGTACCGATCGTCATGGGCGATCATAGCTACAAGGCGTCGCGCGCACTGGGCATGGCGCTTGCGAAGCTGATTCAGGAGGAGGGCCCGACTGCCAGCGGAGACTTCAACACCCTGATCCTCGCCAGCTCCGACCTTTCGCACTATCACCCTTACAGCGACGCGGTCGCCGAGGACCACAAGACCCTGAACGCCATTGAAGAATGGGACTACTTCAACCTGTCTCTGAACTCCGAGCGGCGGATCTGGGAGGCCTGCGGCGGCGCGGGGATCGTGGCCGCCATGATGGCGGCGGAACGCCTGGGCGCGAATCGCGCCACCGTTCTGAAGTACGCCAATTCGGGAGACACTACCGGCGACAAGAGCCGCGTGGTCGGGTACGGTGCCGTCGCCTTCATGAAAGAAGCCACAACGCGCAAGACGAAAAATACGGACTTCAAGCTGAGCGGCAAGGAGCGCAGCGCCCTGCTCAACATCGCGCGCAAGTCCGTGGACTCAGCGGTGCGGCAGGGCAAGCTCTACGAGTGCGCACCCGGTAGATTCGAGGCTTTGACGCTCGACCGGGGCGCCTTCGTCACCTTAAAAGAAAAAGGCGGCCTGCGCGGATGTATAGGCTACATAAGTCCTACTAAGCCCCTCTGCATGACCGTCCGCGACACGGCGGCGCTGGCTGCCGTCCGCGACCAGCGCTTCCCGCCCGTGAAGGCCGGCGAACTGCCGCTGCTCGAGTACGAGATCTCCGTGCTCTCGCCGCTCCGCCACGTCACGGACTGGAAGCAGATCCAGGTGGGCCGCGATGGGCTGCTGGTGTGGAAGGCCGGATCCGAGGGCGTGTTGTTGCCCCAGGTCGCGACCGAAGGGCACTGGGATCGAAACGCCTTTCTGAACCAGACCTGCGTCAAGGCGGGACTGCCGGAACGCTGCTGGCAGGACGAGGATACGGACGTCTTCAGGTTCACGGCTGTCGTCTTCGGGCAGTCGCTTGCCGGCTCGGAGGAACAGTCGGCGGATCACCGCTTGAACGCGACGCCCGATCAGCAAGGGCCGATCCAGCCGCCGCACTAAGCTGCACTCCGTCTGAAACGCGGGGCGCAACTTGCTTGCCGTATTGACATACGGCAATGCAAGCGGCATGATCGAGGCATGGCCCGGAATCGTATGAAGAAGCTCACCATCCTTGTTCCTGAAGACCTTCTGCGCAAGGCTACTGAAGCCACGCACGTGGGCGCGACACCAACGGTACGTATGGGGTTGAAGCTGCTTGCGGCCCGGCGCGCGTACGACCGGCTTCTAGGCCTTCAGGGAAAGGTCAAATTCAGCCTTACCTGGCAGGAGATGCGAGGCGAGGAATGATCTGCGCTGACACCAGTTCCTTCGTTGCCCTGCTCCAGGGCGAACAGGGCCGAGACGTCGAAGCTGTTCGCCAGGCGCTGGCCAACGGGGTTCTGGTACTGGCTCCGGCCTCCGTGGCTGAATTGCTGAGCGATCCAGGAATAAAGCCGTCCATCGAGGGGTCGATTCTCGACATTCCGCAGTTGGAGACGACGCCCGGGTATTGGGAGCGAGCAGGGCGGCTCCGTGCCAGGCTGATGCGTCGTCGTTTCCGTCCCAAGCTTGCCGACGCGCTGATTGCGCAGAGTTGCCTTGACCACGATGTAGCTTTGGTCACGCGGGACCGCGATTTCTCTGCTTTCCGGCAATTCGCAGGACTTCGCCTCGTCGCTGTCCACCCGGTACAGTGAGCGGGGCTTGGCTCGGGTGGAAGTCTGTCACGGTTGCGAACGAATCGGAAGCCGGCGATTGATCCATAGCGCCAGGCCTGCGGGAGGCAGGTTCACCAAAGCAGTCAGCAGCGCTGTTCTCAGGAATCCGAACACCGGCACGAGATAAGTACTCAGGACGATCGCGCCGACGCAAGCGCCGGCGAGATCAAGCGCGTAGAGCGTACCTGCTCCGCCCGGCTCCGGCCCGCTGAAGAACGCGCGGCTGACGATGGGAAACTGATAGCCGCCGAGCACTCCGCCCCCGAGCGCCAGAGCCGGGAAAACGATCTCGCCCACAACGAAGAGTTGCGCCGGGTTCGCGATGCAGCCGAACCACACCAAGAACACGCAGAGTGTAAGCGGTGCGAGTGCTGTCAGGATCTGAATCCGGCCAAGCGCGAACTCCGGCGCCATCACAGAACGGGATTCCCGCTTTGGCGGTGATGGCGTCGCCCGCTCGTTTGCCGTCGCATGGTTGTGGGCGGACGAAAGGGCGCGCCAGCTTCCGAGCGCCATGCCCACCATCAAGGCCGCGATCACAATAGCGAGCCGGCTGTAGACGTAGCCGTAGATCGCCTGGAATCCCAGCAGCAGCAGCAGTTCGAGACCCATCAGCGTGAATCCTGTGGCCGCCACGCACAATCCGGCGGCCGCCCGAGCTCGGGACTGTCCTCGCGGCAACCACCCGAGCATCAGCGCGAGCAAAATCATCGCAGCAGCCGTACCCGCGGCGAGCCTGCCGAATCGCACGCCGGCCATCGACTGGAGGAAGTGGCGGTAACCGGGGGCGAAGCGCTTGCTCCACAGCGCCACGTCGAAGTAGTAGGCGATGGGGGTGAAGTCACGATTCACCGCAGTCCCGGCTTGCGGCCGGGCCTCGAGATCGAGATCCAGCATCCGGTCGGAACTCATGCGGAACGGCAGGTAGTACTCGCGCACATATCGGGTTTGAAGCTGGCGCGACCGCATCCGCGCCAAAAGCTCGCCCGCCCCAGCAGCCAGTACACCCGAGCGCTCGGCAGCAAAGAAGTGCACAGCGCTGCCAGGAATGAAGGTCACGAAAGGGAACACTTCTCCCAGAGTCTTGCGGATGCAACGCAGGAAGTCGGCGAGTTCCGGACTGATGTAGTCTTCCGCGGAACGAAGCTGAAACGAGAAGACACCTCCCGCTGCCAGCTTGAAAGCCGCTTCGCGAAAGAATTCAACCGTGTAGAAGCGATTGAGTTGCGCGGTCTGCGGATCAGGAAGATTCACGATAATCACGTCGTACTTCTCGGACGTGGTCTTGAGAAACAAACGTCCGTCGATGTGATGGATGTGGACCCGCGGATCGGAGCCGATGGCAGTCCACACACTGGGCAGATACTCGCGGGCAAGCTCGAACATTGCCGGGTCAAGCTCAACGTAGTCGATCTGCTGCAGGGTGCGATGCTGCAGCGCCTGGGCCACGCTGCCGTCCAGGCCGCCGCCGATCAGCAGCAGATTGGACGGCGCGGGATGCTCGAGCAGCGCGAGGTGGACGGCTTCCTCGGCCGACGCGGGATCGGGCACGGTCGAAATCACCAGGCCGTTTTCGTACAGACTGCGCGAGCCCTCCGTGTCCACCAGCGTGAGATTTCCATAGATCGAGTTTCGCGTCGCCACCAGGCCGAATCCCCGCCACAGCCATGCGAGCGACGCGCGATCGAGCCGGCGGCTGAGCGCCGGAACGCCGGGTACGGCGGCGAGCGCGAACAGCGTGACCGTGACCATCCGCGCGCGCCGTGACGATCTCCAGGCCAGGCTGCTCGCGGCAAAGAGATTGAGAAGGCTCAACAGCAGCGCGATCTGAAAGGCGTCGAGATAACGGATCAGCGCCAAGCTCGCCAGCAGTCCGCCGAACCCTGAACCGACCGCCTCCAGCAGATACACCGAGCTGCTCGCCTCGCCCGTCGATACCCCGGCCGCACGAGCATAGGCATGGCTGCCGGCGGCGAAGAGGAGTCCCGAAGCCGGGCAGAACACGCTCAGAACCAGGACGGACGTCACGAACATGGGCCACGGGCCCAGAATCTCGCCTGGGATAGGATGAAAGATGCCTTTGGCGGCGCGCAGACACAAGATGGTGAGCGGAAAGACCAGTGCGACGACGCACTGCAGCGCCGCCATGAGCCGGCGAGGACCATAGGTGTGAGCCGCAAGCCGGCCCAACAATCCGCTGCCCAGCGCCGTCCAGAGCAGCCAGCTGGCGAGAATCAGGCCAAAGCAGATCTCGTTGCCATAGAAAACCACCACCAGCTCGCGCATGAGCACAACCTGAGCGATGACGGCTGTGAAGCCGATGAGGATGAGGGAGGACCGGGGTGGCGACAAGCTCTGTATCATTGGGTTGCGCAAGCGCCCGTCAAGCGGGCATTCCTTTGCTATGCGCTGCGAGGCTTGTCTTGCGCGTCCCGAGAACCCGGTTCAACATCTCCGCAACCGCGGCGATGCTCGCCTGCACCTCCGCGCTGATGGACTGCATGAATCCGGTTTGCCTCGGCTGAATCCCTACCATGAAGACCCGGGCGTGAGTCTCACGCTCGAAGTAATTCATCAGGACGCCGACAGGCATGCGATGCGCGCTGGGCCAGTATCCTGTGATTTGATCCTTATCGAGCACGGCCACCGAGCCCGGAGGCGAGCACAGGTTCACCGAATCCACCAGGATGATGGTGTCGGGCCGCTGATTCACCGCCTGGCGCCAGTGGTTCTCCGGCACGTCCTGGGCATCGATCGCGTAAACGCCGGGCACGTCGTGGATCTGGCGGGCAACCAGACCGCCCGCGGCATCGTCGCCGCGGCATGGGTTGCCGATACCCATTACGACCACCGTGCCTTGAATTCGGCTCGCGAGTTCCTCGCGCAGAGCTCCGGCCGTCGCTTCGTTGGGCTCGATCTGTCGTTCACCGGCTTTTTCCGCGCTCGGCAAGGCTTCCAGGCGCAGCCTGGGCGCGGGCGGCTCGCAGAGGTAGGGGTGTGGATCGAGTTCACAGATCAGGAAGTGCTCGAGGGCGAACGGCCAATACCAGTCCGACGGGGCAAAGGCATAAGCGCCGACCGCGGCCCCGGGCTCGCGCAGGAGCGGCGTCCACTTGGCAGCTCTTTCCGGAAACCCGTTGGTCAAGGATGCCAGGCGCGCATACATTTCCTCAGCCAGACCGCCGACATGTTCAGGCGAGTCTGCAGGCTTTCCCACGAAAGCCACCAGCCCCTTTTCGTCGACGAAGTAGTAGATTCCGGGGCTCGAACTCCAGGCAAACCCTTTGCCGCGGTGTGCATCGTACTCACGCTTGAACTGGTCGAGGCTGAGCTCGACGTGGTTGGGCCGCTTTGCGCCTGGAATTCTGGCCAGGAACCTCTCAACCAGGGCATCGAGTTGCTCTTTGTTGCCCATGTGGCTCCTTTACACCGTACCTGCTCTGCTCCACCAGCGCGCGATCTGGGTGCAGTTGAACATCTGACCCTCGACTGGCCTATCGCCCCCCCAATGCCGGGTCCCTGCTTCTCTTCTCTTTGTGCGCTCGCCCGGCCCGGAGGTCAGTGATTGACATCACAGGCCACGGTTGCGATGAACGCCTGGACTGAGCCGGCAGGCTCGCCGCCCGGGGGGATCGTCTGCGGCGGCAGAATGGAGGTGTGAAACGTGGCTCGCGCCCTGCTAGACTGAGTCACTCTGGAATTCACACCGCCCGCCGCCTGCCCTGAAGGCAAGAGGGAACTGCGGCGAGTTCGGAACGCAGGCGGACCGGTGGAGTGCAAGTGAACCTATGATCAAATGTGCGGCTTGTGGGACGGAAGCACGCGACGGCGGACGATTCTGCTCCGCCTGCGGCGCTTTGCTCGGATCGGGAGCTGCCGCGCAAGGCCCCGCGTTTGGGCCCGACGCCGATGTCACAGCAACTGCCAGCGAAACCGCGCCTGCTCTTCCTCGAACACCGGGCGACGAAGCCCGAACCCCCGGCCCTCACGACGGCAGAGGTGAGCCCGGCAGGCTGCGGAGTTCAGGCCCGGGACTCCGGACTCCCGCGCAGCCGACGGGTCGCACCAAGACCACAAGTAGCTCCGCCCGCCTCTCCACCGAGGGGCGCTTCCTGCCCGGCACGTTCCTCGTCGACCGCTACCGCGTGGTGGCGCTGCTCGGCAAGGGCGGCATGGGCGAGGTCTATCGCGCTGACGATCTGACGCTCGATCAGCCGGTGGCGCTGAAGTTCCTGCCCGCGGCTCTGGCCAGCGATCAGGAAGCGCTGGAGCGCTTTCGCAATGAGGTGCGTATCGCGCGCCGCGTTTCGCATACCAACGTCTGCCGCGTTTACGACGTGGGCGAGGCCGAAGGACAGCCCTTCCTCAGCATGGAATACGTGGACGGCGAGGACCTGGCGTCCCTGCTCCGTCGCATCGGGCGTCTGCCGGGCGACAAGGCCCTCGAGATCGCGCGCCAGCTATGCGCCGGTCTCTCGGCGGCGCATCGCGAAGGTGTACTGCACCGCGATCTGAAGCCCGCGAACGTGATGCTCGACGGACGCGGTCGCGCGGTAATGATGGACTTCGGTCTTGCCGGCGTCGCCGAGCAGATCCAGGGCTACGACGTGCGCAGCGGCACGCCGGCTTACATGGCACCGGAGCAACTTTCCGGCAGGGAGGTGACCGAGAGCAGCGACATCTACTCGCTCGGCCTCGTGCTCTACGAGATCTTCACCGGCAAGCGCGCGTTTGATGCCACTGCGCTCGCCGATCTGGTCCGGCAACGCAACGAGCAGCCCCTTAGCGCGCCTTCGACCTGGGTCAAGGACCTGGACCCCGCCGTCGAGCGCGTCATCATGCGGTGCCTGGAAAGAGATCCGGCCGCGCGGCCCGCCACCGCGCTCGCCGTCGCGGCGGCGCTGCCCGGAGGCGATCCCCTGGCGGCGGCTTTGGCCGCTGGCGAGACGCCTTCACCCCAAATGGTGGCCGCGGCCGGCGAGAAAGAAGGAATCGCGCCGAGAGTTGCGGTGGCGAGTCTCGCGGGCGTTCTCATCGGGCTGGCTGTTGTGGCCTGGATGAGCTGGCGGGTCAGTGGCATGAGCCTGATGACTTCGCCACTGCCGCCCGACGTGCTTAACGAGAAAGCCCAAGGCATCATCCAGAGCCTGGGCTACGCCGAACATCCCGTCGATCACTCGGCCGAGTTCTACTTCGATGACGGCTTCGTCCAGTACGCGCACAACCATGACGGCGCGCATCCGGACTGGCAGAAAATCCTAACGGAGCGCCCACCGATACTGATTTACCCCTACCGGGAGAGCCCCGTTTACCTCGATCCTGACGGATTCCACGACTTGACTCTGACGCCGGGCGTCCCCAGCTTCTGGGATCCGCCCGCAACCCAGTCGGGAATGGTCAACATCATCGTTGACGCGCAGGGCCGGCTGACCTATTTGCAAGCGATTCCGAAGGAAGTCGAGCCGAATCCTCCTCCGGCCGTGCCGCTTGACTGGAAGCCCCTGTTTGCCGCCGCCGGCCTTGATATGGCGCAGTTCCGCGCTGCTGAGCCGCAGTGGCTCTCGCTTGCCGCCTTCGATGCTCGTGCTGCCTGGACGGGCACGTGGCCCGGCTCCGGGCGTCCGTTGCGAATCGAAGCCGCGGCTTGGCGGGGGAGGCCCGTCTACTTCAACGAAATCAGCGCCTGGACTCAGCCCGATCGCACCCAGATCTCCAGCACGGACTCCGGACAGCACGCCAGCCAAATTATCACCGTCCTGATCGCAATCCTGACGCTGGCGGGTGGGTCCTGGATGGCGCGCCGCAATTACCGCAACGGCAAGGTGGATCTCCGGGGCGCATGGCGGCTGGCAAGTGCTGTTTTTGTGGTCGAGATCGCAATCTGGATCGCTTCCGATCACTTCATCCCGACGCTGGCCACCTTCGGACGTTTCGTGCTCGCGGTAAGCACTGCGCTGTTTGTGTCGGGCGCCATCTGGATGCTCTATCTGGCGCTTGAGCCCTTCGTCCGGCGTCATTGGCCGCAGGCCATCATCTCCTGGAGCCGATTGCTTGCCGGCGGCGGGCGTGATCCCATGGTGGGCCGCGATGTGCTCTGGGGTGTGCTGCTCGGCGTGCTGTGGTCGGTGGTGATCGGGGTAGGCCTTCTGCTGCTCAAGCGCGAAGGAGCAGAACCGCAATTCCCAGCTTCCACCCTGCTACTGGGCGGCCGTGCGCTGTTCGCCTGGACGCTGAAGCAGGTGGTGCAATGCGTGATCTCAACCCTGGAATTCTTTTTCCTGCTCTTCCTGTTCAGGGTGCTCGTGCGCAACAAGTGGCTGGCCGGAGCCATCTTTGTGGCGCTTTTCACCACGCAGAATACGCTGCAGAACGATCACCGCCTGATCATGGTCTGGATCTGGATCCTGGTGTTCATCATCGCCGCCTTCGCCGCCACCCGTTTCGGGCTGGTCACGCTGGCGGTGGCCATCTTCGTGGCCAACGAACTCTACAACATTCCGCTGACGCCGGACGTCTCCGCCTGGTATGCCCCGGGCGCATGGACTCTCCTCGTGGGCTACGTTGCGATCGCAGTCTGGGGATTCCACACCGCGCTCGCCGGGCAGCGCCTGCTGAAGAGCGAGTTGTTTGAGTAGCGCCTACTGGGCGCGCAGTGCTTCCATGGGCTCGATTCCGGCGGCGCGATGAGCGGGCAGGAACGAGGCGGCGAGTGCGAGCAGCAGGACGGCGGCGGCGCCAGCGGCGAAGACGACAGGATCGAACGGGCTGACGTCGAACAGCAGCGACTGCATCAGGCGCGTGACCGAGGCCGCGCCCGCCAGGCCCAGAAGGCATCCGAGCGCCGCCAGTCTGGCGCCGGAACCGAGAACCAGCCGCAACACTCCCCCCGGGTGCGCGCCCAGCGCCATGCGCACCGCGATCTCCTGCGTGCGCTGTGCCACCGAAAAGGCGATGACGCCGTAGATGCCGAGCGCGGCCAGCAGCACCGCGCCTAGGGCGAACCCTGAAAGCACCGCGGTGTTGAATCGGCGCGGGGCTTCGGACTGGCGGATGGCGTGTTCCATGGTCTGCACATTGCTCACCGCAAGCTGGGGATCGAGCGACCAGACCGCGCGCCGTACGGAGTTCTCCAGCGCTCGCGGATCACCTGCGGCGCGCACCGCGATCCGCATACTGCCGCCATGCACGCCCAGCGCTTTGGCCTCCGGGCCGAAGCCACGGTCGAATTGCACGAGCGGCTCGTACACTTGCGGAAACGTCTGGCTGTCGAGCGGACCCTGCTTCGTGTTCGCCACCTCGCCGACGACCGTCAGCCAGGGCAGCGAGCCGCGCTCATCCACGCCCCAGTGGATCCGCTTGCCGATGGGATTCTGGCCGGGCCAGTAGCGCTCCGCGAGCGCCTGGCTGACCACGACCACGAGTGGCGCTTCGGCGTTGTCCGCCACGGTGAGATAACGTCCGCGCAGCAGCGAGATATTCATCGTCTGCAAGAAATCACCGACAACGTAAGCGTGCGACTCGATCGCGTACGAACTTCCCGCCGGCGGAAGGTAGCCTTCGGCGACGAAGAAGCGCGTTGAGGTCGGCTCCGCCATGGGCAGGTTGGTGGCGAGCGCGGCCGATTTGACGCCTGGGAGCGCGTTGAGGCGCCGCAGCAGTTCCTCCTGAAAGCTGTTCACCTGCTGCTGCGTGCGGTAGCGCTCGACCGGCAAATCGAACGAGGCGGCCAGCGCATGCGCAGGCTCGAATCCGGGATCGACGGCACTCATGCGTGCGAAGCTGCGCACCAGCAGGCCCGCGCCGGTCACCAGCATCAGCGCCGTCGCGATCTCGCCGACCACGAGCACGGAGCGCAGGTGCGAATGACCGGCCACGCTGCGTCCACCCTCTTTGAGGGATTCGTTGGGGCTCGAGCGCAGCGCCGACAAGCCGGGCGCGATGCCGCACACAAGGCCGGTCGTGATGGTCACGGCCAGTGCGAAAACGCAAACTTCCCAGCTCAGCCGGATCTCGCCCACGCGCGGCAGGCTCTCCGGCAGCAAACTGATCCACCAGCGCAGGCCAACCCACGCGAGGACCACGCCCAGTGCACCGCCCATCAGGCTGACGAGCAAGCTTTCCCCCATCGAATAGCGCACGAGCGCGCCGCCCGAAGCGCCCAGTGCCTGGCGCAGTGCGATCTCGCGCCGACGGCGCACGCCGCGTACCAGCAGCAGGCCAGCCAGATTCGCGCAGGCAATCAGCAGCACCACGAGGACCGCACCAAAGAGCACCCGCAACAGCGGGCGAGACTTCGCCACGGCGTCATCCTGAAGCGGAATCAACGACGCGCTCACTGTGATGCCCATGCTCGCGGGATACTCCGCCTGAATCCCTTTGGCCACGCGGTTCGCGTCCTGCTCAGCCTGCGCACGGGTGACACCTGGCTTGATGCGCGCTACGGCGCCGTACTGGAAATTGTCACCGTTGTCCGCGCGTTCCTGCGGCGTGAAACTCATCGGCCTCCAGATTTCCGTCTGGTTGAGCCTTCCGGCCACAACTGGAAACTCGAAATCGGGCGGCATCACGCCGATCACCACGTACGGCTTGCGGTTGAGATCAAGACGCGTGCCGAGCACGTTGGGATCACCGTGGAAGCGCCCTTTCCACAGGGAATAGCTCAACAGCGCAACCTGCTGCCCATGTTCGTCTTCATCGGCGGTGAAGACGCGTCCGAGCAGCGGGCTGACGCCGAGGGCGGGCAGCACCGCGGCCGTCAGGCGCGCCGAAGCAAGGCGCACCGGCTCGCCAGAGCCGGAGAGTTCCACCTCGCCGCGCTCGAATCCGCCCACCTGCTCGAAGGCTTTGGACTGCTGCGCGAAAGTGAGCACGTCAGGCGCGGGCAGGTTGAGGCGGTCTGAGAGCTTGTTGACATTCTCTTTGATCAGCACGAGGTGGCCGGGATCGCGGAACGGCAGCGCACGAAGCAGCACGGCGTCGAATACTGAGAAGACCGAGGTCGCAGCGCCGATACCGAGCGCCAGCATCAAAATGGCGGTAATCGCGAACCCCGGCGATTTGGCCAGACGGCGCGCGGCGTACCGCAGTTCCCGGATGCTGTCAGACATGAGAGTGCTTCCTCCTCGGATCGTTACGGACGCAGTGGCGCAAGAGTTCCATAGAATTTGACGGGGTCATTCGCGGTCCGGTGAGCCCATTTCTAACGGAAGAGTGACAGGCGGACGCGAGCTCTCGGCGCGGGAAGCACGCCACGTGTATGCGGATTTCGAGGAAGACTAGGCGACGGGATTATGACCCGGCCTCGACCTGTCGCCTAAAGCTTGCGAGCTCCCCGCTGAACTCGCTGGCCATCACGGAGCACAATTGGGAATCGTCAGCTGCGTCCTGCTACTGCAAATCCACCTTCCCGCTGAGCGGCAGATCCTGCGAGGAGCCTCCGGCCATGAACGTATACCTACCCGGCACGACCTTCCAGCCGTGCGAGCCTTCGTCCCAAATCGAGAGGAACTTGGGATCGATGGTCAGACTCAGACTGCGGCTCTCGCCTGGCTTGAGCGCCGTCTTGCTCCAGCCGACCAGCCGCTTGGGGGGTTCGCCGGCGCTGGCGGGAAGCGCAGCATAGACCTCGGAGATCTCCGCTCCGGCGCGGGAGCCGGTATTCTTCAGCACAAAGCTGACGGTAACCACCTCGGGGTTGTCGGGACTCCCGGCGCTGACATTGAAATCGGAGTAGCTGTAGGTCGTATAGGACAAGCCAAAGCCGAAGGGAAACAGCACCGGCTTGTTTTCCGCGTCGTACCACTTGTAGCCGACTTTCAGCCCTTCATCGTAATTGATGTTGAAGGTCGGCCGGGTCAGAACGCCGCGATCGCGCTGCTCCGGCGGCGGCATCACGAGCGTTGGATGCGGCAGATCGGCATCACTGCGCGGGAAGGTGATGGGCAGCTTGGCGCTCGGGTTCACGTCGCCGAAGAGGATGTTGGCAACCGCGCTGGCGCCCTTGTTGCCGGCGAACCAGGCTTCGAGCACGCCACGGACGTTATCGATCCAGGGCATGGTGACAGCCGTGCCGGTCTCGAGCACAACGATGGTCTTCGGATTTGCCGCCGCCACCGCCTCAATCAGGGCGTCCTGATTGTCAGGAAGCGAGAGCGCAGGCACGTCCATACCTTCGCTCGTCCATTGGTAGGCGAAGACGATGGCCACGTCGGCCTTCTTCGCCACTTCTGCCGCCGATGCCGGGTCCGTGCCGCGATCGAAGTACATAACCGCACCGGGAACCTTGGCGGTAATGGCTTTCAACGGCGACGTCGGGAACCAGACGTGAGCCTGCCACTCATGCGGCGGTCCGGGGGGATCCACCTGCGCCGATCCACCGCCGGAGATCATGCCGCTGTCGGCATGGCCGCCGATGATGGCGATCGAGTGCAAGGTGGCACGATCGAGCGGAAGGACGTTTCCGGCGTTCTTCAACAGCACCGTGCTCTGTTCGGCGATGTCCTGCGAGGTCGCGAAGCCCCCCTCAACATCCACCACGGCTTTCTCCACCGGATGATCGACGATGCCGCTGGCGAACTCGGAGCGCAGGACGCGGCGGGCGTGATCATCGAGCTGAGACATCGGTACTTGACCGCTCTGCACGGCCTCCTTGAGCTTGGCGCCAAAGAACTCGTCCAAAGGCTCTTCGTTATCGAGACCGGCGGCAGACGCCTTGACGGTGGAATGCGTACCGCCCCAGTCGGAGACCACAAACCCGGGGAATCCCCAGTCGTGCTTCAGAATGTCAGTCAGCAGATGCTTGTTCTCGCAGGCGAAGTCGCCGTTAACGGCGTTATAGGAGCACATCACGGCGCCGGGGTGTCCGATGCTGATGCCGATCTGGAACGCCAGCAGGTCCGTCTCGCGCATGGCGCGTTCGCTGATGATCACGTTCACTTCGTTGCGCCCGCTCTCCTGATCGTTCAGCGCGTAATGCTTGATGTCGCCGATCACGTGCTGAGCCTGCTCGCACATGATGCGATTGCCGACCAGGGTGCCCGCCAGGATGGGGTCTTCGCCCATGTACTCAAAGTTGCGGCCGTTGCGGGGCTCGCGGGTGAGGTTCACGCCGCCACCCAAGGTCATGTTGTAGCCCTGGTCGCGCAGTTCCGTTCCAATGAGTGCGCCGTATTCGCAGGCCGCGTTCGGATCCCAACTCGCGGCCGAGGCCAGGTTCGAGGGAAGGGCGGTCGAGTAGCGTCCGTTCTGGGCGCTCGCGCGAACGCCGTAGGCGGCATCGCTCATCTGGATCATGGGAATGCCGAGGCGGGGCACACCGAGTACAAATCCGGCGCCGCCGTTGCCGAGATACCAGTTCGGGCGGGGCGGCCCCCAGCCCGGCATGCCCTCGCCATGTACGAGATTGATCTTCTCGTCGAGGGTCATCTGCTTCAGCACCATGTCCGCGCGCTGGTCGGGCGAAAGGCTGGTATTCATCCACGGCCGATTTGGGGCCGTGTTTTCAAGCTGATTGTGCTGCGCAAGGGCAGGAAGTACCAGCAGAAAAAGCGCGACCGCCGTTCCAAGCATCACGCGCGTCCAAGAACGTCCACTCATGTCCGGAATCCCCCAATCGTCAAATTCGCCAATCCACACTATTCCTCAGTACCGCATCATCAGCAGAGTTAACAGTGTAGCCGGTCACAGGTGATTGTGACGAGAGGCAACGCGCAAACTATGTGATGGGGATCACTCCGGCTGGCCGTGCGGGCGCCGGTCGTTTCCCGGTGGGAGAAAATGACGGCTGCGCATCTCTGCGCAGCCGACACTCTCAATGCACGTGGGTCAGGCATCCGCCACATGCGGGCGCTTCACTTATGCCTAGTGCCGCGATTCGCTCCCCTGCCCGTGGTGCTGTTCTTCATGCCTGCGGAGGTCCTCGGCGGAGTTGAAGCTCTGATTGCACTTTGCGCATCGATGCTGGGTGCTGCCGGACTGGTGCTCGCCGCCGCCGAAATGCTGCTGGCTTCCGCCTGAGTGCTGCTGACCCGAATGCTGGTGGGTTCCACTCGAATGTTGATCTGCCATAGTTCATCTTCCTTTCAGGGTTGATTTGTAAAGCACGCTGCCCTACTCCCAGTAGGGTCGGTATCCGTAATAGGTGTAGAGTTCGGCTCCCCATGCGGGATCGGTCATGTCAGGCCAGTTGTCCTTGTCGAAGCCTGGGGCCTGCTTGAGCAGATCCTTGTCAACGTTCAGGACCAGCCGCTTGTTCTGCTGGTCCACCGTTAAGGCGTCCCAGGGAATCGCGAACAACTTGTCTCCCATGCCCAGAAAGCCGCCGAACGACAGCACGGCATAACCAATGCGCCCGCCCTCGAGATCGATCATCAGGTCTTCGATGTTGCCCAGGTCTTCGCCCTGATGATTCACTACGCTGTCGCCCTTCAACGTGCTGGCAGCCAGCACTCGCCGGGCTGCGGTCGTGGGATAAACTTGCGCCATTATGATTTCTCCTTTTGTTTTTTGTATGGGCCGAGAGTGAAGTCAGATCGGGTGCTTCGTCTGCCAACCGACTGCAAGACGTGGCCCACAGTTCGAAAGTATCCGGGCCTGTGAAGCTCGTGAATCGGGTAAAGTGCTTAAGGGTTCCGGCTGACCTTCCTTAGTTTTGGCGGGACAATGAAATCTCTGCCCAAATCCGTGAGACAATAACCGCCTGGGCCGCTCCCGCGGTCTCGAAAGCAGTCTCAGCGACTTGACTGTTGAGGAGGCGTGCATGTCAGCGATTAGTCGAAGAGAATTCATCAGGAACGCGGCCGTAAGCGCGGCGGCGGCAGGGCTGTTCTCGAGTAGCGCCATAGAACTCGATGCAAATCCTCTGGGGTTGCCCATCGGATGCCAGACCTATCCCGTCCGGAAAATGATCGCGCAGGACTTCCCGGGCACCATCAAACAGCTCTCCGAGGCAGGATTCCAGGCCGTCGAAATGTGCTCCCCGGCCGGCTACGCCGAGGATGGCTTCGGGGGTCTGGCGAAGTACAAAGGATCGGAACTGAAGAAGATTCTGAACGACAACGGGGTCCAGTGTCACAGCTCGCACTTCAGCATGGAGGAGCTTCGGACCCAGCAGCCCGAAAGGATCGCCTGGGCCAAGGAGGTCGGCCTGACGCAGATGCTGGTAGCGAGCCTTGGCGGACCTCGTCATCCGACTATGGACGACGTCAAGCGGGCCGCCGACGAGTACAACAAGATCGCCGAGAAGGCGGCCGAAGCCGGCATTCAGCAGGGTCTCCACAACGAAGAGTTCGAGATGACCACCGTCGACGGTCAGCGCACTTACGATTTGCTCTTCAAGCTCCTTCACCCGAAGCTCGTCAAATTCCAGTTCCAGATTTCGACGATCAGCCAGGGCTTTGATGCCGCCGAATACTTCGACAAGTACCCGGGCCGCTTCATCTCGATGCACTGCCAGGGCTGGGACGCAAAGACGCGGAAAATCGTGCCTATAGGCAAGGACACGCTCGACTGGAAGCGAATCTTCGCCGCTGCGAAGACGGGCGGTATCAAAAACTATTTTGTCGAGATGAACCTCGACTATATGAAAGCTAGCGTCCCGTATCTCCGCTCTTTGTAGGTTTAAAGGGGACCATTACCAAACCGGGCGCGCGTCCGGGCGCCGAAGATGATCTGAGCGTCCGGCGCGCTCCGTAGCCGGCAAAGGCTCAGGATACGACACCCAGGTCTGACTTCAGCTCCCGAGCCCGGACGCGTTCCAGGACGTAATCCTGATACTCCTTAACGAAGGTCACGACCCGATTGGCCTTGCTATACATCACCTGAGCGTCCTGCTTATACGCCGGGAACATGAGCGCCAGATGATTCTGATTAAGGTAGTTGATCGCCGACTGTGTGGTGTCATTCAGTTCGACCACGCTTGGCACGAGCAGATTGATGGCTCGTTTTTCCGAGGTGCTGCACGTCGCCTGTAGAGTTCGCAGCCGATAGAGCGTGTGGTCCATCTGGTTTACGTCGGTCCACGCGCGCTGCAGGGTGGAAGCGTCGTACTGCCAGAAGTTATCCCACGCATTGTGATCCTGGCCGATCAGCTTGTCAGACACTTGGCGCACCCGCATTGCCTGATCCTTCATTCGGGTCAGGAGGCAGGATGCTTCAGTAGCGGTCCGGGCTGACTTGCACGCGCTCGCGGACCGCGCAAGCGCAGCCGGCGAAAAGACGAAGATCAGACCGACGGTGAGGGCTAACTTTAAGTATTCGTGTTTCATAGGTAGAATCCTTTCTGGACAGACGTCCGCCCCGGGGACGGACGTGTAATCCGCTCTCTAACAACAACTTACATCTATTTTGATGGCAGGCGTGGAATCGTCCGTTGCCCGCGGACATAAGGGCGTCGAAAAACCCGAACACCAAGGGCTCGGGCAAGGACGACGCGCATTTGAACCGGGCGCGGCTCCTATCGCGGGTCTTATGTGGGTTCCAGATTTTCGGCCATCTCGAGCAATTCCTGCGACGAACTGACGTACTGGCTACTGACTGTATTCAGACCTCGACGTCGCTCATCGCGATCGGCTGCTGCTCTCGCGCCGAGCGGTAAATCGCTTCCATGATCGCCACATCACGCGCGCCTTCGAGCCCATTCGGCTCAGGCTCGCGACCCTCAAAGACGCACTCCGCGAGCGCGTCGAGTTCCAGGGCGAACTCATCGATTTTCCGAAAATGGCGGTCGAACTCGCGAGTACCGCTTTCGCCGAGCAGGCGCCGCGCCTCGGTGTAGGAGTATGCGGGCACCAGCGTCGCCCAGCCTTTCTCGCCATGCACGTGCAGGAACGAGGACTTCGCGGCCGCAAAGCTGGAACTCGCTTGCACGACGAGGCCACTGGAGAATCGCATCTGGAAAACAACATTCTCATCCACTTCGCGGAACCGCTCTGGGTCGAGCGCCCAGGCGTGACCGGCGACTTCAACCGGCATCTCGCCTGCGAGCCAGCGGCAAGTATTCACGGGATAGACGCCGACATCCACCAGCGATCCGCCGCCGGAGGCGGCATGACTGAAGTGCCAGGCTTTGGCAGCCTCAAGACGGAAGGTAAAGGAGGAATGCATCATCCGCAATCTTCCAAGCCGGCCGGCTGCGATCATTTTCCTTAAGGTCACGGTGCCGGGCTCAAAGTACTTGCGGTAGGCGATCATGAGGCGAACCCGACTTCGCCGCGCCGCCTCGATCATGGCGCGGCATTCGTCGACCGTTTTGGCCATTGGCTTTTCGCAGAGCACATGCTTGCCCGCGTTGGCAGCGCGGATGGTCTGTTCGGCGTGGGCGCCGTTCGCACTGGCCACAAAGACGGCTTCGACCTCGGGTTCGGCGAGGCAGGCATCGTAATCGTCATAACCGTACGCGTGCTTCGCCCCAAACTTGCGGGCGAGCCGCGCGGCCTTGCTGTGATCGCTACTGACCAGCGCTACCAATCGCGACTTGCGCGCGTGGCGGAATCCGGGCAAGACAGCGTGCTGCGCGATGTGGCCAAGTCCGACAACAGCGTAGCCGATCCGGCGGAAACGAGACATTTTCAGGCCCTCCAGCAAAGAACTCCGAGGATAGCGTGTGCGGCCCGCCGGAGCAAGTGCGCCTCTTTGGGTTCACTTCCCATTCAACGCTTTCTTTGGGGGCACCCAAATCCCGATGGTATACTTCCGGTTTCGCGGGCAGGCAGCTACACACCGGAAGCGGCGTGTAGATTCGCCTGTGAGCGAAGCTGCACGGGCGGATTACAAACTATGGATTCTCTGGTCATCGGCGTCGACGTAGGTGGCACCAAGGTCGCGGGCGGTCTCGTGACCATGAAGGGCAAGCTGATCACTTCGCTTACGGTGCCGACGCATGCCAACAAAGGATTCACGACCAGTTTCGGGCAGGTCGTGCACCTGATCTCTCGGCTCGTCGATCGCGCGGGCGGCCACCAGCGGATTGCCGGCATCGGGCTGTGCGCGCCCGGCCCGCTCGACACCAAGGCCGGCATCATCATCAACGCTCCCAACATTCCGGGATGGCAGAAGGTTCCGCTGGCAGCGAGGCTCGGCAAGGAATTTCATCTGCCGGTCAAGGTGGAAAATGACGCCAACGCCGCGGGCCTGGCCGAGGTTCTCTTCGGCGCGGCCGCCGGCTACCGGCACGTCTTCTACGTTACCGTTTCGACGGGCATCGGAACCGGCATCATCATCAACCGCCGGATCTATCACGGAAAGAACGGCGCCGCCGGCGAAGGCGGACACATGTCGATCGATCCGCAGAGCCCGTATCGCTGTGGCTGCGGCGCGGTGGGCCACATCGAGGCTCTCGCTTCGGGACCTGCGATGGCGCGGCGGGCGCGCGTGTTTCTCGAGGAGGAGCACACCACGGCCAGCCGGTTGCGCGAGTTGACCCATGGCAACCTGAGCCTGATTACTCCTGAGCTGATCGAGAAGGCAGCACGCGACCGCGACAAGGTGGCTCAGAAGGTGATCGACGACACGGGCTTCTACCTGGGCGTCTGGCTCGCCAGCATGATCACACTGCTCGACCCGGAAGCGATCGTCATGGGCGGGGGGGTCTCGCTCATCGGCCGCTCGCTGTTCAAGCAGATCCGCAAGACCATCCTGCGCTACACTCTGAACCCGGGACTGGCGGCGCACACACCGCTCTTGCCAGCGAAGCTCCAGAAGCTGGTCGGCGTCTATGGAGCGGCGAGCCTGTTCCTGCCCGCCGGCGAGCAGATGGAGCACGGTTATTAGTGCGCCCTGTCGTGTACTTGTCCACTCCGTCATTCCGAGGGCCGGTGCTTTTCTCGCCCGAGGAATCTGCTTCTCCAGCAAAAGCAGATTCCTCGCCCCGCTCGGAATGGCGGCTGCCAGGCCGTGAAGAATTAGAGTCGCTCGGCACACCAGCTTGTGACTCGCCTGTCTTAACGAAACGCCGCTTTCCACGCTAAGATAAAGATTAGCGTTGCTGGCGGTTCTTGCACGAATCTGAAAGGGTCGTAGCGCGAGATGCCCAGGCGCGCGCAACGGCTCACTGTGAACCCCCGTGAACACTGCACGACATCACGCTTTGCTTCGCGACGTTCACTACACCAACGACCGCACCAAACACTTCGAGTTTGAGTCGGCGAACGGCAGCCGATTCGAATTTCGTCCCGGCCAGTACATCTCAGTGGACTTCAACGTCAATGGCGAGAAGCTGGTGCGCGCCTACTCCGTGGCGTCGTCCCCGCATCACGACAGCCGGTTCGACCTTTGCCTGAACATCGTGCTCGGCGGACACGTGTCGCCGTCGGTTTTCGACCTGAAGCCCGGCGACCAGATCGAGTTTCGCGGTCCGTTTGGGCAGTTCGTACTGCGTGACCCGCCTGATCCGGTGAGCGCGTTCATCGCTACCGGCACCGGCATCGCGCCGCTGCGCTCCATGATCCAGTACCTTTTCCAGAAGCGGTGCTCGTGCGAGGTGTGGCTGATCTTCGGTGTGCGTGAGGAGGCGGACATCCTTTATCGCGACGAGTTCGAACAATTGGCGCGGGAGCATTCCAACTTTCACTTCATTCCCACCTTGAGCCGCCCGGGGGCCGACTGGAAAGGACACACGGGGTACGTCCAGAAGCAGATCGCGGCTTATCTGCGCGACAAAAGCGGATTCCACGCCTACGTCTGCGGCCTGAAGAAGATGGTGAACGACGTCCGCCAGCAGTTGCGATCCATGGGTCACAGCCCCAAGGCGATCAGTTGCGAGAAGTACGACTGAGTCTCAACCCGGCACCCGTTTGTCGCTGTAGCGGCGGTGCCCTCGCCGCCGCTTCCCACCGAGTCGCGATGAGGCTGCGGCGGTGAGGACACCGGCTCCTGCAATGAAGTCACGCGCGGGTACGGCGGTGAGGAGACCACCACCGCAGCAGCCGTCCTCGATCTTCCACATCGTCACACGCGATCAAGTCAGCCTGATGGAGTGCGCGGCTCTGACCGAACTGCCGTGGCTGGTCCATGGATTCAGCCTGCGCTACGCGCGCTGCGGCCCAGTGGTCGAGTCGCCGCGACCGCGCGCTCTCGAGTTCAACATGGGCTTCAGTGCACTCGCCAGCCGCAGCGAAGTAGAGCGCAACCGGCGACGGTTTCTGCGGGCCCTCGACTCGACTGCGATGGCTGCCAGCCTGCATCAGGTCCACTCGGCCACCGTCTGGGAAGTGTCTCGCGCCCGAAATCGCGGAGAACGCGCCTCGACGGGACGTCAATCGACTGCGCCGATGCTTAAGTATCGCCCGGCCGGATCCCCGGTGGCCGTTACGGGCGACTCCAAGGTCCAGCACGCAGGCGACGCTCTCATCGCGTCCGAGCCGGGAATTCTGCTTACGATTCGCGTTGCAGACTGTCTGCCAGTGCTGATCGCGGATAGCCGCCTTCGCGTGATTGCCGCCGTTCATGCGGGCTGGCGCGGCGCGCTCGCGCGCGTGATCGAAAAAACTGCTGGCGAGTTCCGACGGACGTTCGCGTCGCGGCCCGAAGACCTGGTGGCAACGCTGGGACCGGCGATCGGAAGATGCTGCTACGAAGTGGGCGAAGAAGTGATCGAAGAGTTTCGTGGCCAGTTCCGCGAGAGCGACGCCTTCTTTCACAAACCCGCGACGGAGGCCGAGCCGCAACGATCGGATTTGCGATACACGCTGCTGTTCCACACGCAGGCTCCGCCTGGACATCGTCGCGAGCGCCCCAGCCTGCACCTGGACCTTATTGCCGTCGCGCGCGCGCAGCTTCGCGAGGCCGGCCTCAAGGCTTCGGCAATTCACGCTGCGGAACACTGCACGTGCTGTCACCCAGACCTCTTCTTCTCGCATCGCCGCGACGCGAGGCGTGCCGGCCGGATGATTGCTGCTGTCGGAGTGAGGAAGTAGGGAACGTCGGGAGTCGACCGTGACAATCAACAGTTGACAGTCACACTTGCAGTCAACGATCACCGCGACTCCGGACTCCCTAAACTGAGCCCTGACCCCTGGCACCCTCCAAACTCAGCTGGCCGCACGCGGCCATGATGTCCTGCCCGCGCGAGATGCGGATGAATGCGGGCACGCCGCGCTCGCGAAGCGTGTTCTGAAACGAATGCACGCGCTCCATCGGCGAGGGTCGATACGAAAGCGCCGCGCCGCCGTTGTAAGGAATCAGATTCACCCGCGCCGGCAGGCCTTCGAGCAACCGCGCGACGCGGACCGCGTCCGCGCTGGCGTCATTCACGCCATCCAGCATCACGTACTCAAATGTCAGACGCTCGCGCGGGCGTAGCGGATAAGCGCGGCATGCTTCCATCAGAACGCTCAGCGGATACTTGCGATTGATGGGCATGAGGAGATCGCGCTGCTCGTCATTTGAAGCGTTGAGTGAAATGGCGAGCTTGGGCCGCACGGGTTCGCGGGCGAGATCATAGACGCGCGGCACGATACCGGCCGTCGAGATCGTAATGCGCCGCAGCGGAATCGCGCAACCCTCAGTGTCTGCCAGGATGCCGACCGCGCCCATGACCGCGCGCAGATTCAGCAGCGGCTCACCCTGTCCCATGAAGACGATGTTGACGCGTGGCGCCGCTTTCCTGCCACGGTCGGATTGGCCGTCGTTCACACTCCACAAGCCGCGCTCGCGGGCGATCGTCAGAACCTGGCCCACGATCTCGCCGGGCGTGAGATTGCGTCGCGCGCCCATCAGGCCGGTGAAGCAGAAGGAGCACGCCACCGCGCAGCCCACTTGGGACGAGATGCAGAGAGTGGTCCGCGACTCTTCAACTTCATCTGCCGCGAGAGGCTCGGGGGTCGGCATGACCCCGGCCTCTGAGTGGGGTCGCAATTCCCTGCCTGACGGCGTCGCGACCGTGCGACCGTTGCGCTGCTCGGCGCGCCACGGCATGTACACTGCCTCCACCGATTCGCCATCGGCCAGACCGAGCAGATAACGCACCGACTGGTCGCTTGAGGTGATCTCTCGAAGCACTCCGGGGTAAGTGATCTCGTACCGCTCGGCGAGGTCGCGGCGCGTGGCGCGGTCGAGCGTGGTGAACTTGTCAGGACTCCGCAGCAGCCGGCGATAGAGGCCGTTATAGAGCTGACGTCCGCGGTAGCGGGGCTGTCCGAGTTCGAGCGCCAAGCCCTCTAGTTCGGCACGCGTCAGACCGATCAGATTGGGCAGATTGGGAGCGACTCTCGGCATTGTAAGCTCGTATAGAAATCGTAGCATGCCAGTGTTGGCCGAAGCTCTGAGGTTCGCGAAGCCCCGGCACCCGGTCAGCTTTTGATTGGCACTTAGAAATTTAGATCGGCAACCTGATGGCCTTTGCTTCCGTTAGCATGGCGGAGTCAGGTAGTTTGACGACTCAGGTCAATTGAGACAGAGAGAAGAATAGAATCATCGAAAGAATGAGGTCAACGATCTGAAAAAATCAATGTCAAGGAGAATGTGCGGATGACGGTGCGTAGTGACTCAGTTTGCCGAATCCCCTGCCCCACCCGAACCGGCGCCGATTGCTGAATTGCCGTTCTCCGGGGATGCTTTCGAGTTGCGTCGTGACCGCAGCGCCCAGAATTCTTCTCTGGCCTCTTCCATCTGCTGCCAAAGTTTGTCGTGGGTGGGCTGATGGTGATTTCCGGACTCGAGATACGAGATCACATCGTCAGTCGCGCTCCTGAGCCTTTCAGAGGCTTGCAGAGACTCGTCGTATTCGCTCTCGGCGAGGGCCATCCTGTCCCTCCCTCTCAACTGTGTACACGATGGCACGCGCGGCCTCCCTTGCCTGTGACGAAGATCACCAGATTACGGCGGGCAGCCGAAAAGCGGAAGCAGCTCCGGCTAGGATCGCGGCTAGGCAGCACGCTTGCCGCCTTGAGGATCTGAATGACGACGTAGGCGCAACCGGACCAGGGACGGTTTACGCGGTTGTGCGCCAGCCGGCTTGTCGGGCCGTCTTGGTGTCGTGGCGAGACGCAAGAGGACCACGACCGCAAAGACCAGTGTGAGTACCGGCATCAGCCAAGGTTCCAGCAGCCATCCCATGGGAGGCATTACCCTTCTGCGCACGGTCAGGATGCCATCGCCCGAAAGTGGCTGTATGTGACGCCCGTCACTCCGGACATCCGCGGCGGGGCTGGTTTGAACGGGTAGGACTTGGTTGGGTTGCTTCTACTTTAACCTGTCAGCCATGGCGTGCGCTGGAGAGAGAGCGTATGGGCTTGACAGGAGACCGGCGGGTCCATAATCCTAATCCGTCCGGACGGACGAGCGTCCGCAGCAAGTCTAGATGAGCCGCCGAGTCGATCTCGCTCTCACCGCGCACCGTCGCGAAGCCCTGATCAAGGCGGGCTACGCAGAGGTCCTCGAAAAAGGTGTGCCCAACCTGACCATTGATGGCGTGGTGGCACGCGCGCAGACCAGCAAGGGTGGGGCCCTCTACTATTTTCGAACCCGCGACGAACTCCTCTACGCCATTCTCGATTGGCTGCTGTCCGAACTGGATCATACTCTCGACGATATCGCCCACAGCGACGCCCCGCCGCGCGCGCAACTCAGTTCCGAAATTGAAGTGCTGTTTCACAGCGTCGAGGTGAATCGCAAGCTCTATCGCGTGCTTCTCGATTATGTGGCGCTGGGGTCGCGCGCGGACCGCTACAGGGTGCGGCTGAATCAGTTTTTCGAGACCTGTATCCGGCGCGATGCGGAGATGATCGAGGATGGCATGCGGCGGCGGGAGTTTCGACGCGTGGATCCGAAGGCGGCGGCGAGCACTCTGCGGGCCCTGGTGGACGGCTACTGCATGCAGTGGCTGATGGGTCCGGAAGAAGCGCCGCTCGAGACCTATCGCGAGCGCTGCAAGGCCGTGTTCAGCAGCTACCTGCGGATTGTGTAGCCGCTTGTTCTCACGTCGCGCCATGGCGGTGGTGTCCCCACCGCCGGACTCTTGGGTTGCG
>DASYZG010000005.1:0-39695 GCA_035946575.1 Terriglobia bacterium | reverse complement strand
GGGCGGAGGGGCGATGGCCGCGCGGGGTACGCGGCTGACCTTCTTGACGCCGCAGGCCGCCACGCCCAAAACCCCCATCGAGGCCCACATCAGGAACACAATGCGCCTGTGCACGCTGCTGACGTCCTGGAAGTGCAATCTCCACCACTCGCCGTCGAAAGCGCCCGTGAACCGGGCGGCGCGCCGGACGTACTCCCGCGCCCTCGCGGTCCTTATGCCCCATTCGTCTGATGCTTTCGGGGTAATGTCCGGTTCCCCGATGACCCTGCCGCCACACTTTGGCGCGAGATCCGCCGGCGGCTTGAGAATTCGACGGGCTGCACTGTAATTGTAGCTGGTTTTGAGGTCTCGCCACTAGGCACTGCAGCCGATTTGCTTGCGGCGGGCCATGCTCAGGTCAGGCGGAGCCCTTGTGCCATCGGCCGAGGATCGCGCCCATGACGAGCATGCCGACGAGAGGGTATCCCGCGATGATGCCGTAGGCTCCGAGTGTCCTGCCCTCGAAAACGAACTCGGTGGCCATCGTCGTGGCCGTGAATCCAAGCCACAGAAGAGCACCCATGGCGGCACCACGCACAAGGCCCCTTTGGGTCATGGCGATGATCAGCCGCGCGAGGATCCAGGCGATGACGAGGTTGGAAACGAAGGCCACCACGTAGCCGGTGGCGGGACTGCCGGTAAGCTGGTTGGGGGTTTTGCCGACTGCCTCCAGCCATGGCCCACGAAACGCGCTAAACCAGATGGCGCCCAGCACGAAGTAGGCCACGGCCGCCACCACGACCGCGATGTAGTTTACTCTTCGATCGTCCATTGGGCCCCCTTGGTGGAACGCGCTGCGCGCATCGGGTTTTGAGTGTGCGCAGCTTTGGAGTGCGGCCGCTTGCTGCCGCTTTCCCCAGCGAGCCTGCTCGCGGCCTCCTGCGCTTGTACGGCCAGCAAGCTGGCCTGATCAAAGCGGCGTCAAGCCGCCGCATCTAAAGCTTGCGCTGCTACCGCGGTGCGGCCGTCTGGCCGCTGACGTCGAGCACGGCGGCGCCGCGAATGGCGTCGTTCTTGAGCGCGTTCAGAGCCCGATTGGCTTCCGCGAGCGGGAAGACTTCGGTCTCGGTGTGGATGGGAATTTCCGCCGCAACCCGCAGAAAGTCCTCGCCGTCCTGACGCGTGTTGTTGGCGACGCTGCGCACCACCCGCTCGTGATACAGCAGGTCATAGTCGAGCGGCGGAATAGTGCTCATGTGGATTCCGGCCAGGGCCAGCGTGCCGCCCTTGCGCAGCGCCTTGAGCGCCGCCGGCACGATTTCGCCCGCCGGTGCGAAGATAATGGCGGCATCGAGCGCGACGGGCGGCTGATCGAGCGTGCTGCCGGCCCACAGAGCGCCCAGTTCGCGCGCGAGCTTCCGATGGCGCTCGTCGCGCGTCGAGGCGTATACGTCCACTTTCCAGTGCCGGGCCACCTGGATCGCGAGGTGAGCCGCGGCGCCGAATCCGTAGAAGCCGAGCTTGCCGCCGGGCTGGATGCCGGAAAGCCGCAGCGAACGGAATCCGATGATGCCCGCGCAGAGCAGCGGCGCCGCCTGCCGGTCAGTGAAGCCCTCGGGGATTGCATACACAAACTGATCGCGCGCGGCAATATAGTCAGCGTAGCCGCCGTCCGCCGTGTAGCCCGTGAAGTCGGCCTGCTCGCAGAGGTTCTCCTGCCCGGCGCGGCAGTACTGGCACGTTCTGTCGGTGCCCTGCAGCCAGGCCACTCCGACGCGGTCGCCAACCTTGACGCGCGAGACGTCCGGGCCGATCGCTTCCACGGTCCCGACGACCTGATGTCCGGGAGTCACCGGCGACTTCTTTGCGGCGAGTTCGCCTTCGATCACGTGCAGGTCGGTGCGGCAAACGCCGCAGACGTGGACGCGGACCAGCACCTGATCGCGGCCCAGTTCGGGGCGGGGAACGTCGGTGAGTCGCAGAGGGTTCGATTCGACCGGCGCCGGTTTGTTGAGGATACAGGCTCTCACGGACCAGCCTTCGGGATTGCAACGGCTCGGGGCGAGACCACACGCCTGACGTCTATTGTAACGCCCGCGATGGGTGAGACGTTATGCAGTTGGTTAAAAAACAGGATTGGGTCAGAATTGAGCCGACCTGCCTATGCGCTCGATCCTTTATTTTCAACAACCTAACGGCTTCGTTTGGCAAAAATCTCATTTTACGCCTATTGTTTTAACATGTAATATCATATCGTATAACAATGGCTGCACCTAGAACTTCGTGCCGTGCTGGGGCCATTTCAGCACCCTTAACGACTCAACTCGTGGAGCTGAAGTCCAGGCTGGTTTGCTCGGGATTGCCGGGCGCAGCTTCGTTAACCTCAGGTCCGGACGCCGCAGCGATCTGCTTGAGTTCCGGATAGCGCGCGATCATGGTTTCGGGCACGGGAACCGGCTTGCCCGTAATCAGCGCCTTGATCTCCAGAGCGTTGGCCACGCCTTTGGCCTCGAAGTGGTTGTTGGTGATCACGAAGGTGGATTGCGCCCGCCCGGCCACCCGCTCCGTGCGCTCGACCCAGGGCTCGAGCTCATCCATCGTGTACAGGTAGTTGTAGCGCTCGTGAGGTTCGGAGTGTTCGAACCACTGATTGTAATTGCGGCCGTGCAGGCGGACGTATCCGACCGGCCCGACCGCCTCCGCGGTAGGCGCGAGCGACCGGCCGATGATCGGCTGGTCGATGTTGCAGAATCCGACGCCGAGCGAGCCGAGCAGATCGAAGGCCTCGGGCGAGTTCCACGAGCCGTGTCTTACTTCGAGCACCAGCGGGTACTCGAGAAACTGCATCACCAGCGCCCCCAGGTACTCGCGATTCTCCTTCGTCCACTTGAATGACCAGGGAAACTGCAGCAGCAGAGCGCCGAGCTTGCCGGACTCGGCCAGCGGATTCAGGCCCTGCTTGACCGCGCGCTCTTCGTCGCGGCCGGCGTCCCGGTCGTGCGTGAACCGCCTCCAGAGCTTGGCCGTGAATTGGAAGCGGGGATGGGCGCGCACCTGCGCGGTCCAGGAGCGGGCTGTCTCCGCGCGCACAGGCTGATAGAACGAGGTGTTGATCTCGATGGTGTCAAAGAAGCGGCCAAGGTACTCCGGCTCGTGGAAGCCGCGCGGACGCTTGCGCGGATAAGCGATCCCGGCCCAGTCGAGGTAGGACCATCCGGCGGGCCCGATGCGAATCGTGTGGCCAGGGGGCGGCAACCCGCGAGAATCGGAGCGTTCGATCGAGGCGTTCTGGGCGACCGGATCCATGTTCGCCTTTTATTCGCCTCAAGTATGGCTCAAGCCGGCCTGATAATCAACTTCTTTTTGCGAGCGTCGTCTTGTGATCTGAATCACAAGCGCTTGTTCCGGACGCCCGCGCGGACAGCGCCTCTGGCGCCAGCGGCATCCCTTAATGCGGCCGGCCCGGCAGGGGGAAGTCCATCTTCTGGGGCTCGCCGGTGATCTGTGAGGTCTCGTGTTCGAGGACCTTTTCCAGAACCATGGAGGTTCCGTCCGAAGATGTCATCTTGATCATGCCGTACGGCGAGACCTTGGTTGAGGCCCACACGTCGACGGTAACGCCGTTGTCCGTCGACCGGTAGTGCTGGGTCTCAAAAGTGCCTGCGGGAACCGTCACCGTTTCGGCTCCGACAAGCTCGCCCATCCCATGCGGCGATGCAGCCGCCTGCTGCTCGCCGCGCTGCATGGCCACGTGCATCATGCCGACCGGCATTTCCATCGGAGGACGTCCGGGAGCCTGCATAATCATGCGCTTGATGTCAGCCGTGCCGCCTTGAACGACCATCAGCTGCTTCATAATCATGTTGCCGCCCTGTGGCGCGATCGATCGCATTTCCAGCCAGTAGCCATCCTGACCGTCCACGCTCTCTTTGCCGACCACGGCCCAGGCCCAGCTATGGCTGCCGCCACTCTTGTTACTCATCTGATATTGCGCGCCGGACCCGACCACGGGCTTGAACTCGCCGGGAATGTTCGGCGGGCGCATCATTCCCTGCGACCAGCAGGCGCCGGCCAAGCCCAGAACGACCACGATCGTAGCTGTCAGGTTGCGAATGGAGTTCATCGGAAGACCCCTTTCTCGGAGATTGCCGGGACAGCCTCTCGACTGCATGATACTACAAGGCTGCGAACGGCGTGCTCGGTTGCCGTGAACCGTCGACTCTCAACTGCGGACTCAGAATTCGCGAGCCATTGGACAGTTTAGGCTTTGCGCAATATAATAGGGACAAATGACAATCGAAACCTCCGTGCTTGTGCTCGATCATGACGCGGAGACCCGCGCTCTGCTGGGAGAAGTATTGCAGAAATCGGGTTGGAAGACGGCCGCGACCGACTCGGGGATCAAGGCCCTTGATCTGCTCGAGAGTGGCGTCCCCAACATCATCTTCGCCGACCTGGATGCGCCCGGACCCGACGGACTGGAGCTGGTGCGCCGCGCCCTTCACGATCATCCCGGCCTCGACGTGGTGCTGATCGCCACAGCCACCACGCTGGCCAAGGCCACCGAAGCCGTGCGGCTTGGAATCTCAAACTATCTCATCCGGCCCTTCGGCGCTGCGGAAGTGAAGCGATTGCTGGCGGGACTGGCGAAGAAGCATTCCGTGAGCGAAGTGAGGCCGGCGCCGGCGCCCGAAGTGGAGCAGGCGCTCGGCACGATGATCGGCGATTCACCCGGGATGAAAGCGGTCCGACAGTTGGTGCTTACGGCGGCCGCGCAGCGTGATCCGGCCCTGGTGCTCGGGGAGAGCGGCACAGGCAAGGAGTTGGTGGCCAAGGCGATTCACGCCTGCAGCCCCTGGCGTAGCCAGCCCTTCAGGGTGGTCGATTGTGCCTCGCTCACGCCGAGCCTGATCGAGAGTGAACTCTTCGGCCACGTCCGGAGGGCCTTTACCGGCGCCGACGAGCCGCGCGTAGGCCTGCTGGTCTCCGCCGGGCGCGGCACCGTGTTCTTCGACGAGATCGGTGAACTGACGCCCGAACTCCAGCCCCGGTTGCTGCGCGCGATTCAGGAGCACGAGGTCCGCCCGGTAGGCTCGAATGAGACGGTTCGTGCGGAAGCACGCGTGATCGCCGCCACCAACATCGATCTGAAGAAGGCCGTGGAGAACCACAAATTCCGCGAGGATCTCTTCTATCGTCTGAACGTTCTTCCCATTCGCCTGCCGCCGCTGCGCGAGCGAAAGAGCGACATCCTCGCGCTGGTGCATCATTTCCTGCATGTTTACGGCGCGGACAAAGGAATCGAGGACTTCTCGCCCGATTTCATGAACCGCCTCATGCGGTACGACTGGCCGGGCAACGTGCGTGAGCTGGAAAATGCGGTGCGAAGAGCGCTGGCGCTGAGCAGCGGTCTGAAACTCGAGGCCGGCAATCTCCCATCCACGATTATCTATCGCACCGAGCCGCGATCCGGCGCGCGCGACACTGCCCGGCTGCAGGACCTTGAACGTAAGGCGATCATTGAAGCGCTTCAGGCCGCGGGCGGCGACCGCATCCGCGCCGCCAAAATGCTCGGCATCGGCAAGACCACCATCTATCGCAAGGTCAAGGAGTATCACCTGGAAGATGAAGGCGTGGGTTTGGTTGGGAGATCTTAGTTCCCCGGCTGTAGGTTGGCAGTCGTCAGTTGACGGTTGTTGATCAATCGCGGATCGTGCATCTCGGTTCCCCCGGGGGGTCATAACAAGGACCACGAGACACAATCTACGAGCAACCCTCAACTGCCAGAAAGGTAAGGAGGGTTTATGAGGTCCATAAGTTGGCGATGCCTGTTTCTCGGCACAGCGTTGCTTCTCCTGAGTGGCTGCGGCAGCGGGCCGACCTCTATCACTATCCAGCCTCCATCCAGGCTCACTTACACTACCAGCGCGGCACTCTACACCGCCGGCACGTCGATCCCAGCGAATAACCCGACATGCACCGGCGGGCCGGTGAGCTCATACAGTGTAGAGCCGGCCCTTCCGCCGGGCCTGGGCCTGAACGCCAGGACCGGCGTGATCACTGGCACACCTACAGCTGTAAGTACGACGGGTACCTACACTGTGACGGCGTCCAACTCAGCGGGCAGCGCCATGGCCTTCCTGAGCATCACCGTGCGCGATGCGGCCCCGCAGGGTCTGGTCTACTCGAACGGGACGGCAGTTTACACCGTCGGTACGCCCATCTCGCCCAATGTCCCTGCCAGCACAGGGGGGGCGGTAAGCATCTACGCGGTGAGCCCCGACCTTCCAGCGGGTCTGGCTATGGATGACCACACCGGGGTGATCATCGGAACACCGATGGCTGCCGCCGCGAAGGACGGCTACACGATAACGGCTTCCAACGTGACCGGCAGCACGACGGCCGCCCTCACTATCACGGTGAACGCGGCGGCGGGCGTGCAGTTCATCCCGAATATGAATCAGTGGATCACGCCGCTGGCGCCCCAGAGTGCTCAGTTCCAACCCCTGGTCACCCCATGGTTGCTTAACGGGAGTCCCTGGCTGGCGGGTCAAGCGGTCTCGAGCGTGGTAAGCGGCAACACCCTGCTGGTTCTGACCAGCGGGTTCAACCGCATCTTCTACGCCGATTCCCCAATGGCCATGGCCTTCGCGACCGCTCCGCCCCTCATCGAGTTGGCACCGGGCCAAACCCCGGCACCCGTTGGGTCGCCGGCTAACTCTCCCTCGAGCGAGTACGTGTTCGTTTACGACATCTCTACGGGCACGCCGGTGTACAAGCAAGTTCTGATGATCCCCAATACCTACAACGGAATCGCCTTCGATCCATCGCAGACTGCGTTCTATGTGTCGGGTGGCATGGGCGACTTCCCTTTTCCCAGTGCCGCCAGTCCGCAATACGACAACGTCCACGTATTCACGCTCGGCTCCAATCAAACCTGGGCGCCGGCGCCGTCTACGCTGCTGCCGGGCCCCGAACTTCTCCTCGGTCACAGCACAGGCGGCATTGGCCTCGATGTGGCTCCTTCTGAGCCAACGCCTGTCGTAAACAGCCAGATCTACGTGCAGCCTTGCGCCGCCGGTGTAGCCGTTTCGAGCGATGGCCAGAAACTCGTGGTGGCGAACTACTACAACGACTCAATTACCGTGTTCACTGGAGGTCTCGGAAACTGGGCCCCACTGAGCAGTCTTATGGCCGACGAACCCCGCGGGCTCACGAACGTCGGGGAACTGGACCTGCGTCCTGGCAAGGCCGCCAGTTCGCCGGTGCCGGGCAAACCCGGTGGTGAATATCCGTTCTGGGTCGTCATCGCCCAGCCGTCTTTGCCGGCGGGCAGCACCACCACGACCTGGGCCTATGTCTCCAGTGTCCGCGACCGTGAGATCGACGTGGTGAAGCTGGATGGGGGGACGCCGGCCGTAATCGACCGCATCCCCGTGAAAGGCCAGCCCAACAAGATGACGCTGAATGCCGCCCAGACGCGCCTCTACGTAGCCGAAGACGAATCGGACACGGTGGACGTTGTCGATACCAATCCGGGCGATGAGGGGAAATGGAACACCGTGCTGGAAACCATCCCGGTGATCGTTCCACCAGCCCTCGTGTCGACCGTTCCTGCCTTGCAGAAGAATCTGACGGGCGCCAACACCAACAGCGTGACGCTCACGCCGGATGGCACGCAACTCTGGGTGACCAACGGCAACATGAACAGCGTCGCCGTCGTGGGGCTGACGGGAACAGACCAGGGCGACCAGGTGCTGGGGCTCATTCCAACCGGTTGGTACCCGAACTCCGTGAGCTTCAGTTCCGACGGCAAATGGGCATACGTGATTAACGGCAAATCGCCGACAGGCCCCGATCCCACCTGGTGCTATGTCGCCGGTCCGGCCGGCTATCGCAGTTGCATGACCGCGAACGAGTGGAATCCCCAGTTGACCAAAGCCGGCTTGCAGAGCTTTCCCACCGCCAGTCTCTCGTCGCAGCTTCCGGCTTTGACGGCGCAGGTGCTGGTGAACAATCGCTTCTCCACCACCGAGAGCGCTGACGACCTCGCGATGATGAAAGCGGTGCGACAAGACATCCACCACGTGATCTTTATTCTCAAGGAGAATCGAACCTACGACCAGGTTTTGGGCGACCTGCCGGTCGGGAATGGCGATCCGAGTCTGGTTCAGTGGGACAGCACCATCACGCCGAATCAGCACAACCTGGCGCAAACCTTCGTTACCCTCGACGACATCCTGGCCACCGCGGAAGTGAGCGTTGACGGCTGGCCATGGTCGACTTCGGCACGCGCTCCCGACGTCATCGAACGCCAATTTCCTCTGACTTACGCGGCACGCGGCCTCAGCCTGGACAGCGAGGGCCTGAACCGCAACATCAACGTGGCGATTCCGACCCTTGCCGGGCGCATGGCCGCTGACCCGCGTACCCCGGACGACCCCGACGTCCTGGCCGGCCAAACCGACGCGGCAGCGCCCGATGGACCGGACCATGAAGTGAATACGGGCTACTTGTGGGACGCGGCGCTCCGGGCAGGCCTGACGGTTCGCAACTACGGTTTCCTCATCGACGGGACTTGCTACAACGAGCCCACCTGCGCCATCCCGCTGCTGCCAGACCCCGCCGCAACCGGCACGGTGGTGGCGAACTCGACGAATGTCGCTCTTTCTCCGTTCACCGATCCCTATTTCCGCGGGTTCGATAACAACTTTCCCGATTATTACCGCTACACCGAGTGGGCGCGGGACTTCGATGCCAATTACGCTAAGGGCGGATTCCCTTCGTTGACCCTGGTGCGCTTCATGCACGATCACACCGGAAACTTCGGCACCGCGATCGATCGGGTGGACACTCCCGAGAAGCAGGAAGCCGATAACGACTACGCGGTCGGTCTCCTGGTTCAAAAGATCGCGGGCAGCATCTACGCGAACGAGACCTTGATCTTCGTCATTGAAGACGACGCGCAGGATGGCGGCGACCATGTCGATTCGCACCGCACCATCGCCTTCGTGGCGGGCGCTTATGTGAAGCGGGAGGCGGTGATCTCCACCCACTACACGACGCTCGATTTCTTGCGCACCATCGAGGAGGTTCTGGGTCTGCCTCCGCTCAACCTCAATGACGCCCTCGCCAGACCCATGGCCGACGTCTTCGCACCGCTGCCGCGACCCTGGACCTTTACGGCAACGCCTTCGGCCTATCTCTACAACACCAGCCTGCCGCTGCCTCCCAAGACAGCCGGCCTGAAGATTCCCAAGTCGACCCATGACGCGAAGTATTGGGCGCGAGTCACCCGGGGAATGGATTTCTCCGACGCGGACCGCGTCGAGCCCTCGACTTACAATCGCATCCTTTGGAAAGGAATGATGGCCGGCAGGCCCTATCCCGCCGGACCCAACGGCCTCGACCTGCGCCGGAATCGCAAGGAACTTCTCGCGAGCTACCTGCGATCTTCGAAGCACAGGATGGCGTCGCCCAGGATTGGAACGGTGGTGAACCGATAGCGGACGGACAGCCGCGACTGACAGCTGGCCACTAATACCAGCTATAGTCGATTCATGTCGCGCGAGGAAACTTGCGTCTTCTGCGGAGGCCGGACTACCGAAACTGTCTTGCAGGCGACCGTCGAAGCCGGCCGCGCCGCGCGCACGTTCAGCCTGTTGCGCTGCCCCGAGTGCGGCCTGGTGATGACCTCGCCGCGCCTGGAAAGATCGGAGCTTGAGGAATTTTACCGGCCGGAATATTGGGGCCGCGCGAATGCGGACGATCTCAATTGGGTGCGGCGCGACCAGGCGTCGCGCACCGCGTTCCTCGAGCGATTCCTGGAGAGCGGGCGCATCCTCGACGTCGGTTGCGGACTCGGCTTGTTCCTGCTCGCGCTCGACCCGAAGCGATGGGATCGTTACGGCATCGAAGTGATGCCGGCAGCGCTTCGCGAGGCGCGGCGCCGGCTGGGCGCCGATCGCATCCTGGCCGAAGACCTCAGCGCAGCGGTGCTGCCCGACGCGCAGTTCGACGTGATCACGTTCTGGGACGTACTCGAGCACCTGCCCGATCCTGTCGCGGCGCTCAGGCAATCGTTCCGCCTGCTTCGCCCCGGAGGCCTGCTGCTGGTGCGGGCGCCCAATCTCGCGAGCTACCTCGCGCGGCGGTTCGGCGGCGACTGGTACGAGCTGTCGCTGCCCTATCACCTGTTTCACTTCACGCCGGCCACGCTCGCGCGCGTGGTGGAAGCGTCTGGCTTCAAGGTGCGCGCCTCCGGCGACTCGAAGGGAGCCGGGAACCATCACGCTTTCAAACACACCGTGCTCAATCGTCTCATGCGACTGCACGGACCGCGCGGCGGGCGCTTGCGCTACTATCTGGTGAAGCCGGCTCTGCGCCCGTGGGAGTACTTGAGCACGCGCCGGGGCGGCGGATCGTCGTTCGAACTTTGCGCGGAACGCTTGCCCGCACGTTCATGATGCCCGCATGATCCCTGGCCACACGGTGTCCGCAAATCCATCCGAACCGGCCGCCGGGGCCGAGCGCGGCGTCAGCATCGTGATCCCGAGCTGGAACGGTCGCACTCTGCTCGAGCGCTTCCTGCCCAGCGTGGCCGGCGCCGCCGCGGCCTTCGAATCGGCCTGCCGGCAGCCGGCCGAGATCGTGGTGGCTGACGACGCGAGCGACGACGACACGTGCGGCTGGCTCGCCACGCACCATCCGCGAGTGCGGGTGGAATCCGCCAACCAGCGGGCCGGATTCGCGCCGACCGCGAATCGTGGCGTACGCGCGGCCCGCTTCCCCCTGGCGTACGTGGTCAACAACGACGTGGCGCTCGATGGGGAAGCGCTCCCGCCGCTCGCGGCGCATTTCGAGACGGGCATCCAGTCGCCGCGGGTCTTCGCCGTCTCCAGCCAGGTCTACAACTACGACACCGGCAAGCTGACCGGCGCCGGCCAGTTGGGTGAGTTCCGGCGCGGGTTCGTCGGCATTCATCGACGCTACCTCGTTGAGCAGCCGGCCGCCGTCTCGGAGCGGCCGTGGCTTACCCTGTTCGCGACCGGCGGGTCCTCGATGTTTGATCGGTCGGCGTTCCTGGAACTGGGCGGCTTCGATGAGTCCTTCGCTCCCTTCGGCTGGGAGGACGTGGAGCTGTCCCTGCGGGCCTGGAAGCAGGGCTTCGAGGTGCACTACGAGCCGCGCAGCGCCGTCTGGCATCAGTTCTCGTCAACGATCAAGCCGGCGTATCGCAGCCGCTATGTCCAGGCGATCTACGAGCGCAACCGGCTGCTGGCCCACTGGTATCATCTGGACACGATTGACGAGAAGTCCAGCCACGGTGCCTTTCTGGCTCTGAAGCTGCTCGGCTCGATCTTCAACGGGCATTGGGAACTGTGGCGGGCCACAGCGCAAGCGCTTGCACGGTGCTCCGTGATCAGGAATCGGCGTCAGGAGGCCACCACCCACTGCCGGGTCAGGCTGCGTGCGGTGCTGGACCGGGTTGCGGCCGAGCTGGATCGCTCGGGTGCCAGACTGCTGGACGGCGAATCGGCGCCGAGTCGGCCTTGGCGTGGTGTGCGGTTTGGCTGACGGAGCGGCTGTCGGAATGAGAAAAGGAGGTCGCGGCGCGCTGGGGGGCGTGGTCACCGAGAGGTGAGCGCCGTTGGGGGTCTGTCGACGCGCCGCGGCCTAAGACGGAGGCTGCACCAGTTCCGAGTCTGACCGCGCGCCGCAGCGTCGCAGATCGAGCTATTCGGTTCTTGCCCAGCCCCCACAACCAATCTACCTGGGTACTTACCTAGCGCCTAGCCGTGATAATAGCCCCGAGCCAGTCGAACTAATCCACGGACGCGAAGCACCGAGGCACGCCGATGCCCAAACCGGCTGGAGCCGGCAACCCCTTGACAAATAAGGTGCTGGAAAATTGCACTTCGGGCATAGGCTATCAAAAAAGATAGTCGTGTAGCATCCGGGGTATTCAGAAGTAGTGGCAAGTGGCAAGTGGCGAGTGGCGAGTGCCAAAACACACCGGACGCCGCTTGCTTTGCGACTCGCGACCTCGTTCGGGGGCGGCACACCAAGGTCGACCTGAGAGTCGGCCCTACTCCACCCACGGCCTTCGTTGGTCGTGAGACAGACCCGGCACGGCACGCCTTCGTTGCGCACCGCGAGCAGCCTGAGTAGAATCATATAAGAGTGGGGGCCTGCCCTCCTCAAGGACTACATGGCAGATTTCTTTCAAAAGGCTCTTGGCGCCGTAATAGGCACGCAGAACGAGCGCGAAATCAAGCGTTTGAGCGAACGCCTGCCTGAGATTAACGCGCTCGAGCCGGAGATGCAGAAGCTACCGGACGCTGAATTCCCGGCCTATACCGAGAAGCTCAAGACGCGATTGGCCGAGGGCGCCACGCTTGACGCTCTTTTGCCGGAGGCTTTTGCCCTCTGCCGCGAAGCCGGGCGCCGCACCCTGACCATGCGCCATTTCGACGTTCAGTTCCTCGGCGGCATGGCGCTGCACGAAGGCAAGATCGCCGAGATGAAGACCGGTGAGGGCAAGACGCTGGTGGCCACGCTGCCCGTCTACCTCAACTCGCTCGAGGGCAAGGGCGTTCACGTGGTCACCGTGAACGACTACCTGGCCAAGCGTGACGCTTCCTGGATGAGCCCCATCTACCGGCTGCTTGGGCTTTCGGTGGGAGTGATCGTGCATGACCTCGATGACGAGGAGCGGCGCCTCGCGTACCGGTGCGATGTGACGTACGGCACCAATAATGAGTTCGGTTTCGATTATCTGCGCGACAACATGAAGTTCGAGCTCTCGGACCGGGTCCAGCGGGGTCACCACTATGCTATTGTAGACGAAGTTGACTCCATCCTGGTCGACGAAGCCCGCACTCCGCTGATCATCTCCGGGTCGTCGGACGAGACCACCGAGAAGTACTATCGCATTGACAAGATCATTCCGCAGCTCCGCGAGGGCGACGATTACGAAATCGATGAGAAGCTGAAGACCGCCAGCCTCAAGGAGAGCGGAATCGAGAAGGCGGAGAAGTTCCTCGGTCTCGAAAACCTGTACGATCCCGCCAACATCGCCTACACGCACCACGTCTACCAGGCGCTGCGCGCCCACACGCTGTTCAAGCTCGACCGCGACTACGTGGTGAAAGACGGTGAAGTCATCATCGTGGACGAGTTCACCGGACGCCTGATGCCCGGTCGCCGCTGGTCGGACGGCTTGCACCAGGCCATTGAAGCCAAAGAAGGCGTGAAGATCGAGCGCGAGAACCAAACGCTGGCCACCATCACCTTCCAGAATTATTTCCGGATGTACAAAAAGCTCTGCGGCATGACCGGAACCGCTGAAACCGAAGCCGCCGAGTTCGAGAAGATCTACAAGCTTGAAGTGATCGTCATCCCGACCAATCGTCCGCTCATCCGGCACGAGCATCCGGACGTGGTTTACCGCACCGAACGCGAGAAGTTCAACGCGGTAATCGAAGAGATCAAGGAATATCACCTGCGCGGCCAGCCGGTGCTGGTGGGCACCATCGCCATCGAGAAATCCGAGAAGCTGAGCGCGCAGCTCCGCAAGAGCGGCCTGCTGCCCGGCCATTTGCAGGAGCTTTTGAAGAACGCAGGCCTCGAGGGTCCGAAGCTGCTGCGCTGGGCGGAACTGCTGGCGTCGCGCCACGGGGCGGCGTTCGACTGGCTGATCCAGGCCGGCGCCAACGTCTCCGCCGCGAAAAAATTGCTCTCCCAGAAAGCCCATGCGGGCGTGGCGACGAGCAGCAACGGAAACGGCGGCGCATTTCTGCAGGCGCTTCTCAGGAAAGGCCACGCCGATTACTTCGGACATCAGCCGGAAGCTTCTGACGGCGGCGACAGCGCCACGGCCCGGGCTCTCGCCGAACTGGCTCAGAGTAGCGACGAGAAGACGCTGCCGCTTTACGATTACCTGGCGGAGGTGAAGTGCCCGCCGGAGCGCCTGGTGGAAGTCCTGGAGGGCAAAGATCTCAAGCACAACATCCTGAATGCGAAGCAGCACGAGCGCGAGGCTTTGATCGTGGCCCAGGCCGGGCGCGTGGGCGCGGTCACGGTGTCCACCAACATGGCCGGACGCGGCACCGATATTCTACTCGGCGGCAACCCGGAATTCATGGCCCGGGAGGAGTTCCGCAGGAACCCGGAGAAGTACCGCGAGCAGGGAATCGATCCCGAACCGCCGGAGCGCCCGCCGGCGGGTTCGCCTGACGAGGTCTACAACGCCTTCGTGGACGCCTACTCGAAGTGGCGCGAGAGCTGGACGGCCTTCATCGCGCGCTTCAAGCAGACCACGGATGCCGAGCACGACCGCGTGATCAACCTGGGCGGGCTCCACATTCTCGGCACCGAGCGCCACGAATCGCGGCGCATCGACAATCAGCTCCGCGGACGCGCCGGCCGCCAGGGCGATCCCGGATCGTCGCGCTTTTTCCTCTCGCTGGAAGACGATCTGCTGCGCATCTTCGCCGGCGACCGGATCAAGAACATCATGGGCAAGTTGGGCATGGATGAAGGCGTGCCCATCGAGTCGCGCCTGATCACCAAGCGCATCGAGGCTGCGCAGAAGGCGGTGGAAGGGCAGAACTTCGAGTCCCGCAAGCACCTGCTGGAATACGACGACGTGATGAACAAGCAGCGCGAGACCATCTACGGCCTGCGCGACGAACTGATGAAGGGCGCCGACCAGCAGGAGCGCGTGCGCGAGGCCGTGATCCGGGTGATCGACTGGCTGGTGGAGACGCACTGTCCCAAGGACCAGCAGCCCGACCAGTGGAACATGAACGCGTTGCGCACCGAGTTCTGGGGACGGCTGGGCGTGGACCTGCGCCAAGCCCAGTTGACACTCGAGCCGAAGCAGTTGGACGTGCTGAAGGAAGAACTTCAGGAGATCGTCTTCAAGCGCTACGCCGAGCGCGCGGAGGTCTGGGGCGCCGAGCGCATGCGCATCCACGAGCGCATGATCCTGCTCCAGGTGGTGGATGCGCAATGGAAAGACAATCTGCTGGCCATGGACCACCTGAAGGAAGGCATCGGGTTGCGCGGCTACGGCCAGCGCGATCCGCTGGTGGAGTACAAGCGCGAGTCCTACGAGATGTTCGAAGAGCTGATGGATCGCATCGAGGACGAGACGCTCCGCTACCTGTTCCTGATGCGCACTCCCGAGGAAGAGGAAGCCGCCATCCGCGAGTACCAGCGTCGCAAACGCCGTGAACAGCAGGAAATGCGCATGGTGGGCGGCGGCGCGATGGAGAAGCCGCAGCAAGTCGTGCGTCGCGAGAAGGTGGGCCGCAACGATCCCTGCCCGTGCGGCAGCGGCAAGAAGTATAAGAAGTGCCACGGCGCGGGCGTTCCTGCTCCGGCGGCGGCCGGCAATGGAAATCGGCCGCAAGCTAGTGATTAGGGGCTAGGGGGTTAGGGCTAGGACAGAAGAGAGGCGAGAGACGAGAACAAGTCGGAGCTGGGATGTCTCCCGTCTTTCCGCGCTGGCCCGCCAACCCTAGCCCCTAATCCCTAGCCCCCAACCCCTGATCCAATGCCCGAAGTACACGAACTCCACGAGCACGCCGAGCGGACCCGCGAGCACCCCGAGCTGGTCGGCGCCACCTTCACGATGTCGGTTATTGCGGTGCTGGTGGCGCTGATCTCGGTTTTGGGACACCGCGCGCACACCCGTACCATCCTCGATCAGACGCGCGCCGCGGATTCCTGGTCGGAATACGAAGCGCGCAGCATCCGTTATCACAACTACGATCTCTTCGCGGACCTGCTCTCGGTCGCCCAGGTGAAAGATCCGGAGCAGGCGCAAAAGCTCAAGCAGCATTACGCCTCGGAGCAGGAGCGCTACCGGCAGGAACAGGATAGAGTGCGGGCGCAGGCTCGAGAATTTGAGACCTCGGCGGAGGAGCACGAACGTAAAGGCTCGCGATACGACATGGGCGAGGTTTTTCTGGAGGCGGCGCTGGTGATTACGTCCATCACTCTGATCACGCGCAAGAAGCCCTTCTGGCTCTTCGGATCAGCATTGGCTGCCGCGGGAGTGGTCCTGGCGATCAGCGGCTACTGGGTGCATTAGTCCGGGGAAGATATTCGAAGCACCGGATTCTCATCGCTTCCCCCGAAATAGACGATTGAAGAATGTGGGGCGTTAACTGCGGCTGATGCCGAGTTTCTTCATCTTCGATTGCAGCGTTGTGCGCTTCAGGCCCAGCCGTGCCGCTGCTCCTTTCGGACCCCCGACCATCCAGTTGGTTTCCCCCAGCACCCGCAGGATGTGATCGCGCTCCGCAGCTTCGAGCGTGGGTGCGAGGTTGGCGAGCGCCTCGGGCGGCGGTTGCAGGTCGGCGATTGAGACGTTGAGCACCGGGCCTCGCGAGAGGATCACCGCGCGCTCGATGAAGTTTTCGAGCTCGCGGATATTGCCCGGCCAGGAATAGTCGGCGAGCGCACGCTGCGCCTCCGCGGGCACCGTCTCGATGGTGCGCTCCATGCGCAGGGCGTACTTCTGAACGAAGTAGCGCACCAACTGCGGGATGTCGTCGCGGCGTTCGCGCAGCGGCGGCGCCTCGAGGGGAAAGACGTTAAGGCGGTAATACAAGTCGCCGCGAAACCTGCCCTCGGCCACCATCTGCGCCAGGTTCCGGTTGGTGGCGGCGATCACGCGCACGTCCACGTGCAGCGTCCGCGTGCTCCCCAGCCGCTCAAACTCCTGCTCCTGCAGGGCGCGCAGCAGCTTCGGCTGCAACTCCAGCGGAATATCGCCTACTTCGTCGAGAAACAGCGTGCCGCGGTGTGCCAATTCGAAGCGTCCGGCGCGCTGCGTGATGGCGCCGGTGAAAGCGCCCTTCTCGTGGCCGAACAGCTCGCTCTCCAGCAGCCCCGCCGGGATGGCGGCGCAATTGATCTTCACGAAGGTGCGATCGCGGCGCCGGCTCAGGTTGTGAATGGCGCGTGCGAAGACCTCTTTGCCCGTGCCGGTCTCGCCCTCGATCAGCACCGCGGCATCCGTGGGCGCGACGGTCTCAATCTGGCGCAGGACGCGCTTCAGCACCGGGCTGTCGCCGACGATCTCCTCGAAGTTGTGTTCGGTGCGGATCTCGTCTTCGAGGTAGAGCTTTTCCTGCGCCAGCTGCTCCTTCAGATCTTCGATCTCGGAGAACGCCAGCGCATTCTCGACGGCGGTGGCGATCTGGTTCGCGACCTGGGTCAGCAAATCGACATCGTCTGCGGTGAAGCTCGTTTCCCGCCGCGTGCCGACGTTGAGCGTACCGAGAACGCGATCGCGCGAGACGAGCGGCAGAATGCAGCCCGCGCGCAGGCCCTGAGCCACGATCCGGCGAAAGCCGTCGGAGTTGAACTGGTCGAGATTCGAGGCGTCAAGCACCACCGGCTTCCGGGTTATGAAGGCGCGTCCGGGCGGCGAGTCCTCCAGCGGGATCTCGGCATCTTCCCGGGCAATGTTCTGGTTCTCGGGAAAGTCCAGGGCGTACACTCGCAGCCGGTTCGTCTTCGTGTCGTACACCGCAAGACTCGTGTAATCGATGTTCAGCAGGCGGCGCAGACCGGCGGAAATGGCGGCGAAGAGTTCCCGCTTGCTCACCTTGGAGACGATGGCGTCGTTGACGTCGAGCAGCAGGCGCAAGCGATCGCGCTCGCGCGCCAGTTCGGCCTGATAGGACTGGGCCGCCTGCGCGTTCAAGGCGTTATCGACGGCCACGGCCACCTGGCGCGCCACGCGCGTGAGGAACTCGACGTCCGCGGCGCCGTAGGCATGCGGCTCGCGGCTGCCCACGCCCATGGCGCCGAGCCGGCGCTGTGCGGTGGTGAGCGGCAGCGTGCACACCGATTGCACCTGATGCTGGCGCAGCATCTCCATCATTTCGGGGAGGCGGGTTTCGCTCTCCACGTCGGCGATCAGAAGCGGCTGCTGCGTCTTCCACACTTCGCCACCCAGCGACCGGTCAACCGGCGTTTCCTTGCCGGCCTGCAGATCAGTTTTGAGATCAGTTTCCAGGATGTGCAGCCGCATCACGTCGCGAGTGTCGTCGTGGAGTACGAGGCTGAGAAAATCGAATTCCACGATGGGGTGCAGCCGGCCGGCGAGGTCATGAAACAAGGCGTTCAGGTCGCGATGCTGCGCTATGGATTCAGAGACTTCGAGCAGCGCCTGATATTCTGAATCAGCCGATTCAATGCCGGCCGCGACTGCCTGAGTTTGGGTCATGGTCTGCCATCAGGATAGCATCCGCGCGCGGAGCGCGCCAAACGAGCCTCCTGTCATTCGGCCTTCACTTTAGTAAATGGGGCGCCACCCAGCGGAGTCGCACTTCACAACCTGAGTCCGCAGCATCTCTGTGATCTCTGTGTCTCACGAGCCTTCGCTCTCTGTGTTGACAGCTCTTAGACACAGAGGACGCGGAGGCCCTCGACTTCAGAAAACTGGCCACACAATGGTACGGAGCGCGATCGTGTAAAATAACAAAGGATCGCCGGCGGCGGGAGACCCACTGGGACGCCCTGTTCGTCAATTATCAAAGCCCCAAAGGACGGAATGTCTGATCTTCTCGAAGAACTGAATAGCGAGCAGCGCGCCGTGGCTGAGCACGTGGAAGGCCCGTTGCTCGTGCTGGCGGGCGCCGGCAGCGGCAAGACGCGCGCCGTCACCTATCGGATTGCCCACCTGATTGAAGCTCATCGCGTGCCGCCTTGGAATATCCTGGCGGTCACCTTCACCAACAAGGCCGCCGACCAGATGCGCGACCGTGTCGCGAGGCTGCTGGCGAGCCGCCGCGAGCAAGGCCCCAGCTCCGAGGACGGCGCGCGCGAGCTTCAAGGCGCTGGCGTCGATGGCCGCGCCCGACCGCAGGTTTCCACCTTCCACTCCCTGTGTGTCCGCATTTTGCGCCGCGAGATCGAAGCCCTCGGCTACGGCCGCGACTTCGCCATTTACGACGAGGACGATCAAGCGCGGCTGCTCAAGGCCTGCCTTGCCGATCTCGGCCTCAGCGACAAGCTCTTTACGCCAAGGCAGGCGCTGTCGCGGATCAGCTATGCCAAGAACCAGGGCATCGGTGCGGAGGAGATGTACGCGACGGCGCGCGATGGCGACACCGAGACGCTGGCCTCCATCTTTGGGCGCTATCGCGACCGGCTGCGCTCCGCCAACGCTCTCGATTTCGACGATCTGCAGTTGAAAACGGTCGAACTGTTCGACAAGTCGCCGGAGCTGGCGGAATCCTACAGCCGCCGCTTCCGTTACATTCACATCGACGAGTATCAGGACACCAATCGGGTGCAGTACCGGCTCATCCGGCAGCTTACGCGCGCTCATCACAACATCTGCGCGGTGGGCGACGAGGACCAGTCGATCTATCGCTGGCGCGGCGCCAGCATCGAGAACATTCTGCGCTTCGAAGAGGATTTCCGCGAAGCCAAGGTCCTGCGCCTGGAGCGCAATTACCGTTCCACGCAAGTGATTCTGGACGGCGCCTCGGCCGTGGTCAGCAACAACCTTGCACGCAAGGGCAAGAAGCTCTGGACCGACCGCCGCGCCGGACGCGCGATAGGAGTCTACCAGGCGGGCACGGCGGAGAGCGAAGCCGAGTTCATCGCCGGCGAGGTAGCCGAGGCGCTTCGAGCGGATGCGAACGCGAGCGTGGGCGTGCTCTATCGGACCAACGCCCAGTCACGCCTTCTGGAAGAGGCGATGCGCGCGCGCCGGATCGGCTACCGCCTGGTCGGCGGGTTCAGTTTCTACGCCCGAGCCGAAATCCGCGACGCTCTCGCTTACGCCCGCCTCGCCTTCAATCAACGCGATACGGCCGCGTTTCTGCGCATCATCAACACCCCGCCGCGCGGCATTGGGGAGACCACGGTTGCACACATCCAGGCGCTCGCTCGCGAGAATCGCCTGACCCTTTGGGAAGCTCTCGAAGAGATGCTGGTGCGAGCTAAAGAGGCACCGGTGCGGGCGGCGCGCGCTCTGGCGAGCTTCCAGACGCTCGTCCAGACGCTCGCCGAAGAGGGCAAAAGCCTGCGCATGGCCGAGTTCTTCCGCAGCCTTCTCGATCGCACCGGATATCTCACGATGCTCAAGAACCAGAACACGCCGGAGGCCGAAGGACGCGTCGAGAACTTGCTGGAACTCGTCAATGCCGTGGCTGCGGCCGAAGAGGCCGGCGAGGGCCTGACCGCGTTTCTCGACCGCGCCGCGCTGGTCTCCGACACGGATGACTACGACGAACGCGCGCGCGTTACGCTGATGACCTTGCACAGCGCCAAGGGTCTGGAGTTCGACTCGGTCTTTCTCGCCGGGCTTGAGGAAGGTCTGCTGCCGCACAAGATGTCGATGGAAGAGGACGCCGGAGTCGAGGAGGAGCGCAGCTTGTGTTACGTCGGCATGACTCGAGCCAAGGACCGGCTGGTGCTCACCTCGAGCGCCACGCGCCGCGTTTGGGGCGAGGAAGGCCGGCGCAACACCCGCCGTTCACGGTTCCTCGGTGAAATCCCCGACAAGTTCACCGAGCGACTGTCGAGTTCGGGGCGGGTGGAAACAAGCTGGGAAGGTGCCCTCAACTCGCGGGAGTCGATCGAGCGCTTCCTGCATACCACGGGCTTCGATTCGCGGCTGCAAGGCGGTCGAAACGGCGCCGCTTCGGCGTCCGGATCCAGATGGCGGCGCGGCAGCCGCGTGCGGCATCCCAAGTTCGGCGTCGGCACGGTGATCGCTTGCGAAGGGGAAGGCGACGACGAGAAGCTGACCATCAGCTTCCCGGGATACGGCGCCAAGAAGATGCTGCCGCATTTTGCCGGACTGGAGAAAGCCTGAAATCAGGACGCCGCCGGCGAGGGCGACGGCAGACGCCGATTGGCTGTATGATCTAGGCTCTGACTTCACTGGTTCGAATACTGACATCCAAAGGAACCGAATGGACACTCAAAAGGCTGCAGACAAAGCTGAACGGAAACAACTGAAGCGCGCCGCGCGCAAGAAGCGGCCGCCCAAGCCCAAGCGCACCGATCCGAGGGGCTCACGCAAGCCGAAGGTCAAGAAGCGCGGTCCGGGTGGACCGGCGAAGCGCTGAGGGATTCGCGCGCCGGGCATTGTGGTGCAGGCTTCCGGCTTGCACCGACGGGCGCCGGTGAAGGCCGAAGGAGCCGATGGGCAGTCAATTACTCGCGACCAAGAGCATCGATCGCCTTCTGGCGGACGCGGAGAACCCCGAACACCGCTTGCGCAAGACGCTCGGCCCGTGGTCGCTCACCGCGCTCGGCATCGGCGCCATCATCGGCACGGGCATCTTTGTGCTGACGGGCACGGCGGCCGCCGGTACCGTGGTGCGGTTCCCGTCCGTCTTGAATGCGCCCCTGTTCTTCTGGCTGCTCCACGGCGGACACACCGTGGGGACGGCGGGCCGCATTGGCGCGGGCCCGGCCATCGCGCTGTCCTTCTTTTTAGTGGCGGTGGCCTGCGCGCTGGCGGGCTTGTGCTATGCGGAACTCGCCTCGATGATCCCCATCGCCGGGAGCGCCTACACCTATTCCTACGCCACGCTCGGCGAGATCGTAGCCTGGATCATCGGCTGGGATCTGATCCTGGAGTACGCCGTCAGCAATATGGCCGTGGCCGTGGGATTCTCCGCTTACATTGACGCCCTGCTGAGCGGCCTCGGGCTCAAGATACCCGACAGCATCGCTAACCCCGTTTTTAACGATTCCCTCGAGCGCACCGGATCGTACTTCAACGTGCCCGGATTCCTGATCGTGATGTTGCTCACCGTCATCCTGGTGCGCGGGATCCGGGAGAGCGCCCGGACCAACAACATCATGGTGGGCGTGAAGATCGTCGCCATCCTGATCTTTATCGGCTTCGCTTCCCGCTATATCCATCCCTCAAATTGGAAACCGTTCATGCCCAACGGATGGCAGGGTGTGCTCACGGGGGGCGCGATTGTGTTTTTCACCTACATCGGTTTCGATTCGGTCTCAACCTGCGCCGAAGAGACCAAGAACCCGCAGAAGGACGTCCCCTTCGGCATCATCGCATCGTTGGTGGTCTGCGCGATTCTGTACTGCGCGGTCGCGGTGGTGCTGACCGGGATCCAGAACTGGCGGACGCTGAACAATGCCGCGCCCGTGGCCTACGCGCTGCACGCGATCGGACTGACAAGCGTCGAACGCTGGGTGACGATCGGCGCCCTGACCGGGATGCTCAGCTCGCTGTTGGTGTATCAATTGGGGCAGGCCCGCATATGGTTTTCAATGTCGCGCGACGGACTGCTGCCGCGAATGTTCTCGAAGGTGCACCCGCGCTTCCGGACCCCCCACGTAAGCACCTGGATCGCCGGACTTGTGGTCGCGATTCCTTCCGGGTTTTTCGACATCGGAACCCTCTCGGAGCTCACGAACATCGGAACCTTGTTCGCGTTCATCCTGGTAGCGCTCGGGGTATTGGTGCTGCGCTACAAACAGCCGGAACGCCGTCGTGGGTTCCGAACCCCCTGGGTGCCCGCTTTGCCGATCGCCGCCATCGTCTGTTGCCTGATTCTGATGGCCAGTCTGCCGATAGAAACCTGGCTGCGCTTTATCGTCTGGCTCATCCTGGGTCTGGTGATCTATCTTGGATATAGCCGCTTTCACAGCGAATTTGCCAAGGCGGCGGAGCCTTCGGCTGTGACCAGCGAGCGCGCGCTATGAGAACGAGTCAGGCTGGCGGCATCGTGAGCGGTTGTGCGCAGCGCACCGTTTTGAGCGGTCTCGCCGGTTTGTTGAGCTTTACCTCGATTCTGACTCCGGCCCTGTCTGCTCAAACGGTGACCCCGCGCCTCTACGGCTGGGGGCCGGGCGCGCATCGACTGGTGAACAACTGGGCGGTCTCAACGGTGCCTCCGTCGATGCGTCCGTTCTTCGAGGCCAATCGCACGTTCCTCGTCGATCACGCCAGCGATCCCGACGATTGGATCAAGAAAGATCCCTACGAGCGCTATCGGCATTTCATCTATCTCGACAAATACGGAATCTTCCCTTATATCGAACTGCCCTATTCCTACAAGGCGGCGGTGGCGAAATACGGCGGCCGGCGGCTGAGCCGCAACGGCATCCTGCCGTGGAGAATCGGCGAGTACAGCCTGCGCCTGACGAACGACTTCAGGGCGCAAAAGTGGGACGATGTCAAGCTGGATGCCGCGGTGCTCGCGAGCTATGTGGCCGACGCGCATGACCCGCTCAGCACCACGCAGAACTACGATGGCCAGTTGACCGACCAGGACGGGCTCTCCCTGCGCTGGGGAACGAGCTTGTTTGATCGCTACAAGAACTTCTTCATGTTTCGTGCCGCGCAGGCGGGCAAAGTCGATGATCCCACCGCGTACGGTTTCAGCATGGTGCTTGAAGCCAACACCTGGGTGGACCGCATCCTCTGGGCCGACTGGATGTCGCGCGCCGGTCTCAGCGATTACACCGACGAGTACTTCGACCACTTCTACACTCAGATCGGTCCCACCGCCATGCAGGAAGTGAACGCCGCCGCGCACGACGCGGGATCGTACTGGTATACAGCCTGGCTGAACGCCGGCCAACCCGCGCTCCCCTCGCACTGACGCATGCCCGCGACGCCCGATTCCGGCCTTCTCATTCGTCGTCTGCCGAAACTCGACCTGCACCTGCACCTTGAGGGCAGCATCGAGGCCGCGACGTTGCGCGAGATGGCGCGCCGCAAGGGCCGCCTGGTGAAGGAGAGCGAGGACTGGATCGCGGACCGCGAACGCGAGGGATTTCGGTATCCGAAGTTCAGCGATTTTCTCAACGCGTTCAAGCTGCTTTCGCTGCTGCTGGAGACGCCGGAGGATTACGCCCTGGCCACCACGCGTCTGGTCGAATCGCTGCACAAGGAAGGCGTGCGCTATGCCGAGGTGACGCTCTCGGCCGGCGTGGTGTTGTGGAAAAAGCAATCCCTCGACGCGGTTTTCGAGGCCGTGAGGCGCGCGGCCGGCGATGCTTCGGCGCGCCTCGGCGTGGGCGTCGCCTGGATTTTCGACGCCATCCGGCAATTCGGTCCCGACCACGTGCGGGCGGTGATGCAACACGCGGCCCGATTCCTTGACCAGGGCGTGGTGGCGTTCGGAATCGGCGGCGATGAAGCACGTGGCCCGGCGCGGCTCTTCGCCGACATCTACCGCGAGGCGCGTGACCGCGGTTTACATCTGACGGCGCATGCCGGAGAGGCGGCGGGCGCGCAGAGCGTCCGCGACGCTGTCGAGTTGCTGGGCGCTGAACGCATCGGCCACGGGACCAGCGCGGGGCGCGACCCCGCCACGCTGCAACTGCTCGCCGAGCGGCGGGTCCCGGTGGAAGTGTGCCTCACCAGCAATATCGCCACTGGCGCCGTTCAGCGCATCGAAGATCATCCGCTGCGCCGGTTTTTAGCCGCCGGTGTGCCGGTGACGCTCAGTTCGGATGATCCCGGGATGTTCGCAACCAGCATCACCCACGAGATGCTGCTGGCCGCGGAACACTTCGCGCTCTCGCGCGATGAGATCATCGGGCTCTCGGCAAACGCGATTCACGCCGCGTTCCTGCCCGAGAACGATCGGGGGGCGCTCCGTGCCGGGCTCGATCGCGCGCGCGACGAGATGGCCGCGGCGGCGCAAGCGTAAACCGAATACCTGGGGGACCACAGACCGCATGCCTCTTCGGGCCGTATTTTTTGACGCCGGAAACACCTTGCTCTACCCTCGTGTCGATGAGCTCGCCGAGGAGCTGACCGCCGGCGGCTACCCAGCCACCGTGGATGATCTCCATGCGGTCGAGCGCGCGAGCAAGAAGAAGTTCGACTCCTGGCTCTGGCCGCAGCTGGGGAGCAATGCACTGCCGCAGGCAGACCGGATGTACTGGACGGAATACCTCCACGAACTGCTGCGCAGGCTCCAAGTGCCGCTGGACCGGCACGGAAAGATGACCGCCGAGATCGTGGAGCGTTTCCGCGATATCCGGTTCTGGTCCCTCGTGTTCCCCGACACCGAGCCCGCTTTGCAAGCGCTCGAATCCGCGGGCTACATTCTGGGCGTGATCTCCAACTCCGTCGGCACCATCGCCGAGCAACTCGGCCGCGCGGGCCTGGCGCGCTACTTCCGATTCATTCTCGATTCGGCGGTCGTGGGCGTGGAGAAACCCGATCCGGCGATTTTCCAAATGGCTCTTGACAAGGCGGGAGTCGCCCCGGAGGAAGCGATCTTCATCGGCGACACCTACGCGACGGATGTGGGCGGGGCGAGACAGGCGGGAATTCGAGGACTGCTGATCGACCGTTTCGGCAGCTACGATGATGATGCCGTCGACTGCCGGCGGCTCAGGACGCTCGGCGAGTTGACCGAAGCTGTGCGTGAGTTTTGACCGGCGCGATGCCGGGCTTCTGCACCGCACTTTCGGGCGCCACGATTCCGGCGCCCTCTTTGATCGTCAGAATCTGGTTGGGCTGTACGCGCGTGAACCTCTCCACTTTTTGAGTGGTCGGCCACTTCACCTCAATCGCATCGATCACGGCAGCGTCGCCGAGGCCGAAGTGCAGGCGCAGATCGCTTTGCGACATCACGCTGGTGCCGCTGTGTACTTCATCCATCTGCGCATGCTTGCCGGTGATTACGCGTACGCGCGCGCCGATCCCAGTCCGATTGCACGCCGTGCCCACCAGTTTGATTTTGATCCACTTCTTGCGATTCCCGCCGTCGTTGCGCAAGAGCGACGGCGGATCGTTCATGTTGAGTACCAGCACGTCGATGTCGCCGTCGTTGTCGTAATCGCCGAAGGCCGCGCCCCGGCTGGAAAAACGCTCCGAGATTCCCGGTCCTGATTCGACGGAGACGTCCTTGAATTTGCCGTTGCCCAGGTTGTGATAGAGGATGCGCGGCTCTTTGAAATGGGTGCCGAGATCGGAGGCCTTGTCGACTTCGGGGTAGACGTGGCCGTTGATCTGCATAATGTCGGCCCAGCCATCGTTGTCATAGTCAAGGAATCCGCAGCCCCAACCCACAAATTGCGTGTTCTGGCCCACGCCAGAGGCGAAAGTTACGTCGCTGAATGATCCGTCGCCGTTGTTGTGGTACAGGTCCGAGGTGTCGTCGGAGAAGTTGGTCTTGAAGATGTCGAACCAGCCGTCGCAGTCGTAATCGGCCACGCCCACACCCATGCCGGCCTGCTCCTGGCCATCTTCGTTATAGGCGCAGCCCGCCATCACGGCGACGTCGGTGAAGGTTCCGTTGTGATTGTTTTTGTATAGAATGCTAGCCTCGGAGTCCACGGCCACGTAGATGTCGGGCCACCCGTCGTTGTCGAAATCGTAGGAAACGGCGGTGATCGAGTAGCGCGGCCCCGGTTTCAGAATCCCGGCCTTTTCCGAAACATCGGTAAAGGTGCCGTCGCCATTGTTGTGATAGAGGATGTTCGAACCGCCGGGCAACCCGCGCGGGCCGCACATCACCGGCAGGCCCTTCCACTGGCAGTAGGCGGACTTGCCCGGCGCCGGAATTTTATTCTTGTCAAAGAGGATGTAGTTGGCGACGAAAAGATCAAGATGGCCGTCGCGATCGTAATCGAGCCAGGTGCAACCCGATGCCCAACGCACGGGATGGGTGGCGTCGAAGTCTTCCCAGAGGCCGGCTGTTTTTGTGACGTTCGTAAAGGTGCCGTCGCCGTTGTTATGGAAAAGGATGTTGTGGCCCCAGAACCCGCAGAACAGATCGTCCCAGCCGTCATTGTTGTAGTCGCCCACCGAGACTCCGGTCTGCCATCCGAAGACGCCGAGGCCCGATTTGGCCGTGACGTCGGTAAATGTGCCATCCCGATTGTTCTTAAAGAGGTGCGATGTAGGGTTCTGGCCGGGCGGCCACTTGGTGTCGAGGCGCGAGCCGTTGGTCAGGTAGATGTCGAGCCACCCGTCCATGTCGTAATCGAAGAAGGCGATCCCGCTTCCCTTGGCCTCGATAATGTAGTCCTTGTGCTCAACGCCGCCCCAGACGTTGGTCACCATGATGCCGGCTTCTTTGGCGACGTCGACGAAGGTCACGGGCGAAGCGGCGCCTGCGGATGCCTGGGACACGGCGGCTTTGCCCGGCAGATCGAGGGCAAGGGAGCGGCTCCATTTCCACAGCGGCGTCGCCAGGGCGTCCGCCAACTGCGAACTGAGCGCGACGGCGGTTGATCCGAGAAAGAGTCTGCGGGAGAGCTTCATTTCAACGCCAGGGGTTCAGGGCATGAGCCTGAACTCCGATTATACAACACGTGTTTGCAATGGCTCGGAGGCGACAACCTCGTCGAGCCGCCCTTTTGCGAAAAACAACCGTTTTCTTCGACATTGGCTTGCCGAGCGTCCGCTCAGCAGCAAGACACCGAAGACAAACGGCAACCAAATGGCAGACGTGTCGGGCTGGGGCTGAAGTTCCCAGTCGAGTCTTTGCCATGCTGTGCGAGAATCGACGACTGTGAGTCAGCAGATGAGGGCTCTGAGATCGCCAAGTCCTTCGGTTCGCCTTTGCACTATCACGATGAAGGGCGTCTGGACCGCCGCTGCGCTGGTCCTGCTCGGCCTCCAAACGGCGAGGGCCCTGCAAGACGGAACCGTCCCGGCGGCGAAGCAGCGGCAGGCCGCTACTTACACCCTTTTGAACCGCGACATCATCGAGTCGCGTCTGCGCGCGGCGCCGCGTAAGAACGAGGAACGTGAGGCTGCACTCGACGCGATGTTCGTCCAGGCCGGCTGCCGGGGCGCAAATCTGTCGGAAGAGCCGGTGAAGCATGAGAGGTTTCCGAACCTCATCTGCCGAATGCCCGGAAGCCTCGACTCCACGATCATCGTCGCCGCACACTTTGATAAGGTCGCGCGCGGCGGCGGTGTCGTCGACAACTGGAGCGGCGCCTCCCTGTTGCCCAGCCTGTTTCAGAGCCTGCATGATGAGCCGCGAAAGCACACCTTCCTCTTTATCGGCTTCACCGACGAGGAAGACGGACTCGTGGGGTCGAGGTATTATGTCTCCCGGATGACACGGGATGATATCGTCCGCACTCGCGCCATGGTGAATATCGACACTCTGGCGCTCGGGCCTACGAAGATCTGGTTAAACCATTCCAATCGCCAGCTCGCCAGCGCATTCTACGGCCTGGCACAATCCATGAACCTGCCGGTGGCAGTGGTGAACGCCGACAACGTCGGCGACGACGATTCCGCGTCGTTCATGCGGCGCAAGATTCCCACGCTCATGATTCACTCCATCACCAATCCGACCCTGCACATCCTGCACAGCAAGGGTGACAATCTCAGCGCGGTGAAGTTCGGAGATTACTACGATTCCTATCGATTGCTGTCCGCCTACCTTGCGTCGCTTGACGATATGCCGGCCCCAGATGAGTCAGACTCGCGAGCTGGCCGACGTCGCTGAGGAGCGACCGGTTCCTCTTTGAGAACAGTCACAGTTCCCGGTGACAGTCGTCACTGCTTCCCCGGGTGACCGGAACGATATTTCAACAGAGGTACGTGTTCTTGCGAAGCGAGCCCCCTGGCGCGTACCGTCGAAACGACATAAAGCAAGGAGGGATGGGTTATGCCTACGGGAACACAACCAACCGTTTCGCTGAAATCGCTTGAGTCGAAGCCAATACTGCAGCCAAACCTCGTCTGGGCTACGGGCACCGTTAGCCAGATATTGGTTCAACCGGGCGAGCAGTTTTATATTTTCGCCCTGAGAACTTCCACGAGCACGATCTTGTTGCGCATTGCGAATCCGCACACCGGCGCGCCCCTTCCCGGCGTGACCAGCGACAACCCGATTTTTGATCTGATGAAGGAAGTGTATCTGCGGAAACTGAATGTCGAAGTGGGATATCGCGACTTCGGCCCGGACCCGCAATCGGGAATCAACAAACTCTGCATCGATCGAGTGAGTTTGACCCAGTAACCGAAATCACGCGGTGCCTGCGACGAGCCCTTCAGCCACGGTGGCGGCGCACAGTGGCGCCGCCACCCGAGCCCCGGCGAGATCCTGCTACCCCAGGTGGACTTTTGAGACATCAAAGGAAGGCTTGGGGAACCTCAGCTTCAGGCTTTCCAGCGCCTCCACCAGAATGCTGGAAATCGCCAGGTTGCGGAACCATTTCTTGTTGGCCGGGATGATGAACCACGGCGCCGCCGCTGTACTGCAGCGGCTAAGCGCCTCTTCATAAGCCTTGACGTATTCCTCCCAGTGTTCGCGATCCTCCAGGTCTGACTCCTCGATCTTCCACTGCTTGGAGGGATCCTTTAGCCTCTCCTCGAACCGCTCCTTCTGTTCTTCCTTACTGATATGGAGGAAGAATTTAAGGATTTTCACCCGGTTCTCGCTCAGCATCTGCTCAAAGGTGTTGATCTCGTCGTAGCGGCGCGACCAGACGCTGCGCGGCGCGAGACCGCGCACGCGAACCACCAGAACGTCCTCGTAGTGCGAGCGGTTGAAGATGCCGATATCGCCTTTGCGGGGTACCACCTTATGAACTCGCCATAGGAAATCGTGGGCGAGTTCTTCCGGCGTCGGAGGTCTGAAGGAGGTCACGTGACAGCCCTGCGGACTCATCCCGGAGATCACGTGGCGGATGGTTCCGTCCTTACCGCCGGCGTCAGGGGACTGAAGCACCACCAGTATCGCGTGCTCCTTGCCGGCCCAGAGCAGGTTCTGCAGATCATCGAGCCGCGCGATGGTCCGCTCCATCACGCCCTCGGCTTTGGAGCCCTTCTTGAAACCAAAGGTCTCATCAGGATCCCAATCGGCGAGTTTCACTTTCGTGCCGGGGGGCACGACGAGTTTTCCATAAAAGTGCACTTTCGCGCTCCCGGCCGCGTCGGCAGGATACCTCGTTCCCGGCGGCACTCAACCCTGCGTTGCAGAGCCGGTACTTCCACCGAGACGCGCCAGCGATTCCGCAATCCTCTGGCTCTGGTTCGCGAGTTCCGCCCGGCGGCGCTCGACGCCGGCGACCACGTCGTGCGGCGCACGGCTGCGGAACGATTCATTGGCGAGCTGCCGCTCGGCCTGTTCAAGCTGCTGCTTCAGCTTGGCGGCTTCGCGCTCGAGGCGGGCGCGCTCTGCGGCGGGTTCGATGGCGCGCTCGTAGAATAGTCGCAAGTCGCAACCCGAGGTCAGCGGCATCGGCGAGGCGTCGGCCGGAAGGCGCCCGCGCACGAAGTTCATCGCCTCAAGACCTGCCAGGCGCAAAATCGGCTCCTGGTGGGCGCGAAACAGCTCCAGCAGGCGAGTGTCCTCGCTCGCGACCTGGGCGCTCGGCTTCTCCTTGTGAAGGCCCATTTCCGCCTTGATGTTGCGCGCGGCCACGATCACTTCCTGAATCGTCTCGAACTGCTTTTCCGAGACCGGGTCGGCGGCGCGCGGATTCACCAGGGCGAAGCCGGTAAGCGAGATCGAACGCTGGTCGCCCGCGCGCGGCAACTGGTGCCACAATTCCTCGGTGATGAAGGGCATGAAAGGATGCAGCAGGTGTAGCGCGGCTTCAAAGACGCGCGCCAGGTTGATGGCAGCCGCCGACGCCTTCGTTCTTCTGGCCAGTTCCTCAGGCGGCCGCGTAATCTCCGGCTTCACCCATTCCAGATACCAGTCGCAAAACTCGTGCCAGAAAAAGTGATAGATCGTGTATGCCGCCTCGTGAAAATGATACTTCGCGAGCGACTCATTCATGTCACGCGTCACATCCGCCAGGCGGGAGAACATCCAGTGATCCACGAGGAGTTTCTCGGTCCGGGGTTCGTCAGTCCGGAGTTCCTCGTTTCCAAACTCTCTTGAGCCCCGAGCCCCGAGTCCCGAATCCCGAGACGGAACAGCGTCAAACCCCACGATCGGGACCGGCTTGAGCGCGGCAGCCAGATGCCTCAGCGCCGGATCCGTCATGTTGGCAAAATTCATCAGGATGAACCGCGCCGCGTTCCAGATCTTGTTGGCGAAGTTGCGATGAGACTGGACCTTATCGTCACTGAAGGCGATGTCGGTGCCAGGCGCGGCGCTCGAGGCGAGCGCGAAGCGCACTGCGTCGGTGCCGTACTTCTCCGTGATCTCGATGGGATCGATCACGTTGCCCTTGGTCTTCGACATCTTCTGGCGTTCCGCATCGCGTACCAGGGCGTGGATGTAAAGCTCGCGGAAGGGCACATCGCTCGTGAATTTCAGACCTAGCATGATCATGCGTGCGGCCCAGAAGAACAGAATGTCGAAGCCCATGATCATCAGGTCGTTGGGATAGAAGCGCTTCAGGTCCTCCGTCTGCTCCGGCCAGCCAAGCGTCGCGAACGGCCACAAGCCTGAGCTGAACCAGGTGTCGAGCACGTCCGGATCCTGCCGCAAAGCGGACCCTTGGCACTTCGGGCAGCTCTTCGGCGCCTCGCGCGACACCACGATTTCATTGCAAGCCTCGCAATGCCACGCCGGAATGCGGTGTCCCCACCAGAGCTGCCGCGAGATGCACCAGTCGTGGATGCGGTACATCCAGTCGAGATAAATTTTGCGGGAGTTTTCCGGAACAACGCGGATGCGGCCGTCCTCGACCGCGCGGATGGCGGCGGTGGCCAGCGGCTGCATCTTCAGGAACCACTGCATGGAGAGGAGCGGCTCGACGATGGTCTTGCAGCGCTCGCAGATCGAGACGCTCAGCTTGTAGTCCTCGGTCTTCTCGAGCAGTCCCGCGGCGCTAAGGTCCCGGACTACGGCTTCGCGCGCTTTCTCGCGTGAGAGTCCGGCGTAGGGACCGGCTTCGCGCGTCATCTGTGCCTCGAAGTCGATCACCGTGACACGCGGCAAATCGTGCCGCATGCCGATGGCGAAGTCGTTGGGATCGTGGGCGGGGGTCACCTTCACCGCGCCGGTGCCGAACTGGGGATCGACGAATTCATCGCCGATCACCGGAATCGCGCGATTCATCAGGGGCAGAACCACCTTGCGCCCGATCATCTCGCGGTAGCGGTTGTCGGCCGGATTCACGGCGACGGCGGTGTCGCCGAGCATGGTCTCGGGCCGCGTGGTCGCGACGGTGATGTAGTCCTTTCCGTCTTCAAACGGGTAGCGGATGTACCAGAGGTGTCCCGGACGGTCCTCGTGCGCAACTTCCAGATCTGACACTGCCGTGCCGCAGCGTGGGCACCAGTTCACGATGTACTGGCCGCGATAGATCAGTCCTTCCTCGTGGAGCCGGACGAAAACTTCGATTACGGCGCGCGAGTAGGCTGGGTCCATGGTGAAGCGCGCCCGCGTCCAGTCGACCGAGGCTCCCAGGCGCTCCATCTGGCGCCGGATGGTGTCGCCGTTCTGTTCCTTCCATTGCCAGCAGCGATCCAGAAACTTCTCGGGACCCATCTCGAGGCGCCGCCGCTGGCCCTCGCGCTGCCAGGTCCGGCGCGCCTGCGGTCCTACGAGATCGGGCAGGGCTTCGCGGCCGAGTTCGCGCTCCACGATCATCTGCGTGGAGATCGAAGCGTGATCCATGCCGGGCAGCCAGAGTACGTTTTCGCCGCACATGCGGTGCCAGCGCATGAGGATATCGATCTCGGTGTGCTCCAGCATGTGGCCCATGTGCAGCGAACCGGTAATGTTCGGGGGTGGCAAGGACAGGCTGAAGCGCGACCCGGATGTTGCCGCGGCGTCGGACGGGCGGTATAGCTTCTCTTCCACCCAGTACCGCGCCCAGCGCGGCTCGATGGATTCAGGCGAATAGACTGTGGGTATCTCGCGTTGCACGGGCTCGGCCGCTCACTCTTTCAGTTAATCAACCTTGTAGTCCTTCAGTCTTTCAGTCGTTCAGTCCGGAGTGCGCGGAGTCTGTGGGCCGGGTGAACTCCGTCAAGTGAACGACGTCAATGAAATGAAGAGGAATCAAATATAGCGTGCGGGCGGAAATGGCGTCAAACAGGGCTCATGAGCTTGACGGTGATCCGGCACCCGCGCAGCGCGCGCAGACGCCTCCGACTTCGAGACGTGTGACGGCGATCTGGAAGCCGCTTTCGGCGCCGATTTCGTGCTTGAGACGCTCGAAAGTCGGACTGGCATACTCAATGATCTCGCCGCAGCGGAAGCAGGCGAGGTGCAGGTGGTCCGACTGCGTCTTGGCCTCGTAGAAGTGCTTCTCGCCCTCCAGGTGCATCAGGTCAAGCTCGTCGATGAGCGACAGCCGCTTCAACAGCGACAGTGTGCGATAGACCGTGGCCCGGTTCACCCGCGGGTCTCGCCTGCGCGCCAGTTTCAGGAGCGCGGCCGCGTCCAGGTGGCGCTTGGCGTTCTGAATGATGTCGATCAGCAGGCGCCGCTGGGCCGTGAGCCGGACACGCTTGGACGCAAGCTCCTGATAGAGCGCGCGGCGCTCGATCTCGACCGGTGGCATGCTCCTATCTTAATCCACCTTTTACCCGCGCGGCTGCATGCTGTTAGACTGCTGTTAGACTGAACTGCGGTGGTGTAGGGGCGGCCACACGAGGCCGCCCCTACACGGCGCAGGCCGAGGAGGATCCGAAGGTATCATTCCGATGAGCGAACCGAAGATGGTCAGAGTGCGAGGTTTTGCCGGCCCGGCCGCCAAGAGGGATGCCGAACTTGCCAAAGGCATCCTGCAGAACCAGGAGATTCCCTGCGTCATCGCGGGCGGCCAGTCCGCGGACATGCTGCCCGGAGTCGATATTGTTCAATTGCTGGTCCGCGAGGAGGATGCAGCGGAAGCTGCCGAGCTTCTGGAAAGCTTCCTCGACAATCCTTCCAAGACTCCTGCGGAACAGCCATGATCGAGCAAGTCCGTCCCGCGCGGGGGTTGACCGGCACCGTCCGTATGCCCGGTGACAAATCGATCTCGCATCGTTACGCCATGCTGGGCGCGATTGCGGAGGGTTCGAGCGAGATCCGCTTCTTCTCGCCCGCCGCCGACTGCGCCAGCACTCTCGGCTGCCTCGAATTGCTCGGCGTTCCCGTGGAACGCGCGGTGGAAGGTCAAACCCAGGACTTTGTAGTGCGCATTCAAGGGGTGGGCCGCGCCGGGCTGAGACCGCCGCCGGCTGATCTTGATGCCGGCAATTCCGGCTCGACCATGCGGATGCTCTCCGGCATCCTGGCGGCGCAGCCGTTCCGTTCACGATTTGTCGGCGATGCCTCGCTCTCCCGCCGCCCCATGCAGCGCATCATTGAGCCGCTCAGCCGCATGGGCGCGCGCATCGGCTCGGCGGAAGGCGGCCGTCCGCCACTCGAGATCGAAGGCGCGGCGCTGAACGCCATACGCTACGAACCGCCGGTGGCGAGCGCGCAGGTGAAGTCCGCCGTGCTGCTGGCGGGTCTTTACACCGAGGGAGTCACCGAAGTTGTGGAGCCGGCGCCGACGCGCGATCATACCGAGATTGCGCTCGAGCACCTGGGCGCGGAAATCGAGCGTCGAGGGCGATCCGTCTCCGTGCGGGGACCCGCTTCGCTGCGCGCGGCCAGGCTTTACGTGCCCGGCGATTTCTCCTCGGCCGCTTTCTTCATCGCTGCTGCGCTGGCTCTTCCCGAGTCGAATCTCGTGATCCAGAATGTCGGGTTGAATCCCACGCGAGCAGTCCTGCTCGACGTTCTCGTGCCCATGGGCGCGCAAATCAAGGTGCTGAATCTCGATCTCGTAAATGGCGAGCTGATCGGGGACCTTCACGTGGAGTCGAGCGCGCTCGAGGGCGGGGAGCTACCGGCGGAGTTTGTGCCGGGTCTGATCGATGAGCTGCCCATGCTGGCCGTCCTGGGCACGCGCATGAGCGCCGGAATTTCGTTCCGCGGGGCCGCAGAGTTGCGCGTGAAAGAGAGCGACCGCCTGCGTGCCGTCGCCGGCAATCTCCGCCGCATGGGAGCCGAGGTGGAGGAACATCCCGACGGCTTGCGTGTCCCCGGCGGCCAGAAGCTGCGCGGCGCCGAGGTGGAAAGCTACGGCGATCACCGCATCGCGATGGCCTTCGCCGTGGCCGGATTGTTTGCCGAGGGTGCCAGCGGCATCAAGGACGCCGAGTCGGTGTCGGTTTCATTTCCTGGCTTCTTCGAACTTCTCGCTGCGCACGCCGCGTGACCGTCGCTGTCCGAATCGTCGCAGGGCCGCCCTGCGGCGAATTCGCAACGGCATTACCGCGTTCCCGCGTTTGACCACCCGTGTTGCCCTCTGTTATTTTTAAGATTCCCGGAAGTGTGTATGTCTAACGTTCAGTTAACCTTTCCTGACGGCGCCGTCAAGGAGTATCCCGCCGGCGTCACCCCCGCCGAGGTGGCGAAATCCATCGGGCCGAGGCTCGCCTCGGATGCTTTGGTGGCGAAGATCGATGGTGACCTGGTCGATCTGAATCGACCCATAGAAGCCAGCGGACCGATTCAATTTCTGACTCCGGCCTCGGGACCCCAGGCGCTCGAGGTCTACCGCCACTCCTCCGCCCACCTGCTCGCGGCGGCGGTCCTCGAACTCTTCCCGGACGCTCATCCGGGCATCGGGCCGCCAACCGACACCGGCTTTTATTACGACTTTTACCGCGAGAAGCCCTTCACCGAAGAAGATCTTGCCAGGCTCGAAGCGAAAATGCTGGAGCTTGTGAAGGCGGACCTGCCCTATGAACGGGTTTACTTCCCGAAAGAGGAGGGCAGGAAGATTTTCGATCAGATGGGTGAGTTTCTGAAGTGCCAGCTCATCGAGGAGAAGGCCGACCCGGTGTTTTCGGCCTATCGCACCGGCAAATTCCTGGACTTTTGCCGGGGTCCGCATATCCCGTCGACCGGGCGCATCAAGGCGTTCAAGCTGCTCAGCGTGGCGGGCGCCTACTGGAAGGGCGATGAGCATTCGCATCCCATGCAGCGCATCTACGGGACTGCGTTCTTCTCGCAGAAGGACCTGGACGGTTACCTGCATCAGATCGAAGAAGCCAGGAAACGAGACCATCGCCGATTGGGCCGCGAGCTGGACCTGTTCAGCATCGAGGACGACGCCGGGCCCGGCTTGATCTTCTGGCATCCCAAGGGCGGGGTCATTCGCACCGAGATCGAAAACTGGCTGAAGCGCGAGCTGGTCGCGCGCGGGTACGACCTGGTTTACACGCCGCACGCCATGCGTCGGCACCTCTGGGAGATCAGCGGGCATACCGGCTTTTACAAGGACAACATGTTCGGCCCGATGCCGGTCGAGGATGACGAGTACCAGCTCAAGCCCATGAATTGCCCGGGGCACATCCTGATTTACAAATCGCGGGTGCGCAGCTACCGCGAGTTGCCGTTGCGCTTCGCCGAACTCGGCACCGTCTATCGGTACGAGCGCTCGGGCGTGCTCCACGGCCTGCTGCGCGTGCGCGGGTTCACCCAGGACGACGCTCACATCTTCTGCATGCCGGACCAGCTCGAAAGCGAAGTTGAGTCCTGCGTCGAGTTCGCCTTCGCCACGCTCAAGACTTTCGGATTCGATCAATACCAGGTGGAGCTTTCCGCTCGCGATCCCGAGCACGGGGAGCATTATGCCGGCACGGTCGAGGAGTGGGAGCGGGCTGAGGGCGCGCTGATGAACACGCTCCGCCGCATGGACGTTCCGTTCAAATACATGCCGGGCGAGGCGGTGTTCTACGGCCCGAAGATCGACGTCAAGCTGGTGGACGCCATCGGGCGTCCGTGGCAGCTCACCACGGTGCAGTTTGACTTCAACCTCCCGCGGCGCTTCGGGCTGGAGTACACCGGGGCGGACGGCGGCAAGCATACGCCGGTGATGGTCCACCGGGCGCTCCTCGGGTCCGTGGAGCGCTTCTTTGGGGTGCTGGTGGAGCACTACACCGGCGCTTTCCCGGTGTGGCTCTCGCCGGTGCAGGCGATGGTCCTGCCCATTAGCGAGAAGCACCAGGAGTATGCGCGCGAAGTCGTGGCGGCCTTGAAGTCGGTCAAGGTGCGCGCGCAGCTGGACGATCGCAATGAGAAACTGAATGCGCGCATTCGCGACGCCCAACTGGCCAAGGTTCCGTTCATGCTCGTCGTCGGGGAGCGCGAGGCCGCCTCGCGCAGCGTGGCCGTTCGGCGACGCGATGCCGGCGACACCGGGACCGTCCCCCTGGACGATTTTGTCCTTCAGATTCGGAGCCTTATCGACAGCCATGCCGTGAAATGGTAGATTATTAGACGCGAGTGGTGGAAAGGCGGCTGGGTTCGGGACTCTTGCTGATTCTTCGGAAAACTCCAGCGTGGGTCTGTATAGAAACGGGGAAAGGGCCCTGTTTCTCGGGGCGAAGCTTTATTCCGGGCGCTTCGAGCGGCCTTTCGGCTTTGTTTACGGCCTGGGAACGGGCCAGGAGGAATTCGTATCGCTGACCGCCGTGTAACCGAGAGAATTCGGATTAATGAGAGAATCCGCGCCCGCGAAATCCGGGTGGTGGATGACGAGGGCAAGCAACTGGGTATCATGCCCCCGTACGAAGCGATCAAGATTGCCCGGGAGCGCGGTCTGGACCTGGTTGAGGTCTCGCCGACAGCCAATCCTCCCGTCTGCCGGATCGTCAATTACGGCAAGTATCTTTACCAGCAAAGCAAGCGCGAGCACGAAGCGCGCAAGCATCAGCGCTCCATCGAGCTCAAGGAAGTGAAGTTCCGCCCGCGCACCGGGACTCACGATTTTGAGACCAAGCGGAACCAGATCGCCCACTTTCTGGAAGAGGGCAGCAAGGTGAAGGCGACCATTATGTTCCGCGGCCGCGAGATGGCACACAAGAATCTCGGCTGGGAAATGATGGACCGCCTGGTGAAGGACCTGGGTGAGCTCGTGGTGGTGGAAATCCGGCCGCGGCAGGAAGGTCCGAATCTGACGGCGATTCTGGCGCCGAAGAAGCCCGGGCAGCCAACCAAGCCCAAACCGGCCGCACCGCAGGCGCCGGCCGGAACCAGCCGATCGCACCCTGCGGCGCCCCTGCCGCCGGCGGGACATCAGGCCGGAGCCGCATCCGCCACAGCAAGGCCGGCAGGCACGGACTTCGCGCCTCGGCCCGCGGCGCCGCCCGCCAATGCTGCGGGTGATCCGGTAAAGTCGCCCGGCCAGTAAGGGCGGCATCGGATGCTTGGGTAAGTTATGAGCTCGAATCTTACAACCTGGCTGCCGCCACTGCTCGGAACTCTCATCGCCGTGCTTTTTACAGCTTAGCTGAGCAATGGGCTGATGGAAGCAATGGTCGATGCGCTGCGCGCCGAGATGAAGCCAGGCTTTGCGGAGTTGCGTTTGGAGTTCCACGCGGCCTTTTCTGCTTTCGAGCATCGGCTGGAAAGAGTCTAAGAACGGCTTCAATTGGTGCAGAAGGTGGCACCGCCGGAGATTGGCCAGTTGCTGTGGATGGAGGATTTGTTTGGCTAAAGCAAAACAGGTGAAGCTCAAGCTCAAGACGCGCAAGGCAGCCGCCAAGCGGTTCAAACTGACCGCGGGAGGTAAGGTGATTCGCGGGCACGCGTACGCCCGCCACATTTTAACGTCAAAGCCCAGCAAGCGGAAACGCAAGCTGGACCAGAGTACGACGGTGGCCACGGCGGACGTCGCCCGTGTGCACGCCATGCTGCCATACGGCAGAAGCTAGGTGTTAGGCGCCAGGTGCCAGGTTTAGGTGGCAGGCGCAGGCGCAAACGCAAACCTGACACCTGACCCGGGTGCGGGAAGGCCAGAGGCTGGGTGCCTTCAAGAGAGGGACTAGGGAGTCGGGCAGACCTGCTGAGACAGGGGGCCGAAACCCGGTATCCGTCTTCTTCCGCCCCGTAATTCCACTGCAAAGGAGCAAACCCATGCCCAGAGTCAAGCGCGGTGCTGTCCGCCGTGCCAATCGCAGGAAGCTTTCCAAGCTCACCAAGGGCTACTTCCTTACCAAGAGCAAACTCTACCGGTCAATGAGGGAAGCAGCCGACCGCGCCGGACGGTTCGCTTATCGCGACCGCCGGCGGCGCAAGCGTGACTTCCGCCGGTTGTGGATCGTCCGCATCAGCGCCGGGGCCCGTCTGCACGACATCACTTACAGCCAGTTCATGCATGGCTTGAAGACGCTCGGGATCGAGCTTGACCGCAAAGTGCTTGCGGAGATGGCCGCCATGGATGCACCGGCCTTCGCCGAGCTCGCCTCCAGGGTGAAGGAAGCGCTGGCTGCTGCCCCGGCCAAGGCAGCCCGGACGAGTTAGTCTGTTGCGCCGGCAATGCCGCAACTTTCCCGGGTCGCCGGCGGGCTTCGATCCAGCGTGCCGGCGGTAGGGCCAGCGCCGCCGCACATGCGGGCTCGGAGGCTGCCCCATCGTTGCCGTGATAAACATTCGGAACAATCTATACGTTCACTGTGGTGCCGCATTGGTGGTTCACTTATTACGTCGACGAAGCGGATCGGTGCGGGGCCGGAGCCCTGAAACCGGGCGCCGCGAGACCCCGGAGATGCTGCTTATCAGGAACATGTCCGCCAGAGGCACCGGCAAGGGTCGATCATCGAGGCAGCAGTGAAATTGAACAGGCGCACGACCCGGCGAAACACCACGAGCGGCATCCCTCGGACGGAGTGCTTTGGAAACCACATGACCGTCTGCGTCGGCCATCCCCGGAGATGAAAATGGGCGCGAGTATTGGGCCGGGGTGGGTAGAATCGAGGCGTGATGGGGAGGATGGCCGGTAATTTGATTGGTGCGCGGTTGGTCCCGGTTTGG
>DASYZG010000004.1:0-76436 GCA_035946575.1 Terriglobia bacterium | reverse complement strand
AAACTGGCCGGGTTGACGTGTGGCATCCCCGATTGGAGTGGTTGAGCCGCGAAGGAATTTCAGCCCGAAGACGTCGACTGCTCCCCAGCACAGAAAAGGAGACGCAGATGATCGCTGCCGAGATCGAGCGTTGTGCTGGAGTTGATGTGGGCAAGGAACAGTTGGCCGTTCATATCATGGTGGGACCACTGGATGGGGAACCGCGCTGCGAGTTTCGGGAGTTTGGCACCATCAACGCCGAACTGAAACGCTTACGCCAATGGCTGGAAGCCGAGGGTGTCACCCACGTCGTCATGGAGAGCACGGGTTCGTATTGGAAACCGGTGTTTAACGTGCTGGAAGAGGGGTTCAAGGTGTACTTGGCCAACCCGCACGAGGTCAAGAATCGAAAAGGGCATAAGACGGACAAGAAGGACAGTTGGTGGCTGGCGCATCTGCTCCGGCATGCCATGATCCGGCCCAGCTTCGTGCCGCCGCGCGCTTTGCGGGAACTGCGCGATTTGACCCGCCGGCGGCGGAAGATGATTGGCATTGCCAGCGGTGAACGCAACCGGGTTGACAAGATCCTGCAGGACGCCAACGTGAAACTGAGCAGCGTGTTGTCGGACCTCTTCGGGGTTTCCGGTCAGTTGATGTTGGAAGCGTTGCTGAAAGGCAAGGCGACCGCCCCGGAGATCGCCCAGTTTGCTCAACGCTCGGCGAAACGGAGGATTCCGGAAATCATCGCGGCCCTGGAAGGGCATCGGCTCACGGACCACCACCGCCAGATGATCCGCTATAGCCTGGAGCATTTGGCCTTCTTGGAGAAGCAGCTTCTGGAGTTGGATAAGCAGATCGTGGCGAAGATCGAGGCCCTGGGTTATGGCGGGCAGTGGCAGCTGCTGCAGACCGTACCCGGGGTGAAGGAAAACAGCGCCGCCAGTATCCTGGCAGAAGTCGGCCCGGATATGGGTCAGTTTGAGTCGGAGAAGAATCTGAGTTCGTGGGCCGGGGTCTGCCCGGGCAACAACCGCAGTGCCGGGAAGAACAAGGGCAGCAAGACGAACAAGGGAAACCGCTGGTTGCGGGGCGCTCTGATCGAATGTGCCTGGGGTGCTGCGGGAAGGAAGAACTGTTTTCTGAAGCAGAAGTTCTGGCGGCTGGCGACGAAGAAGCAACGTAAGCCACCCGCTACCATGGCGATCGCGCACACCCTGTTGGTGCTCTGTTATCAGGTGCTGAAAACCGGGCGAGCATACAAGGAGGTCGGCGTGCCGATCATCGACCCCCAGCAGAGGATCCGACTGATTCACCACCATGTCCGGCGGCTCGGCAAGCTGGGTATTCGCGTCCGTGCGCAGGCTCTTCCTCAAGCCCCGAACGCCCAGAGAAACAATCGTGCAGAATCAAGGGCATAGACTAATTTTCGAAGGAATCAACAGAACTGGGGCTACATCGAAGGCTTCAGAGACGTCGTTGTTGGTCGAAATATGCGTCGGAACGGGCAATGATACTCAATGGCCCGATGGCCCAATCACCCAATGGTCTAAATGGCCCTATGCTTCAATCAGAGTGGAACGATCACCAACCGCCGCCCGCCCGTGTCTGGTCGAGTCCACGCCTCTTCAATATCGGCCAGCGGTGCCTGGTCGGTATCAACGCGGATCTGGCCTGCGGCGGCCCGGGTCATCACCTGTTGGAAGGCGGCGGTGAGGAGGTCGTGTGAGGGAATCCCTGCCGTGCCGAGAATGGTCAGCGCGGTGCTACGGAGGGCGGCAGCGGGAAGCGAAATGGTCGGGCCGGCGCTCTCGCCAGCCTGCACGAGGCGCATCTCCGAGTTCGCAAGTTCAAGTTCCGGGCGCGTTATCGCGGCCAGGAATGATTCCGTGGGGCGTCCCCAGAGATAGTCGATGATGACCTGGAACCCAGTTTCGCCGGCTTCATGCGCGAAGGCCGCGCGGAGTTCGCCCTCCGGGCGGTCGATCTGGATAACGGCGTCAGCGCCGCGTTCCAGCAGGGCCGCAAGCGCCTGCCGGTTGCGTCCGGCGGCGATCACACGGGCCGCGCCCAGCAGCCTGGCAATTTGCACGGCAAGTTTGCCCGTCACACCGGTCGCTCCGAGAACCAGGACCACCTCGCCGGGTGCAAGCTTCGCGCGATGGGTGAGCGAGAGCCAGGCGGAGACTCCCGGATTGGCGACAGCGGCGGCGGTGAGATCATCCAAATTTTCGGGGATGGGAAAGCAGAACGCGCGCGGCACCACGGTGCGTTCCGCCATGGTTCCAAACGGGCGTCGGGCTCCGCCGAAAAAGACGCGGGTACCGTCATCGAGAATGCCCGCGCCGTCTGAGCCGCACACGCAGGGGAGTTCGCGCGGACTCGCAAAATGAGAACCGGCGGCCATTTGCCTGTCGACCGGTTTCAGCGCGGCGGCTCGAACGTTTACAACGGCCTCGTCCGTGCCGGCTGTGGGTTCGGCAAACTGCTCGAAGCGGGGCACTGACCCAAGCGCGTGGAGTACGGCAGCGTTAATCAAGTCAGAACCTCCTCTGGACCGGACTATTATATCCGGCCAGAGGCTTTCGACCTGGAACTGAGGGGGCAGCCGCCTTCGGCGTTTGGCTTTGAACTGTAAGGGGCGGCCCCCCGTAGCCGCCTTGAATGGTCGCGGCTGGTTTCGAGATCATCGACCATCCCCGGCCCCTCCCGGACCGAGGGGTCGGGGGTGGTCGGAACCGGCAGGGCCGGCCCCAGGTGGACAGCCGGATACCAGGAACCGGCGAGGGAAGTGCCTCCGGCGTAGGTCAATGTGGTATAGTAAACGCGGGCGGAGCGTTCGGTTTCCTCCGGTAGTCGCCGGGAAAACTCAGGGTGCAGGGGCATTTTTGAGATTCCCCCCGGGGGGAGAGCTGCGGCTTGGCAAGTAGAGGCAAGCGTGGAGATTTCCACTTGGCCCCGGGCTTCCGGGAGTGGGCGCGTTCCTGCGTGTTCTTACTGGCGATCGGGTTCCTGATGTGGCTGTACGGGCCGGCCGCCGCCAGCGCCTCGCCGCAAGGCACGCCCTCGCCGCCGCAGAAGGCCGCAGCAGCCAGCCCGGCTGCGGGAGCGACGGCTGGACAGGACGCCGCCAAGCCCGGGCCTGCCGCAGCCTCCGCGAGTGACTCGGGCAAGTCCTCGCCCCCGGCAGAAATCAACGTCCGCCAGCCGAATATCCACACCCGGCCCATCATGGTCAATGTGGACATGGTGACGGTGGGCGTGACGGTGACCGATCCTTACGATCGGATCGTAACCGGGCTCGAGAAGAACAACTTTGAGATTTACGACGAAAAGGTTCCGCAGCAGATTATGACCTTTTCCACGGAGGATTCCCCGATATCGGTGGGCATGATTTTCGATTCCAGCGGCTCGATGGCCGATAAAATCGAGAAGTCGAAGGAGGCAGCCTTACAGTTCTTTAAGACATCGAACCCGGAAGATGAGTTCATGCTCATTAATTTCAATGAAAGGCCTGACCTGATCTCGGCGTTCACCTCGAAGTTTGAAAAGCTCCAGGATCGCTTATTGTTTGTGAAGTCCGGCGGCAAGACAGCCCTGCTGGACGCCATTTACCTGGGGCTGAATCAGATGAAGAAAGCGCACTCCAGCCGCAAGGCGTTGCTGGTGATCTCGGATGGCGGCGACAATCACAGCCGCTACACCGAAAACGAAATCAAGCGCGCCGTGAGAGAGTCCGACGCGCAGATTTACTCGGTGGCGGTGCTTGAGCCGCTCGCTTCCCGCAATCGTACCCCCGAGGAAGCCGCCGGACCCGGCTTGCTTTCCGACCTTTCGGAAGTCTCGGGCGGAAGGATGTTCAGCGTGGAGGATCCCAGCGAGTTGCCGGATATCGCCGAGAAGATCTCGATCGAATTGCGCAACGAATACGTGATTGGCTACAAGCCGTCGAACCTGGTTCGCGACGGCCGCTGGCGCCGCATTCGGGTGAAGCTGGATCCCCCCCGAGGGCTCCCCCCGCTTCAGGTCTATGCCCGCACGGGATACTATGCTCCAACGCAGTAAACAAAACTCCCCGTCCAGCATGCTCTGCCGTTTTGCCCCCCGCCGACTGAGGCCGGGGGCGTGGGGGAGTGTGCTGGGAGCCTGGATGCTTGCCTCGGCCCTGGCCATGGCGCTCCCCGCGCGAGCGCAATCCCAGGCAAAGAGCCAGAGCGCTCCGCAGGGCCAGACCCAGCCTCCCGCGCCCGGCAATTCCCAGACGCCGCCCGCTCAGAAGAACAAGGCGGGAGGATTCACTATCGTCGCCAAGGTCAACCTGGTTGTGCTGCCCGCCACGGTAGTGGACGCTAAGGGCCGCCTGGTGAACGATCTCACGTCGTCCGATTTTAAGGTCTACGAGAATTCGGTACTTCAGAACGTGCAGGTCTTCAAACACGCGGACATTCCGGTCAGCGTGGGCATCGTGATCGATGACAGCGGGAGTATGAAAGACAAGCGTCCGGCGGTGAACGCGGCTGCGCTGGCGTTCGTGGAAACTTCCAACCCGCAGGACCAGGTGTTCGTGGTCAATTTCAACGATACGGCCTACATCGACACGCCGGGCGATTTCGCCTCGAACATGGAAGATCTGCGGGGGGCTCTTGAAAAGATCGACTCACGGGGCGGCACCGCGCTGTATGACGCCGTCTACACCTCGCTCGACCATCTCCGCCTGGGGAATCGCGACAAGAAAGTGCTGCTGGTGGTCACCGACGGCGTGGACAACGAGAGCCGCTACACACTTGACGAGTTGCTGCGCTACGCGCAGGAGTCGAACGTCATGGTTTACACCATCGGACTTCTCGGCGAAGAGGACACCGACAGTAAGCTGTTTGCGCACCTCAGCCACGACGACCGGAAGGCCAAGAAAGACCTGGAGCTGCTGGCGAAGGATACCGGCGGACAGGCGTATTTTCCCCGCTCGCTCGATGAAGTGAATAGTACCTGTCACGAGATCGCGCACGACATCCGCAACCAGTACACGCTGGCGTACTATCCCACCAATAAGGCGTTCGACGGGACTTACCGGACGGTGCGCGTGGAGGCGTTCGAGCACGGCACGCACAGGAAGCTGATCGTGCGCACGCGTCCCGGCTATTATGCGCCCAAGGGCGACCAGCCGGCATCGGCGTCCGGCTTTCGCTGAGGCTGTTCGTGAGGCAGTCAGTGTGCCAGTTCGTCGGTGTGTCAGTCGGCCAGCTCCTCAGCGGCTGATGTTCGGCGCGGCCTTGATGTCGGCCGCGGCTTTGGCTCCAGGATCCTGTTTGAATCCGGGATCTTGAATCCGAAATACTGAATCCGGTTTCTAGCTACACAGCTAGCCTATACTCTGCCCGCCATCCTTCACCACCTCTGTCAGGAAGCTCGCGCCCCTCGCCATTGTGAGCCCGAAATTCTCCGCGATGCTGGCGCCGATGTCGGCCAGCGAGGCGCGCGTCCCCAGATTGGTGTCGCGGGCGGCTCGCGGACCCGTGGCCAGCACGGGCACGTATTCGCGAGAGTGGTCGGTCGATGGGCCCAGAGGATCGCAGCCGTGGTCGGCGGTAAGAATGAGCAGATCGCCGGCGCCGAGCCGCTCAAGTAACCGGGACAGCTGGGCGTCCACCTCTTCGATCGCCCGCCCGTAGCCGTCAATGTCGAGACGATGACCGTAAAGCATGTCGAAGTCCACGAGATTGGTGAAGACCAGCCCCGGTTTCGCATAGTCAAGGGCTGAGATCGTGCTCTCCATACTCTCGCCATTGTTCCGGCCCGGCAGGGCGCGCGAGATACCGCGGTTGAGGAAGATGTCCGGAATCTTGCCGACGCCGGTCACTTCCAGTCCTGCGTCCTTGAGCAGATCGAGCAGCATGGGTCGCGGCGGCTCGACCGCGTAATCATGGCGGCGCTCGGTGCGGCGGAAGGCGCCCGGCGGCCCGGCGAACGGCCGCGCGATCACGCGTCCCACGCGGTGCTCACCCTGCAGCATGTCACGCGCGATGCGGCAGATTCGATAAAGGTCTTCGACGGGGATGATGTCCTCGTGAGCCGCAACCTGGAACACGCTGTCGCCGGAGGTATAGACGATCGGGGAACCCGTCTTCAGGTGTTCTTCGCCAAGCTGTCGGACAATCTCGGTTCCCGAGGCCGGATAGTTGCCGAGCGTGGGGCGGCCGATCGCCTCCTCGAAGCGATCCATCAAGTCACGGGGGAATCCGTGAGGATAAGTGGGGAAGGGGCGGTCGAGGATGATGCCCGCCATTTCCCAGTGCCCGGTGGTGGTGTCTTTGCCGGGTGAGAGCAGCGTGGCCTTGCCGTAAGCGCCCTCGGGATGCGCAGCAGGTTCGACGCCGGCGAGCGGGCGGATATTGGCGAGGCCCAGGCGCGTGAAGTTCGGAATGCGCAGGCCACGGCGTTCGGCGATATGCCCCAGCGTGTCGCGCCCGGCGTCGCCCCAGGCTGCGGCATCAGGCTGGGCGCCAATCCCGAGGCTGTCAAGCACTACGAGAACCACGCGATCGAAGGGCCGCATGACCATGCATCAAGAGCTTAAATCGCCGTGTATGACGGACTCGATCCAGGACTGGAAGTCCTGCGGATACTCGAGCGGCAGGGTGCTCAACTCGTCGAGCTTCTTCCAGTGATCGCGCGGGAATTCCCAACCGGCGGCACCGAGATTGTCGTCGAGCTGGCGAAGGTTGCGCGCGCCGATGATCGCCGCGGTCATGCCGGGTACGGCTAACGTCCACGCGAGCGCGGTTTGCGCGAGTGACTTCCCGAGCCGGCGCGCCGCAGCTTCGAGTTCCGCGAGAATGCCGAAATTCCGCGAGGTGAGGAAGCGCTCCACGAAGAAGCGCGTGGCGGGAGCGGAGTCTGCCAGGCGCGAGACCGGAGGCGCCGGTTCTCCGGCCTTGTACTTGCCCGTAAGAAAGCCACCGGCGAGCGGACTCCAGGCGATCACGCCCACGCGCTCAGATCGGCACAAGGGCATCAACTCGCGGTCCGCTGAGCGCTCAACGAGACTGTACTGGGGCTGGAGGCACTCGAAGCGCGCGAGGCCTCGCACGGCCGAGATTCCCATGGCCTTGGCGAGTTGCCAGCCGGCGAAGTTCGAGCAGCCGAGATAGCGCACCTTGCCCTGGCGCACCAGATCGTCGAGAGTCGACAGTGTTTCTTCGAGCGGCGTGCGCGAGTCGAAACAGTGCACCTGATAAAGATCGATGTAGTCCGTCGCCAGTCGACGAAGGCTCGCCTCCGCCGCCTGAAAGAGATGCTTACGCGTTAGGCCCTTGTCATTCGGACCCGGGCCGCCGGGGAAGAACCCCTTGGTGGCCAGCACCACGCTGTCGCGGCGCCCGCGCAGCGCTTCCCCGACGATCTCCTCAGAACGCCCGTCCGCGTACCCGTCGGCAGTGTCGATGAAGTTGCCGCCCTGATCGAGAAAGCGGGCGATCACGTTGAGCGACTCGGATTCATCGGCGCCCGGCACGGTGCGTGGTCCGGCCTCGCTGCCAAAAGTCATGGCGCCGAGGCAAATCTCGGAGACCTTCAGCCCCGTGTTCCCCAGCAAACGATAGCGCATCGCAGTCTCCTCGTGGTTTCGGGCCGCCCCCGAGGCTCACTCCTGCTCCTTGCTGCTACCTTTGCTCTCGGACGCGGCCGGTTGAGGCGCTCGCGCTTTGATGATTTCGCTGAGCAGGTCCGGCTTTCCTTCGATGCGAACCAGGTGCGGGTAGCGTGGGCCCCCATGGTAGTCGATGCGGACAGTCTCGAAGTAATCGTCATTTTCCACGATCAACTCGATGGGCGCGCTGCCGGTTTTGGTTGCGTCGAGGGCCTGATTGAAGATCTCAGGTGTGAATTTTCGCCCGTTCACGGCCAGCACGGTCATACCTGGAATCACACCGGCTTTGAAAGCCGGACTGTCCCAGATGCAATCAAACACGCGTCCGTCGCTGCCGATGCTGAGTCCCACCGAGTAAACTGCGTTTACAAATGTGCCGCGGAAACCGCCGCCGCGTCCGCCTGGCGCCGGTTTGTCGGTGTATTCAACTCTCCAGCCCGCGGCTTCGATTCCGCCAACAGGGGCTTCCGGAGAAAGAGAGTCGAGGCGCTCGTGCAGGAACTTGGCCCAGTCGTAAGGCGCCACCTGATTGAGCGTGCTGACGACGTCGTCGAGAGTGTAGGTTTTCGTTTCGGGGCCGTTGTTCGGCCCGCCGTGAAAAATGTGGCAGAAATCGTCGATGGACTTCTGATCATTGGTGAGGCTGCGAATCTGGGCATCCACCCACAGCCAGACCAGGTCGCCCTCGTCGTAGTAGTCACTGCCGCGCTTCCAATTGAACCAGCCGCCTCCGTAACCGCCGCGGATAAGCGGCGCGAAGGTTGTATCCTGCAGGTCGCGCCAGGTACGTCCCGGGCGCCCCGGTCCGAGTTCGGCCGCGATGCCCGCGATGTGGTCACGATACTGCTGCGGCGTCCACAATCCGCTGCGCGCCGTCAGCATCGGTCCGAGATAGTCGGTAAGGCCTTCGTAGACCCAGAGCAGATCGGTCTTCATCGGCTGCTCGTAGTCAGGCGTGGTCAGATCGGCAGGCCGTCGGAACTTCCCGTTCCAGGAGTGCACAAATTCGTGCGGCAGCAGGCTGGCGGCACCGGGCCCGCCGGAGGTGAGGCCGTTTTCGCCGATCCGGCTATCATCCGATTCGTGGTGCTCGAGGCCGAAGTGCGCCACGTGATTGCTCAAGCTCAGCAGGAAGTGGTAATCGCGGTAGTGCCGCGACCCAAAAAGTTTGCCGGTCTCCGCGACCAGATTTGTATAGTGCTGGCGCATCTCGGGGCCCATCTCGACGGAGGCGGCGCTGTCTCCCGCCAAGTCGATCTCGTGATGGATGGGCTCGCCCGGCGGCGTCACGTCCACATTCTTGAAGTACTCGCCTGTGATCACCGGAGAGTCAACCAGGGCGTTGAGCGCCACCGGCTTGAAATCAACCTCGTTGCCCGATTCGTGGTCGACGGGCAGCGGCGTTCCGTACTTCCACCCGTCCGGCAGGCGGAGCGTAGGCTTGAGCATGATGTCCCGGGACGGGGCGCCCGCGGGATAGAACGTTTCCTGGTTCCACTCGATCACGGCCATTTTGTCGGTGGCCGATCCCCCTGAGGTGAAGGGACCGCCGCCTGCGGTCGGCTCCAGGTATTGGAATGACACTTCCAGGCTGCTTGCCCCCCGGGGCACGTCGAGGTGGAACGTGTAAACGTCCAGCAGGTCGCGATTCCAGCGCACCGCCTGGCCGCCTGCTTCCATCTTCAATCCCGTGACTGCGTCGATCGGGCCATCGGGGGCGTGTTCGCCGGGAATCCACTTCGGATAGTAGAGCGTCAGCGGCCCCGGCTGAACGGGAATCGCCTCGCGGACGCGGATGATCTTCAGAGCGATGTCACTCGCGTCGACGTTCAAGGTGATGGGCTCGCCGGCAGCCATGAGACTTGTGGCAGCGAGCAGAGACAGAGCAGCGAGACTAAGACGCCGGATGATGACCACAATTTTCCTCCTTCTGTGCGGGCGTCCATGAGATGCGGACGCCACGAGCGGCCGCGGCGAGTGTCGAGAACGGACTTGCGATGTGCTCGCTGGGTCGGGGGTGGGTGGCGGGCCGGGCGCGAGGACGCCGGAAGTCCGGCGGTCCTCGCGCTGGAGCCTGAAGTCGATCTACTTCGCGGTGAAGTCGGAGGTGAGCTCGAGATCGCCCCATTGAATCTTGATCTCGCCTCCGCTGTCGTGCTTGTCGAGGTTTATGGTCACCAGTTCCGCCGAACTGCTCGCCTTGGTTTGGGTGAGCGGCACCGAAACAAGGTCTTTGGACGGATCGTGCGATGTGCCCCACTGCCCGTGCTGTGTATTGAAGACCAGCTTCCAGCTATCGCCGTCGCGGTGGGCCCAGAGGCTGTATTCCCCTTTGGGAACCGTGGTGCCTCCGAAATCGAGGTCAGCGGTGGTCGTAAAGGTCGTGGACTGATTGGCGCCCAGCCTCCAGAAATTCGGCGTGGGGCCGTTCGGCAGCTGGGAAAGCATGCTGTCGACCGTTCGGCCGTGGAGCGACGGACGTCCATAGTCTACTGTCACCTTGGCACTGCCGGCGCTGAGCTCGGCCTTGCCGCGGCCGGCGCGTTGGGCCGGGGCCTGAGTGGCTGTGCAGGCTGCGAGAGCCACTGCGCATAGAACCATCAACGGTGCTTTCATGCTTTTTCTCCTTTTCTCGACTTGACGTCCCGCGTCGCGGCCTCCGGCGGCCGGTTGACGATCTCGCCGTCACCCCAGTTGAAGCCCGGGCTCGGCGGGAATAGTAATTATAACCATAATTTATAGCGCCGGTTGACGATGCGGTCTGGGCCCTAGCGGTGCGCCGAGCGCCCCTGCAACCGGTCGCGCATTACGGCATGCCCGCTGCCTTTTCCAGCTCGGCAGCCGCCGAATCGATGAGCGACGCCTCATCGGTCAAGACTTTGGCCACCACGGGAATCTGCTCGTCGGCCTCCTTCCATTGCTTCTCTTCGATGGCCTCGCGCACCGCGGGCAGGGTCTTGACGCCATAGCCCGTGTAGTAGCCGGGCGCATAGATTTCGTGACGGTACCACGGCCGCCGCGGCAGTCCTTCCGGAGCGAGCAGCTTCCGCTCGCTGTCCATCAGGGTCTGATTGAGATCGGCGAGCGACGCATGATCCAGTTCGGCCCCGCCATTTTCCTCGGCTTTGCGCAAGGCTTTCTGGTAGCGATCGGAGCTCGCCGCCAGCATGTCCATGGCGTTTTCGAGCGGAGCGAAATTCAAATGCGGCGGCTCGGCTTCGCGCTTGGGCGGGACCGAGGTCTTGGTCGGATCGGCGGTGGCCGCAAACACGCCATCGTCGATTTCCTTGTTACGCTCGCGAATCTGGTCGCGTTCGCTGGCCGCGAGTTTTTGGACATCACTGACGTAACCGCGAACTGTATCGGTGAAGTCTGAGAAGTCGAAGGGCAGCAGTTCCGCGCCGGCAAGGCGCATCACGGCGGTTCCCACCGTCTGCGAGAGCGCACGGCCGTAGACGAAGGTCGGATCGCCGAAGTGCGTGTACCAGTAGAAATCGTCGTAGATCGAGTGATAGATGCCACCGCCATCTTCGCCGCCGTAGCCGAGGTCCAAGGACGCTATGCCCAGGTGTTGCAGAAACGGCGTGTAATCGGACCCGGAACCCAGAGCCCCAATATGCAGGTCGGAGCGCTGCCGGAGTTCATCACGATCCTGCTGCGAGTGCGCGCTCTCGATGCCACGGAGTTGATCACGCTTCCAGGCGCTGAGCTTGGTTTCCGGATCCTCAACGTCGCGGGCCACACCATTAATGAATTTTTGCAGCGTGTGTGACCCGCCCATGTCGAGGTACCCGCGTCCGTTCGAATCGCTATTGATATAGGCGACGGCGTGACGCTCGAGTTCGTCGGCGTGCTCCTCCGCCCACTCCGTGGAGCCGAGCAATCCCGGCTCCTCGCCGTCCCATGAGCAGTAAATGATGGTGCGGCGAGGGTGCCATCCCTGCTTCACCAGCTCTCCGAGCGCCCGCGCCTCTTCAAGCTCGGGCGACTGGCCGGAGATGGGGTCCTCCGAGCCATTCACCCAGGCGTCGTGATGGTTGCCCCGGATGATCCACTGGCCGGCTTCGGCCGAGCCGGGGATCTTCGCGATGACGTCGTAGATCGGCTTCAGGTCCCAGTTGGACTCGACCTTCAGGTGAACCTTGGCCGGTCCGGGTCCGACGTGGTAGGTGGCGCCGAGCGCCCCGCGCCAAGTGTCCGGCGCTACGGTGCCACCCAGCGCCGCCAGCAGCGGCTGGGCGTCACCGTATGAGATAGGCAGCGTCGGGATCTTCGTGAGCACCTTGACCTGATCGAGCGGCAGACGTTTCGCATCCTCGGTGGCGCCGACGCCCGGCGTCAGCGGGTCGCCCGAATAGAGCGTCATGTCCATCACGCTGCCGCGCTGCACGCCCTCCAGCGGGCGCCAGGCTCCCTGCGGGAAAACGTCGCCATCGAAATATCCATCCTCGTGGGGATCGGAGTAGATAATGCAGCCGACGGCGCCATGTTCGGCGGCCACTTTGGGCTTGATGCCGCGCCAGCTTGCGCCATAGCGGGCAATCACAATTGCACCCTTGACAGACACACCCAGGCGTTCGAGGCGCTCGTAGTCAGCGGGAATTCCAAAGTTTACATAGACGAGCGGCGCCGTTACATCGCCGTCCGCCGAATAGGCGTTGTAGGTGGGAAGCTGCTCGTCGTGCTGGCTTGAAGTTGGGTCCTGCGGCACTGCCGGTTCCTCGAGCTTGGCCGTGAACTTCGCCGGCGCTACGAGTTCGAGCACGCGCTCCTTTGGCGTCGGGAACAAGACCTTGAACGTCTCGATATGCGCGTCCCAGCCCCACTCCTTGTACCGGGAGAGAATCCACTCGGCGTTGTCCTTGTCGTAAGGCGAGCCGACGTTATGCGGGCGGGCTGAAAGCCGCTGGTTATACTCGCGGATGTTATCGGGGGAAGGGATTGCTTTAAACTTCGCCTCCCAATCGCGCTCCGTGCGGGCGGCGGAGTCGGAGAAGCCCGCCAGGTGTTCATCCGGCGCTGCCGCGCCCATGGCCAGAATCGCAGCAACCGCCAGTAAAACCAGAGTGCCATTCCGCGTCATCATCTCCTCCGTATCGGGCTGTGAGAAATCACGAGTGTCTCACCCTACAGGTTGGCCTTGAAGAATGTGAGTTCGCGCTCGCTCAAGTACAACCGCGCCGATGAGCTCGCGAAGCCGTGCCGTTCCCCCGGTTGCAGGTATTCTTCGAACGGAATCTTCGCCTTCACCAGCGCTTCCACGAAATTCATGGTGTTTTGCATGTGGACGTTGTCGTCGTCGGTGCCGTGGATCAGCAGCACCTTGCCCCTGATCTTGTCGGCAAAGTTGACGGGCGACGAATCGTGATAGCCCTGCGGATTCTCCTCGGGCGTCCGCATGTAGCGCTCGGTATAGATCGAATCGTAGAACTTCCAGGCCGTTACCGGACCGCCGGCGGCGCCGCACTTGAAGACCCCGGGCGCTCGGGTCAGGAGTTCCAGCGTCATGTAGCCGCCATAGGACCATCCATGGACCCCGATGCGGCTTCCATCGATGTACGGTAGGGCCTTGAGGTAGTTGATGCCCGCAAGCTGATCCTCCACCTCGTGCTCCCCCATATGTTCGAAGATGACCGACTCGAAAGCGTGACCGCGGCCCGAAGAGCCGCGGTTGTCGAGACTCCAGATGACGTAGCCGCGCTCGGCATACATCTGATCTTCCGCGCTGGTGTCGCCCCAGGCATTGCGCACGATCTGGACGTCGGGTCCGCCGTAAACATCAACCAGAACCGGATACCGCTTCTTGGGATCGAAGCCAGGCGGCTTGACCATCCGGGCGTAGAGCGGGGTGCCGTCGTCGGCCTTGACGGTCACGAGCTCCGTCGCGCCCTGGGCATAGTCGGCCCACGGATCTTTGGTGGTATGAAGCGTGGCGAGGGACGTGCCGTCCGCTCTCAGCAGGCGTGTTTCGGGTGGTGTGGTGATGCTGGAGAAGTTGTCGATGAAGTACTTGCCGTCCGGCGAGATTTCCGCGCTGTGCGTGCCGGCGTCTCTCGTGAGGCGCTGCATCTCACCGGTATCGAGCTGCACGCGATAGACCTGGCGCTCGCGCGGATCGGGGTTTGTAGAGAGAAAATAAGCCCAGCCGTTCTGCTCATCCACCTGATAGGCGCCGAGACCGGGATTAGCGAACGTCGGACGATCGATCGCCCAGTTGCCGGAGCCGAGTTCTCGTACCTGATGGCCGTCGATATCGTAGAGGTAAAGGTGAAGCCAGCCGCCGCGCTCGGAAAGCCAGAGGAACTGCGTTCCGTTCTTCAGGAAGTAGGGCGCGTCGATGGCGTTGATCCAGTAGGGGTCTTTCTCCTCGACCAGTACGCGATCGGCGCCCGATTCCGGATCCCAGAGATGGTCCTTCAGGTCCGTCTGGTGCCGGTTGAGTGTGGAGAAGGCCACGCTCTTGGAATCGGGAGTCCAGGTGAAGTCGGGGCTGAGGTACTCCACGTCGTGATCCCTCAGCGGATAATTCCAGATCTTCGGCACGTCGTCGGTCACGGTGACGACGTGCATGCCCGGGGTCGGATTCGGATCGCCGGCCTGCGGGAATCGTTGCTCCGTCAGACTCACGTGGTCCGAAATGTAGTGGGTGAGCGGATACTTTGGCACCGGCGTGTCGTCGAGGCTGAGATAAGCGATCCGCTTGCCGTCCGGCGACCAGACGTAGGCGGGAGCGGTGCCGCGCTGCAGGAGTTCCTCTTCATAGACCCAGTCGAGCTTGCCGTTCATCAGGTTGTCGTTGCCGTCGGTGGTGAGCTGCTTCAGCAGGCCCGAAGCGAGATCGATCATGTAGATGTTGTTGTGCTCAACGAATCCCACGCGATCGCCGCCGGGTGAGAAGGAGACGTCCTCCTTTTCCTCCTGATCCGCGGTCAGGCGCCGCGGCTCGTCGCCCTTCAGGTCCAGCAGCCACAGGTCGGACCCGCCTTCGACCAGCAGCTTGTCTCCCTGCGGCGACCACTTGTAGCTGAACAGGCTGAGATGATGATTGCCCGCGGCTTCCGGAACCTCCTGCTCGCTGCCCGAAACCGCGTCGCGCAGGACGAGCTTCATTTGCATTTTGGGACCTTCGCCTTCCACCTTGATGTAAGACAGCTGGTCGGTCCCGGGCCGCCATCCGAGCCGGATCATGCCGCCGAAGAATCGCCGGCCGGCGCCGGAGTTGATGGTCTCCGGCGTGAGATCCCTCTTTCCCTGATGATTCTCCTGCGGATTTGCGGCGGCAAGCGTGAGTGGAATCGCCGCCGCGGCGACGAGACCGAAGATTACGGATCGTTTCATGAATCCCCCAAAGCGGCAGGTTAGCTTCGCGGTTCCCTGGAAAACTCGGCCGACGGTGTCACTCTGAGTGAAGCGAAGAGTCTGCTCCTCAGCCGGTCAGCCCGTCAGTTCGTCAGTGTTTCAGCCTGGCCGTACGCAAAACTGACATGCTGACATGCTGAAGTACTGAAATACTGACGAACTCAGAAGCGTCGGGCGTCGCGGGTTGAGGACAAAATCGCGTGCGGCGTCCGGGTCAGTGAACCAGCGCAGCCTTCTCCACTTTCAAGTCCGACTTCAACACCCCGTACTCGGTGGTGTTGGTCAGGGTCACCTGTTCGACGCGCCGCGCCTTAAGATCGTAGATCTCACAGGTGTCGAACGGCCGGGAGTAGATGTGGAGGGTCACGGCGCGCGAGCCGAAAGAGCCAGGGTTGGCCACGGAATGAATGGGCTCTTCCGGATCGACCTCCGCGGGACGCCCGGCGTCAATGATGAAGTTCGTGGTCGGCGCAAGCTCGCAGTAGTGAGTTGCCGAATCGCGCCTGACGACGCGGAAATTCTGCACCTGAACCCTGCCATAGGCTATCGCCATCCAGCACCGTTGATTGGCGTGATTGTGGATCGGACTCTTCTGCGCCACGTCCCAGCATATGGCGATCAGCTCGTACAACGGGGTCTTCTGAATCAGATTACGCGTGTAGTGCTCGGCACAAAAATACAGATAAGGATCGAGGCTGTCCACATCGACGGGATTGCGGCGCAGACAGTCGAGAACGCCCTGATGGGTGAAGTCCTCTTCCCGGATGACGGCGAGTTTTTCGGTGAGCTCCCGGATCGTAACCATGGCTTAACCATGGTATGCGTTTTAAGGAGGAATCTTCAAGAAATTGCGAAGGCCGGCCTGCCCCGGCAAAAAGTGGCGAGTGGCGAGCCGCAAGTGTCGAGACTACGAGGCAGCCAGCAGTTGCCGGAGCCTGGTGAGGAGCTCCGCCTGCGCAGGGTTGATTCTGCGGCACGCCTCCGCGAGCGAAAAAAACTCGGCGCGATCCACCTCCGGGAACTCCTGCTGTTTGCCCGAGTGCGGCGGCCACTCGATCGCGAAAGAGTTGCTCCGGATGAGGCTCGGGTCCCAGTCGCCTTCGATGGCCCAGGCGTAGACGACCTTGCCGCTCTTCTGAGTTATGGAGCCGAGGGAGACGAATTCGCCGTCCGGTTTGAATCCCAGCTCCTCTTCGACCTCGCGCCGGGCTGCGGCCAGCAAGTCCTCGCCAGGGTCAGGCTCGCCTTTGGGAATGCTCCAGGCGCCCAGGTCTTTGCGCGTATAGAAGGGACCGCCGGGGTGCGCCAGCAGGACCTGGAACTCCGCGCCGCGACGGCGATAAAGGATCAGGCCTGCACTCTGCTTCGGCATACCACGAGGTTAGCACGACGCCGAGCGGACTCCGCGAGAGGGATGGCGGCGGGACCCTGCGCGTGGGATGGTGTCTCCAGTTCGATGTAGGAGCGGCCACGAGGGCCGCCCCTACACCGGGTGGTTAAACTACGTGCCCGTGCCGCCGACTTTCGAAGTCTGCGGGCTGCCGCCGCCCGTGTCGTTGACATTCAGCACCGCCGAGGCGACTCCCTTCTTGGTCGGGCTGAAGGTGATGTTGATCGAGCAACTCGCGCCCGCGGCAACGGACGAACCGCAGGTGTTCGACTGCACCTTGAATTCAGATGGGTTGGTGCCCGTGAAGGTCATGCTCTTGATGGTAACCGAGGTTGTTCCGACGTTTTTGAGCGTGACCGTCTGCGGAGCGCTGGTCTGCCCCACGGGCACACTGCCCAGATTGAGCGTAGCAGGGGTCAGCTGGATCTGAGTGCCGACGCCGGTCAGCGACACTGACTGCGGGCTGCCCGAGGCATTATCGGTGATGGAGAGCGTGCCCGTGACGGTCCCGATCTTGGTCGGCTTGAAGGTCACGTTGATGGTGCAGCTCAGGCCGGCGCCCAGCGTCGAAGGAGACAGCGGGCAGGTGGTGCTTTTCTCATTGTAGCTCTTGCTCGGCGTGATGCTGGTGATGCTCAATGCGGCGTTGCCGGTGTTCGTGAGCGTGACCACCTGGGCGGGGCTCGTCGTGTTCACCACGACATTGCCGAAATTCAAGCTCGTGGGCGAAAGTGTTACCTGCGGCGCGCCCGAGTTCACGACTTCGGTGAACGGGGGGAGGTTGTGGGGATTGTAATTGCTGTCTCCCGAATAATCAGCGAAGATCGTGGCGTTGGTGGTGAAGCCGGCGCTGTCCGTATAAGAAGCCACGCCGGAGCTGAGGGTCCCGGTGCCGAGCAGGGTGCTGCCGTTGTAGAAGCTCACGGTACCGGTAGGCGCCGGCCGCCCGGTGACATTGACGCCGGTGGCGACTGTGGCTGTGAAGATCACCTGCTGGTTGGGATTGGCGGGGTTCGGCGAACCTGAGGCGGTCATGAGCGTGCCGCCCATATTGAGCAATACGCTCACCGTGTTGCTGGCTTCGTTGGCCGAAAGCAGGTCAGGCGCGCCATCGAGATTGAAGTCGGCGATCGCCAGGCTGTAAGGTGCGGCGCCGGCGCCGAAATCGACGTGATTCTGGAATGTGCCGTCGCCGTTCCCCAGCATAATGCTGGCGGTGTCGCTCTTGCTGTTTGCGGCGGCGAGATCAAGCTCGCCGTTCCCGTTGAAATCGGCGGCAACGATTGCCTCCGGATTCTGCCCCGCGGCGTAGCAGACGGGCGCCAGCAGCGTGCCAGTTCCCGAGTTCAGCAGAGCGCAAACTCCCCCGGGCCCGGCGGTCAGGTCCGCGGTAACGACGCCCGGCAGGCTGCTGCTGGTGACGAAAGCGCCTGCCGCCAAAGCGGTTGGTTCAGATCCGGTGGAATAATCCACATGCGCCTGGAACGTGCCGTCCCCATTTCCGAGGAGGACGCTGACCGTGTTGCTCACGGAATTGGCAACGACAAGATCGAGCTTGCCGTCGCCATTGATGTCCGTCACCGCCAGGGCATGCGGGCCCAGACCGGTGGCGTAGGACGCGGGACTCTGAAAAGTCCCGTCGCCATTACCGAGCAGAACGCTGACCGTGTCGGCGTTGAGATCGGCTACGGCCAGGTCCAGCTTGCCGTCTTTGTTGAAATCGCCGGTCGCTACGGCTATCGGCTCGGAGCCCGATCCGATCGAGTACTCCACCGCGGCATTGAATGTACCGGTTCCCGTACCGACCAGCACGGCGACGTTGTTACTGCCAAGATTCGCCACTGCCAGATCGGCGATGCTGCCGCCGGCGAAGTTGCCGGTGACCACGGAAAAGGGACTGGTGCCGCCGGTCGAGTAGCTGGCGGGCGCCTGCAGACTGCCGTCGCCGTTACCCAGATACACGTCGACCGTGTTGCTGCCGAGGTTGGCCACAACCGCGTCCGGCTTGCCGTCGTTGTTGAAGTCGGCAGAGGCTGCCGAGAGAGGGGCCTCGCCGGTGGCGAAATCCCGGCGCGCCTGGAAGGTTCCGTTCCCGTTGCCCATCAGGATACTCACGGTGTCGACGGCTCCATTGGCTACGGCGAGATCCGTGGCACCGCCTGAGATGAAGGTGCCCACCGCCACCGCCACCGGGCTCTCCGCGGTGCCGAAGTCCACGTGATTCTGGAAGGTGCCGTCGCCGTTGCCGAGCAGGACGCTTGCCGTGTTGCCCAGTTCGTTGACGACGGCGACGTCGAGGAATCCGTCGTTATTGAGATTTCCCAGGACGGCCGAATGGGGACTCGTTCCAGTCGCGTAATCGACGCCGCTCTGGAAGGTGCCGTCGCCGTTGCCCTTCAGGAAGCCGATGGTGTTGTTCATCTCGTTGGCGACCACCAGGTCGAGGGTTGAATCGGAATTCACCAGGCCTGCGGCCACGGAAACCGGTCCGCTGCCGCTGGGGCCGGTCGTGTAGTCTACGTGCGCGTTGAAAGTTCCGCTCCCTGCGTTCAGAAGCACGCTGACCGTGTTACCGACACCGGTGTTTGCGCTGTTGGCATAATCTGCCGTGGCCACGTCCAGCTTGCCGTCGTTGTTGAAATCCCCGAGCGCCGCCGAGACCGGTTCGTTGCCGGTGGCGTAGTCCACGTGAGTCTTGAACGTGCCTAGACCTTTGCCGATCAGGACGCTGATCTGGTCGGTCGCCGAGCACGCAACTACCAGGTCCGGGATGCCGTCGCCGTTCACGTCACCCGCCGCGATGGAAAAGGGCCCGCCAGCCGTCTGATAGATGACTTGAGTCTGGAACGTGCCGTCGCCGTTGCCGAGCAGCACACCGATGGTATCGTCCTCAAAGTTGGTCACCGCCACGTCAAGCTTGCCGTCCTGATTCAGGTCCGCAACCACGATTGAGATGGGCTCGAAGCCGGTGGTGTATTCCACCTGCGGCTGAAAGGTACCGTCACCATTGCCCAGCATCACGCTGACGGCGTTGGCCAACTGGTCGCCGGTGACCAGGTCCGGGATGCCGTCGCCATTGACGTCGGCGACCGCTACAGCGTAGGGAGCCTCCCCGGTAGCGAACTGCGGCGCCACCAGAAACTGCTGGGCGCGCGCGATCGTGGTTGCTCCGAGGCATAGCAGCGCAAGAAGAACCCACCGGCGTACGAGCATCGACTTACCCCCATCTCCTCCGGCAGAAGGCGCCGGTTCGAGAGTTGATTTAGAAGCGCGAGGATTGCGCATTCTAATCGGTTTGCCCGGAGTTGGCAATTAGCCTGAGGGGTAATACCAGCGACTGCGACGGGCGCTTGCTCCGGCTTCGACGCCGAGAACCGGCCGCACCCCAATAACTCGTCGAGCTCGCCAGGGCGGTCGTCTTGACCTCCGGGGTTCCTGTTCCAGACTGGCTTCCAGACTGCCGTCCCGGTGAACGATGTAGCGGCGACTTTACGTCGCCACAACTCCAGCATTCTCAATTCGCGGTGGCGGCAGTAAAGCCGCCGACACCAGCGTCGCCCAATTGTCCATCTGTTTAGCGGACAATACAGTAGACTGGCCGGAATGGCTGCTGCGCGCGTCAAGACCGCCCCTTTCTGTCACCTCAAATTCAATGTAAACCGCCGTCGATCAATAACCTGATGGCTTTCAACGCTTAACTCATTTATTTTCAATCACCTGATGGCTTTCGGTCCCTATGAGAAATGGTAAGTAGATTTGTTATCAAGCACCTGATGGCTTTGTTTGCGCAAAATCGATTCCCCTTGCTCTCCGAAATGTCCGCTGCCGGCGGCTGCTTTCTCGGGTTCGTCTAGGTTCGTTCTCCATGCCAAAAGCGTAGCAGCCCAAAATAAGAAAAGGGAGAAAACTGAGAAAAGTGAGAAAATTGGGAAAGTTTATTTTCATAATGGATTCAGTTGCTTAGCAGTGGGACGCTGAAAACCCCGGTTCAGGCTTCCAGCTTGAACCGCGTTGAGGCCAGGAAGTAGAGCCGGCGCCAGACCAGCCGGTTGAGCGTGACGACCATGGCTGCCATGACGGCCGTGGCGCCGAGCAGCACCGGCACGCTTCCGGCGTCCGCGGCCCGGCTGATGACCGCGCCGAGACCGGTGGTCGAGAAAGTCTGGCCGCGGAAGTGAAAGTACTCGGCCACGATGCTGGCGTTCCAGGCGCCGCCGGAGGCGGTGATGAATCCCGTGATCATGAAAGGGAAGATGCCGGGCAGAATGAACTTGCGCCAGCGCTCCAGGCGGCCCAGCCTGAAGACGTCGCAGACTTCCCCCAAGTCGGTAGGCAAGGCGCTGGCGCCGGCGATCACGTTAAAGAGCACGTACCATTGCGTGCCCAGCAGCAACAGAACGATCGACGCGATGCCCATGCCACCGCCGGCACGAATCAGCACGAGCAGGACGATGGGAAACAGGGCGGTCGCCGGAATCGACGCCGTGACCTGGGCAACGGGTTGGGCGACGGTGGCCAGCCGGGGGTGCGTCCCGATGTATACGCCTGCCGGAATGGTCCAGAGTGCGGCCAGCAGCAGCGAGAATTCCACGCGCAAAAATGTTGCTCCGGCGCCGCGAAAGATCGTCAACAAGTCGGGGCGCGACAGCATTCCGAAGGCCAGGAGCATCCTCCAGACCGCGTAGGCGATCCCAGCCAGTCCGGCTGCGCCGATGGCGCGGCTGAGCCATTTCGTAACGCCCGGGCTGCCACGGCTGTTGTCGCGCCCGAACTTGTGCGCCTCGGAAAAATGCTGCATCAGGGCTTCGCGCGCCGGAGCCACGAGGGCGCGCCCGGCACGCCCGATGATCCGCGAGTGGCGCAGCAGATCGAGAATCGGCGAGCGCGGGACTTCGGTGGCCTCGACCTGTTCGAACTTGAACTTCTGACTCCAGGCGATCGCCGGCCGCCAGAGGAGCTGGTCCATGAGGACGATCACGGCGATCATGGCTCCGAGGCCCCAGAGGATCGCCCGCGTGTCGCCCGAGTTGGCCGCCGTCTGCAGGTAGGAGCCGAGTCCGGGCAGGCGCAGGTCGTGGTTGCCGAGCACAAACATCTCGCAAGCCATCAGGAAGAACCAGCCGCCGGCGACCGACATCATGGAATTCCAGACGAGCCCGATGACCGAGTAGGGCAATTCCAGCTGCACGAGTTTTTGCCACCAGCTCAACCCATAGGCCTCCGAGGCTTCCAGCAGGTCGCGCGGCACGCTCTTCATCGACGAGTAGACGCTGAACGCCATGTTCCACACCTGTCCGGTGAAGATCAGCACAATCGACCCCAGCTCGATTCCCGCCTGCCTGCCGGGAAAGAGCGCCACCATCGAGACCATGACGCCGGGCAGAAAGCTGAGCACGGGTATCGATTGCTGGGTGTCGAGGAGCGGAATCATCACGCGTTCCGCGCGCGCGTTATGCGCCGCCACGTAGGCATAAATCAGCGTCACGGCAAGGCTGAGAAGATAGGCGGCGATGATCCTCGTCACGGACAGGAGCGCATAGGCGGACAGGGCGCGCGGATCGAGACGGATCTCGGCCTGGCTGTTGACGGCGCCGGCCCAGTAGCGGCTGAACATCACTAGGCCGTAGAAGAGAGCGAGTCCGGCGGCCAGGATGGGAAGATCCCGCAACAGCGACGCCAGGCCGGCGCGGGACGTGCTCCAGGGAGCGAGCCGGGCGGAACGGGTCTCAGAATTGAGCCATCGGGTCATTGGATCATCGAGGCCATTACTCAGTTGTCGGTTGTCAGTCGTCAGTTGTCAGTTGTCAGTTGTTCCTGGTCCTTGGTCCCTTTAGGCCCTCGTCCTCGGATCAAGTACCAAAATAGAGTGACAGGCTAACCCCTCACCCGGCCCACCGCAGCTGATGAAAGCGCTGGCGGTGGGCCACCCTCCCCCTGGGAGAGGGCCAAAAACCAGAGGAAAACAGCCCTCTCCCTTGGGAGAGGGTGCCCGAGGTACGAGGGCGGGTGAGGGAAGGCACCCGAAAACGATTGTCACCGCATTTTGTAATTCTCAATAGCGACTAAGGACCAATGACTAGGGACCAAGGACCAAGGACGGCTGATAAAGCGACAATCGTCCGGTCTCGGAGTCGTAGGTGAACAGGTCGGCGTAGCGGCCCCAGTTCAGCACCGTATCGAGCCGCTGTTGTGCTTCCGTTTCGGAGAAATGCTCCTGCAGAATGTCGCGGAAGAACTCGAGGGGCATGCTGCGATCCGATTTCGCCGTCAGCGTGTTCTGGATCTGTTTCAACAGAGGCACCTGTTCGAGCGCCGCTTCCCGGAAGAGGCACTTGCGCGTTTCGATGTCAGCTTCGGCGAACGCCTTGCCGGTCGCTGTCAGCTCCAGGTCGCCGCGATCGGCGCGGGCGAACGCCAGCACGGTGGCGGATTCGACCAGCGGCAGCAGATTGTCGACGCCCATCTGGAGGTCGTCGGCGATGTGGTACAGGTCGTCTTTGCCGCCGCGATCGTTCAGCAGTTCCAGCAGGCCCGCGATGGCGCCGGAGTGCACGCTGGGCAGCGCCGGATATGGCGGGCGAGCGGGCGCGGCCGAGAGCAGTCCCGCCTGGCGCTCCGGCTGGGTGATGAGCTTGTAAATGTAGTCCACGTAGAGCAGGAACTCCGGCGAATTGTGCTCGCGCGGATGGTTGAGGGGCACGCGAAAATCGGCGCGAATCCGCGCCGGGTTGCGGCCGAGTACCACGATCCGGTCGGCCAGCATGACGGCTTCCTCGATGTTGTGCGTCACCAGGAAAATGCTGCGCGTGGGAATCTTCCTGCCCAGCCACAGCTCCAGCAGTTCGCCGCGCAGCGCCTCGGCGGTGAGGACGTCGAGCGCCGAGAAGGGCTCGTCCATGAAGAGTACTTCGGGCTCGACGGCGAGCGCGCGCGCGAATCCGGCGCGCTGCTTCATGCCTCCGGACAGCTCTTTGGGATAGGCGCTCTCGAATCCCTTCAATCCCACGGAATTAAGGGCCCGCAAGGCGCGCCGATGCCGGTCAATGCTGTTCATGGCGCGTGCCTGGAGCGGCGCTTCGACATTTTCGAGGACGGTGAGCCAGGGGAACAGAGCGAAGCTCTGGAATACGATGGCGGCGTTCGGGCGGCATTCCCGGATCGGCTGCCCGTGCCAGAGCACTTCGCCGGCGGTCGGCGGAGTGAGTCCCGCGAGAATCCGCAGCAGGGTGGACTTGCCGGAGCCCGAAGCGCCGAGCAGGGCGAGAATAACGCCGGGCTCGATGGCCAGATCGGTGGGAGCGATCACTTGAATCGGTCCGCTGCCTTCGCGCTGGAACCACTTTTCGACGGCGCGCGCTTCGATGACCGGCTCTTCGTGAACGGGCGGCGCCCCGACCGCTGCGCCCGCTTCGATGGCCCTCGCGGCTTGGCGTTCCGCCGCCGCCGGGCCTGCGGCCAGTTCGTCCATGAGCTGCTGCCAGGTTTCCTGAGGAAGCTGGTCGAAGAACTGCACCCGATCGTCGGGATTCATGGCGTCAACAATGGCGATCACGTCGGGCGTAGGGCGCGAATGCAGCAGCACGTAGGTCTGGTAGTAGGGAAGGTCTCCGGCGAGGGTCGCAGCCACAGAGACGGGCAGCTTGCGGAACAGGTTTTGCTGATCTTCGAAGGGCAGGTTGATGAACGCCTCAGCCGCCACAGCAGGATCGAGCCGCTCAAGGATTTCGGCGGCATGTTCCCAGCGTCCCTGCGAAATGGCGAGTGGAAGCGGCGACAGGTGGCTCATCGCAGGAACAGGCTATCACAGTGGCCAGTTGGCAGTGACGTCAGTGGTCCGCAGACAGTTGTCCGTTGTCAGTTGTTCTGGGATCGTGGTTCGTGGTTCGCCGGTTCCGGTATCACGCTCATGCCGTCGCCGCAACGGACGACGGACAACGGACCACTGACCACTGACAACCGTCGTCACGGTTTGACTTCCACTCCCGGCCACAAGGTCGCCGGCTCGCCGGGCGCAAGCGGCGCGGCGAGGCCATCCGTCAGCAGGAAACCCTGAATTGCCACCGCCGACTCCCATGCGGTCACCAGCGCCGTGGTGTATTCCTCGCGGAGCTGGAACCAGGTCCGCTGCGCGATCAGAACCTGCGGATAGGCGGCGGCCATTTCGCGGTACTTCGCGAGATAAAGCTGATAAGCCTTTTCGGCGTCCGGGAGAATCTGGTCGCGATAGGTGCTTACGACTTCCTCGGACTCGGCATAGTCGTGAAAAGCGGCGGCGAAGTTCGCGCGCAAATTCAGCTGGACGCGCTCCAACTCGTGGCGGGCGTGCGTGAGTTCCGCCTCGGCCGTGCGCACGTTGCCCTGGTTGCGGTTGAACAGCGGAATCTGCAGGCCGATTTCGGCCTCGCCTTCCCACCCCATCGGCATATTCATGGGACCCAGCAACTCGCGGCTGTAGTTCATTCCACCCCGCAGATCGAGGTTGGGCAGTTTCTCGGCGCGCGCGCGTTTCAACGCCTCTTCGGCGCGCGTAACGCCCTGGGCCGCGGTTTGCACCTCCGGGCTCTCGCTGAGGATCGTGGCGAGCGCCTGCCTGGGGTCGATGGCGGGCAGCGGATCGTCGAGCTTGCCGGCGAGCGTGGTCAGGGGCAGCGCCGGATCGCCCACGGTCGCCGCCAGTTCCTGCCAGACGCTCTCCTCGGCCGATTGCGCGGCCAGCAGATCCAGCCGCGCGCGGCCGGCGTCGACGCGCGCCTCCAGCACGTCCGGTTGATCGGCCTGTCCCACGTTGGCGAGTTCACCGCTGGTGGCGGCAGCGCGGCGCGCCAGATCGGAGAGGTCGGACGTGAGCTCGACGCGCGCCTGCGCGCCCAGGGCGCGATAGTAAGCGATCCGCACGCCGTTCAGGACGCGCTGCCGTTGCGCGGCCGCTTCCGCCCGGGCCTGCTCCGTCTCGGTCGCAAAGACTTTGCGGCTCAATCCCAGCTTGCCTCCGGTCACGATCGGCTGCTCGACAAATAGTCCATGTTCGCCGCCGCGGTAGAAGGCATTGGAGTTGATCGCGCGTCCTTCGTACCCGATCGTCGGGTTGGGATAGAGGCCGGACTGCAGTTTGCGTCCTTCCGACGCGCGCACGTCCGCCTGCGCCTCCGGGAGCGTCGGATTGCGCGCGAGGGCCATGCGCTCCAGATCGGCAAGGGATAATGCGGGAGCCGCGAGTCCGGCGCCGGACGTCGAATCCCGGGCTTCGGCGCTGCCGCTCGTGGCGGGGCGTTGCCGCGCCCGGTATGAAGGGGCTGCCACGACCAGCAAGCAGGTCACGGCGAACGGAACCCGGATTGTAATTGCGGCTGCTCTTGTTCTCATATTGACTCACCCTTTGTCCTGGCGATTACGATTGCTGCCCGACGCGCGCCATGACTTGGTCATACAGACCGGGTTCGAGGACCCGCACCAGCGTCATCATTCCCGCCATGTCGCTGGCCCAGCCGGAGGGCAAGCCGTAGGTTTCGGGTTTCGTGTTGGGCGCGATCATGTTCATCATCATGTCTTGCGGAAAGCCCGGCACCTGCCACGGATTGCCGGCATGCTGTTCGTGCTGGCCTGACGCGGGGGCAGCGGTTTCGGCTGCCCGGGCCGGGTGGTCGAGCGGCGCGTTGGTGGCCGGCTTCTCGTAATCGGCGCCGATGCCGATGGCGCGACCGAGACTCGGACCGTTCTCCGGGTCGAGGGCGCCGCCCTGTTGCACCATTCCCATGCCTTCCGGCATTCCCATTCCTGCCGGCAGGGCGTGCATCGTGCCGTGACCGGACTCCATCATCGGTCCCACCATGGAGGCCATGTGGTTCATCATGTGGTGCGGCATGTGGCAATGGAGCATCCAGTCGCCCGGATTATTGGCTTCGAACTCGATGTCGCGCGCCTGCGCCACACCGACGAGCACGGTGTTGGCCGGAGTCCAGGCCGCCTGGGGCACGCGTCCGCCTTCGGTGCCGGTCAGGTAAAAGGTGTTTCCGTGCAGATGGATCGGATGGTGATCCATGCCGAGATTCACCAGGCGAATCCGCACGCGATCGCCGAGGCGCGCGATGAGCGGCGTGGTGGCGGGCGCGGCCTTGCCGTTCATGGTGAGCCAGTTGAATTCCATCGACATGGTGTTGGGCACGGTGTTGTTCGGCAGGATCGCCCATTCCTGCAAAATCAATCCGTAGTCCCTGTCGACGCGCGGGACGAGAGGCTCTCTCGGATGCATGATGAAGAGGCCGATCAGGCCCATCATGCTCTGCATGGGCGCGTGCGAGTGGTAGAAGAAAGTTCCGGCCTGATGGAGGGTGAATTCGTAAACGAAGCGGCCTCCGGGCGGGATCATGGGCTGCGAGATGCCCGGCATGCCGTCCATGGCGATGGGGATCTCGAAGCCGTGCCAGTGCATTGACGTAGGCTCGGGGAGATGATTGTCCACGACGAGGCGCACGCGGTCGCCTTGCACGACTTCGATCGCCGGCCCGGGGATCGAGCCGTTGTAGCCCCAGGCGTCCATTACGCGACCGGACACGATCTCAGTGCGCACCGGCCCGGCGGTCAGATTAAACACCTTGACAGCGCCGTCCAGGGTGTATGGCAGATGCGGGACATCCGGGGTGACGACGGGGAGGATGGCGCCCGCGGGCGCTGACCATGGCGCCGCGTGCTTCGCGGCTTGCGCGTGCCCCGGCTTTGACCGGCCCTGTGGGGCGGATTCCGCGAGCAAGCGCGTGGCGCCCGCGGCCAGGGAGCCGACCATGGCGCGGCGGAAGAATTGTCGCCGGTTGTCCGACATAAGTCCTCCTGACTTGGCAGAGAGTCGACAGTCGACAGTCGACAGTTGTTAACAGTAGTTGACCGTTGAGGTTCTCTTATTCCACTGGCAGATTATTCTGCTTGCCGGGTTTCAGGCCGGCACCGGGCGGAAAAGGCTCAGACGCGGAGCAAGGAAGTGCGACGGCAGATGCTGCGGCCGGATTGGGCAGGCGGCGAGTGCGATTCCCAATCGAGCGGCGCGAAGTCCGGAGGTAGGGGCTCCCGCGCGGCGCCGTTGTTGACGGCGAGCAGTTCGTGCGCGGCGTGCTGAACGGTCTCCACAGTCGCGATCGAGACTTTGCCGGCGATCGCCTGGCCGAGACAGTGCTGTCCGCAATTCCGGCCCTGCTGGTTGCGGCTCGGGTGAGTTTGCCGATGCGTGGGTTGTGGTGAAGGGCAGTGGCCGCAGTGCGCCGGTGTCGAGTCAAGGGGCGACGCGGCAGCCGGAGCATGCGCGCAAAGGGAGGCGCAATCCGCAACGGCGGAGAGCGACGCGCTCAACAGCGCCACAGAAGCGAGGACGGCCACGATCTGGCGTCGTTTTCTCAATTCACCATTCCCCAGGACTGAAAGCAGTATAGGCCGCCGGATACCACGATTCAACCTGCTCCCGGCCCCAATCGTCCTGTTCAAAGCGTTCACCACAGAGGGCACGGAGTCTTTGTGAACCCTGTGCTTCGAGGCTCGCCGACCACAGAGCGCACAGCGCCCCCGTGAACTCCGAGCTAGAGCTTTTCCACCCCATCGCGGGTTCCCAATCCGTTCAAAAAGGTCATCAGCTCTGCCGGCAGCGAAACCTCGAAACTTATCGCGTCGCCTGTGCGCGGATGCCGGAACCTGATTCCCGCCGCGTGCAGGAACGTCCGCGGCAAGGTCCTGGTTTCCTCTCGAGAGCCTGCGTGCAATCGCGACGGCGCGCCGTAAAGCGTGTCGCCCACCACCGGATGCCCCACCGACGCCAGATGCACTCGGATTTGGTGGGTGCGTCCGGTGCGGGGATGCACCTCGAGCAGCGTGAAATGCGGGAAGCGACGGCGGACCTGGTAGTGCGTGAGCGCCGCGCGCGCGCCGATCCCCGACGTCCGCATACGGATGCGGCGGCGCGGATCGCGACCCACGGGGCGCTCGATCTCCCCCTGTTCGCCTCCGACGCGGCCGTGGACCAGCGCGAGATACGTCTTCCGGACCTCGCGGCCTTTGAACTGGCTGCTGAGGTCACGCAGAGCGGCGTCGTTCTTGGCCACGATCACGAGACCCGACGTCATGCGATCAAGTCGATGCACGATGCCCGGCCGCAGGTCGCCACCGGCGCGCGCCAGCGTTTTCACGTGATGGAGCAGGGCGTTGACCAGCGTTCCCGAGCGGACGCCGGCGCCCACATGAACGACCATCCCCGCGGGCTTGTTCACCACGACCAGGTCCTCGTCCTCGTAGATGATATCGAGCGGCAGCTCCTCCGGCGTGGCGCGCAGCTCGTGCCGGGCCGCCTGGATGCTTACGCGATCGCCGGCCTCGACCTCGGCGCCCGCCTTGTAGACCGTGGCGGCGCCGAGGCTGACCCGTCCGGAGCGGATTTGGCGCTGGATCTGGCTGCGGCTCCAGTCGGGCATGCGCCGCGCCAGAAAGACATCGAGCCGCGTGCGGGATTCGTCAGGCATGACTTCGAATATGCGCGTTTCAGGCATGTCTGGCGCCGATTGGGCGTGGGCTTTGAAAGCTGCCAGTCTGGCTTTGACGCGAAGTGACCCGCGAGGGCAAAAATCGCGATACCCTGCTCATTCTCGAGATATCGGTTTCAACCGCCTTACCAGCAAGCCTCCCAGTCATCATCATGCTAGCACCGGAAAATGGGACAAAGGAGAATAGTGCGCGGAGTAGAGGGGATGGGTTCGCGCTTGCGCGGGAATCACGCGTGAGTGCGGCTTACAACGACTTGGCGAGCCGGCGCGCTGCGGCCATTATCATCAGAAGCAGCAGGCCCAGAGAAGTCAATTGCAGAGCATCGGGCTCGGGCGTGGTAACCCCGCAGGAAGCTGAGTCACAAGGCCCCTGGCTCGGCATTAAGATCATGTCGGCGCTGCCCACCAGGTGGTCAGAGCCACTCGTGCAACCGAAGGCGATGCCGTCACAAGTCAGGACCCCCTCGAAGCTTCCCAGCACATTCACGTCGCTGAACCCGAACATTGCCGCGATCGCGGGGTTGAGGGTTCCCGAAATGAGAGGCGCATTGAAGCTGAGATAATCGGTGACCGCATAGGCCATCGCCGCTTCGAACTGACCCTTGAACAGGTACGTGCTGGTGCAGCCGGCACCCTGCCCGGGAAGGCAGCCCGTGACCACGATACTGCCGCCCCAGTCGAACTGGTAGGGATTGCCGAATGTCCCATCTCCGCCGGTATTCGGGCCCAACGCGAAGGTGAGACTGACGTCACCGTTGATCGGCATGCCGGCGTCGCCGACCACGTCTACAGTCGCCGAATCAGCCTTGCCAGCGAGGGAACTGGTGCCGTCAAGCCAGGCCCAGGTCGCAGCCGAAGTGGTTCCCTTGAAGCTGAAGACGATCGATCCAGCGTAGGCCGCCGGGCTGAGGGCGAAGACGAGGGCAACAACGGCGAGGAGAACGAGCTTCCTCATAAGGTGAACCTGGCCTTTCCTGAGTAAGATTCCCGCTGATCGGGGATGCCTGCACCGAGCCGCCAGCGCGACGGGAATGATAACAGGGTGCTGTGGAGCGAACGCCCCGGTCAATCAGGGGTCTGCTGTATCAGGCGGGCTGCACAGCCTTAGAGCCGTTCGCCGGGGGAAAAGCTTTCACCACGGAGTGCGCTGAGGATTCACAGAGGCCCCAGAGAAGGTCACGAAGCAGAAGCAGGACACATGCTGCTTGCAGCTGCTTCATCTCAGCGTTTGGCGCTGGCCGGCTGAGGCGCGTCACTCGAGAATCCGACCCTCAAGATGAGCAGGAAGGCGCCGGCTACGATGGCCGCATCGGCGAGGTTGAAGGTGTACCAGTGGTAACCCCGGAAATAGACATCCAGGAAGTCGACGACCTCGCCGAAGCGGATGCGATCCAGCAGGTTGCTCATCGCACCGCCCAGGATCAGGGCCAGACCGACCCCCGATTTCCAGTCGATATGATGGCTGCGCCAGGCCACGCCCACTACGCTTCCGATGAGCAGCGCGGAGACGATCACGAGCAGGACGGTCTTCCAGGGGGCGGGCGAGTCGGCAAATAGCCCGAAAGCCGCGCCCGGGTTCTGGCTGCGCGTCAGGTTGAAGAAGTGGGGGATCACCGGGACCACTTCAAACATGCCGAGGCGGCGCTCGATCATGCCCTTGGTCACCTGGTCGGCAACAAAGGTCACGGCGGCGATCAGAACGTAGATAAGACGGATAAGGTTTCGAGAGCGAGACATAGTCAGCCGAGAATGTCGTCTACACGAGGTCGCAGGCTCCGCCTCCACAGCGACATCAAATCACGCGCGCCGTGAGCACCGAGGTCGGCTTGAGCCTGCCGGGTCCAAACTACACGTCTAGTCACTTCGACATCCAGCGCTCAATTTCTTCCTGACCCACCACCTTGCCCTGAGCGGCTTCCTCCAACCCACGCGCGACGTTCTGGCGTACGTAGATGTGGTACTGGATATCCTCATACGAGGCGTCGTCCGGGACGGCGTCGAGCAGCCTGCGCACTTCTTCTTTGGCACTTCCCGTCGCTCCTCCTGGTTTCCTGTTCCCTGCGCCCTGCGAACGCCGCATCACGAGACCTGCGCCTCAATTTGACCAAGCGCCTCCGAGCAGCGCTCGCAGACCGCCGGATAATCGGCGTTCTCGCCGACGCGCTCCGAGTAGTTCCAGCAGCGCGCGCACTTGGTCCCCGGGGCGCGCTCCACGACGATCTTGACGTCTGCTTTGATGTCCGCGCTTCCGGGTTGCTGACCCGATGCCGCGCCCGATGCGCCGTCGGCCGGTGCGCCATCGGAACACCCGCCTTCAGACGTCTCGATCTCGACCTGAGAGACGATGAAGAGATAGCGCAGGAAGTCGCGATAATCCTCGAGCAGCCGGGCGGTTTCGCCGGAGGCCTGCAATCGGACCCTGGCTTCGAGCCCGCCGCCGATGCGCTTTTCCTGCCGCGCAGCCTCGAGCGCCCTGAGCACTTGGTCGCGGACAGCGATCAGGCGCGGCCAGTTAGCCAGGCGTCCGGCGTACTTTGCCGGCACCTTGCCCCGGAGTTCATCCGGGGAGACGAACTCCGCTTCGTGCACACTCGATCCGCCGCCCCGGCCCGGCAGGTGATCCCATACTTCTTCGGAGGTAAAGGTGAGAATCGGGGCGAGCGCCCGCACGAGCGCGTCGGCGATGCGATACAGAGTCCACTGGGCCGCCCGGCGTCGCGCCGAGGCCGCCGGAGCCGTATAGAGGCGGTCTTTCAGGATGTCGAAATAGAACGCGCTCAGGTCCACGGTGGCGAAGTCATAGAGCGCGCGGTAGACGCGATGAAAGGCGTACTCCTCGTAGGCCCTTTGCACTTCATCGAGCACTTCGGCAGTACGCTCGAGCGCCCAAGCGTCAATTTCTTCCATGCCTTCTGGATTGTCAGTGTCGCGCGCCGGATCGAAGTCGTACAGGTTGCCCAGGCAGTAGCGGAAGGTGTTGCGCAGCTTGCGATAGGCCTCGGAGAGCCGGTCGAGAATCTGCTCCGAGAGCACCACGTCCTCGCGGAAGTCCACCGAGCCCACCCACAGCCGCAGGATTTCGGCGCCGTGGCTGCGGATGACGTCGTTCGGGTCGATGCCGTTGCCGAGCGACTTCGACATGGCGCGGCCCTGCGGGTCGAGCGTCCAGCCAACCGTGAGGACCTGGCGATAAGGCGCGGCGCCGTGCGTGACCATGCCCACCAGCAGTGAACTCTGGAACCAGCCCCGATGCTGGTCGGGGCCTTCGATGTAGACATCGGCGGGCCAGGGCAGGTCCGGACGGTGCCCCAGCACCGCGTACTGGCTGGAGCCGGAATCGAACCAGACGTCGAGGATGTCAGTCTCCTTGCGGAACTTTGACTGGCCGCAGCCCGGGCAACGGGTACCCGGCGCGATCAGGTCCCCGATCGGGTGCGCGAACCAGGCGTCTGCCCCTTCGCGGCGGAACAGCTCCACCGCGGGCGCGGCGGCTGTTGCGTCCATCAGCGGCTGGCCGCATGACTCGCAATGGAACACGGCGATGGGCACGCCCCAGACGCGCTGGCGCGAGATGCACCAGTCGGGACGTCCCGAAACCATGTTGCTGATGCGCTCCTCGCCCCATTCGGGCGACCAATGGACCTTCTTGATCTCGTCCAAAGCGTGGCGGCGCAATTCCGCGTGATCGACGTCCACAAACCACTGGCGGCTGGTGCGGAAGATCACGGGCTGGTGGCAGCGCCAGCAGTGCGGATAGGAGTGCTCGAGCCAGTGCGGCGGACCGACCAGCGCGCCCAGCGTGCGCAACAGATCGATGATGGGCTCGTTGGCCTCAAACACCTTCTTGCCCGCGTAGGCGTCGAGACCGCCCATGAATCTGCCGTGATCGTCGACGGGGTTCTCAATATCGAGCCCGTAGCGGACGCCGGTCTCAAAGTCTTCACGGCCGTGGCCGGGAGCCGTGTGGACCGCGCCCGTGCCGTCCTCGGCCGTGACGTAGTCCGCGAGCACGCCGAGAATTTTGCGGGCCAGAAAAGGATGCTGGAACTCGATCCGGTCGAACTTACGGCCGGGGATTCGCGCGAGGACGGTCCTGGCGGCGAGGCCAGTCTCCTCGAGGGCCGGATGATGACGGCGCGCTTCCAGGATATAGACGTCGGAGGAATCCGACTCCGTCGCCGCGACGTATTCGAACTCAGGATGGAAAGCCACCGCCATGCTGGCGGGAAGGGTCCAGGGCGTGGTGGTCCAGACGATCACCCACACGCGGCGCCCGGCGAGGGCGGGGTCGATCGCGGCCGGGTCGCTGATCAGCCGGTAACGCACGTAGATCGACGGAGTGCCATGGTTTTCGTATTCCACCTCGGCGTCGGCCAGCGCAGTGGCGTGGCGCACGCACCAGTAAACCGGCTTCAACCCTCGGTAAACGTAGCCATGCTCCAGAAACTTGAGAAAAGCTTCGGTCGTATACGCCTCGTATGCCGGGGACATGGTGACATACGGGTCGCTCCACTCGCCGAAGATGCCAAGACGCTTGAAATCGTCGCGCTGGAGGCTGAGGTACTTCTCCGCGTAGCGCCGGCACGCACGGCGGATCTCGATCACCGACATCTGCGCCTTGCGCGGGCCGAGTTCCTTGTCGACATTGTTCTCGATGGGCAGGCCGTGGCAGTCCCATCCTGGCAGATAGGGCGCGTTGAAGCCGGCCATGGTTTTTGACTTGACGATCAGGTCCTTGAGGATCTTGTTGAGCGCGGTGCCCAGGTGGATCCGTCCGTTGGCGTAGGGCGGACCGTCGTGCAGGGTAAAGACCGGCGCGGCGGCGCGCGCGCGGCGGATGGCGCCGTAGAGGTCCGTCATTTCCCACCGTTCGAGCCAGCGGGGCTCGTTCTGGGGCAGGTTGGCCTTCATCGAAAAGGCAGTCTGCGGCAAGTTAATGGTGCTCTTCAGGTCCATTATCTTCGGCATCCATCCTCCGAGGGCGTCACATCCATTATAGCGTAGCGGCTACACGGCTCCGGCAGTGTCCTGATGCCGACTTAAGGCGGCCTTGGGAGCGCGGCCATCCTGGCCGCCCGGTGCGCTTTGATCAGAAGGAGGCGAAAGCGGCCAAGCTGGCCGCGCTCCCAAGGGCCGGTCTACGTCGATTGTGCTAGAATGCCCGAGGTGTCGGTTGGCGGCGGAAGCCGAATTTTTCAGGCAACTCCGCTGTGCGGCATAACATCTTCGGTAGAGGGAGATGGGGCCCGGATCCGGCAAGCCTGCGAGATAGCGGAGAGATGCCCACAACAGACCTGAACACCGAGACCACAGCGAACCTGCAAGCGGGGGCCGTGGCGCGTAGGGCGCCCGACAACGAGTATCGAGCCCTGCTGCTCGAATCCCCCAGTGTATTTTCATCGCTCTGGAACCAGATTCGCCAGTTGAGGCGCGAGCCGCGCGTCACTGTGCCTTACGAGTATTATCGCGGTGAAGCGACGCTCCCGGTCTCGGAGATGCACGCGTGGTATCAGGATCTGCCGGCCACGCTCAAGCAGTTCCCCGAACTCTCCCATTACTACCTGCTGCGCGCGGGACGCAAGCTCCACCTGCTTCCGAAATCGATGGAGGTGCCCGACATCTGGCAGGATTTCCAGCAACAGCCAGGATCGTGGCTGAACTCTTTACTCGTCCACCTGGTGGTGCTTTCGGCGCTCGTGCTACCCTACCTGGTTGCGAGATGGCTGCACCCTCCGAAGCCCCACACCCAGATGACCATGGTGGATATCTCGCCGTATCTGCCCGATATTCCGCATAACTCCAAGAAGGCGGGCGGCGGTGGCGGCGGCGGCGATCGCAGCATGACACCGCCTTCGCAGGGCCACATTCCCAAATTCGCCAAGGAGCAGTTCACGCCGCCTGTCGCCCAGGTGATTATTCCCCAGCCGAAGCTCCCCGTGACGCCGACGCTGATCGGTCCGCCGGACCTCAAGATGCCCCAGATGGCGGACTCGCAGTTCGGCGATCCCAAATCGCTGGCGCAGATGGCCTCGAATGGATCCGGATCGGGCGGCGGCATCGGCACCGGATCGGGCGGCGGCGTTGGCTCTGGCAATGGACGCGGGCTCGGTCCCGGCGACGAAGCCGGAGTCGGCGGCGGCGTTTACGATGTCGGCGGCAATGTCACGGCGCCGGTGGGAATCTACACGCCTGATCCGCAGTACTCCGAGGAAGCGCGCAAAGCGAAGTACTCCGGAGTTGTCGTGGTCGAGATCATCGTGGACCAGCAGGGTAACGTCCGCGACGCCCAGGTGGTGAAGCCGGTGGGCCTCGGACTCGACGAGAAAGCCCTCCAAGCCGTGCGCACCTGGAAGTTCAAGCCGGGCCTGAGGAACGGCGTGCCCGTGGCGACGCGCGTCGGGGTGGAAGTCAGCTTTAGGCTCCTTTGAAGATCGTTCAGTAACTTCAGTATGTCAGTACCTTCATCTGACTTACTGACAAACTGGTTTACTGACACAGTCCGGCCCACTGACGTACTGGCCCACTTCTTCCAGTTGACAATCCTCCAACCCTGCGAGAATACTGACCTTGCCCCGGGCCGCCGTCCGCGGGGCTCCGCATGTTATCCAGACTCTACCAGTTGCTGCCGGCCGATGCCGTCAAGATCCTGCTGGTGCTCTTTCTCTCTTTTCTGGTCGGACTCGAGCGCGAAGAGCACAAGGCGGGCGCCGAGCGCTACACGTTCGGCGGCGTGCGGACGTTTCCGATCATCGGTCTGATTGCCTACTCGATGGCGGTGCTCTCGGGCGGACAGCTTCTACCGGTCGCGATTGGCTTCATCGTCGTGGGGGGATTCCTGCTGCTCGCCTACTGGCACAAGCTGATCTCGGCCAGCACCGCGGGCGTGACCACGGAACTCTCCGGCCTCGCGATCTACATCGTGGGCGCGTTGATCTACTACGATCACTTCTGGATCGCCACCGCGCTGGCGGTTGCCAGCGCTCTGCTGCTCGAACTCAAGACGGCGCTCGAAGGCCTGACCAAGCGCTTCCCACCCGAGGAGATCCTCACCTTCACCAAGTTCCTGCTGCTGAGCGCCGTGATTCTGCCCATTCTGCCCAACCAGGAATACAGCGCCTTCCGGATTAATCCGTTCAAGACCTGGCTGGTGGTGGTCGCGGTCAGCGCCATCTCGTACGGCAGCTACGTGCTGCAGAAGGTTACGCGCGAGCACGGGGGCGTGATGCTGGCCGCGCTGCTCGGCGACGCCTATTCCTCCACGCTTACCACGGTGGTTCTGGCCAAGCGGGCCGCCCACGAGCGCCGGCCGCACCTGTTCGCCGGCGCCACGCTCATGGCTTCCGGCGTGATGTACCTGCGGCTGGCGGTTCTGCTGGTCCTGTTCAACCGCGGCCTCGCGAACGCGCTCGACTTGCCGTTCCTGGTTCTGGCCGGAGCGGCCACCGGCGCCGGATGGCTCTGGTCGCGGCGGCCGGACGAGACTTCGGGCGACGTGAAGCGCGAGTATCAGCCGCAGAATCCGCTGGAAATGACCGCGGCGTTTCTTTTCGCCGCCTTATTCATCGCCATGCTGATCGCCACCCATCTGGCGGTGGTTTACCTCGGCCGCGCCGGCGTCTACTCGCTTGCCGGCATCATGGGTGTGACCGACGTCGATCCCTTCATCATGGGCATGACGCAGGCTGCCGGGACGCTGACGCGCCTTCCGGTGGCGTCGGCTGCCATCCTGATCGCCGCCGCGAGCAACAACGTGATCAAGGGGATTTACGCCTGGTTCTTTGCGCGCGGGTCAGGGGGCGCGCAGAGCCTCGCGCTGCTGATCGTTCTCGCGCTGGCGGGCCTTGTGCCCCTGGTTTGGGTCCTGCGCTGAGCCAGTGCTTTCCCACTCCTCGGTAATCGACCTCCAGATCAAAGAGAATCAGTGACTGCTCCGAATCAGCAACCTGACGGTTTTGTGCTCAAAGACGAGGCAAATGCATCGCGCGGACCTCAATTTGACGCCGGTTTATTAGGGATAACATGCATGGTTTCAGTAATATAGTGGCTGATCGATGATAAGCTGATTCTCTTCAGCAACCTAACGGCTTTGCAATCTGCAATAATTTACAAGCAACTGATAATAGGAATGTTAGCTATGATTTTTAGAAATTGTCTGTAACTCGCCTGTTCTCAGTAATATAATGGCTTCGTTTTTAAATGCCATTGATTCCAAAGGACATTCCGGCTTCGTCCGTAGAAAGAGGGCATCCCCCACACTTGGGGGCCGAAAGGCAAAGCGAGGGTTTGCTGCTGGAGAACGCGTCCGAGAGCGACTCGTCTGCCAGCCCCGGGAGCGTGGCTGGACTTAGTTGACATTGCGATATTAACAATCGCATACTGCGGGGCCAGAGTCAACCGGAAAATGGGCCTGGTTGTGTGCCCATGACAACCTCGCGACGTGGGGAGGGCCGACATCGGGCTCCCCGAACGCCATGGCCGAGAGATGCGCTCCACGCCGGTATACTACCCCGGATGATCGATCTTACGTTTATCAAGGCGTTCCGGAACACGCGGTTCATCGTTTGAATCACCGGGGGTTGGTGAGGCCACAAGAGCACGCGGCCGTTTGCGGGGAGGATCGTTAGAAGAATTCCGTAATGGGCCAGTTTGGGGTGGAGGCGGCTTCACGCCGTCACCGATGGCGGGGTAAACCCGCCGCTACCAGGACGGGGTAGACGCGCCGCCGGGCTGATCGGACTTATCTCCCTGAGCGCATTTGAAATCGCTGAGCTTCGCTGGCCGGGCCCGGACACCCTTACAACCTGTCCCCGCCGATTGCTTTTTGACCCTTCAGCGCGTATACTGGTTTTGGCGCGGAGTCCGAGTGGGCGAAAGCCCACTTTTTTGTTACATCGCTGAGGGGCGGGCGGAGCGCGATCCAGAATCGTCACGCGCCACGTGTCGGGACGCGACTCGCCGAACGGTATGGCTGTCGATCTCGAGACGATACGATCCATGGCGGAACGGGTGGCCGCCTCCGAGGGTCTGTACCTGGTCGATGTTGAGCTGAAAGGCGGCCGGTCCAATACCCTCCTGCGGGTCTATATCGATAAGGCCGGCGGAATCAGTCACGGCGACTGCCAGAGCGTGAGCGAGCAGCTGAGCGCCATGCTGGATGTCGAGGATCCGTTTCCGGCGAATTACACGCTGGAGGTTTCTTCGCCCGGACTCGATCGCGAGCTGCGTAAGCCCAAGGATTACCAGCACTTCGAGGGCCGGCGGGCGCGCGTGATCCTGCGCGAGCCGGTGGACGGCCAGACAGTGTTCGAGGGACGGCTCGCGGGCCTGGCGGGGGACCGGATGCGGCTCGATCTCGGGGAGTTGGGGACTCGCGAGTTCGATCTCGCAGCCATCTCCAGGACCAAGCTGCTCCTGGAAGGCTGGAAGTAATTGACGATTTTCGCTTGACGATTGTGGGTGCGCGCGCTGGTTCAATCGACAATCGAAAATCGCCAATCGGCAGTCGGTGACGCTCCCGGGGAATGGGAAGGTGAAACATGGGTACGAGTCTTCTTTACCAGACGATTGACCAGCTTAGCCGCGAGAAGGGCATCGATACCCAGATCATCATCTCGGCCGTTGAAGACGCCATCCTGGTGGCCACGCGCAAGTATTACAAGAGCGTCGAGGACCTGGAGTCGCACTTCAACAAAGAAACCGGCCAGGTGGAAGTGTACGCCGTGAAGAAGATCGTGGAGGAGGTGGCGGACCCCGAGCACGAGATCGGGCTCGCGCAGGCGCGGAAGATCGATCCACAGGCTGAACTCGAAGGCTCGGTGCGGATTCCCAAGGCCACCGACGTGCTCGGCCGCGTCGCTGCCCAGACCGCCAAGCAGGTAATTTTTCAGAAGGTACGCGAGGCCGAGCGGGAGACGGTCTTTACCGAGTACAACCAGCGCGTCGGGGAGCTGGTGAACTGCACGGTCAAGCGGGTCGAAGGCTCAGACGTGATCGTGGACCTCGGGCGCACCGAGGGCCGCATGCCGCGCCGCGAGCAGTCGCGTCTGGAGACCTACCAGGTAGGGGACCGGCTGCGCGCCGTGATCACCCTGGTGGACCGGGCAGCGCGCGGGCCGCAGGTGGTCGTATCGCGCGCCGACGGCATGCTGGTCCAGCGGCTGTTTGAAATGGAAGTCCCGGAGATCTATGACGGCACGGTGGTGATCCGCGCCATCGCCCGTGAAGCCGGCGAGCGCACCAAGGTGGCCGTTTTCTCCAAAGACCCCGACGTCGATTGCGTGGGCGCCTGCGTGGGCATGAAGGGCATGCGCGTGCAGTCCATCATCCGCGAGCTGAAGGGCGAGAAGATCGACATCATCGAGTTCAACGAAGATGTGCTGGGATTCGCCGCCAACGCCCTCAGCCCGGCGAAGATCAATCACGTTTCCGTGGTCGACATGGAGGAGAAGCGGCTGGAAGTGATCGTCGACGACACCCAGCTCTCGCTCGCCATCGGCAAGAAAGGCCAGAACGTGCGCCTGGCGGCGAAGCTGCTCGGCTGGCACATCGACATCAAGAGCGAGGAAGAGAAGCGCCAGGAAATCGAGACGCAGATGGCGGAGATGGCGCGCCGCGGAGCGTCCATCGTCGAGCTCACGGGGCTCGGTGACAAGACCATCGCCCGGCTGCAGAGCCACGGGATCGAGACGGTGGAGCAACTCGCCAGCATGACGCCCGACGAACTCACCGAGATTCCGGGCGTGGGCGAGAAGACAGTGGAACGCATCCGCAAAGTCGTAACGGATTACTTCGAGGCCGGTCAGGCCGCGGCTGAGGAAGAAGAAGCTGCCCAGGGCGAGGCGGCGGCTGAGGCGCCGGGGGCGGAGGCTGTGGCCGTTGAAGCCGAAGGTGAGGCTGCGGCGACCGGGATGGTGAGTTCCGAAGGCGCTGAGAGCGTGGCCGGCGCCGCGCCGGAGGAAGCGGCGGCCGGCACGGAAGCATCGGAAGAGACCGCCGAGAGGGTTGCAGAAGCCGGTGAGACCGATCGGTCGCGCGAGGAGAGCGCCGCTCGAGCCGGCGCCGAAGGCGAAGAGGACGAATCGAGGGCGGAGAGAGCGGCTGAGCCGGGCGACGAGAGCACTGCGGGGTGATCCGCCACACCGGGTACGAGTACGTTGTATTGAAGCGGGCTCGGGGGCGTTCGCTGGATTTGAGGTACGGGAGATAGATGTCGAAGATCCGCATTAACGAACTGGCGCGTCAGCTTGAGGTCAAGAGCAACGTGGTGATCGATTATCTGACTTCGATCGGCCACGGCGAAAAGAAGTCGCATTCCAGTGCTCTTGACGATGATCTCGCCGAGCAGGTGCGGCAACATTTCAGTCAAAACGGCGGGCAGCCGCAGCCGGCGGCGCCGAAGGCGCCGGCCGCGCCTGTCGCTCCGCCGGAGCCTGCCCCGGCACCTCCAAAACCGAGCGCCGCGCCGCCCGCCGTCCAAGCCCCCGTTCCGCCGCGTCCGCCTGTGCCGCACATCGTGCTGCCCAAGACTGAAGCGCCGCCCATGCGCACCATCGACCAGATCAAGATGGACGCGCGCAAGGCAATTCTGGGCGCGCAGCGTCCCGCTGAGAAACCTGCTCCGGCGGCTGCCGGTCCGGCTGTGCCGCCAGCGGCGGGAGTGCGGCGCCCCGCAGGGATTCCTGCGGTGCCGGGTGCTGTTCTGCCCGCGAAGCCTGCCGCTCCAACGGCTACGGCCGGCGCACCCGCGGCGCGAACCCCCCAGGCGCCGACCGTGCCGGGAGTGCGTGCGGTTTCGGGTGCCGTGAAGCCCCTTGCGCCGGCAGGAAACACACCGATCGCCGCCCGGGGAGCGGCTCCGGCAGCTAACCGGTCCGGGACTTCCAGCCAGCCCATCTATCCGGGGATCGGCAAGGGCGCGGCGCGCCCGGCGACAGTCCGGCGGCCGGGCGAGCACCATCGCCAGACCCATCCCACGGCTACGCGTCCGGGCGTGGCGCCCGCCGCAGGCGGCGCGCTTCCGCGTCCCCGCACCGGCGTTCCCGTCTCGCGACCGATGCCCGGGGCGCGTCCGGGCCCGCCGACGGCGCGTCAGGCGGCGGCCGAGCCGATCAGCATCACCCGCAAGATCACGCTGAGCGAAGGCGTGACCATCAAAGAGCTTTCCGAGAAGCTCGAGACGCGCGCCAAGGAAGTGATCAAGAAGCTTCTCGATAAAGGAATCTTCGCCACCATCAACCAGACGCTCGACAGCCAGACCGCGGCGGAGATCGCGCGCTCTTTCGGCGCCGAGCCGACCATCATCAGCTACGAGGAAGAGGTCACGCACGATTTCGAAGTGGCCGACCGCCCGGAGGATTTGCAGGCGCGAGCGCCGGTCGTCACCGTGATGGGGCACGTCGATCACGGCAAGACGTCGCTGCTTGACGCCATCCGCCAGACGAACGTAACCGAGCACGAAGCCGGCGGAATCACCCAGCACATCGGCGCCTACCGTGTCCAGGTGAACGGCCGCCAGGTGGTGTTTCTCGATACGCCCGGCCACGAAGCTTTCACCTTGATGCGCGCCCGCGGCGCCAAAGTGACCGACATTGTGGTGCTCGTGGTGGCGGCCGATGACGGGGTGATGCCGCAGACGCTCGAAGCCATCAATCACGCCCGCGCCGCCAAGGTCCCGATCGTGGTGGCGATCAACAAGATCGACAAAGCCGACGCCCAGCCCGACCGCGTAATGAAGCAGCTTGCCGACCAGGACCTGATGGCCGAGGAGTGGGGCGGCAACACGGTGACGGTCAAAGTCTCCGCCAAGCAGCTCCAGAATCTGGACGTTCTGCTCGAAATGATCCTGCTGGTTGCGGACCTGCAGGGACTGAAGGCGAGCTCCAACAAGCCCGCGTCCGGCACGGTGCTCGAAAGCCGTCTGGATCGCGGGCGCGGTCCGGTGGCCACGCTTCTGGTTCAAAGCGGAACCCTGAAGGTTGGCGATGCCTTCATCGTGGGCGCCATCTACGGCAAGGTTCGTGCCATGCTCGATGACCACGCGCAGCCCGTGGCCGATGCCGGGCCTTCGACGCCGGTGGAGATCCTCGGGCTCGAGGACGTGCCGCAGGTCGGCGATCACCTTTACGTGATCGAGGACACCATCAAGGCGCGCCAGATTTCGATTCATCGCCTCGCCAAGCAGCGCGAGGCGGCGCTGGCCAAAACTGCGCGGCTCACGCTCGAACAACTGCACGAACAGATGGCTGCCGGCGAAGTGAAGGAACTGCCGTTGATCATCAAGGGCGACGTACAGGGCTCCGTGGAAGCGCTGGTCGAAACCCTGAACAAACTCAGCAACGAGCGAGTGAAGATCAAGGTGATCCACGCCGGGGTCGGCGCCATTACCGAGGGCGACGTGCTGCTGGCTTCGGCTTCGAATGCCGTCATTGTGGGTTTCAGCGTGCGCCCCGAGCGCAAGGCGACGGAGCTGGCGCAACTGGAAAAGGTTGATATCCGCCTGCACACGATTATTTACGACGTCACAGACGAGATCAAGAAAGCCATGCAGGGCCTGCTGGCGGTTACCGTGAAGGAGACGATCGTCGGACACGCCGAAGTGCGCGACACCTTCCGGATCTCCAAGGTCGGCACGGTGGCGGGCTGTCACGTGCAGGACGGCAAATTCACGCGCGACGCGCGCGTCCGCCTGCTGCGCGACAATGCCGTGATCTACGAAGGCCGCGTGCGTTCGTTGCGGCGTTTCAAGGAAGACGTGGCCGAGGTCCGCTCCGGAATGGAGTGCGGCATCTCGCTCGAGAACTTCAGCGACGTCAAGGTGGGCGACGTGATCGAGTCCTTCGTGACCGAGAAGGTCATGGAGCCGATGCCCGTCTAGCTGGGCTGTCCCGGCCATTTCGTAACAACCATCCCCGGCCCTTCCTTATTTAGGCGGGTGGTGGTCACGACAACAAGCCTAACGCCCGCGCCAACGAATCGAACGGGACAGCCCACGAGTTGAAAGATTGGCGATTGAAGACTGACGGTTGCCGGCAGCGCCCCGCAGCAGGATGGCGTCGCAATCGTCACTCAGCCATCAAAAAATCGTCAATTCCATGCCTGTCGGCGTGCTCACGATCGAGATTCAGATCCCCTGGGCGCATTCCCTGAAGGACAAGCGCGCGGTGTTGTTGAAGATCCGCGACCGGCTGCGGAACCGCTTCAACGTGGCCGTGGCCGAACTCGACCACACGGATCTCTGGCAGCAGGCGACGATCGGCGTGGCGGCGATATCGAGCAGCCGGCAGATTCTGGATCAGGTGTTGCGGCGCGTACTGGCGGAATCGGAGCGGGTGCTGGGCAGCGATGTGCAGGATTATGACATCGAAATCTTTTGATTGAGTGATTGGGCGATGGAGTGATTGAGTCATTGCGCGATTGCACGAATCCAGGCTGTGCCAGTGACTCAAGGGCCCTTTGTCTCAATGAGTCAATCACCATGATGATTCCAGGGCGCAGACACGACCGGCTGGCCGACCAGATCCGTACCGAAGTCGCGGGAATGGTCGAGGGCGATCTGAAAGATCCCCGCATCGGCTTCGTGACGGTGACGGCAGTGGATTTGAGCGCCGATTTTTCCCACGCGCGCGTCCTCGTGTCCGTATTGGGGACGGACGAGGAGCGCGCGGAGAGCATCGCGGGCTTGCAGGCCGCCAGCGGCTACGTCCGGCGGGAGATCACGCATCGCCTCCGGCTGCGCCGCTCTCCCGAGATTGCCTTCGTTCTCGACCGTGGCGCCGAGGAAGCGGCGCGAATCGAGGATCTGCTCGGTAAGATTCATTCCGGCGAGTAGGCGGGCCGATGCCAAGCCGCGCGGACTGCTTGCCTTGAGCCCCGAAACTCACATGGCCACCGACCCCCCTGCCGCCTCGCCGGCCCCTGCCACCGGTCCCGAACCTGCCGGCGTGCTGCTGATCGACAAGCCCGCCGGCATCACCTCGCATGATGTCGTCGCAGCGGTGCGCCGCATTCTGCATATCCGGCAGGTGGGCCACTTCGGCACTCTCGACCCCTTCGCCACCGGAGTCCTGCCGCTCTCGATCGGAAAGGCGACGCGCCTGGCGCAGTTTTATCTGAAGTCGCGCAAGGCTTATCGGGGCACCATCCATTTCGGATTTGCGACTGACACCTACGACGCCACCGGCGTGGCGGCTGCGGAACCCGTCGAGTGCCGCCCGCAGGCGCAGGAAGTGGAGCGTGTATTTGCGGAATTCACGGGCCGAATCAAGCAGACGCCGCCGCCGTTTTCCGCCAAGCGCGTGAAGGGCGTCCGCGCGTACGAGTTGGCGCGGCGCCGCCAGGCCGTGGAGCTGGAGCCGGCCGAGGTGGAAATCTACGCGTTTGAACTGCTGGCGCTGGAAGGCGCGGATGCGCAGTTTGCCGTGGAGTGCTCGGGCGGGACTTACGTTCGGTCTCTCGCCCATGACACGGGATGCAAGCTCGGATGTCCGGCGCACCTTGCGAGCCTTCGGCGGACCGCGGTGGCGGAATTCATGGAGAGCCGGGCCGTGACCCTGGCGGATGTGGAGCGCGCCGCCGCCGCGGGCGAAGCGGCGAAGCTGCTGATTTCCATGGAAGCGCTGCTGCCCGACTGCCCCGCGCTCGTGGTGCGCGGACGCGAGGAGCAGGACGTGCGGCACGGGCGCAGCTTTGAACTGGCGCAAGCGCAGCGCGCCGATCGCGGGTTCGGTCCGGGCATGGCCGGTCACGCGCCGGCGATTGCTCTGCTCAAGGTGATGAACGGCGAGCGGCGGCTGATTGCCGTCGCGCGCCGCGTCGCGGGAAACGTCTATCACCCCGACCTGGTTCTGGCCTGATGCCCGAATTGAGGCGGCGGCCCTGAGGGCAGGCGCGGCGCCGAGGACAGCGCTGCTACCGTTGCGTCGCAGGTAGAAATCGCCCGATCGTCGCGAATTCCAGTCCCATTCTGCGCGCGCCTTCGATGATCGCAGGCAGTGCGGCCACGGTTGTTGCGGCGTCCACGTCGCCCGGCGCGCGTGGCTCCCGGCCGTCGTGGAGCAGAATCACGGCTCCAGGCCTGAGCTTTGCCAGCGTCAGGCGGGCGATCGCGGCGCCGTCGTGCCGGGTCTTCCAATCATAGCCCGTGTCGGACCATTGGACGTCGGTCAGGCCGCGGGCGCGCAGCGCCGGAAAGAGTCCGAACCAGCGCACCCCGTACGGCGGCCGAAAGACGATGGGCGCGCGGCCGGTGGCACGCTCGATCACTTCCTGTGTGCGGTCGATCTCTTTCCCAATCCGCGGCCGGCCCTTGAAATAAAGAAGCGGATGCGACCAGGTGTGATTTCCAAGCGTGTGGCCCTCGGCCTGAGCGCGGCGCACCACGTCGGGGAATCGCCCCACATTCTTGCCACAGCAGAAAAACGTGGCGGGCACGCGGTAGCGGCGCAAGATGTCCAGGACCTGCCCGGTGAAAGGTTCGGCGGGACCATCGTCGAACGTCAGGACCACCTCGCGGCTCTTCGCCGGTCCGCGCACCAGCGATTTGCCCAGCACCTGGGACGTGGGCACGGAGCAGGCGTAGTAGACAAAGGCGCCTCCGGCCGCCAGCGGCGCGAGCACCGAGCCCGTGATGGCGGCGGGCGTCATGGCGCGCCTCGTTCCCGGTCGAGCGCCGAGCGGTACCACTCCACCGTGCGGCGGAGCCCCTCTTCGAATCCGACGCTGGGCTCGTAACCCAGGAGTTCGCGAGCGCGTGCCACGTCGGCGCGCGAATGCCGGACATCGCCGGCCCGCGGAGGGTCGCGGCGGGGACGAAGCTCCCTGCCGAAGATACGGTTGAGAAACGCGATCACCTGGTTGAGCGTGAAGCTGGCGCCGACACCCACGTTAATCGCCTGCCCGGCGGCGCCGGGAGCCGTGCAGGCGCGGAGCACCGCGTCCACGACGTTGGCGACGTAGGTGAAGTCGCGCGACTGTTCGCCGTCGCCGAAGATGACGGGTTCGCGGTTCTCGAGGTAAGCCACGATGAACTTGGAAAGCACGCCGGTGTAGGGCGAGCGGGGATTCTGTCGCGGTCCGAAGATGTTGAAGAAACGCAGGGGGACCGCTTCGAGTCCAAAGACAGTGGTGAAAATCCGGCAGTAGTACTCGCCGGCGAGCTTGGTGAGCGCGTAGGGGGAGAGCGGCTGCGGTTGCTGAGTTTCCACCCGCGGCAGTTCGGGATTATCACCGTAGACGGCGGCCGAGTCCGCAAAGACCAGGCGTTTGCAGTGGGCGTCCCGCGCCGCGACCAGCACGTTCACGGTGCCGCCGACGTTGACCGCGTTGGAGGTCACGGGGTCTTCAACCGAAAGCGCGACTGACGAGCGCGCGGCCAGGTGGATCACGTAGTCGGCGCCTGCAAAGAGGGGCCGGATCAGGCCGAGATCGCGTATGTCGGCCTCCGCGAACTCGATCCGCCCGAGCGCGCCGTACAGATTCTCGCGATTCCCGCTCGAGAGATCGTCGAGCACCCGGACGCGCTCGCCGCGGGCGAGAAGCTCTCCGACTACATGCGACCCGATGAATCCGGCACCGCCGGTGACCAGATAAGTGGACATAAATGGTTCAAGCCCGCTTACCCAAGTCTAGCAGAGGTCCGCTTCAGCTCTCGGGTGATTGTCCCGCCGTGAGCCGTCGTGCCTGACGCATTACCAGACACGGTCAAGATGCATCCAAGGGTGCATGAATAACTCGGAGCCATCGTCGTTTCTTAGCCAATCGTTCCTGAGCCAGCGGATCAGTCGCGCACTCCAGCGCGGGCTGAAGCGAGCCTACGGGCGCTTCGGGGTGAAGCCCGAGCGCTACCTTGAGGAGTTAAGGCGCGGATATGGCCTGCCGATTACAACATTCAGCGACATTTTTGACCTGCATCCGACGGCGCTCGACAATGTTGCGGAGAGGGCGATTTCAGGCAGCCGCCGCATGGCCATTCTGGAGGGCGCGGGTTTTGGGTTCGGAGGAGCGCTGACACTGTTACCCGACGTCAGCATGCTCGGCGTGATCACGCTGCGGCTGATCCAGAAGCTCGGCATGATCTACGGGTTCGAGTATACGACCGAGGAAGAGAAGGTGGAACTCTGGATGGCAGTCGCGAGCGCGGCGGGTGTGGACATCACCCGCGACTGGATCAAAAAACAAGTGATCGAGCGCCTGATGGCGCGGATCGCGGAAAAGGCGGGCACGGAACTGGCCGAGAAGGTCACAACGGGGGTGGTCCCGCTGCTCGGCGCAGGTCTCGGAGCGATCCTAAACGCATATTTCATAACGGGATGGGGTCGCCGCGCCCAGCATTACTTTCGCGACAAGCACTTTGAGCGTCGAGAGCAGCCGGCATTGGGTCCGGCTTCGGGCTATCGTGGCCTTTTAACTTAGTAGCAGCCCTGCGAACCAGAGAATTCATCCAAGGTGACAGTCTGGGGGGAGATCAAGACGCGGGAGGCAATCAAGTATGCGTAAACCCCTCGTAGCCCTGGCATGTTGCATCGCGCTTGCGCTGGGAGCATCCGCTGCTTTCGGTGACTCGATCGGGCCGGACTGCGGATCAGGCAACTGTTTGGGCAACGTTTACACCCTCAACTACAACCAAACCAGCGCGCAGATGGGAACCAACAACTACACCATCACGCTCACGATTAATTCATCAGCCTTTGTTGACGGAACCGATTCCGGCTATCTGATGGGGGTTTCTCCCAACATCAGGGGCTGGAGCAACGCCACACTTACCAGTGCTCCCGGAGGCCTCGCCGACTGGTCAGCCGTCATGGCCGGCGGGCTTGATTCCAGCGGCTGCGATGGACATGGCACCCCATTCTTCTGCAACGGCGCTATGAGCCAGGGGACGTTCAACGAGGTGGGAAGCTCCACACCGCTTGTGTTCGTTTGGACCCTGACGGACGGCAGTCTGCCTACCGGAACAAACGGAGCCGAGATCAAAGCGTTCTTCGAGAGCAGCGCCGGCAAGAACCTCGGGATCACCTCGGCGAATATCACCCTTCAGCCAGGTCCCAGCGTTCCCGAGCCATCGTCGTTCTTCTTGCTCGGTTCGGGTTTGATTGGCGTCTTTGTTTTCATGAAGCGCCGGCTCAAAGTTTGACCGCTTCGAACTGCCGAACGGTCCCGGCATTGGAAGTTGCCGGGGCCGTTGGCCTTTTCCCGGCCTCACCTTCTGGCCGCTCTCTTCGTCTGGCAGCGCGGGCAGTAGTGACTGCTGCGGCCGCTGATTGTGACTCTCCTGATTTTTGTGCCGCAACGCACGCAAGGTTCGCCAGCGCGCTGATAGACCCTGAGCTTCGCACGGAACCCACCGGGACGCCCCTCGATGTCAACGTAGTCGCGCAGGCTGGTACCCTGCATCGCGATGGCGTTGCGCAGCACGCGTTCCACGGCCCGGCGTAATGCACGTGCTTCCGCGGGTTTCAAACTGCCCGCCAGCGTCGACGGGTGAATCCGGGCCGCGAACAGCGCTTCATCGGCGTAGATGTTGCCCACGCCCGCAAGCCTTCCCTGGTTCAGCAGCCAACTCTTAATCGGTGTACGGCGGCCGGCCAGAGCCGACAGAAACTCGGCTTCGCTCATGTCAGGTGCGTCGGGGCCGAGGCTCGAGAAGACGCGGTCCAGTTCGTGTTGAGTGCAATAGCGCAGACGGCCGAACCGCCGCACGTCGCGATAGCGAATCTCCTCGCCGTTCTCGAGCGCCAGGCGCACATGGGTGTGGGGTTCCACGGGATAATCGCGCGACACGACGGTCACCTGCCCGGTCATACCCAGGCGCACCAGCAGGTAGTGAGGCGGCTCGCCCTTCCTGGCGAGCAACTCAACCGCAATCGCCTTGCCTTTGCGATCGAGGCGCCCGATGAGGCCGCGAACGCTCGCCTCGAACAAATCCGGCGGGCCGGCGATGACCTGGGGGTGGAGTACCTCAACGCCGATAATCCGACGTCCAGCGGCTCGGGCCTCGAGCCCGCGCCGGACGGTTTCGACTTCGGGAAGTTCGGGCATGCGAATCAGTCATTCGGTCCAAACTGAACGACTCCATGCTATACTAGCGCTTCGGTGAGTCAGGATTCACCTTGAGCTCTCCTGTACGACTTTTAACCCTCCTAACATGGCTGAGGACGCGTGGAATCGCCGACCTGCAAGCGGGAATTGATCATTGAAGTGCCCCCCGGGGAAGTGGCTCGCGAGAGCGAGCAGATCACGTCGCAATATGCGCGCATGGCGCGCATTCCGGGCTTCCGACCCGGTAAAGCGCCGCGGGCGTTGGTGGGAAGGCGTTTCCGAGAGGAGATTCGCAGCGAGGTGGTACAGACACTGGTGCCCCGGTACTTCGAGGATCGTGTGCGCGACGAGAAGTTGCATCTCGCGGGCGAGCCTCGCTTCGACGATCTCAAGTTTGAGGAAGGGCAGCCGATCCGGGCCAAGGCGATTTTTGAGGTCTATCCTGAGTTCGAGTTGAAGGACTACAAGGGTCTTGAGGTGGACGTGCAGCCGGCGACGGTCACCGACGCGGACGTGGATCAGGCAATCGAGCGCCTGCGGGAACGCAACGCCACTTTTGAGGTGATCGAGGGTCGGCCTGCCGCCAAGGGCGATTACGTGATGGTGAGCTATCGCGGCCAGAACGTGGAGAATGCGGAGGCCGAGCCCATCGAGGCCAAGGAAGGAATGATCCTCCTCGGTGGTGAGCGAACGGTGCCAGGTTTTACGGAAAATCTGACCGGCACGAGAGCCGGCGACACCCGGGAATTCGAAGTACGTTACAACGGAGATTTCCCGAGGAAGAGCCTGGCCGGACAGATCGTGAAGTATCGAGTCGAGGTCCAGGGCATCAAAAAAAAGGTGATCCCTCCTGCGGATGACGAATTCGCCAAGAGCGTAAGCGATTTCTCGAGTCTCGGCGAACTCCGCGACAAGGTGCACGCAGACTTGGAGACCCAGAAGCAGAAGAGCGCGGAGAACGCCGCCAAGCAGGCTTTGATGGAAAGACTGGTTGCCAGCTACAATTTCCCGGTGCCGGAGACGCTGGTCGACGAGCGGCTGCGGCGCCGGCTGGAGCGTTTCGCAGAAGGACTGGCGGTCCAGGGTGTGGATCCCGAAGCGGCGCAGATTGACTGGCGCGCACTGCGCGAGGAGATGCGGGCCGACGCTGAGAAGGACGTCCGGGAGGCACTGCTGCTAGACGCCGTCGCCAAGGCTGAGGATATCGAGGTGACGGCGGAGGAGCTTGACGATACCGTGCGCGAGATTGCGGAAGGGTTGCGCGAGGCGCCAGCGGCAGTTAAGAGTCGCTTGACACGCAACGAGGAGCTGGATAAACTACAAGCTAGTCGCAGAAATCTGAAGGCTCTGGATTTCATCTACCGGAACGCCAAAATCAACCACTCAATTACAGCTACGGTGTCGGGACCGGTCGAGGGCGAGAGCCCCGCAGGCCTGAATAGTTAGGTCCCCGAACGAGCGGTCTCGGGAGACGGAAGCTGATGAAACGCAGCGAAGCTCAAATGACGCTGGTACCGATGGTGGTCGAGCAGACGAACCGCGGCGAGCGGGCTTACGACATTTACTCGCGCCTGCTGCGCGACAACATCATTTTCATTGGTACGCAGATCGACGATAACGTCGCCAATCTCGTCACAGCTCAGCTCCTGTACTTGGCTGCCGAAGACCCTGAAAAAGATGTCCAACTCTATATTAACTCGCCGGGGGGCAGCGTTTCGGCGGGTATGGCCATCTACGACACCATGCAGTTTGTGCGGCCGGACGTTTGCACCACCTGTATCGGGATGGCCGCCAGTATCGCGGCCGTGCTCCTGTGCGCGGGCGCGCCCGGAAAGCGATTTGCGCTGCCCAATTCCCGGGTCCTGATTCACCAGCCATGGATCGGTGGGGTGTCCGGGCAAGCCACCGATATCGATATCCATGCTCGCGAGATTCTGCGCCTTCGGGCCAGCATCAATGAGATTCTGGCCCAGCATACCAAGCAGTCTGTGGCCAAGGTCGAGCACGACGTGGAGCGCGACTTCTGGATGAGCGCCCAGCAGGCGCTGGAGTACGGCATGGTGGATGAAATCGTTTACAAGCACAAGTGAAAGGGCGGTGTCAAGAGGCTGCTGCGCAGAGTGGCCCCTTGCTTGCTACGCATGGTGAGGGGCATTATTGACTTGCCCAGTGTTGGCTTCTTGGGAGCACATCCAGTTCTTTCTGGGATGAAAAAGATACACGTCGGCAACGGAAGCGCGCTATTTTGTTCATGGCCGTCGCCGAGCAGTTGACGTCCTGGCTTTAGCGGGATTTGAGGGCTTTTAGGGGAGAGCCTGGAGTGAAGAAGACGGGTCCGGAAGAGCCTTTGCGCTGTTCGTTTTGCCACAAGAGCCAGGAGAGCGTCCGCCGGCTTATTTCCTCGCCCGACGAACGTCCGCGCGCTTACATTTGTGACGAGTGCGTGGCGGTCTGCAACAGCATCCTTGAGGAGGAAGCTCCGGAACGCCCGGTACCCCTGCAGTCGACCGCCCTGCCGCGGCCCACCGACGTGAAGGTCTTCCTCGAACAGTATGTGGTAGGTCAGGACAAGGCCAAGAAGAAACTGGCTGTGGCGGTTTACAATCACTACAAGCGTATCCTGCTCAGCCGCCAGAGAGCGGACGTCGAGCTGACGAAGTCGAATATTCTGCTGATCGGTCCCACCGGCACGGGCAAGACGCTGCTTGCGCAGACCCTGGCGCGAATGCTGGATGTGCCGTTCGCGATTGTGGACGCCACCACGCTCACGGAGGCGGGTTACGTGGGCGAGGATGTGGAGAACATCATCCTCAAGCTGTTACAGGCCGCCAACTACGACGTGCAGCGCGCGCAGCAGGGTATTATCTATATCGATGAGATCGACAAGATCTCAAAGAAGGACGAGAATCCGTCGATCACCCGAGACGTCTCGGGAGAGGGCGTGCAGCAGGCGCTGCTGAAGATTCTGGAGGGCACGGTTGCCAATGTCCCGCCGCAGGGCGGACGGAAGCATCCTCACCAGGAGTTCACTCCGGTGGACACCACGAATATCCTCTTTATCTGCGGAGGGGCTTTTGTGGGTTTGGAGAGGATTATCGAGCGGCGCATCGGCCGGCGCAGCGTGGGGTTCCACACCGATAGTCCGGATGGGCCGGGGCCGAGCCGCCGCAATTACGAATTGCTGGATCAGACCCAGCCCACCGACCTGATCAAGTACGGGCTCATTCCGGAGTTCGTTGGTCGCCTCCCGGTCCTGAGCGTTCTCAACGATCTGGATGAAGACGCCCTGGTCGAGATCCTCACGCGTCCCAAGAATGCGCTGGTGCGGCAATACCAGCGCCTGTTCGAGTTCGAGAACGTGAAGCTGCGGTTCAGCGAAGGCGCCCTTCGGGCCGTGGCTCGCGAGGCCCTGGTACGCAAAGTGGGTGCGCGGGGCTTGCGTATGATCCTGGAAGACCTGATGCTGGATTTGATGTACAACCTTCCTAGCCAGCGCAAGCTGCGGGAATTTGTCATCACCGAGGAAATGGTCCGTAACCGCGAGATCAGTTTCAGCTCCGCGTTGCTGGAGAAGGCAGGGTAGGAAAATCTGAAGGCAGGAGTCGGAGAGCGGAATAGCGCGACAGAGGGGAGTGAGCAGATGGATGATCGGGGGCGCCACCTCCGTTCAGGTTTTCTGACTGCTGGATTGGCAAGAGGCCCGGAATGAGTTCAACTTTGTTTGCAGGACGCGAAAAAAGCGATACCCGCGCGCTCCCCATGATGCCGTTGCGCGACGTGGTCATCTTCCCCTACATGATGTCCGCTTTCGTGGTCGGGCGTGACAGCTCCATCCGCGCGCTCGAAGACGCCCTGGCCGCCGACAAGAAGATCTTCCTGGCCACGCAGCACGACGCCTCCGTGGACGAGCCCAAGCCCAATGAGATTTACCAGGTAGGGACGATCGCCAATATCGTCCAGAGTGTAAAGCTGCCGGACGGCAATATCAAAGTGCTGGTGGAGGGCGCGGAGCGGGGCAAAGTCCTGAAAGTTGCGAATGACGAAGGCTACTTCCGCGTGACGGTGCGAACCACGCTGTATCGCCCGGTTTCCACGCCCAGCCTGGAGCAGTTGCAGCAGCGGGTGACGTCGCTATTCGAGCAGTATGTCAAGCTCTCCCAGAGTTTGAACTACGAGACCATGATCGCGGCAGTGAAGTCCGATGATATCGGGAAGTTCACCGACACTGTGGCCGCCAATCTCAACATCTCCATCGAAGAGAAGCAGGAGTTGCTCGAGATATTCGATGCGGTGGACCGACTGACTCGGGTGGCGGATATCCTCGATATCGAGATCGAGAAGCTGAACGTCGATCGCACCATCCAGGGCCGCGTGAAGCGCCAGATGGAGCGCGCCCAGCGCGAGTACTACCTCAACGAAAAGATCAAGGCAATTCAGAAGGAACTGGGCCGTAACGAAAAGAACGAAATCGAAGAGCTGCGCAAACGGATCGAAACATCGGGGATGACCAAGGACGCGCGCGACAAGGCCGAAGCCGAGTTGGGCCGCCTTGAGATGATGCCGCCCATGTCGGCGGAGACCACGGTCTCCCGCAACTACCTGGAGTGGTTGCTGGCCGTGCCCTGGAAGAAGAAGTCCAAGGAAGTGCGGGACATTCGCGCAGCCGAGAAGGTTCTGGAAGAAGACCACTACGGACTCGAAAAGATTAAGGAACGCATCCTCGAGTTTCTGGCCGTCCGCCAGCTTGTCAAGGTTCCCAAGGGTTCTATCCTCTGCTTTGTTGGACCTCCGGGCGTGGGCAAGACCTCGCTCGGGCGTTCAATAGCCCGCGCTACGGGGCGGAAGTTCGTGAGGCTTTCGCTCGGTGGCGTGCGCGATGAGGCCGAGATCCGAGGCCACCGGCGCACCTACATCGGCGCTTTGCCCGGCCAGATCCTGCAGATGATGAAGAAGGCCGGAACGGTGAATCCGGTCTTCCTGCTCGACGAGGTCGACAAGATGAGCATGGACTTCCGGGGCGACCCCTCGGCGGCTTTGCTTGAGGTGCTTGATCCGGAGCAGAACAGCACTTTCATGGATCATTATTTGGACGTGGAGTACGACCTCTCGAAGGTGTTTTTCATTACGACGGCTAACGTAATCCACACGATTCCGCAGCCACTGCAGGACCGCATGGAGATCCTGCGGCTGTCAGGTTACACCGAGCCCGAGAAGCTTGAGATCGCCAAGCGATTTCTGGTTCGGAAGCAGCGCGAAGCCTGCGGATTGAAGCCCGAAAACCTGACCCTCACCGATGACGCTTTGCGGACCGTGATTCGCAACTACACACGCGAGGCTGGCGTCCGCAACCTGGAACGGGAGATCTCGAATATCAGCCGCAAGGTGGCGCGCAAGGTCGTCGCCGAGGACGCGAAGCTCCAGCTTGAGGTCAAGCCGGAAGACGTTAAGGACTACCTCGGGGTGGTCAAGTTCCGCGACACCCGTGCCGAAGAGAAGAATGAGGTTGGTCTGGCCGTTGGTCTAGCCTGGACCGAAGTTGGCGGCGAGATATTGCACATCGAAGCCACTATCATGCCCGGTAAGGGCAGGCCCCTGTTCACTGGAAAACTTGGTGAGGTGATGCAGGAATCCGGTCAGGCTGCCATGAGCTACGTGCGCTCACGCGCGGCGCGCCTGGGACTCGATCCGGATTTTTACCGCCGCTACGATATTCACGTCCATATTCCGGAAGGCGCCATTCCGAAGGACGGTCCGTCGGCCGGGATCACCCTGGCCACCGCCATCGTGAGCGCACTCACTCGCATTCCGGTGCGGCGTGACGTGGCGATGACCGGAGAGATCACCCTGCGCGGCAAGGTGTTGCCGATCGGCGGCCTTAAGGAGAAGGTGTTGGCGGCTCACCGCCTGGGAGTCGCTACGGTGCTGCTGCCGCGAGACAACGAAAAGGATCTGTCGGAGATTCCTGCCAACGTCCAGCAGGAGATTTCGCTTCGGTTTGTGGATACCATGGATGAGGTTCTCGATCTCGCCCTGGAACGTAAAATCGAAGACCATTCTGTGCTGGCCCCGGAAGCCCTGCCGTCCCCTGCCGAGAGCAGGCCGGAGCTCGATGCTCCAGGTGAGGCGGACCGGGGGCAGTTGACCAACTAGCGTCGCAGGTGCCGGGTCCAAGAGTAAATTCTCGTGAAAAGAGAGAGGCGCGCCCGGAAACGAATCGGCTTCGGCTTGCATCCAACAGCCAGAGGTAGTAGGCTGTTTCCTGAGCCAGTTGATTTTCCCGTCGGGCTTGGCCGTGATGTTGCCTGTCGTCGAAGTTCCGCGTTGAGGCCTGTTGTGACCACCCTGAAATTACCGGTTGTGTGTCCAGCCGAGGCTTCGCTGGTGTAAAAAATCCCACTGTGCCACCCAATATGATCAGTGAACCTGAAGAGAACGGCCAAGGCCAGAGCGGCCGCGCCGGATCGAGGAAGGGCGCGCCTCCTCGCGACCGTCACAGCGCCAAAAAGAGAGAACCTGAAATGCCCGTCAAACACATGGAAGAAGTGCAAGAGGAGAAGATCGCCGAGTTGAAGGAAGGCGAGGTCCTCGACATCGCCAAGCTGAAAGAGATGAACATCACAACCTTGGTCAACGTGGCCAAGGACCTGGGCGTGCCCGGCGCGAGCGCCTTGCGCAAGCAGGAGTTGATCTTCAAGATCCTCCAGGCGCAGACCGAAAAGAGCGGTCTCATCTTCTCCGAGGGTGTACTGGAGTGCCTGCCCGACGGCTTTGGCTTCCTGCGCGCCCCGGATTACAACTATCTGCCCGGTCCTGACGATATCTACGTCTCGCCTTCACAGATCCGCAAGTTCGATCTCCGCACGGGCGACACCGTATCCGGCCAGATCCGGCCTCCCAAGGAGGGCGAGCGCTACTTCGCTCTCATCAAGGTTGAGGCCATCAATTTCGAGCCTCCCGAGGAAGCGCGCGACAAGATCTTCTTCGACAATCTCACGCCGCTGTACCCCCAGGAGAGGATTCGTCTCGAGACCCTCAAGGACAACATCTCGGCGCGCGTGCTCGATCTGCTGACGCCGATCGGGAAGGGGCAGCGCGGCCTGATCGTGGCCCCGCCGCGCACCGGCAAGACCATGTTGTTGCAGACGATCGCCAACTCCGTCAGCACCAATCACCCCGAGGTAACGCTGATCGTCCTGCTGATCGACGAGCGTCCGGAAGAAGTCACAGACATGCAGCGCACGGTGAAGGGCGAAGTGATCAGCTCGACCTTCGACGAGCCGGCGGCGCGCCACGTCCAGGTGGCCGAGATGGTGATCGAGAAGGCCAAGAGGCTGGTGGAACATAAGCGCGACGTTGTGATTCTGCTGGACTCGATCACGCGCCTCGCCCGCGCTTACAACACGGTGGTGCCGCCCTCGGGCAAGGTACTCTCCGGCGGCGTGGACTCGAACGCGCTGCAGCGCCCCAAGCGGTTCTTCGGCGCCGCACGCAATATCGAAGAGGGCGGCAGCCTGACCATCATCGCCACGGCCCTGATCGACACCGGCAGCCGCATGGACGACGTGATTTTCGAAGAGTTCAAGGGCACCGGCAACATGGAAATCAATCTGGACCGCAAGCTTGTTGACAAGCGCGTGTTTCCCGCCATCGACATCAACCGGTCGGCCACCCGAAAAGAGGAGTTGCTGGTCCCGAAGGACGAGCTCAACCGGATCTGGGTGCTGCGCAAGGTGCTGAGTCCGCTCTCGCCGGTGGAGAGCATGGAACTCATCATCGACAAGCTTTCCAAGTCAAAAACCAACGGGGACTTCCTGGCTTCCATGAGCAACGGTGGGCGCTAGTTGAATGACGAATTCTGAATAGTTGACGATGAACCGGTTTGAGGAACTGCTTCTGCCATCTGGGATTTGACTCAAACAGCCCCTGTTCCTGCGCTCCTCATTCAGCACTCCGCGTTTCTCGCTTCGCGTTCCGGAATCAACCTTCGTTCCCGCGCCAGATCCAGAACTTTCTCCACAACCTGCTCGGCGCTGAGTTCGGTCGAGTCGATGCGCACGGCGTCCGCGGCCGGTACCAGCGGCGAGACCGTACGCGCGGCATCAAGTTCATCGCGCTCGCGGATCTCGTTCGCAGTTGCGCTCAGACTCGCCTGTCGTCCGCCCGCCTGCTCCTGGTCCAGCCGCCGTCGCGCGCGCTCAGCCGGATCGGCCTCCAGGAAGATCTTGAGCGGCGCGTCGGGAAAAACCACGGTGCCGATGTCGCGCCCTTCCATGACGACTCCCGCACCGCGCGCCGCCTGGCGCTGCAAGGCAATGAGCTTCCTGCGAACCTCCGGCAGGCGCGAAACCAACGCCGCCGCCTGGGTCACCTCGGGCGTGCGGATCAGGCCGGTGACGTCCCGCTTGTCGAGCGTTACGCGCCAGTCGCCGTCCCAGGCGGCGAAGGCAATCTCGGCGCGGTTCACGACTTCGATTACAGCCGCAGGGTTGGCCGGCGACACCCCACTTTCCACCACCTTGAGCGCCGCGGCGCGGTAGCTCGCGCCGCTGTCTATATAGGCCAGTCCAAGGCGCTCCGCCAGGGCGCGCGCCACCGTGCTCTTGCCGGCGCCGGCCGGACCGTCAATGGCAATGATTAAGGGTGTGTGCATGATTCGAGCGAATGGCGCCGCTCTCAGATGCGGCGAAACGCCCGCTCCAGGTCCTTGATGGTATAGCGTAGCATCACCGGGCGCCCGTGCGGGCAGGCCATGGGGGACTCGGCGCGCGCCAGCTCCGAGAGCAGCCACTCCATCTTGGGCGCATCGAGCGCCATGTGGATCTTGATGGCGGCGCGGCACGCCAGCGACGCACTGATGCGCCCGCGCAGCACCTCCAGCGTCAAGCCGGTGGCCTCCTGGCCGATGCCGTCCAGAATCTCGACCAGCAGGCGCTCCACATCCTCAGGCGCGAGTTCCGCGGGCGCCGTCTTCACGGCGACCGTGCGCTGCCCGAAGGGCTCCACGTCGAAGCCGTTGGCCGCGAGTTCCTCCGCGACTTCCTTGAAGGCAGCCAGCTGGCCCGGCTTCAGCTCGAAGATTATGGGAAGCAGCAGCCGCTGCGCATCGACAGCGCGCTCGCCCACCTGGCGCAGGTGCTTCTCGAACAGAATGCGCTCGTGGGCCGCGTGCTGATCTACGATCCACAACCCGGCGGCATTGGTCGCCACGATGTAGCTTTCTTCCACCTGGCCGAGCGGACGCAGATCGACCGGAAACTCCGGGCCCGGCGTCGCGGGCGGAGTTGACGCGCTTCGCAGTAATCCTGCGGGAGCATCACGCGGTGTGCAGGATCCGGATGACAGCGTGGCCCCGGTGCCGTTCCCGCGCGGCATCACGGATGGCGGCTCCGCGGTGGCTGACCCTGGCGCAGGCGGCATAGGCGACGATTCTCGCCAGGGGTCTGGCAGCGGGCTTCCAGCCTGCTCGAGCGGTGTTGCCGTTTCGAGCGGTAAACGTCCGGTGAAGGGAGCAGGCTTCGGGGCAGACAGGGTGAATTCTGGCGAAGCGAGCTTCGCGGCGCCGGGAGCGAAAGCCCCGCCACCCGCAGGCTCGCGCTCCAAAGGAGCTAAAGATCCGGCAGAGGGGGCGCGCGATTGTGCCGGGACGCCCGTCGGCATTCCCGCGGCGGTCGCCTCATCCGCGAGCCGTTCCACGGCTTCCAGGTCCTCGATGGCGGGCCCCGCGGCTGCGCCGCCGCGCAGCGGAAAGGCCGCGACGGGACGCGCCTCGACCACGGCCCGGCGAATCATGTCGCGGGTGAAGTCGTGAATGAAGCCTGAGCGCCGGAAGCGCACTTCAGTCTTCGAGGGATGAACGTTCACGTCCACTTCCTGCGGTGGCAGCTCCAGGAAGACCAGCGCTACGGGGAACATGCGCGCCGGCAGAATGTTCCGGTAGGCCTCGGTGATGGCATGCAGGATCAGCCGGTCGCGCACCAGGCGGCGGTTTACAAAGAAGTAGACCTCGTTGCGGTTCAGCCGCTGCACTTCGGGCTTGGAAACGAATCCCGTCAAGCGCACGATTCCTGGCGCCTCCGGAGGCTCATTCTCCTCGCGCTCGCCGAAGATCGCCACCACCGGCAGGCGCCGCTCCGCCGGCGGGATCTCGATCAGCTGTTCAAGCGTCTGACCGCCCAGCAGTTGATAGACGCGCGTGCGCGCGTCGGGCGCGGGAGCGGCGTTTACCAGTTCGTGCGACATCGAGGCCAGGCGGAAGCTCTTCTCGGGATGCGCAAGCGCGTAATGAGTCACGAGGCTCGCAATGTGGCCGAGTTCGGTCGATTCGGACTTGAGGAACTTGCGGCGTGCCGGCGTGTTGAAGAACAGGTCGCGGGCCTCGATCCGCGTGCCCTGCGGCCGGGCGATTTCCTTGACATCGCGCAGCTTGCCGCCTGCAATCTCCACCCGTGTTCCGGAGGCTTCGGAGCTGGCGCGCGTCTCGAGCACCAACCGCGAGACGGCCGCGATCGAAGGCAACGCCTCACCGCGGAAGCCGAGCGTGGCGATTTCGAGCAGGTCCTCGGCCTGACGGATCTTGCTCGTGGCGTGGCGCTCAAAGGCCAGCAGCGCGTCGTCGCGGCCCATACCGCAGCCATCGTCGGTCACGCGCACCAGCCGCTTGCCGCCCGCCTCCACCTCGACGTCCAGGCGATTGGCGCCGGCATCGAGCGAGTTCTCGATCAGCTCTTTGACGATCGATGCCGGACGCTCCACCACCTCGCCGGCGGCGATCTGGTTGGCCACGCGATCAGGCAGGATGTGAATTATGGACATCTGCTCATCGGATCATTGAACCATTGAGCCATTGAATCAATGACCCATTGTGTCAGTTCATTCCGCCGTCTTCTGCCGCGCCCGGACAGCCTCGATGCTCTCCGCGGTCTTCAGCTCCAATTCCAGCTCGTGAAGCTGGTCCGGATCCACTCCGCCCGGCGCGTCGCACATCAGGTCCATGGCGCTCGCGGTCTTGGGGAAGGCGATCACCTCGCGGATGTTGGTCTCGCCGCACATCAGCGCGATGATGCGGTCCCAGCCGAGCGCGATGCCGCCGTGCGGCGGCGCGCCGCTCTCGAGCGCGTCCAGGAAGAACCCGAAGCGCTCGCGAGCCTTCTCGGGCGTAATGCTGAGCGTCTGGAAGACGCGACGCTGGATGTCGGGCCGGTGGATACGGATCGATCCTCCGCCGATCTCCGAGCCATTGAGCACCAGATCGTAGGCGCGCGCCTTGCACGCTGAAGGGTCGGATTCGATCTGGTCCATGTCCTCCTCGCGCGGCGAGGTGAACGGATGATGCATCGCGGCGTAGCGCTTCTGCTTCTCGTCGTACTCGAACATGGGAAAGTCCACCACCCAGCAGAAGGCCCAAATGCCCGGCTTGATCAGGTCGAGCTTGCGGGCGAGGTCGAGGCGCACGTCGCCCGAAGCGAAATCGAGCTGGCGCAGCTTTTCGACGTTCAGGCCTGCGTTGGCGCCGGTACTGGCATGACCGCCTGATTCGACCGGGGCCGCCTGCACCTTCAGGCCGAGCAGAACCACGAGATCGCCGTCAACCGCCTCGACGGCGCTCACGAGCGAGCGGACGGCCTGCTCTCCCATCACCTTTGCCAGCGCGGCCGGTGCATCGCCCGCCACTTTGATCGACGCAAACCAGTCCGCGCCCGCGTTCTTGGCGACCTCGTGCAGCTTGTCGATCTGGCTGCGCGAGAACGCAGCGCCGCCCGGCACCCGCAGAGCCTTGATCGGCTCGGCCACGTGAATCTTGCCGTGCGCGCCCTCGGGCAGCGGCAGGCGCTTCCATTCCAGGCCGAATCCGAGGTGCGGCTTGTCGGAGCCGTACTTCTCCATCGCCACGTCGTAGGGCAGAATCGCGAACGGTCGCGCGACCTTCACGTCCACCAGCGCGAACAACTTCTCCATCAGACCCTCGATAATCGCGAACAGCGCCTCGCGGGTCGGGAAAGCCATCTCGATATCGATCTGGGTGAACTCCGGCTGCCGGTCGGCGCGCAAGTCCTCGTCGCGGAAGCAGCGCACGATCTGAAAGTACCGGTCGAACCCCGCGATCATCAGTATCTGCTTGAAAAGCTGCGGCGACTGGGGCAGGGCGTAGAAGTGCCCCGGATGGACGCGGCTCGGCACCAGGTAGTCGCGCGCGCCCTCCGGCGTGCTGCGCGTCAGAAACGGCGTTTCCACGTCCACGAAGCCGTGCTCGGTCATGTGCTCGCGCACTACCAGCCCAGCCCGATGACGCAGGCGGATGTTGTGCTGCATGCGCGGGCGGCGCAGGTCGATATAGCGGTAGCGCAGGCGCGGCTCTTCGTTGGTGCGGCCCTCGTCGTCCAGAGGGAAGGGCGGCGTCCGCGCCTCGTTCAGCACCAGCAGCTCCCGGACCACGACTTCCACTTCGCCGGTGGCCAGGTCCTTGTTCACGGTTTCCGCCGTGCGCAGCGCCGCTTCGCCCTCGACGCCGAGCACGTACTCGGTGCGCACCTGCTCGGCCTTGGCGTGGGCCGCGGCGCTCAGCTCAGGCCGGCACACGACCTGCGTGATGCCGCTGTGGTCGCGCAAATCGATGAAGATCAGGTTGCCGAGATCCCGCCGCCGCGCCACCCATCCCGCCAGAAATACCTTCTGCCCCGCATGCTGGCGGCGTAACTCGCCGCAGTGATGGGTTCGCTGCCGGTTACCCAGAAGATCGAGTTCCACTGGATTGATCCCCTCTTGGGCCCTCTGTTGAGGCTTAGCCAGGAGCCGCCCAGCCGCGGGGCCCGCTAATTGGAACGAATGAGAGTATTTTAGATCGTCAGCGGCGGCCTTGGGTTCCACGGTGCAAAAACCATCATAACGTAACCGCAGAGCGGCGGGCGATCGAAACTCGCCGAGTCGGTGGCGGAAGCACAGAGCGGGGCTAAACATCATGCGGTTACTCGAGGGCCAGTCAGCGGCGTGAGATTCCTTCATGACGACTGTACGTAATGAGGCATCTCAACGGGTAGGCCGTTATACGGCAACTGAGCGGCCTCGATTCACGAGAAAGGACTTTTCGTCCCCGATCCAGTTGCGAGTCGGCTGGGTAGTATGAACAAGATCACGCGTGGCCAGGCGATCTTTGACGAGCAATCACCAGTAACTCGCCGCGCTTGACACGACGTTGTTGATCGGGGCTGGACTGCAGGCCCGAGGAATGCCGTCCGATGCTTGCCACCAAGAGCTTCCGAGTTGCCGGGAGCCGGGGCACAATTTCCGAAGGCTCTTGAGGTAGAATAGGCGCTGCCTTCTTCAGCGACAAGCCACAGTGAGGAGCGGCCTGGCTCATTGGGGGGCTCACCTGGTCGGTAACACACTCTCGCACTATCGGATCACCGCCGCAATCGGCAAGGGTGGAATGGGCGAGGTGTACCGCGCCACAGATACCAAGCTCGGGCGCGAGGTGGCGCTCAAATTCCTGCCGGAAGCCTTTGCCCTTGATGCCGAGCGCATGGCTCGATTCCAACGCGAAGCGCAGGTTCTGGCTTCGCTGAATCACCCTAACATCGCTGCGATTTACGGCCTGGAAGAGGCGAACGGACAGCGGTCGCTCGTCATGGAACTCGTCGACGGGCCGACGCTGGCGGAGCGATTATCCGCCGCATCGTCCGCGATTACAGGTCACTCCCGCGCCAGCGGAGATCCATTGGCGGCTTCCGGGAAGGCGGCGATGAGGACATCGCCGCTACAGTTGGAGGAGGCCCTCCACATCGCGGAGCAGATCACCGAGGCGCTGGAATATGCTCACGAGCGCGGCGTCATCCATCGCGACCTGAAGCCGGCGAATATCAAAATCACTCCGGAAGGCACGGCAAAGGTGCTGGACTTCGGCCTGGCGAAGGCCACGGAGAGCAGCACGCCTTCCGGCGATCCCTCAAACTCACCGACGCTGACCGCCCAGGCAACGCAGGCGGGTATGATCATGGGCACCGCCGCCTACATGGCTCCCGAACAGGCACGGGGCCACACCGTGGACCGGCGCGCCGATATCTGGTCGTTTGGCGTGGTGCTGTATGAAATGCTGAGCGGGCAGCGGGCCTTTCAGGGCGAGACGACTTCCGACGTTCTGGCCTCAGTGCTGAAGTTCGATCCCGAATGGAACGCGCTGCCGGCCTCCACGCCGCCGTCCATTGTGCGGCTACTGCACCGCTGCCTGACCAAGGATCGCAAGCAGCGGCTACAGGCCATCGGCGAGGCGCGGATCGCCATCCAGGAGGCGCAAGCGGGAGAGGCAGAGTCCGGCCAGGAGGCCGCAGCGGCGTCAGAGCGGCCCGTTCGGCAGCGCACTCGAGCCCTGCTGGCAGCCGCGGCCCTCGTCCTGGCGGCGGTGGCAGGCCATTTCCTGTGGCGCACGCCGGCGCAGCCGTCCTGGACCGGCGTCATGCTCGGCGGGCCAGTAGTGTCCCTCTTCCCACGTCTTTCCCCAGACGGGCATCTGCTGGCGTTCATTGCAAAAGATCCTGAAGACTTCATGCAAGTCTGGGTGATGCAGCCCGAAACCGGCAATCGCATCATGCTCACTCACAGCCGCGAACGCGGCCTGGTGCAAAGCATTGCGTGGTCGCCGGATAGCAGCCGCATTTATTACGATCGATGGTATGACGAGCCGAAGGGCATCTATGCCGTGCCGGCCCTGGGCGGCGACGAACAGTTGGTTTTGGAAAACGCGATGTCGCCCGAGCCCCTGCCCGACGGCAGCCTTCTTATCACCCGGCTCAACCGAGAGAACCTTTACCAGGTGTTTCGCTACTTGCCGGAGACCGGGCAAACACAAGCCTACTCCGTGGCCGTGGGCGGAGCGTTTGGCGTGCGTTTGCTGGCAGTAGTTCCGGGTGGCCGCGAGTTTCTCGTGATCGGAACCAAAATCGGCTCCGGGGCGGATGCCGGCAACCATCTTTATACGGTCGATCTGGCGACTGGAAGTATGCGGCAGCTTCCGGAAGACTATCCCGGTGAATTCAGTGGCCAGTCCGTTGCTGTCGCCGCTACTCGCGACGGCAAGGATGCGGTGATCGCAACCGGTAAAGGGAACACCTATCGGGTGGCGGCGGTGCCGCTGGATGGCCACGGACCGACGCGTCCGCTGCTTAACATGATCCATCCGATCTGGGGCCTCGATACTGGTCCTGATGGCAGCATCTATCTCGATCAGAGCGACCGAGGAGAGGAATTGGTTCGTTTTCCGGCTGACGGCGGGAAGGTGGAAAGAGTGGCTGCAATCTCCAATCCTGACGAACTCGACTACTTCACCGTGCTCCCGGATGGCCGCACGGTGTGGGCCGAACGAACGGCCTCCCGTACCCGGCTGATTCTGGTCGAGCCCGGAAAAGATCCTTCTGCGCTGATCAACAGCAACGAAGAAACGGCGGGGCCCATGACGCCTGTAGGGTCCGACCAATTAGCTTTCATGATCGGAGCGCCGCCGCGCCACGCTATTGCGCTGGCGACCGTGTCCAACGGCCAGATTACGCGCCGCTTGAGCTTCGATCAGGGAGAGGTGACCGCGCTGGCCACCTCACCGGATTCGAAAACACTTTACTGTGTAGCGGGCCGCGCGGTTTGGTCCGTGCCGCTTTCGGGGGATGAACCTCGCAGGATTCGCACGGGTGACGGAATCGCTGTCGATGCCGCTACTCACAGCCTGGTGGTTGAGGTGCGAGAGCCTCCCAACAGCCGCCTGGTCCGCGTTCCCTTAAACAACGGGCCGGAGCAGGAGATTGCCGGGACGTTCCACCTGGGATGGTTTATCAACCCCGGCAGCGTCCGGAACGGGAAGCTGGTGGCGCCTATGGGATCACAGACCTGGTACTGGCCGCCTGGAACATTCGATCTGGTAACCGGAAAGTCAGCGCGTATTCCCCTCGATTACACTAACGATTTCCACTATATGACGTGGACTCCGGATGGAAGGATCATGGCCTTGACGCTCGATTGGCGCGCGACGATTTGGAAGTTCACGCCACAGGGCAATTAATATAACACTTGCTGGATTTGCATTTGCTTTGCTCGGATTCTGCTGAAGGCGCCCTCCTCGGAGAACAATCTGACCTTCCTACGTCCCGCCATCCCGCCCATTTCGCCCATTGACTTTGATTATCAAATGGTATATAGAACGATTATAGGTCGCAATCACCCCGGATTTGCGTTGTTCAATGGCCTCGATCTCACTCTCGCCCACCTTCGTGGGAGGCAACCCCATAAGTGCCGCAAGACTGCGCATCCTGCGCGCGAATGCCCAGCTTTCGACCGGTCTGGAGAAGGAATTCGGGGCCGATGGCCGGCGGGACATCGTCAAGCTCCGGGAGGGGATCGAGGCGCGCCTGGGCTCGTTTCGCGAGCTGGCTGCGGCGCGGGAAAAGTGCGAAAGAGGACGCGAAAAAACAGTGGGGTACAGGGTGTCGAACCCAACACCGCAATCCATTGGAAAGACTGAGCTTAACCCTTGATTTTCGCCCCTCGCGAGCGATTTTCCCGAACGACGAACCCAAAGCTACAAGTCGCACGTGCTGAGGTGATTAGGGCGGAAATAACGGGATTTTGGAGCAGGATTCCTGAGTCCTTTTTTGACAAGAGTCTTGGGCCATTCTTGATTTCGGGTGCAAGGGCGGCCAGCAGGGCCGCCCCAACTTCGAAATGCGGCGAGGTGCCGGACGCGCACACCTCCCAGCGCCGGCGGCATCCAATCCTTTTCGGCGAGGAGCGGCTTGTAAGTCTGAGGTCACGGAGAGAGGGCACGATGGAGGCTCAGAGGCAAATCGAGATACAGAATCGCATGGCTGGCTCGCGTACGGAGACCGACAAGCTCTTCGATCTTGTGCGGCCCGACTCGTTATACGAGCGCCCGATTCCGGAGCGCCACCGGCTCGTTTTCTATCTCGGACATCTCGAAGCTTTCGACTGGAACCTCCTTCGCGAGCCGCTCGGGCTGGCGGCCTTCCATCCCGCATTCGACAAGCTGTTCGCTTTCGGAATCGACCCGGTGGACGGCGGACTGCCTTCGGACACGCCGTCCGACTGGCCCTCGATCGAAGACGTACGCGGCTACAACCAGCGCATCCGCCGGGCTCTGGATGCGGCACTGTGGGAGAGTCCCCGGACCGAGGGCCTCCAACCTCAGGATCACCGGGTGAGGCTGAACGTCGCCATCGAGCATCGGCTGATGCACGCGGAGACGCTGGCCTATCTGCTGCACCAGCTTCCCCTCGAGCGCAAAGTCAAGCCGTCCTTGACGCCGTTCCACCACGGAGCTCCGGTTGCCCCCGGGATGGTTGAAATCCCCGCCGGCGCGGCCACCCTGGGGATCCCCCGGGGTAACGGCCACTTCGGCTGGGACAACGAATTCGAGGAGAGCGCGGTGGACGTCCCGGCCTTTGCCATCGATCGCTACAAGGTCACGAACCGCGAGTTTCTGCGCTTCCTCGAGGCGGGCGGCTACGAAGAGCGGTCCCTGTGGGCGGAAAGCGACTGGGCCTGGCGGACGGAACACAACGTCCGGCACCCGGCATTCTGGCTGGCGGTGGACGGGCGCTGGCACCTGCGCACCATGTTCGATGAGATCGGTCTGCCGCTCGATTGGCCGGTTTACGTGAGTCACGCTGAGGCCGGTGCGTACGCGCGCTGGGCCGGCAAGGCGCTTCCCACCGAGGCGCAGTGGCACCGTGCCGCCTATGGCACGCCGCGCGACAAGGAGAGGCCGTACCCTTGGGGATCAAAACCTCCCGAGGCCCCGAAGTGCGGAAACTTCGACTTCGCCGGCTGGGATCCGGCGTGTGTCAACGCCTTTCCGGAGGGACGCAGCGCTTTCGGCGCCGAAGACCTGCTGGGCAACGGGTGGGAATGGACGGCGAGCGTCTTCGAGCCGTTTCCCGGATTCGAGCCTCTCCCGTTCTATCCCGGCTACTCCGCCAACTTCTTCGACGGACACCACTACGTGATGAAAGGCGGATCGCCCCGCACGGCCGCCTGCATGCTGCGGCGTTCCTTCCGCAACTGGTTTCAGCCGCACTACCCTTACATCTATGCGGGGTTTCGCTGTGTCAGCAACTGACCGTGACAGGAGCGCCTCATGATCACTCACGCCATCACCGCCGGCCAGCTCGCCGAGTTTGCGATTGACGTCCGTGCTGGGCTGACGAAACCAGGCCAGAAGGAGCTGCCCTCCAAGTATCTCTACGATCGTGTGGGCTCGACGCTCTTTGAGGTGATCAGCCAGCTTCCGGAGTACGGTCTGACGCGTGCGGACGAGCGCCTGCTGCGCCGGCATGCGGCCGAAATCGTCTCCAGGCTGCCGCGTCCGGTGGTGGTGGCGGAGTTGGGCAGCGGCAGCGGCAGGAAAACACGTTGGATCCTGGAGGCGCTTTCCAACCCGCAGCGCACCTTCTACTATCCCATCGAGATTTCACCCACGGCGCTCGCCGAAGTGCAGCGCGAGCTCGGCCGCATGGAATTCGTGAGTGTCGTGGGCCTCGAGCGCGAATACCTGGATGGTTTGCTGGAAGTGGCGGCGCGACGCGCGGCCAACGCGCACTTGATGGTCCTGTTTTTGGGAAGCACGATCGGTAACTTCGATCGTCCGCAGGGAGTGAAGTTCCTGCAGGAGGTGCGGCGCGTCCTCGCTCCCGGCGACTCGCTGTTGCTCGGCACCGACCTCGAGAAGCCCGTCCCGCAGTTGCTCGACGCCTACGACGATCCGCTGGGCGTGACGGCGGCCTTCAATCTCAACCTGCTCGCGCGCGTCAATCGCGAACTCGACGCCGATTTCAATCTGCGCCGCTTTGCCCACAGCGCCCGATTCAATCCTGAGGCGCGCAGCGTTGAGATGCATCTGCGCTCGACCGAGCGTCAGACCGTTGAGATTCCCCGCGCGGGAATCACCGTCGAACTCGCCAAGGACGAGACCATCTGGACCGAGAGCAGTCACAAGTATGCCGAGCGCGAGGTCGACTCCATGGCGGAGCAGTCGGGCTTCCGTTGCGACGCGCAGTGGATCGACCGCGAGTGGCCCTTTGCGGAAAGCCTCCTCCTCGCGAAATGAGCGCGCGTTTCAGATAGGCAACACTGGTAGGCTCTTCTTCCAGACCGTTGTGATTGTCTGGCCGGCCACGCGCGCGAGATGCTCGGCGAATGTTCCCTGATAGTGAAAGACCGCCGCCTGCCGCCCTTCCGATTCCCAGTCGATCCTGAGTTCCCAGGCCTCGTCTCGTCGACGGCCATTGGCCCCGGCGGGGCCGGTCGAGACCTGGCGCAAGCCGGCGAGAGGAATCTCAACCAGACGCCGGAAGGCCGGCGTCAGCACCAGCAGGCGTTCCGGATGCACGAAGATGTAGACCGGGCGGCGGGACCCGTTGCCGGCAGCGGCAGCAAACTCTCCGCCGTTCACCGCCACCAGCGCTCCCAACTCGCGGGCGACTTCGTCCGCAGTCTTCTTCTGCGGCCTGGAGCGAACGAGCGCCGCCAAGGCGATCAGAGCAACGCCCGCGGCGAGCGAACCGGAGCCCGCGTCCGCGCGAGCGAATCTCCAGATCAGCACTGCGCCCGCGAGACCCGCGCCCGCGCGAAACGCGAGCCAGGCCCGCGGCCGGCGTCGCAGGCGGCGGAGCCGGGGAATCAGGAGAATGGCGCTGAACAGCGCGCCCAGCGCCAGCCGGCGCGCGCGCGTCCTGGTGGACTCGCGCGGAGTTGCGGGCGGATGGATTTCAGCGGGCATCGTCTTGTCGCGGCGCCAACCTCTTATAACGCCGGGCCTTGAGTTCGTAGCGTGGGAGGCTGCCGGCGGGCACTTGGCGCACGCCGACGCGGATGTTCAGGCGCTCATGAATGGTCCGTGCCACGTCATCGAGCCTGGCCGTGTCGGGCGTTTCGATCTTCAGCAGCAGTTCGTCGAGGCCGCCCACGCGGCGGATCTCCACTTCGTACTCGGCGGATCCGATCTGGCTCCGCACCAGATCGTCGATGGCGGCAGGATAGACGTTCACGCCGCGAACGATAAGCATGTCGTCCGCGCGGCCGAGGACTCCACCGCGGGCCAGCACAAAGGTGCGGCCACAGGCGCACGGCTCGCGGTCCAGCACCACCATGTCGCCCGTGCGGTACCGCACCGCCGGCATGCCGCTGCGGCTGAGCGCCGTGGCCACCAATTCTCCCGGCTGATCGGCCGGCTGCCCGGACGCTGCCGGGGCGCCGGTTTGGGGATCGAGAGTCTCGAAGATGAACTCGGCTTCATTGAGATGAATGGCGCCGGGATGCGCCTCGCACTCGAAACCCCAGGCGCCAAGTTCGGTCGCACCCGCGTGATCGAAGCAGGCGGCGCCGAATGCGCCTTCGATCGCGCTGCGCACGTGCGGGACGCTGGCTCCTGGCTCGCCGGCATGAATCGTGATCCGCACCGCGCTCCGGGCGAGGTCGAGATGGTGCTCGTGCGCTACTTCCGCCAGCCGCAAGGCGTACGTCGGAGTGGAGAGTACCACCGTCGCGCCCTGATTCAGGACCGCCTGCACGCGCTGCAGCGAACTCATGCCCCCGCCGGGCAGGCAGCGGACGCCCAGCCGCCGCGCGCCATCGAGCGCGGCCCAATGGCTGATGTAGGGACCGAACGAAAAGGCGAAGAACGCCACGTCGCGCTCCGTCACGCCGGCCGCGCGGTACACGTAGGCCCAGCAGCGCATCCAGGTTTCCCAGTCTTCGGCGGTATCGAGCCAGACCAGAGGATTGCCGCTCGTGCCCGAGGTGTGATGGGCGTACGGATACCGCGACGGCTCATAGGTGAGCAGGCGGCCAAACGGCGGGAACGCGCGCTGGTCCCGAGCCAGTTCCGCCTTGGTCGTGAAGGGTATTCTTGTCAGGTCCTCGATGCCCCGCCCGGCAAGATCGAATCCGTTCACGGCAATCTTCTCGCGATAGAAGGCATTGTCCGCGACCGCGCGCGCCAGGCGCCGCAGCTTCTCGTCCTGCAGACGACGCAGTTCCTCGCGGGGCGCGGTCTCGAGAGAGCGATCGTAGAAGTGATATTCGTGCGGCACGGACGTCCCCCGCGAGTGGAACCGTCAAAGGTTGAAAGTTGAGAGTTGAGAGTCAAGACTCGAGAGGTCAAGAGTCGACTCTCTTAGACCCCAACCCCGCATCCTCCGCCACCACGCGGCCGATGGCGCCCCAATCGATCTCGCCCATGCCGCGCGCAATTCCCGAGATCATGTGATCCCGGACCAGGCTGGCGAGCGGCATGGGCACGGCAGCGGCCTCGCCTGCCGCGAGCACCAGCCGGACGTCCTTGAGGCCCAGAAGCATCTTGAATCCGGCGGGCTCAAAATGCTCCTCGGCGATGATCCGGCCGTAGGTCTCGTAAATCGGAGACTGGTAGAGCGTGTTCATGATCTCGAGATATTTCAGCGGCTCGATGCCGCACTTGCGCGCCAGCGCGAACGCCTCGCTAAGCGCCTCGAGCATGGAGGCGATCAGAAAATTGCCTGCGAGTTTCAAAACGTTGGCCTGAGGCGCTTCGGTTCCCAGCACAAAAACCTTCCGTCCCATGGCTTCGAGCATCGGTCGCCCTTTCTCGACCGCCTCTGCGGGGCCGGCAGCCACCACCACCAGCTGCGCCGATTCTGCAGCCTGCGGGCGTCCAAAAACCGGCGCGGAGACGTAATTCTGCCCGTGACGGCCGTGCTCCTCGGCGAGCCGGTGGGAAAGAGCCACGCTGATCGTGCTGAGCGAGACGTGCAGGCCGCCGCGCGGCAGTCCGGCTAGGATTCCGCCGCCGCCGAAGACGCACTGCTCCACGGCGTGATCGTCGGCGAGCATGGTGAATACCGTGCCGGTGGCCGCGGCTTCCGCGAGGCCTGCGACACGCGCACCGTCCCGCGCCAGCTCCTGCGCCCGACGGGTTGTACGATTGTAGGCGTAGACTTCGTGACCGGCCTTGAGCAGATTGCGGGCGATGCCCCTGCCCATGTTGCCGAGTCCGACGAATCCGATCTTCATGGGGTCTCCAATTGGCAACTAACTGTTAACTGCCGACAGCCCACCCGCGCGCACGTTCCACGGCTCGCTGCCATCCCGCGTAAAGCTCGTCGCGCCGGCTCGCGCTCATCGTGGGCTCGAAGCGCGCCCCGATGCGGAGTTGTCCGGCGAGTTCCGCGGCGTCCTTCCAGAAGCCGGTGGCGAGGCCGGCGAGATAGGCGGCGCCGAGCGACGTGGTCTCGGTGGTGGCGGGACGTTCGACGGCCACGCCCAGGATATCCGCCTGGAACTGGCACATGAAATCGTTGCGGGCAGCGCCGCCGTCCACGCGCAGCACTTGCGGCCGGATGCCGGAATCTGCCGCCATGCCCTCAACCACCGAACGTGTCTGATAGGCCATGGCCTCGAGCGCCGCCCGCGCCAGATGATTCCGATTCGTGCCGCGCGTGATGCCCACAATGGCGCCGCGCGCGTAAGCGTCCCAGTAGGGCGCGCCCAGCCCCACAAACGCCGGAACGAAGTAGACGCCGCCCGTGTCGGGCACCGCCGCGGCCATTGCCGCCGTCTCTTCGGCGCTCCGGACCAGTCGCAACTCGTCCCGCAGCCACTGGATGGCCGCACCGGCCACGAACACGCTGCCCTCGAGCGCGTACACCGCAGGCTGCGCCGCCCCCAGCCGCCACGCGACCGTCGATAACAGTCCGTTCTGCGAAGCCGGCCCGTTCTGTGCACCCGGCGCCGCCCCGCCCGTATTCATCAGCAGGAAGCAGCCTGTCCCGTAGGTGTTTTTCACGCTTCCGGGCTGGAAACACTGATGCCCGAACAGCGAGGCCTGCTGGTCGCCCGCCACTCCCGCCACTGAGATCGCGCGGCCCGGCGTAAGCAGATCACAGCCGGCCACAATCTCGCTCGACGACCGCACCTCGGGCAGCAGCGCGCGTGGAATGCGGAAGTAGTTCAGAATCTCGTCGTCCCAGTCGAGCGTGTGAATGTTGAACAGCAGCGTGCGCGACGCGTTGCTGACGTCGGTTACGTGCACGCGCCCCGCGGTGAGCTGCCAGATCAGCCAGCTGTCCATCGTGCCGCCGGCCAGTTCGCCGCGCTCGGCGCGCTCGCGCACGCCCGGAACATTCTCGAGCAGCCAGGCGATCTTGGTGCCGGAGAAATAAGCGTCGGTCACCAGGCCCGTGCGCTCCCGCAGCACACGGTCGAAGCCGTCCTGCCGGATGCGGTCGCACATCCCGGCCGTCCGGCGGCACTGCCAGACGATTGCGCGGTAGACCGGTTCCGACGTCCGGCGGTCCCACAGAACCACCGTCTCACGCTGGTTCGTGATGCCGATGGCGGCGACGGCGCTAGGCGCGACGCCGGCGAGCGCGCGCTCGGCCACCCTCCGCTGCGAAGCCCAGATCTCGGCTGCATCGTGCTCCACCCAGCCGGGCTGCGGATAGTACTGCGGGAATTCTTCGCTTGCGGACGCCCGCACTTGTCCGTCGCCATCGAACAGGATCGCGCGCGAACTCGTGGTTCCCTGGTCGAGCGCCAGAATGTAATCGGGCATCAGCAGCCTCCTGCGAGTCCTTGGAGTCAGATATTTTACCTTTATTTGTGAGTCGGACCCGGAGGCTTTGCACCGCTCCGTCCGGATTTCGATGTGGAGCTGGCTCCTTCAGCGCCGTGCGGCCTCTTGTGATCGCTCAATGGGCGCGGAATTTCAACCCCAGGGCTGTTCCCGACATCTGTTTCCCAGACCTGCGGTAAATTCGGTTGCTCGAAGTTTCCCGGCTGAGTGCCGCAACCGCCCATCGGGAAGCGGCGCTTTCTGACTTCCCGGCCAGTTTGGGCCGGGAACGCCCGTGGGCAGCGCTTTTGATTGGAGTATGATCATGGAAATCGCGGGGAGGTTACATCGGTGGGCGGAACTCGACGCAGTTTCATGAAGGGCCTGTTGGGCGCATCCCTGGCTCCCGCGCTCCTGAGCGGCAGATCAGCCTGGGCCAACATGGACGAACACGTGCGCGACTCGAAGACCTTTGCCCTCGTACCCTTCGACTACAGCGGTGTCCGCCTGCTCGATGGACCACTGAAGAAGCAGTACGACGCGACCCGCGACTACTACTGGAACGTCCCGAATGACGACATCCTGAAGGGATTCCGCCAGCGCGTCGGGCTGCCGGCGCCCGGCCGCGACATGGGCGGCTGGTGTCAGCGGGACGCCGCGGAGGTTCTCGGTCAATGGCTCAGTGGCATGTCGCGAATGTACAAGGCCACTGCCGACTCTGCGCTCATGGATAAGGCCGCTTACCTCATGCGCGAGTGGGCCAAGGCTGCCGCTCGGGACGGCGAGTACTTCTCCAATCGCCGCAATCTAGGGATCGAGCACAGCCACTATATCTTCGACAAGACGGTCTGCGGCCTGGTTGACATGTGCCTTTACGGCGGGCAGAAGGAAGCCTTGCCCGTTCTCGAAACCATGGTCGACCGCGCCTCGGCGATTTTCGACCGCACCCGCACTCCTGCGAGCCCGAAGCATCCTGATTCGATGAGCTGTGGCAACGAGTGGTACACGCTCGCCGAAAACCTCTACCGGGCGTACCAACTCACCGGAAACGTCAAGTACAAGACATTCGGCGACGTCTGGCGGTATCCGGCCTACTGGGACAAGTTCAACCTGAGCCCGGACCCGGACATTCACGGTCTCCACGCCTACAGCCACGTCAATACGCTCAGCAGCGCGGCGATGACCTACGCGATCACCGGAGAACCGCAGTATCTGAAGACCTGCGTTAACGCCTTCGACTATTTTCAGCGAACCCAGTGCTACGCGACGGGCGGTTACGGTCCGGATGAAAGCCTGGTAAGCCCGGACGGCTCGCTCGGGAAATCTCTGGAAGAGAGCCTCGACACGTTCGAGACGCCGTGCGGCTCCTGGGCGGTTTTCAAATTGTCGCGTTACTTGATGGGATTCACCGGCGAGGCGCGCTACGGCGACTGGATCGAGCAGATGATCTACAACGGCATCGGCGCCTCTCTCCCCATGCACGGCTATGGGCAGACCTTCTACTACTCCGACTACATGCTCGGTGGCTGCCACAAGATCTATTACGAATCGCCCTGGCCCTGCTGCTCGGGCACCTATATCCAGGATGTGGCGGACTACCCGAACCTCATTTACTTCCACGACCGCGACGGCCTCTACGTGAATCTGTTTGTCCCTTCGGCGGTGACCTGGAATCACGGCGACGAAGAGGTCCAACTGGAGCAGGCGACGACCTTCCCCGAGTCGGATTCGACCACGCTTACTGTTCAGTCCAGGAAACCCGTGACATTTGCAATCAAGTGCAGAGTTCCCGGATGGGCCCGCGGGGTAACGGCAAGAGTAAATGACTCGGACTTGCAGGTCACCGCCAGGCCCGGCAGTTGGGCGACGATTGCCAGAACCTGGAGCCCTGGCGATCGACTGACGATCCGCTTGCCGATGGAGCTGAAACTAAAGCCCGTCGATGCTCAGCACCCGAATCGCCTCGCAGCAGTTTACGGACCGGTGGTCCTCGTGCAAGAGCGCGGCACAATCATCGCTCCGGGTCGTCGCGATCCGTCAAAGTGGATCAAACCGGGAGGCGGACCGCTTGAATTTCATTCTGAGCAACACTCCACTGCCTCCTTTGTACCCTTTTACCGCGTGGGTCACGATGCATCCTACCGGATGTACTTTGATGTGGTCGCTTGAAGCGACTGTAGCGCCGGTGTCCTCACCGGCGACTTCAGTCCCTGTAGCTTCTCGTTGCGGCTGGTCTCCTGACCGCGCCACACGCGAGACCGAGGGTCTCCGCTACTCTCCCGACCTTTCCGTGCTCACCGGAGGCGGTTCCCTACCACGCAATATGCGGTGGTCCTGCGCAGCTCCGCGGCCCTTCATTCGACGCGGCCCAGCCCAACGCGGTCATCCCGCGTAAGCGGGAATCCAGTTGGTGATATAACGCTGTTGGGGCCATGCGTATCACGTCTACATTCTAGCCAGCAAGCGAAATGGAACGCTCTACATTGGAGTGACCAACAACCTTGCTCGCCGTGTCGGGGAGCACAGACAGGGCCTGGCGGAAGGCTTCTCCAAGAAATACGGTGTCCATCGGCTGGTCTACGACGAATCATGCGCGCGGCCTGGCGACGCGGTTATGAGGGAGAAGCAGTTGAAAAAGTGGAATCGTGCCTGGAAGATCGAGCTGATCGAGTCAGTAAATCCCGACTGGAAGGATTTGTCTGAGACTCTCATAGGAATGCCTTAAATCTGGATTCCCGCTTTCGCGGGAATGACCGGTGAAACGACAACGGCGGCCTGGCGAGGCTGGATTCCCGCTTGCGCGGGAACGACGCGAGACCAGGAAGGTTATGGTATTATGGCTTTATGGCAAGCCAGAAAGTCACATTCAGCCTTCCCGAGGATTTGGTCCGGCGATTCGCCAGCCGCGTCCCGGCGCGGCAGCGGTCCCGCTATGTCGCCGAGGCTTTGTCAGCGAAGCTGAGTGAACGCGAGCAAATGCTGGCTCGCGCTTGCGAGATTCTGAACAGTAACAGGGCCACGCGCGCTATGGAGCGGGAATGGGACGTACTCACGGACGAAATTAAGGAGCCCCGGGGATGACACCGCAAAGGGGTGAGCTCTGGCGGGTGCGGTTGGACCGAACGCCAGCTTCTGAGACCAAGAAAATCCGGCCTTGCCTTGTCGTCGGCTCCGACGTCCTGAATCAGCGCAGACACACGATTGTGGTTGTGCCGCTATCTACCGGTCCGCAAGCTGCTCCGCCTCTGGCCGTGCCTGTTCACGGTGCGGGAAGATCCGCGGTTGCCGTCACCGATCAGATTCGTGCTGCCGCCAGGGAACGATTCATTCGCCGAGTGGGAAAGCTTTCGGAGCCGGACTTGGCTGCTGTGGAGGAAGGGTTGCGAGCCGTTCTAGAGCTGTAAGCGAAGGCGCTTTCGGTGGGATTTGGCAAGTAATCAAGGCGGAACCTCGATGGCCACGCAGTTCAGCGTCGATTTCCTTGCAGGCAGACTCCTTTCCCCACAATCGGGCTCTTGCAGCCAAAACCATCCAAATCCGTTGGGGTTAAGCCGAATCGCTACGGCGGATTATCCCCAAAACGGCCAGCAGCAGGGCCGTCGGCGGCAAGGCACGATTTACCCATATCATTATGAGAATGCAAGGCTTAGGCTATTGCAACCAGTCCGCCAACCCGCATTCTGGCCGAAAAAGACCCGAAATCGCGAAAAAACATCCACACTCCGAAAGCCGGAATGTCACATCGAATCAATGACATAGGCCAAAAAAGGGGGCTACATCGAAAGCCGGAAGGTCCTTTAGAAACCACATGACCGTCTGCGTCGGCCATCCCCGGAGATGAAAATGGGCGCGAGTATTGGGCCGGGGTGGGTAGAATCGAGGCGTGATGGGGAGGGTGGCCGGTAATCTGATTGGTGCGCGGTTGGTCCCGGTTTG
>DASYZG010000003.1:0-18105 GCA_035946575.1 Terriglobia bacterium | reverse complement strand
GCCGGTTGCCCCGGAGAAACTGCGGCGAAAAGCCGGCGCTCATAGAGCGCCGCTACAGCAGGCCGCTACAGCAGGCGTCACCATATTCGGTAATGCTCAATAGGTGCGAAGCAGGGGAAGGCTGGAAAGCGAGGCGGCATGATGACCCATGGAAGCCGCAGTGAAAAAGCGCGAGGTCAAGAGAGCGGCATCGCCCTGATCCTGGTGATGCTGGCCCTGCTGGTCATCAGCGCGCTCGCTGCCGCCATCGTGTTTACGGCGCGTTCGGAGACCTACGCCAGCCTCAACTATCGCCTGGACACGCAGGCGGATTACCTGGCGAAAGCGGGCATTCAGCAGGCGGCGAACTGGCTACGCAGCGGCCGTTACGCGGCCGTATCCCCGGCGCTTGCCCCCACCTACTACTCAGTCACGCAGGACGGCTCGGCCTTTAGTCTGCTCACCTCGGATAGCCAGCCCGTGAAGTGCAAGTCCGGCTGTCCGTCGCTCCAGGGCGCCGTTCAGCTGATCGGCTACGGCGGCGGCTCCTCAAACTATCCCAACACCGCCGTGGCGGCGTCTTTCGCGAACGACCTGGTGAACGTGCCCATAACCGGGAACAGCTCGAACGCGGGGGTATACTCCGTGAATGCCACCCTGCTCAGCTATCAGACAGTGACCACGGGAACTCCTCCCAGCCTGTCCACGCCCCAGCCGGTAGAGACCTGGCTGGTGACCTCGCTCGGCAAGTGGACCTCGGGTACCGGCGCGGTGACCGCCACCGCGGAGGAGCAGGCGATCATCCAGGCGGTCTATGCTCCCAGCTCCGGCAGCGCCCTGTATGGCTACTGTTCCGTCAGCATGAGCGGGAGTGCCGGCGTGTGTACGGACTCCTTCAATTCGGCGCTGGGCGCGTATGGGGGCGGCAACGTCAGCGTGGCCGGCCATTGTGACGCCGCCTCTACCAATGTGATCGATTCCGGAGCGGGGGTGGGCGCCAACGGCGGGGTCTCGCTGGGCTCGAACGTCCGGGTCTCGGGCAACGTCACCGTGGGTCCCGGAGCGAGCGCAGCGGCCGGCGGCGCATCCTGCGGGACCGGGTATAACGGCAGCACGCAGTCCGTGCAGGGCGAAGTCTTAACCGGGCCGTATAAAGCGCCCCCGGCGGCGCCCACCTTTCGAGCCGGCTTTCCGGGAAGCGCTCCTTCGGTGAACCATACCTCGAAAGTCTTTCCAACGGGAGCAACCTGGCCAACCATGACGACATTTCCATCGGCGGGCGCGGCCGCGCCTCCCCTGGCTTACAACGCGCCGTGTATGGACACCACCTGCAAAGGCAGCTCAGCCAACCCTTACGAAATGGGAGCGGTTACGATCAGGAGCAGTGACAAACTGCAGCTCGTCGGAGGCCCGGACATAGCCCACCCCGTGTATTATGACGTCGCCAGCATCGACGAGTCCGGGAACGCTGAAATCGATGTCTCAGGGTACGTAGTCCTGAACGTTCAGGGCTCCATCAGCATTAAGGGTAATGGAGTCACCAGTGGGGTCAGTGGACTCAATGTCCCTCCGGAAGCGGTGCAACTCCAAGCCGCCTGCAGCGGCAGCTGTATCGCATTCGGCGGCAACGGTGCGATCTCGGCCATCGTCACGGCTCCGAACGCCGGCGTCACCCTGGGGGGCGGCGGCAGTGGCGGCTACATGGTGGGATCAATCCAGGCCAACACGATCTCCGACCAGGGTGGCTATCCCGTTCATTACGACATCCAGCTCAACCGGTTTGGCGGCTCGATCAGCGTCCCGGTGGTTGTCGCTTACTCCCGAAAGAAATTCTAGCTAGCAGGCTGCTGAAAAACACGGTTTGAGGAGCGTAGCGGCGAGTTTACCTCGCCATAAGTCCAACTCTCTCAATACACGTGTGGCGGCCTGAAGCCGCCGCTACACGCTTTTCGTCAGCCTGCTAATGTCACGCGTCAGATGATTGCAGCGTTCACCCGCCCGTAGAGCCGGCCTTCAGGCCGGCATGCTCGGGCTAATGCCCTGCGCTACGGCCCTCGCCGGCCTAAGCCGTAGCCGACGTCGAGAGGCCGTTACTGGTGTAGATACCCCTTCGCGTTCGAGCCGCGTGCCGAGCACTCTACTTATTGACCGTATCAACAGAAGTAACACACAGTATTGACAAACCATCAGCCGCCGCGATACGTTCACCAAGTCGGGTTTGGGCGCTGGAAACGCGAGGCGTGCATCAAATGACTCTCTGCGGCCGGCGCAATTGCGGCGCTGAAATCCGCTCGGCTTCTTCCACCAGCACTGCCCTGGCGCTTCCCGTCTTTCGTTCCCTGCGGGTTCGTGCCGTTCCCAAAGGTCCCGCTCCATCGCTTGGAGCCTCAGTGAATTGTCAAAGAGCTCGCTAAATTTCCAGATGCTTCTCCACGGGAGGACGAAATCATGAGAGAAACCAGCTTTTGCCAACGGATGCTTCTCGGTCTCGTGGTGCTGGCATTAGGAACAGTGCCGGTGTGGGGCCAGGCGACCACGTCGTTGCGCGGAAGCGTGACCGACGCCAGTGGCGCGGTGATTCCCGGCGCCACCGTGACGCTTGTGAGCCCGTCGACGGGAAGCTCGCGCAGCGCCACCAGCGGCCCGGACGGCGGCTACCTCTTTCCGGAGGTGTTGCCCGGCACTTACAACCTGCGGGCGGGAAAGTCCGGCTTTACACAGTTCGAGAAGCCGTCACTGGAACTGCTGGTGAACACTCCGGCGACGCTGAACGTCGTCCTGCAGGTAGGCAGCAACCGCACCACCGTGGAGGTGACCGGCGTGGCGCCGGTGTTGAACACGAGCGACGCCACCCTGGGGAACGGCTTCAATGAGCAGCAGGTGACGCAACTTCCGATCGAATCGCGCAACGTGGTGGACCTGCTCAGCGTGCAGCCCGGCGTCACCTATCTTGGCAACCGCCCCGACTTCAATGTGAACAACGACTCGCGCAGTGGAGCGGTGAATGGCGTGCGCAGCGACCAGTCGAACGTCACCCTCGACGGGATCGATACCAACGATTACGCCAACGGCTACGCCTTCACTTCGGTGCTGCGCATGACGCCCGACTCGCTCGAGGAGTTCAAGCTGACGACCACGGACGCCAATGCCAATCAGGGACACTCGGCCGGAGCCGAAGTGAGCCTGGTGACCAAGAGCGGCACCAACAACTGGCACGGCGTGGCTTACGAATACAACCGGGACACGGCGCTGGCGGCCAACGATTACTTCATCAAGCTCGCCGAGCTGGGCCAGGGTCAGCCCGATCAGGCGCCAAAGCTGATCCGCAATATCTTCGGAGGGACCGTGGGCGGCCCCATCAAGAAGGACCGCGCCTTCTTCTTCGCCTCTTACGACGAACGTCTGGACCGGCAGGGCCAGAGCGTGGTCCAGGAGATTCCGACTCTGAGCCTGCGGCAGGGCAATATCAAGTATTTGGACGTGAACGGGAATATCCAGACGCTGTCGCCCCAGCAGATCACCGCCATGGACCCCCAGCATCTGGGTCCGGACGCGGCGATGATGAATTACTTCGGCACTTATCCCCTGCCCAACGACAATTCCGTCGGCGATGGCCTCAATTTTTCGGGATACCGTTTTGCCGGCAACGTGGCTGACAATTATCTCACCGCCGCCTCGCGCCTGGACTTGCATTTGAACCAGTCGGGTACCGAAGACCTGTTCGTTCGCGGCAACTGGATGGACGACACGCTGCCGGGGGCGCCCTTTCTGCCCGGCACCGCAGCGACCACCAACACTCTGAACCACAGCAACGGCTTTGCCGTCGGCCTGATTTCCAATCTCGGGCCGACGCTGGTGAACAGCGCACGCTATGGGCTCACGAGGCAAAGCGTGGAAGTGCTGGGCGACACCAATCAGCCCTGGAACATTGTTCGCGAGCTGTCGCAGCCCATCAACTATTCGCACGGCTTCACCGAGCCTATTCACGAGTTTGCCGACGACATTACCTGGACGAAGAGCAAGCACACGCTGCAGTTTGGCGGTAACCTTCGTATTCTTCACAACCCGCGCTTCAGCCAGGAAGACTCGTTCAGCTACGGCTCGATGAACGCCGCCTGGCTGAATCCCAGCGGCATCGCCAATACGGGCACTCCGCTCGACCCGGCCGTCAATGGGTATCCGGCGGTGGACCCTTCCTTCGACAATGGCTACGACTTTCCGCTGATCGGACTGCTGGGCATGGTCACTGAAGACAATGCCATCTACAATTACACGCGCACGGGAAGCGTGCTGCCGCAGGGCGCGCCGATCCACCGGAACTTCACCGCCCATATGTACGGAGCGTACGGACAGGACTCCTGGCGCGTCACGCCCAATCTGACCCTGAATTTCGGACTCCGCTACGAGGTGGCTCCGGCGCCCTATGAGGTCAACGGATTGCAGGTCGTGCCGGAGGGCATTCCTTGTCAACAGCCCAGCGCGGCAGGCTGCGCCGGTTACGGGGGCTCGCCGTTGAACATGTCCCAGTTCTTCAATGCGCGCGCGGCCGAGATGAACAAGGCTGTGCCGTCGCTCAACGATCCGCTGCTGCAGTTCGCGCTCGGCGGTCCGGCCAATCACGGCGGTCCCCTCTATCCCACAGACTATGGCAACTGGGGGCCCCGCGTTTCGTTCGCCTACTCTCCGCATCCTCAGTCGAGTTTTCTAAATCACCTGCTGGGCGACGGCAAGACGTCCATCCGCGGCGGCTTCGGAATCACTTATTACCATTTCGGCGAAGAGATCCTGAACACCTTCGATCACAACGGCTCTTTCGGCCTCTCCACCCAGCTCTCCAACCCCGCTTCCGTCCAGACGGAGGACTGCGCGCCGCGGGTCGCCAATATCAACACGATCCCCGCGAACGGCTGCGGCGGGCAGATCTTTCTACCCGCGCCGCCAGGGGGTTTCCCGGCCACACCGCCGAATTCCCTCGACACCGGCGGATTCGCCATCGCCTGGGGCCTCGACAACACCATGAAGACACCTTATGTGTACCAGGCAAACCTGACGATCGAGCGCGAGCTCGGCAACAACGTCCTGCTGCGCGCGTCATACGTGGGGGCGTTCTCGCATCGGCTGCTCAGCCAGGAAGACCTGACGCAGCCTTTGAACTTTGTCGACCCGCAGAGCGGCATCAGCTATTACCAGGCGGCGGCCCGGCTTTCGCAGCTCGGCAACCAGGGCGTAAGCGTGGGCCAGATCACGCCGCAGATGGTGGGACCGACGTCGGCGTATTGGACCAATGTGTTTCCCGGGGCCGCCGGCACCGGCTATAGCGTCTGCGGAGTCACCATTGCCAATTGCAATGCCCTGCAGGCGGTGTATGACACCTGGTTGGGGAACCTGCACAACGAGACCTCGGCGCTGTTTTTCCTCGACCTTCCCGGACAGCAATGTTCCAACGGCTGCAGCCGCTTCGGCCCGTACACCTTCTATAACCAGCAGTTTTCGTCGCTTTACGCCTGGCGCACCGTCGGCAACGCCAACTACAATGCCCTGGAAGTCACGCTGTCGAAGCGCTTCAGCCACAGCGTGCAGGCGGACCTGAACTGGACGTGGTCGCGTTCCATGGACATTTCCTCCGATGCGGAACGCATCGGAGCCTGGGGCGGGTTTGACGGCAGTATCGTGAACGCCTGGGACCCCAATCAGCTTTACGGCGCCTCGGATTTCAACGCCACACACCAGATCAATGCCGATTGGGTGTGGCAGTTGCCTTTCGGGCACGGCCAGCGATTCGGCTCCAGCACGTCGGGCTGGGTAAATGCCCTGATCGGCGGCTGGCAATTGGGCGGCATTTTCCGCTGGACTACCGGCTTCCCCTACATCGTCGACAACGGCTTCTTCTTCCCCACCGACTGGCAGCTTGAAGGCGTCGCCACGCTCACCGGATCGCTTCCGCAGTCCGGAGTCCACAAGATGCCCGACGGCACGGTCAACATCTTCCAGAATCCCACCACGGCCTATAATTCCTGGTTCTACACCCTGCCCGGTCAATCGGGGACCCGTAACGTCGGGTACGGCGGCGGATTCTTCAACGTCGATGCCAGCGCGGATAAGACGTGGCGAATGCCCTGGGGTGAAAACCAGGCTCTGCAGCTACGCGTAGAATCCTTCAACATCACCAATACGCCCAGTTTCGATTCTCACGTGGGCAGCTACAACGAGATCGATATTGAAAACTCGTTCGGCAAGTACACCAACCTGCTGAACCTGCCCCGCGAGTTCCAGTTGGCGCTTCGCTACACGTTCTAGAGGCAAGCTGTAAGGGGTGAATAGTGAATGGTAAATGGTGAATGGCACAGCATCCGTTCACCATTTATCAGGACTCACCACCCCAGCACATACGAGAAAATGAGCGGCGCAACGATCGTCGCATCGGATTCAACGATGTACTTGGGCGTATCGACGCCGAGTTTGCCCCACGTGATCTTCTCATTGGGCACGGCGCCGGAATATGAGCCGTAACTGGTTGTGGAGTCGCTGATCTGGCAAAAGTAGGCCCACAGGGGGACGTTCTCGCGCTGCAGATCCTGGTGCAGCATCGGGACCACGCAGATCGGAAAGTCCCCGGCGATCCCGCCGCCGATCTGAAAAAATCCGAGCGGGCTCCTGGCGGTCGTCTGCGTATACCATTCCGCGAGTTCCATCATGTACTCGATGCCGGTCCGTACGGTGTGGACGTTCTTCACGTCGCCCGAGATGCAATGGCCGGCGTACATGTTTCCCAGCGTGGCGTCTTCCCAGCCGGGAACGAAGATCGGCAGATTCTTCTGCGCCGCCGCCAGCAGCCAGCTGTTCCTGGGGTCGATCTGGTAGGACCCGCTCAGCTTGCAGGCAAGCAGGATCTTGTACATGAACTCGTGCGGGAAAAATCGCTGGCCCGATTTGTCCGCCGCCATCCACTCTTCGAGAACCGCGGATTCGATCCGCCGCATGGCTTCCATTTCGGGAATACACGTGTCGGTCACGCGATTCATGTGCCGCCCGAGCAGCGCGGCTTCGTCCTTCGGCGTCAGATCGCGGTAATGCGGCACGCGCTCGTAAAATTCGTGGGCGACCAGGTTAAAAACGTCTTCCTCAAGATTGGCGCCGGTGCAGCAAATGCCGTGCACTTTGTCCCGGCGGATCATCTCGGCGAGTGAGATGCCGAGTTCCGCCGTACTCATGGCGCCCGCGATCGTCATGAACATCTTGCCGCCCGAATCGAGCAGCTTGACGTACGCCTCGGCCGCGTCCACCAGCGCCGCGGCGTTGAAATGGCGGTAATGCTGCTTAATGAAAGATGTTATGGCTGACATGGCTTTCTTCCGATCTGAGGGCTTGGCCGGGGCTTGTTATTAAGTAGCGATGACAAATGGTGAATGCTATTCATCGACGCCCAGCAGCACCGAGGCCGCGAGCACTGTCGTCCATAGCCCGCGCTTGTCGCCGATCGCGGACTGGGTGATGTTCATGGTGCGCACGATCTTGTTCGAGATGCGGTAAATTTCCTTCTTTTCGTCCCAGCTCCGGTCAGGATCGAATTCCACGCCCAGGGTCGTCGCAAGCATCTCGGCGGCCAGCTCCTCGGCGTATTCTCCCGCCACTTCTTCGGTCTGACCGAACGAATGGTGCTCGGAGAGGTATCCGAAGGTGTTCCGGTCAGCGGGAAGGGCCACGCCCACCGAGGCCGCGATCAGGCGGTGGGGCTCGTGCGTGGAGTTCTCACTCATCACCACAAAGGTCACCTGGCCGGGCTCGAGTTCCTTCATACCTTCACTCCGCGGGATCATTTTGCATCGCGGAGGGAAAATGCTCGAGACGCGCACCAGGTTGCAGGCCGCGATCCCGGCCGAGCGCAGAGCCAGCTCGAAGCTGGTGAGCTTCTCGCGGTGCTTGCCAACGCCTTTCGTCAAGAACATCCGTTTTGGAACAAACATGGCCGCCGTTTTGAGCGTACCGGAAGGTCACAGCGCTTGTCGACACCTGCCCGGTCCACCGCCCCTTCGTCAGTGTTTTGGAACGCGACACAACGTAGCAAAAAGCCGGGAGACGTGTCAACGAAATCTCGCGGCGCGGGCCGGCCGACATCACCACGGCGTCGGCACAGGCACTCCTGTCTTTGCGCGTTTCTGCTCGCGGGGTGTTGACGACGTACCGCCGGGAGTGGCTTTGCGACCGCCAATCGCCTCGTTTCAGGCGTCATTCCCGCGGAAGGAGGGAATCTAGCTGGATGGATTTCGTCCGGCCGAACGACACCGCGATCAACGGACCAGCCCCGGCAGGTGCAAAAGATTATAGCCCCGGGGCGCAAGCCGCGGAGGACGGAACGCCCCGCCCGCGAATCGGTACCCTCACCCGCGCGACGTGGCGAGTGGCAAGGGCCGGGGCTCTCCCATCCGTCCGAGTTCTGCCGTAGAATAGAGCCGAGTACAAGACTCAAGACGCTTCCGGAGGCATTCCCATGAACACGCCCATTGACCGCGAGAGTCCGGCCGGGACCGTCGATCCCGAGATCGCGCAGGTGCTGGCGCAGGAAGCGGAGCGCGAGGCGCGCACGCTGGAGTTGATTGCGTCAGAGAACTTCGTCAGCGAGGCGGTGCTCGAAGCGCTCGGCAGCGTGCTTACCAACAAGTATGCGGAGGGTCTGCCCGGGAAGCGCTACTACGGCGGGTGCGAGTTCGTCGACGTGGCCGAGCAACTGGCGATCGATCGTGCCAAGGCGCTCTTCGGCGCCGAGCATGTGAACGTGCAGCCGCATTCCGGGGCGCAGGCAAATCAAAGTGTTTATCTGACCGTGCTCAAGCCCGGCGACACGGTTCTGGGCATGAACCTGTCTCATGGCGGCCACCTGACGCACGGGCATCCGCTGAACTTCTCCGGCAAGATGTACAAGATCGTGGCCTACGGGGTGCGCAAGGACACCGAGACCGTCGACTATGACGCGCTCGAAGCGCTGGCCATGGAGCACAAGCCCAAGCTGATCATCGCGGGCGCGAGCGCTTATCCGCGCACGCTCGATTACGCGCGCTTCGCGGCCATCGCGCGCGCGTCCGGGGCCTTGCTGATGGTCGACATGGCGCACATCGCCGGATTGATCGCCGTGGGCCTGCATCCCAGTCCTTTTCCGCACGCCGATTTTGTGACCACCACCACGCACAAGACGCTGCGCGGACCGCGCGGCGGCATGGTCTTCTCCAAGGCGCAGTTTGCCAAGGATCTCGACAAGGCCGTCTTCCCTTGCCTGCAGGGCGGGCCCCTGATGCACGTGATCGCCGCCAAGGCGGTCTGCTTCAAGGAAGCGATGAGGCCCGAATTTCGCGAGTATCAGCAGCAAATCCTGCTGAACGCGGCCGCGCTTGCCGATACGCTCTCAGCGGCCGGATTCCGCATCGTTTCGGGCGGGACCGATACACACTTGATGCTGGTTGATGTGTTCTCGCGGCAGGTCACCGGCAAGCAGGCCGAGCAGGCGCTCGAGCGCGCCGGAATCACGGTGAACAAGAACGCGATTCCTTTTGACGTGAACCCGCCCATGACGGCCAGCGGCATCCGCCTGGGCACGCCCGCCCTGACCACACGCGGCATGAAAGAGCCGGAGATGCGCAGGATCGGGGGTTGGATCGCAGAAGTGCTCAGCAACCTGGAGGACGAGACGGTGACCGGCCGCGTGCGCCGCGAGGCGGAAGCGCTCAGCTCACGGTTTCCGCTTTACGAAAGGCGATGGGCGGTCGCAGCGCAACGCGTGTAGCCTCCGGCTGACGCGAGCACGGCTCAGGGTTCGCAGATTAGGCGCCGATAGGGTGTTTGGGAGGACAACGACGCCGGAATGATGAGCAAACCAGCGGGTACAGCTGAGGAGTGCATCGCATCGCCGGAAATCATGGACTCGAAGGCCGGCCTCGTGCGAGTGGAGAGCGCAGAGAAGCCGAGGGTCTCACGCCCTGCCCTGCCTGAGATTATCCAGACTGCCTTGAATGCGTGCCCGGATGGCAGCGACATCTTCTTCTCGCCGGGCCGCCCGGTTCAGGTGGCGTCCGGCGGCAGCCTGGTTGCTGTCGATGTACCTGGACTGCCGCGGTTGAATGCGGAAATCACGGCAAGCATTTCCGAAGAGTTGCTGGGCGATCGCGTTACCGCCGCCGCCAGGCTGGCACAGGAGGGGGCCTGCGATCTTTCTTACAGCATGCCCTCCCACGCGCGGCTGCGTGCCAACATCTTCATCCAGCGCGGCTCGCGCGCGGTCGTGATGCGTGTGATCCCGACCGCCATCCCTGAAATTGAAACGCTGGGGCTCCCCCCTCAGGTCAATGAGATCTCCAAGCTCATCAGCGGGCTGGTGCTCGTCACCGGTCCGACCTCTTCCGGGAAATCCACGACGCTGGCCTCCCTGATCGACAGGATCAACCGCGAACGCGCCTGCCACATCATCACCATTGAGGATCCCATCGAGTTTCTGCACAGGCACCAGAAAGCGACGGTCCACCAGCGCGAACTCCACAGCGATACGCCGAGCTTCGCTTTCGCTTTGCGGGCTGCGCTGCGCCAGGCGCCGCACGTAATCCTGGTGGGTGAGATGCGCGACCGCGAAACGACCGAGATCGCGCTCGAAGCGGCGGAAACCGGCCACCTGGTCCTTTCGACCGTCCACACCATCGACGCTTCGAAAACCGTGGAGCGAATCGTGGGCCTGTTCCCGCCGGACGACCAGCGCCCGGTGCGGGTGCGCCTGGCCCGGAGCTTCCGCTACATCCTGTCGCAGCGTCTGATTCCGCAGCGCGATGGTACCAGGCGCGTCCCCGTCGTCGAGATCCTTCGCTCAAGCGCGCGGACGCGGGAGTATATCGAAAACGGCGAATCGCAGGGTAAGACGCTGCTCGATGCCATGCGCGACGGCAACGTGTATGGCATGCAACATTTTGATGGCGAAATCGAGCGGTTGATCCGCACCGGGGTGATCGACGCCAGCACCGGACTGAGCTATGCTACCAACCCGGGGAATCTAGAGCTCCAGCTCTCGGACCTGCACCAGGCCTAGGCCCGGGCCCCGATTCAGTCAATTCGGGGATAGAGCAAGGAGTTCGCGGCGACGCGCAAGGTCAAATCCAGACTTCGAACCGGTAACGCCGAACCAAGCCATCGATGCCCTCTCTCTTTGTAATCTTCCTCTTATTCGCGGCGGCTCTGATTGCTCAAAGCACGTGGTCCCTTCGCGATGGCTACCGATTCCTCGCTTATCTGCGGCGCAGCCGTGCGGCTTCGCCTGTCGGCTTTCATCCCGCGGCCGCGCTGATCGTTCCAGTGCGGGGTATTGAGCCGGAGATGGAAGGCAATGTCGACGCGCTTCTCGCTCAGGATTATCCCGATTACCAACTCATTTTCGTTGTCGCCCGCGAGTCCGACCCCGCTTACGGCTGGCTCAACGCGCGCTGTGCCGGGCATCGCGAGGCGATCCGCGGTCCCAATGCAGTCCGCGTGGTGCTGGCCGGGCTTGCGGAGGAACGCGGCGAGAAGGTCAACAATCTGCTTGCCGCCCTGCAGGTCGTACCTTCACGCGCGGAGGTCTTCGCCTTCGCCGACAGCGACGCGCGGCCGGGTGAGAATTGGTTACGCTCGCTGATCGATCCGCTGGGCGATTCTGCCGTCACCGTCAGCACCGGCTTTCGATGGTATCTTCCGGCGGCAGGTTCCGCTTCGCGGGCACGAGCCGCCTGGGATGCTTCAATCGCGATGCTGCTTGGCGATCGCCGCGCGAAGTTCGCCTGGGGAGGGTCGATGGCCGTGCGCGCCAGCGACTTCCGGCGGCTCAAGGTCGCCGAACACTATTGGGCCCACACGGTCAGCGACGACTATGGCCTCACGCGCGCGGTCCGTGATGCCGGCGGCTGGATTCGTTTCGAGCCGAAGTGCCTGGTGGCGGCAACGGGCGGCGTGACCTGGGGCGGATTCCTTCGCTGGGCCAATCGCCAGATCATCATCACCCGTGTTTACTCACATCACCTGTGGGCGTGGGGCCTCGCGAGCCACCTGCTCTTCTGCGGGACTATCGTTCTCGGTCTCGGACTCGCGGTGTCCGGGTCTGAAGGCAGTGCGCGCCTGCTGGCGGCGGGCTCAGTGCTTACCGTTCTGCTTCTCGGACTCGCGAAAGCGCGCCTGCGCACCAGCGTCGCACGGCTGGCTTTTCCAGAAGAAGCGCGCAGGAGGGACTCAGCCTGCTACTGGCGATGGTGGCCCTTGATTCCCTGGGTCATGCTGCTGAACTTTGTGACGGCGGGCCTGACGCGCCGTATCGAATGGCGCGGCACGGAATATGAACTGATCTCGCCTGCCGAAATCCGCATCCTCCGGCGCGACGCATGAGAGATTGATTCCCGGCCCTGGTTTGATGCCGCAAACAGGTCTACTTCCTGCGCGAGGAAGGATGGCGCGTGATGTATCGTGCCGGCGTGGCGGTGCGCTTTTTTTTTGCGGCCGAGGGAGGGTCTTTTGGCGGATCCGGCGGGGAGTCCGTTGAGGACGACGCGTTGGCAAGTACCTGCTGGAACAGCGTCACGCCGGCCGGCGATTTCTTCTTTCCGCCTTCACCGTGGCGATAGGCGTGTTCGGTGTAACACGTCTTGCAGATGACCTTCACGACCTGGTCTTCCATCATGCTGGCGATCGCATGGTTCAGCAGCAGCTTGCAGCGCGGGCAATAATCATCGATCAGGTCACCCAAACGTTGGTCCGCCATAGAAATACCTCACGACTCACACCGGGCGCTATGGCTGGCATTATAGCGCGCTCCGGACATGAAGCAAGGGACCGGACACCGGGCTGCCACGTCCCTCGGTTGCTGATATGGCCGCGGCAAATCACGCAGGCGGAGCCGAAACCGCGATGCGCTGAATCGAAAGCGCGCGACCGTCCGCAGGGTCGGCTTCGATGAGTACGCCACAGAGCCGCACGTCGTCGTGCGCCACTTCGAAGCGGGCCGGCAACTGGTTCAAGAACTTCTCGATCACCACTCGCTTTTCGATCCCGATCACCGAGTCGTACGGCCCGGTCATTCCCACATCGGTGATGTACGCCGTGCCCGCCGGAAGCACCCGCTCGTCCGCGGTGGCAATGTGCGTATGCGTGCCGACCACCGCCGTAACCCGGCCGCCCACATACCATCCGAGTGCGACCTTCTCGGATGTGGTTTCAGCGTGGATGTCGAGGATGCGGATCTTGACATCGGCCGGGATGCGCGCCAGCAGCGCATCGGCCCCGCGAAAAGGGCATTCGATGCTCTGCATGAATACCCGCCCCTGAAGATTGAGCACGGCATAGGGCACCGAAGCGCGCGTGCGCCCGAGATACAACCCCTCGCCGGGCGCTCCATCCGGGAAGTTGGCTGGCCGCAGCAGAGGGCCGTCCGCGTGCTCGGCGAGATAAGGAATGATCTCCTTGCGGTCCCAGATGTGGTTCCCGGAAGTCAGGGCCTCGATTCCCAGGCCGAGCAGCTCGCCGACAATCTTCGGCGTGATGCCGAAGCCCGCCGCCGCATTCTCGCCGTTCGCGACAATCAGGTCCGGAGCGTGGCCGGCAACGATGCCGGGCAGAAGCTCGCGCACTGCCCGGCGTCCCGGGCTGCCGAAGATATCGCCGATGAAGAGGATTTTCACGATGCGGAACCGTAATGACTCCGGCCGTCAACTGAGGCGAAGCAGATCGTCAAGAACCGTGCTGCACTCGGCGACCCTCCGCTCGACCTGGGACATCTTCGATCTGAGCTGCTGGCACTCGTCGGCCATGTTCATGGCGGCCAGCACCGCCACGCGCAGCGTGTCGACCGTGCGCGTCCGCGTGGCGATCGAGCGCATCTTGGCGTCCACCATTTTGGCGAGCCCCCGGACGTATTCCGTATCGAGCTCGCCTTTCATCACGTAGGGCTGGTCGTAGATCTCGACCTTGATGCCTTCCCGTTCCTGGCTCATGATTCACCGCCTCGACCCAAGCGAGTGTCCCTACGCGGAGCCGGCGGCCGACCGCTCAGCCGAACCGTCGGTCTTCGCCAGAGCATCAATCTGCTCCAGTAACTTCTCGACACGGGTGCGCACTTCTTCGCGCTCACGTCGCAGCGCCACGAGTTCGCGCTGACTGGCTTCCGCCTCGCGGGTCTTCTCTTTTGCGGCCGCTTTTGCGTGCTCCAGTTCATGCTCGAGGGCCTTCTTCTCGGATTGCACGCGCTTCAGCACATCGATAGCGCGCGTGATCTTCTCTTCAAATTGCTGGAATGAGTCCACAATTTCACCTTTCTTGTCGTCTTAAAGCTTAACACCGCGCCGCTCAGGCGCTGCGCAGGCGGATGCCGAGCGGGGCAAGCGCGGACACAATCATCCGGCTCGACGCCTCCGCTTCCTCTCCGATCAACGTGCGCTCCGGACTCTGCAATACGATGCGCAGCAGCAGGCTGTAGTGGTCCGGCGGAAGCGCTCCACCTTCAAATCGATCCACGGCGCGAAATCCCTGAAGATCTGTGAGCCCGACGGCGCCGACGGCGTCCTCGACCTGCCGGTAGCTGACGGTCGCTGGTACCAGCAGCGAGAGATCGCGCTCCACCGCCGGAAATCGCGGAATGGGCCGGAATCCCCGCAGGCGCAGATCAAGCGACAGCAATCGATCAAGGTTGACTTCAGCAAGATAGACCGGCTGCCGCACCTTGTACTCACGCGCCACCTCGTGATGCAACTGCCCGAAGCGAGCCAGCACGCCTTCGCGCCCTGCGAAAGACGCCCCAAGCCCGGGCTCGTGGTAGCTCATGTCTCCGGGAGTGAGGGCCGGAGTTCCCGCGTCGAAGGTTGCCAGCAAAGTCTCGAGATCACCCTTGAGATCGAAAAAATCGAGAGCGCGCGGCGCGTCATGAACCCCGGGCGAACGGCGTGATCCGGTGGCGCCGAGAGTCAGCAGGCGGTGCTCGGCCGGCAATCCCTCGCTGCTGCGCTCCGAGGTGGTATAGATCTTGCCCATTTCGAAAAATCGCAAGTCCGTCTGACCCCGATCGAGGTTCCAGCGCAAAGCTCGCAGCATTCCCGGCACGGCGGTGGAACGTAGGGCGGAGGCATCCTGGCTGAGCGGATTCAGTAATGGCACGGGCTCGTCGACGGTAAAGCGGGCATTCTCCCCGGGATCGACCATGGAGGGCACAATGATTTCGCGATAGCCGAGTGCCGTCAAGGTCGAAGAGATCGCCAGCTCCTTTTCGCGTCGCAGATCGCGCTCGGGCGAGGGCGGCGCCGCCCGCACCCGCATCGGAAGCGTGTCGTAGCCTTCCAGCCGCGCTACTTCCTCAACGAGATCGATCTCACGTTCGACGTCCAGCCGGAAGGATGGAGGAATCACGCGCCATGAAGCGCCGGGTCCCGGTTCAACGCTGAAGCCGAGCGCGCTCAGATAGCGCGCAACAGCCCTGGTCTCAATCTCAGCGCCCAGAATGCGCCGGATTTCCGAAGAGCGCAGGACAATCGTCGGCCTCACCCGACGCTGGGGGTAAATATCGATCACGCCTTCCAGAATCTGGCCGCCGGCAAGTTCGGCGACCAGCGCCGCGGTGCGGTCGACCGCCTGGCGCGCCATTTCGATGTCCATGCCGCGCTCGAAGCGGTGCGACGCCTCGGTGTGCAGGCCGTGACGTTTTGCGGTCCGCCGCACTCCCACCGGTTCGAACCAGGCGCTTTCCAGCATTACCTGGCGGGTCGCCGAAGTAATTTCAGTATCGGCGCCACCCATAACGCCGGCGAGGGCCACGGCGCGCTCCGCATCGGCGATGACAAGATCGGCCTTTGCCAATTCCCGCTCCACGCCGTCGAGAGTCTGCAACCTCTCGCCGGCGCGGGCTCGCCGCACCTCGATCCGGGCACCTCGCAAACGCGCGAGATCAAACGCGTGCAGCGGATGCCCCAGCTCCATGAGCGCGTAATTGGTGGCGTCGGCAACGTTGTTGACGGGCCGCACGCCGACGGCTTCGAGGCGCCGCGCGAGCCACTCGGGCGACGGGCGTACGATGACGTTCTCGATCACCCGCCCGCAATAACGCGCGCAACCATCGAGATCGGATATCTCAATCGCCACGGCGTCGCGCACCGGCTTGGGTACTTCGGGCACAGGATGGGACGGACAATTCAGGCCTTCGCCGAAGGCCGCCGCGACCTCGCGCGCCACCCCCAGATGTCCCAGACAATCCGGACGATTCGTGGTCACTTCCAGATCGAGCACGTGGTCAGCGCCGACGGCAAGCGACGAAGCCACGCCGAGGCCGAGCATGGGAAGGCGGGCCTCCAGAGCGCGACGGTCCGCAGGCAGATCAACGAATTCGTTCAACCAATTTAGCGAGATTTTCACTTTCTGATTCGGCTGCGCCTGTCCGTAGTCAGTTGCCGGTTGCTACCGGATTCGTCCGCCATCATCCAAACGTCGAAGGGATTATGGCTCGCGGTGCATCGACCTGCGACACCTCCCTGGGACCATTGACGGCTGACAACGGACAACTGACGATTGCCATCAAAACTGCCTTAGAAACCTCACATCACTCTGAAAAAAGTTCTGTATTTCTCCAATGTCATACTTAAGCATGGCAAAGCGCTCGATGCCGAGGCCGAACGCCCAGCCGGAATAGCGCTCCGGGTCGATGCCGCCGTTGCGGAGCACGTCAGGATGAACCATGCCGCAGCCCATCAGCTCAATCCAGCCGCTGTCCTTACACGTCCGGCAGCCCTGCCCGCCGCAGAACGGGCAACTGGCCGCCATTTCGCCGCTCGGTTCCGTGAAAGGGAAGAAGCTCGGCTGAAAACGGGTACGGGTCTTCGCGCCGAAAAACTTCTTCGCGAAGAAATCGAGCGTCCCCTTGAGATCGGCGAAGGTAATATCCGTGTCCACGGCCAGCCCTTCGATCTGGCTGAACATCGCGGAGTGCGTGGCGTCAGGATTCTCGTTCCGGTAGCACTTGCCCGGCGTGATGATGTAGAGCGGCGCGCCGTACTTTCTCATGGCGCGGATCTGCACCGGCGAGGTATGGGTGCGCAGCACCACATCGGAGCTGATGTACAGGGTGTCCCAGTCGTCTCGCGAGGGATGGCTCTCGGGGATGTTGAGGGCGTCGAAATTGTTGTAAACCGATTCGATCTCGGGGCCGGTTTCGATGTGGAATCCAAGGCCGATAAAGATGTCCTCGAGCTCGCGCTGGACACGCGTCACAGGATGGATCGAGCCGAGCCCGCGCTGGTTGCCGGGGAGGGTGAGGTCGGGGCCAATCACTGCCGTTGCCCTTTTTTCGCGAACCGGGACGCAAGCCAGGAGAGCCTCCTCCTCGACTTTGGGAAGATCCTGCCTCACAAACCTGTTGAAGTGACGGCCAACGAAAGGCTTCAGATCCTGGGGTGCCGATTTCAGCCAGTTCCTGTCGATCTTTGATCGGATGCCGTTCTTGCGGGAGAGCCATCTGTTGCTGAGCGTGAAGCACTCGTCGCGCCGCTGGCGCTCCGTCTCCGCTCCCCGCGAAACCAAATCTCTGATCTCGGCGTTCAGATTGTCGCTAAGCTCCTGGAATAATGCAGACACCCCAAGCTCGTCATGGACGCCCAATTCTTGCAACTCCTGACCGGATTTCGCGAAAATGGAAGACCTTACCGGATTATCCATCGATCTTTACGCCCAGCCGCGTCGCCCGTGAGGCCGATCGAGATCAAAACAGCCCCAGACCCCTCAGGCTTGCCGTACCCTCCTTTCAGTAAAAAAGCCATGCCATTTTGCACACGAGGGTAGTTTTCGGCCCTCCAAAACGACGTAACTCTTGCAGCTCAGTGACCTCTTGGGTTCCCCAGCCTGACCTCTTTACTTTCATACACCTCTTGGGTTTCGAGATTTCGATCCTTTGTTTTCAACAACCTGATGGCTTCGTTCGTAAAATTTTCATTTTGTATTCCTCTCCCCCCCCATTTGTTGATTCCTTCGAAAATTGGTCTATGCCCTTGATTCTGCACGATCGTTTCTCTGGACGTTCGAGGCTTGAGGAAGAGCCTGCGCACGGACGCGAATACCCAGCTTGCCGAGCCGCCGGACATGGTGGTGAATCAGTCGGAT
>DASYZG010000002.1:0-36792 GCA_035946575.1 Terriglobia bacterium | reverse complement strand
AAACCGACACCTCCCCCCCCCAAAATTTGCATGCATCAAAGCCAACAAGTTCTTCAGAATCAACAAAACGGTGAGAAAAATGAGAAAATTTGGACGGTTTCAAAGCCAACGAAAGCCAACCGCCGAAATGAGGATAAGTCTATGAGATCCAGTTACGTAGCGCGAAAAGAGTGAAAAATGTGGTATGCGATCAAAGCCAAAAAAAGGGTCGGCGAAGTGGTTAGTGGCGGGAACTGACCGGCCCGTAGCTCTCGGCCCTCAACTCGCTGGCCACTGCTACGGGGCACAGAGCAACCTACGTGATCACCGTCACTGTGTACCGGCCTTTCGCCTGCTAAAACCATGTGGAGAAGGGGAATCGGGCGAATTTCTGCCGTCCCAGGAAGGTTCACACTATGGGCATCACATCCTCGGCTATGGCGAATCACGTTGCGGCTCCGGAAAGGAGCCGTCACGAGGGGGGGCAGGTTCCGGCAACCCGGCCCACGGTGACGATCGACGGCAATGAGGCGGCGGCCTCGGTGGCGTATCGCCTGAACGAGGTGATCGCCATCTACCCCATCACCCCGTCCTCGGCGATGGGCGAGTGGGCCGATGAATGGTCAACCGTAGGGCGGCCGAACATCTGGGGCACCGTGCCGAGAGTCGTTGAAATGCAGAGTGAAGGCGGCGCCGCCGGAGCCCTGCACGGCGCGTTGCAGACCGGCGCGCTGGGCACGACGTTCACCGCGTCGCAGGGCCTGTTGCTGATGATCCCCAACATGTACAAGATCGCCGGCGAGCTGACATCGGCCGTGATCCACGTGGCTGCGCGCACGCTCGCCACGCACGCGCTCTCGATCTTCGGCGATCACAGCGACGTGATGGCGACGCGCGCCACCGGCTTCGCCATGCTGGCCTCGAATACGGTCCAGGAGGCGATGGACGGGGCCCTGATCGCACAGGCGGCCACGCTCGAAGCCCGGGTGCCCTTTCTCCACTTTTTCGATGGCTTCCGGACCTCACACGAGGTGGCCAAGGTTCAGCAGCTTGGCGATGAAGACTTGCGCGCCCTCATTGACGAAAGGTTGGTGCTGGCCCATCGCGCCCGGGCGCTTTCGCCCGACCGGCCGTTGATTCGGGGTACGGCCCAGAATCCTGACCTGTTCTTCCAGGCGCGTGAAGCCGGCAATCCCTGCTATCTCGCCTGCCCGACCATCGTGCAGAACGCCATGGACAAGTTTGCGCGGCTCGTGGGACGCCAGTATCACCTGTTCGACTACCTCGGTCCGGCCGACGCCGAGCGCGTGATTGTGCTGATGGGATCCGGCGCGGAGACGGTCCAGGAGACGGCGGATTACCTGAACCGGCATGGCGGGAAGGTTGGATTGCTGAAAGTCCGGCTGTTCCGCCCCTTCTCCCGGGAGCACTTCATCGGAGCCCTGCCGCGCACGGTGAAAACGATTGCCGTGCTCGACCGCACCAAGGAGCCGGGCGCGCTTGGCGAGCCGCTTTACATGGACGTGATTACGGCCCTGCAGGAAGCCTGGGCCGGCGACGCCTCGCGCGACGGCTTCGAGCGGATGCCGCGCGTGATCGGCGGCCGGTACGGGCTCTCGTCCAAGGAATTCAATCCCGCCATGGTCAAGGCCATCTACGACGAGATGCTGAAGCCCAAGCCCTCGAACCACTTCACCATCGGCATCAACGACGACGTTACGCATACGAGTCTCGACTATGATGCTTCGTTCTCGACGGAGAGCCCGGACACGGTTCGCGCGATCTTCTATGGTCTCGGGGCCGACGGCACGGTGGGCGCCAACAAGAACTCAATCAAGATCATCGGGGAGGACACGCCGAACTACGCGCAAGGCTACTTCGTTTACGATTCGAAGAAGTCAGGGTCGCTGACCACGTCGCATCTGCGCTTCGGGCCCAAGCCGATTCACTCCACTTACCTGATCAGCCAGGCGAACTTCGTGGCCTGCCATCAGTTCGCCTTTCTCGAACGCGTGGACATGCTCAGCGCCGCCCAGGCCGGTGCCACCTTCCTGCTGAACAGCCCCTACGGCCCGGAGGACGTCTGGGACCACCTGCCGCGCGCCGTCCAGGGGCAGATCATCGGCAAGAAGCTGCGGTTTTTCGTGATTGACGCCGTCAAGGTGGCGCGTGAGGCGGGGATGGGCGGGCGCATCAATACCGTGATGCAAACCTGCTTTTTTGCCATCAGTGGCGTGCTGCCTCGCGAGGAAGCCATCGCGGCCATCAAGCACTCCATCGAGAAGACCTATGGACGCCGCGGCGAATCGGTGGTCCAGAAGAACTTCGCCGCCGTCGACCGCACGCTCGATCATCTGCGCGAGGTCGCGGTGCCGGCGGAAGTGTCGAGCTCGTTCGACGTTCTCCCGCCGGTGCCCGCCGAGGCTCCCGCCTTCGTGCAGAACGTCACCGCGCGCATCATCGCCGGGCAGGGCGACTCGGTGCCGGTCAGCGCCCTGCCGCCCGACGGCACGTTTCCCTCGGGCACGGCCTGCTGGGAGAAGCGGGATATCGCCCTCGAAATTCCGGTCTGGGACGAGGACCTGTGCATTCAGTGCGGCAAGTGCGTCATGGTGTGCCCGCACTCGGTCATTCGGGCGAAGCTCGTCGGCGCGGAGACTCTCAAGGGCGCGCCGCCGGCATTCAAGTCAGCACCCGCGCGCTGGAAGGACTTCAAAGAGGCGCGCTACTCGCTCCAGGTGGCGCCGGACGACTGCACCGGCTGCAAGCTCTGCGTGGAAGTCTGCCCGGTGAAGAGCAAGAGCGAGGCCAGGCACAAGGCAATCAACATGAGTCCGGCGGTGCCCCTGCGCGAGCAGGAGCGTGTCAACTGGGACTTCTTCCTCAAGCTGCGGGAGCCCGACCGCAGCCGGCTGAGCCTGGGCCTGGTGAAAGACGTCCAGGTGCTCGATCCGCTCTTCGAGTTTTCGGGCGCCTGCGCCGGCTGCGGCGAGACGCCGTACATCAAGCTGCTCACCCAGTTGTTCGGCGATCGCGCTCTGATCGCGAACGCCACCGGGTGCTCCTCGATCTATGGCGGCAATCTGCCGACCACGCCTTACACTTTCAATGCGCAGGGACGAGGCCCGGCCTGGTCCAATTCCCTGTTCGAAGACAACGCCGAGTTCGGACTCGGGATGCGGGTGGCGCTCGACAAACAGGCCGCCTACGCGCGCGAACTGGTGGAAAAGCTGGCTCTGGTGATCAGCCCTGGCCTGGCCCGGGAGATCCTTGAGGCCGACCAGTCAACGCCGGAGGGGATCGCGGCGCTGCGCGAAAGGGTCGAGCGCCTGAAAAAGAACCTCGCCGGCCTTCTCGCGCCCGAGGCTCGTGACCTGCTGGGCATCGCCGACACCTTGGTAAAAAAGAGCGTCTGGATTGTCGGGGGCGACGGCTGGGCGTACGACATCGGCTACGGCGGCCTCGACCACGTGCTGGCCTCGGGCGCCGACGTCAACGTGCTCGTGCTCGATACCGAGGTCTACTCGAACACCGGCGGGCAGATGTCAAAGTCCACGCCGCGCGCCGCCGTGGCCAAGTTCGCGGCCGGCGGAAAGAGCCGGCCGAAGAAGGATCTGGCCATGATGGCCATGAACTACGGCAACGTTTACGTGGCGCGGGTCGCCATGGGGGGCAATGACACCCAGACGCTCAAGGCCTTCCGCGAAGCCGAGGCCTACGACGGGCCGTCGATCATCATCGCCTACAGCCACTGCATCGCGCATGGGTACGACATGATGTACGGCATCGAGCAGCAGAAGGCCGCCGTGCAATCCGGCTATTGGCCCCTGGTGCGTTTCGATCCGCGCCTGGCTGCTACGGGTCACAATCCGCTGCAGCTCGATTCGCGCGAGCCCACCATCCCGCTCGAGAAGTACGTCTACAACGAGACGCGCTACACCATGCTGACGCACAGCAATCCCGAAGAGGCCAGGCGGCTGCTTGAACTTGCCCGTGAGGACACCACGCATCGCTGGCAGGCCTACCGGGACCTGGCCGCCCTGCCGGCGGGCGGGGCGCAGAAGACCGAGAAGCCGTAGCGGCGGGTTCATCCCGCCAGCGAGTGGCGGCGTAAAACCGCCGCTACCTTGAGCGAGTGGCGGCCTAAAGCCGCCGCTACTTTGAGCGAGTGGCGGCGTAAAGCCGCCGCTACCTTGAGCGAGTGGCGGCGTAAAGCCGCCGCTACCTTGAGCGAGTGGCGGCGTAAAGCCGCCGCTACCCTGGGCGAGTGGCGGCGTAAAACCGCCGCTACTTTGAGCGAGTGGCGGCCTAAAGCCGCCGCTACCTTGAGAGGGCTCGATACCGAAGGAGGAACACCATGGCTGATCTCACCACCACCTATCTGGGCCTGGAACTCAGGAATCCGGTGGTCGCGTCCGCCTCGCCTTTGTCGGAGGATCTCGGCAACCTGCGCAAGATGGAAGACGCCGGCGCCGCGGCAGTTGTCTTCCACTCGCTTTTCGAGGAGCAGATCAACCTGGAGAGCCATGAACTCGATCGCTTTCTCGGCGCCGGCACCGAGAGCTTTCCGGAGTCGTTGACTTATCTGCCCGAGCTGAACTGGTACAATCGCGGGCCCGACGGATATCTCGAGCACCTCTACCGCGTGAAGCGCACCGTCCAGATCCCCATCATTGCCAGCTTGAACGGAGCCTCGGCGGGCGGCTGGACGAAGTACGCGCGCAAGATGGAGCAGGCCGGCGCCGACGCCCTGGAGTTGAATATCTACTTCGTCGCCGCCAATCCCGACATGACCTCGATTGAGGTCGAGCGCACCTACTGTGAGCTGGTGCGCGAGGTGAGTTCCAGCGTCAAAATTCCCGTCGCCGTCAAGCTCAGCCCGTTCTTCACCGCGATGGCCAACATGGCTGGTCGCTTGGAGCACGCCGGCGCCAAGGCCCTGGTGCTCTTCAACCGGTTCTATCAACCGGATTTCGACCTGGACAAGCTCGAGGTGGTGCCCCGGCTGACGCTGAGCAGTTCCTACGAGCTTCTTTTGCGCTTGCATTGGACGGCCATTCTCTATGACAATGTCGACTCTGATCTTGCTATTACGGGTGGCGTACATAACGCTGAAGATGTTCTCAAATCTATGATGGCTGGCGCTCGTGTAGCAATGATGACTTCGGCGCTTCTCAGCAAGGGCATCGAGCACATCGAACGCGTGCTCGCCGATGTCACGCGATGGATGGAAGAGCACGAGTACGAGTCCATCCGGCAGATGCAGGGCAGTATGTCGATGAGTTCGGTGGCGAATCCGTCGGCATTCGAACGCGCCAACTACATGCGGGTTCTGAGCGACTATGCCTGGCGAATGCCGGGCGTGGGGATGGGATAGCGGCTGGCAGGATAGTGGAGGTGAAAAACACTCCGGATGTTGAAAGATTCTTTGACTCTGTCATTCTGAGCGCAGCGAAGAATCCGCTTTTGATCTTAAGTGACGGGGCTTTTCGCGCCATTCGTCCCGGTTGGGACTGAAGAGTTATTACGACGTTCTGGGTCTTGCGGCGGCCATTCTTTGTGGTATCTTGGGGGAGCCGATTTAGCGATCACTGGGGGGAGTTCTCAGCACTCACACACATGTTCAATGCGATGGTGACCGGCGCGCGCGTCGGAACGACGGCCCTGCGTTCCTGATAGGGATGGGGCGTGCCGGATGCCGTCCGCCGGTGTCAGGCGATGCATCGCCTTGGCCCGCGCCCTCGCGACCCTCGAATCGATAGTTAACAACTGAAACAGCATGTAATAGTGCGGCCGGCCAAACTGCGCCTAGGGGTGGGCACTTGGGGGTTATCAAAAATGGGAACGGCAATGCTATTGTTCCTGTTACTTGTCAAATATCCTTATAGCCTAACTCCCGGCGGTGTTAAAGCTGATTACTACGCGTCGCATGACTTTCCTGCCTGGGTCGACATGAGATTCGCGGGTGAGATTTACTGGGTCCATACCACGATTCGTAAGGGTGAAGGACTGACTCATGACGGCCGGCGCGCGCGCTGCGGGAATCACGTTCGCACCGGGTTGCCGCCCGGTGCCCGGAAGCTGCCCCCGGTATTCAAGTTTCTCGTTCCCATTCTCAACAACCCGCTTCCCGACCCTGCTTACGAACCTCCGGCCATAGGCCTGAATCCGCCTCCGCTTGTCCCGCCTCTCCTTACTCCAACGCCGAACAATCCTGGCGCTCCCATATTGACCGGACCCATACCGATGTTGCCGGTACTGATTCCCTCTTGTAAACAACGCCCGAACAGCAAATGCAAGAAAAAGAATCCCGGAACAGCGCCGACGCCGGAACCGTCAACGTGGGTGCTGATTTCAGCCGGATTGGCCTTGGTTGCAATCAAGCTCAGAATTGCGCGCACCCGGGCTCACAAGCGCGCGTCGTCAGCCGCCCGTTGACGAGGGCGCGAGACCAGGCACAAATCTTCGCACAGCGGCTGCAGGCGAATGCCGGCTCCATGAGGAGTCCACGGTCGACAGTCAACTTTTCGGACAACTTTTCGGACCGCCGACTGTCAACTTCGGAGGTGTTATAATCGACCGTTAGAAGGCTCCTTCACCTATGAGACTTGGGATCGACCTCGGAACAACTCGTGTGGTAACCGCCTATGTAGACCGGGGAAATTACCCGGTGGTGGTGTTTGACGCCCCCGACGGATCCTCGAGCGACTGGTTCCCGCCGCTGATCGCCGTCCGGGGTGACGAGCGCCTGTACGGCTGGAAGGCCTGGCAGGCCCAGCAGGAGCCCGGCTGGACCATCCTGCGCAGCGTCAAGCGCCTGCTGGAGGAGGCGGGGCCGGAAACGCGCATCGAGATCGGCGGGCAGAGCATTCCCATGCAGCAGTTGCTGACCGAACTGGTCGGTTCGCTGCGCGAGCACCTCCTCGGCGGGTCGAACCTGCCGGCAAGCGCGAAATCGGAGCCGCTCGAAGTGATGCTCGGCGTCCCGGCGCACGCGCACAGTAACCAGAGGTTTCTGACCGTCGAGGCCTTTCGCCAGGCCGGCTTCCAGGTGCTCGGCCTGCTCAATGAGCCTTCGGCCGCCAGCATCGAGTACGGGCATCGCAATCGCAAAGCGCGCGGCAACTCCTCGAGCTCGCGAATCCTGGTGTACGATCTGGGCGGCGGCACCTTTGACGCGTCGCTCGTCGAACTGGGAGATACCGTCCACTACGTGATCGCCTCGGAAGGCATCGGAACCCTCGGCGGCGACGACTTTGACGAGATCATGGCGGACCTCGCACTGGACGCGGCGGGCCTCGGTGCCGACGAGCGCAACGGTCTCACCCAGGCGGAGATGTTCCGGCTGCACGAAGAGTGCCGGCAGAAGAAAGAGGCTTTGCACCCCAACACGAAGCGTCTCGCGGTGGACCTGGGTGCGGCGCGCGAAGGATGGCCGGAGGTCTCGCTCACCACCGAAGCTTTTTATGAGCGCTGCCGTCCGCTCATCCAGGAAACGCTGCACGCGGTGGAGGACCTGCTGGATGCGGCCAAGGGTGAGGTGAATGGAGCGAACGGGGACACGCCCAGCGGCGGTGAGGCGCGCCTCGAGGCGCTTTATGTGACCGGCGGCGCCAGCGAATTGCCGCTGGTTTCCCGCCTTCTGCGCGAGGGGTTCGGCGGACGTGTGAAGCGGTCGGCCTATACACGCTCGGCGACCGCCATCGGGCTCGCCATTCAGGCTGACGCCCAGGCCGGCTACCGTCTCAGTGAGAAATTCACCCGCTACTTCGGCGTCTGGCGCGAAGCCGAAGGCGGACGCTCCGTGATCTTCGACCCGCTGTTCGTCAAGGGCACTTCCCTGCCCGTGCCGGGCGACCCGCCGCTCGAACGTAGCCGGCGCTATGCGGCCGTCCACAATGTGGGCCATTACCGGTATCTCGAGTGCAGCCACCTTACCGATGAGGGGCGTCCCGCGGGCGACATCACCGTCTGGGATGACATCCGATTTCCGTTTGACGTTTCGTTGCGGGATCAGAAGGAACTGAAGCCGGTCGAAGTCTCACGGATGGGCGGCGGCACGATGGTCGAGGCCGAAGAGCGCTACAGTTGCGATGCCGGTGGCGGCGTGGCGGTGACCATCAGCAGCCTGACCGGCGGATACGATCGAAGCTACCGCCTGGGACGCTGGTCGGCCGAGGAGCCGCCCATCGTTCCGGGCAAACGCAGAACCGCAAAACTGCGGCGGAAGAAGTAGGGCCGACCCTTGGGTCGGCCCTGGACAACGCCCCCGGGCGCTCCGCATCACCATGATCGAAACGGGTCGAATCCTGCGAAGAACCTCACGGCTGTGCCTCGTGATCCTCACGGCCGCGGCACTTCTGGCTCCGGCGCCCGCTGCCTTCGCCAAGAAGAAGAAGAAGGGGCCTCCGGACCTCCCCAACCGCATCGCCGCGATCGCGCAACAACTCTGGGGCGTGCCCCTCGACGAGTCCCAACCGCTCACCAGCCAGGTTGAGAAACTGGTTCTCGATCACCTGAACCAATGGTTCACGTCTCACCCGCCGGAGAGCCAGCCGCCACCGGGCGACGAGCCCTATGCGGTCGAGGTCCGGCGGGAGATCGAAGGGCTGTTCGCGGATTTGCACTACCCGCTCTACGCCAACGTCAACTCTTTCGGGCAGCCCTTTGGCGACGGCCGGCTTCTGGCCGCCGGATACACGCTCGGGTGGAGCGACTTCGACCGCGCCAACGTGATCGCGCTCTACGAGATTCACGGCACGGCCGTCGAACAGGTGGCGCTGACGCACTTCATTCCCGATGTGGACATCCGGTTTCACGTCTTCGATCCGCCCCCCTCCGCCGCCGGGCAATTCTGGTTTCTAGCCTATGGAACGAGGCTTGGAAAAAGCAGTCCCCGTTTGAGCGCCGAGCTCTATGCTTTCGACGGCAAGGCGCTCAAGTCGCTGTGGAAGATTCAGGATGTTTACGACGGAAAGTTTGCCTTCTCCCCGGCCGGGGGACGGTTCGTGATGAGCTACCTGAAGGAAGACGAGCTCACGCAGGCGATTGCCACCAACCAGCAGGTGACCCGGCACCAGGCGGCGTATCACCTGGCGCCCGGCGGCCTGGACCGGGAATACGACCGCTGATGTTACCTGTTAACCCTCTCCAGGTAAGTGCCGCTTTCGGTGTCCACGCGGATGGTTTCGCCGGCGTTGATGAAGGGGGGAACGTTCACCACCAGGCCGGTCTCGAGCGTCGCCGGCTTCTGGACGTTGGTCGCGGACCCGCCCTTGATGCCGGGCTCGGTGTCCACGATCTTCAGATCGACCGTCGGCGGCAGGGCGATGTCGATGGGTTGCCCCTCGTAGTACTCCACCTTGAGCACGACATCGGGCACCAGGTAAGGCGCGCGGCCGCCGATCACGTCTTTGTGCAGGTGGATCTGCTCGTAGTTGGCGGTATTCATGAAGTAGTACGAATCGCCGTCCGAGTACAGGTACTGCATGTCGGTTTCGTCGATTACCGCGCGCTCCACGTCGTCGGTGGAGCGGAAGCGATAATCCGAAATCGAGCCGGTGCGCAGTTGCCGCATCTTGGCCTGCACGAAAGCCCGCAGATTGCCGGGCGTGCGGTGCTCCGCCTTGTAGATCGAGTAAAGTTCCCCGTTGTGCTTGATCACCATTCCGGGGCGAAGATCGTTTGCCTGCATGGGAGTGTCCTCAAACTTGAATGTGGGATGAGGCGTCGAACCAGGAAGGAGGACCTTCTGCAGCCCTGCCCTGCACGAAGCCGAAGTTCTATTTTACGGGCTGTTAAGGAGATCGTCAACCGCGCACGGAGCTTGCGCGGCCTTCGGAATAAAAGAACAGGACTTACCGGCCCTGTAATATCTTGCATACTTTTGCGGCTGACGATAAGATCATCAGCCGCGGAGTCGGAGATCGTCGCATAAGTGTTGTTAGCCGTCGGGTAGCGGCTGACCTATCTCCGCGAGCTCAACGAGATGCTCTGGGAAGACTTACGCTTCGGGACGCGTCTGGTTCGTAAGGACGTGCGATTTTCGGGCCTCGTGATACTCACCCTGGCGCTGGCCATCGGCGCCACCACCGCGATTTTCAGCGTCGTCAACGCGGTCCTGCTGCGGCGGCCGCCCTTTCCCGATTCCGAGCGCCTCGCCGTGGTTTGGAAGAGTAATCCCGCGCAGGGTTATCCCATCTATTACATGTCCCCGCCCGATTTCCTCGATTTCAGGAACCAGAACCACGTCTTCGAGCGCATGGCCGCCTTCATGCCCCAGCAGTTTGTTCTCACCGGGCGGGGCGAGGCCACACAACTGAACGGCGATAGCATCAGCCCGAGTCTGTTCGCACTGCTGGACGTGAGAGCCTACATGGGCCGCGTCTTCTCTGACAGCGACGAGAATCCCGGCCACGATCATGTCGCGTTGTTGAGCTACAGCTTTTGGCAGCGCCGGCTTGGTTCCGATCCGCATGTCATCGGCAAATCTGTGGTACTCGACGCCGCTCCGTACGTCGTGGTGGGCGTCATGCCGCGAGGATTCGACTACCCTCCTGTTTTCAACCTGCAGGGCGGCTATTATCCGGCGTCGCCGGAAGTCTGGGTTCCCCTGAACCTGAAGTCGTCGAAACTCGCGGGCATTGACACCGCGAATCGGGGCGCGATGATTTTGGAAGTCCTGGGAAAGTTGCGCCCGGACATCTCTTTGCCCGCAAGCCAGTCCGACCTCGACACGATCAATGCGCGCCTGGAGCAGGAGTATCCCGAGACCAACAAGAGCTGGGGCGTGAGGATTGTTTCCCTGCAAACGCAGTTTACCGGCAACGTGCGGCCCTCGCTGGTGATCCTGATGGGGGCCGTGGGCATGGTCCTGCTGATCGGCTGCGCCAACGCAGCCAACCTGCTGCTGGCGCGCTCGGTGACGCGCCAGCGCGAGGTGGCCATCCGGCTCGCCATGGGAGCCAGCCGCCTTCGCCTGATTCGTCAACTCCTCACGGAAAGCGTCCTGATGGCGGTTGCAGGCGCTGCTTTGGGGCTGGCCTTCGCGTACGGGGCCAATCGGCTGTTGATCGGCCTGAGCCCGGCCACCATTCCTCACATCGGCGAGTCCTCCGTCGACGCGCGAGTGCTCGCCTTCACTCTGCTGGTGGCGATCCTCACGGGTGTCGTCTTCGGCCTGGCGCCGGCCCTCCAGTCCACCGCTCAAAAGCTGAGCGAGGCCTTGAAGGAGGGCGGCCGGGGCTCAGCCGGCGGATTCGAACGCCTGCGACTCCGCAACATCCTGGTAATTGCCGAAATCGCCGTCTCTTTCATGCTGCTGATCGGCGCCGGACTTCTGCTGAGGAGCTTCGCCCGGTTGCGCGCCGTGAACCCGGGGTTTGACACCCAAAACCTGCTGACGGTGTGGATTCAGCTGAGCGCCACCCGATATCCCCAACCGGCTGCGCGTCGCCTCTTCTTCAAGCAGGTCCTCGACCGTGTCGCGGCGCTGCCGGGCGTGCAATCCGCCGCGGCCATCGATGCCCCGCCCTGGAGCGGCGCGGTGGGAAGTTACACCTTTGAAATCGAGGGACGGCCGCCGGTGGCGGCTGCCGAGCGCCCCATCGCTTCGCCTCACGTTGTGAGCCCTAACTTCTTCCAAACCGCGGAAATTCCGTTGCTGAAGGGCCGCACCTTCACCGGTGCCGACAGCGACCAACGTCCCGGCGTTGTCCTCATCAATGAGGCGATGGCGCGGCGCTTCTTCCCGGACGAAGACCCGATCGGCAAACGCATCAACTTCCTCGATCCGCCGGCCGCGCCCATGTGGCTCAGCATCATCGGTGTTGTGGGAGACGTTCACTACGACGCTCTCAGCGAAGAGCCCGGAGCCGACGTTTATGCCTCCTATCTTCAACCCTACCCGGTGCTCGCCAGTTCCTATATGACGTTGATCCTGCGGGGATCAAACCCCACCAGCCTGGTCTCAGCCGTCCGCCATCAAGTCGCGACGGTTGACCCCGATCAGCCCATCGGGGCCGTCAAAACCATGGACGAGTATCTGGACTCGTCCATCTCCAGGCAGCGGCTGTCGATGGTGTTGCTGGGCGTCTTCGCCGGGCTGGCCCTTGTTCTGGCCGTGCTCGGGATCTATGGCGTCATTTCCTATTCGGTCGGCCAGCGGACGCGCGAGATTGGCGTTCGCATGGCTCTGGGCGCCGAACCGCGCGATGTGATCAGACTGATTCTGACCCAAGGCACGCGGCTGGCGGTGCTGGGGGCGATCATCGGCCTGGGCTTCGGATTCGGATTCGCGCGCCTGATGTCCGGGCTGCTTTACGGTGTCAGTTCCAGCGATCCGGCGACATACGCCGTGGTTGCGCTGGTGCTGATCGCCGCGGCGCTTCTTGCGGCCTACCTGCCCGCGAGAAGCGCTACTCGAATCGCGCCCACAGCAGCACTGCGGCACGAGTAGTAGGCCCGTGGGCCCCGAATCCCCCGACACGAGCCCGAAGCCGCATTTGACGGGTTGGCGCGGCCGGTGCTAGCTTCCACACAAGGGAGACGCTAACATGCAAGTTCGACGCGTGGTGCTTCCGGTCCTCGTGGGCCTTTTCCTGATGATGTCCCTGGAAAACACCCGGTCCTTCGGGGCGCAGCGTCAGCACGCCGCCGCGGCCAAATCGTCTGACGGAGGGCACCTGGGACAGGTCCACTTTGCCACCTCCTGCGCGCCCGCGACCCAGCCGGATTTCGATAAGGGCGTGGCGCTGCTGCATTCCTTCCAGTACCGTGCCGCGGATAAGCAGTTCCAAACCGTCGCGGCGCAGGACCCTTCTTGTGCCATGACGTATTGGGGTCAGGCGATGACGCTCTGGCACGCTCTCTGGGAGCATCCGAACGCGGCGTCGCTCAAGACGGGCCACGAGGATTTGGAGAAGGCCACCGGCGCCAAAACGCCGCGCGAGCGCGCCTACATCACCGCGGCCAACGCCTTCTTCCGGGATGATTCGCAACTCGATTACAAGGCTCGCACCATCGCGTATTCGGACGCCATGGCCAGGGTCCACGCCGACTATCCTGAAGACGGTGACGCGGCAGCCCTCTACGCGCTTTCGCTGATCGCCATTCCCGCCCAGGGCGACACCGATCTCGCCAATCGCAAGCACGCCATCGCGATTCTCGACAAGCTGTTCGCCGCCGAGCCCAATCATCCCGGCGCCGCGCACTACCTGATCCACGCCTGCGACACGCCGCGACTCGCATCGCAGGGCCTCGACGCCGCCCGCCGCTATGCCAAAATCGCGCCCGATTCTTCCCATGCGCTGCACATGCCGTCGCACATCTTCGCTCGTCTCGGCCTCTGGCAGGAAATGATCAACTCCAACCTCGCCGCCGAAGCCGCCGCCGCCGAGGCCACCAGGGCCGGTCTGGGCGACGCACACTATCAGACCCACGCGATGAACTTCCTGCAGTACGCCTACCTGCAGACCGGCCAGAATGACAAGGCGTGGCAGTTGATCAACGCCCTCAAAGACGTAATCGGGATCACGCCCGAGGAACTTGCCGGTGAGCAAGCCTCGTTTGGTGCCCGCTACGCGCTCGAGACTCACGATTGGAAGATGGCGGCCGGACTCGATCCGAGTTCGAACGCTGAGGTCACCTGGTGGGCGCGCGCCATCGGCGCCGCCCGCAGGGGTAATGTCAGCGAGGCCAAGGCGGACGCCGCGAAGCTCGACGAGGTCACCGAGGCCGACGCCGCGAAGGCCGATGCCGCAAGACGAAGGCAGCAGGGCTACGACGTCGCGGATCAGAAAACGGTCGACCAGCTTGAGGCCGAGGGTTGGCTCGATTATGCCGAGGGCAGGCAGGAGGACGCTGTAACGACTCTGCGCGCGGCCGCGGATCGCGAGGATCGCGACGGTCCGGACTCGATCACCATCCCGGCGCGTGAGATGCTCGGCGATCTGCTGATGGAAGAGAAGCGGCCCCAGGCCGCTCTCGAAGCCTTCCGCCTCGCGCTCAAGGAGTCGCCCAACCGCCTCGACTCGAAGCACGGCGTCGCCGTTGCCGCCCAGCTCGCAAGCGCGAATACGCTCGCCGGAGGCAGCAAGTAGAGCTTCCGGGCAAGATGCCCGCGCTCCCCGATCTGTTTCAGGCTCCGCCGCCTTGGCTTAGAGACACCGGTTGGCGCAGCACGAAACGGAGCCGGGTTTCAGAGCGCAGGAAGATGTTCTTCCGGCCGGTCACGAAGGCTCCGACCGTTCCTCCGCCTGCTCCAACGCCTGCTCCAATTGCGGCGCCCACGCCTCCACCAGCCGCCAGACCAACCAGAGAGCCGGCGCCGCCGCCGCCGCCGATCCAAGCGAGATCGCGTCGTTTGTGAGACCTGCCGCGCCAGCTTCTGTGTGATGTGACGATACGATACTGTTGTCCGTTCAGGTCGAGCGAAGTGAGCGTAATACTGAGCTCGGCGGGACCCTTGAGGCGTCCGGACCGCTTCGCGTACAACACACGGCCCCTGACGTTCACCCCTTGCGGGACCACCACCGTATTGTCGACCACGATCGGCGCATCCAATGTTGCCGCGAAGATCTGGCCACTGACACTAAGGAACGAGCCCAGGGACTGGTTCAGGCGAATCTCGACTGGCGTGCCCGGGGGGATCGTCACCTCGGGTGGCTGATTCTGCGCGGGGCTATCGGCGGGTTGCGCCGGACTCTGAGTTCCAGCGTTTGCTTGAGCGTACTGACTTGCCTGAGGCTGCTGAGTATTCGACAGCGTTGGTGCGCTGCCGGATGACGCCGGCTGGCCCGCTGCAGCTTCACCCGGATTGTTCGGCGCCGCGGCGCTTGACGCATTCGACTGCGCGGCCTTGCCGTTCGAGTGCCCGCAGCCGGCAAGCGCCAGAATGCCAGCAACAAGCAGAGCAGAGGGAATGGTGCGAATCGGTTTCATCGAGACTCCTTTCACGAAAACGAGATCTGCGAGTCGACAAAGAGGCGCTGAAAAACTGCGGGGCCGGAAGCTCCCTGGTTCCTCTGTGCAACACACGTGCCAGATCGGAGTCCGGCGATCTAAATCTCACGAGATGAGCTAATTACCAGTCAAAACTGACTGGCGCCCGGGTGGGACCGATCAGGGCGCGCTTTTCACGGTCAAGGTAAGAATTTCGTTGTGTCCGCTTGGAGATTTCTTTGTGGATGGCGGCGCCAGAACAAAAGGGCGCCCGATGCTGCGGGGCGCCCCGATGTTCTGGCCTTCTGAGGTTGCAGTTAGAAATAGACCTTTCCGCTGAGCTGAAGCACGCGTTCGGCGATGCCACTGCCCGTGAAGGTCCCCTGCACTCGTCCGAAGTTGGGGTTGTTGACATCGGCGACAGGATTTCCAAACTGCGCATGGTTGAATGTGTTGAAGGCTTCGAACCTCAACTCCATGTACTTCGACTCGCTGAAGTGAATATCCTTCAACAGCGCCATGTCGAAATTGTTGATGCCGGGTCCGTAGAACGGATTTCGCGAGGAGTTGCCGATTCCTGTGCCCGGAGCGGCTGAAGTGAACGCCGCCGGATTGAACCAGTAATTCGGCGCTCCGTTGATGGTATTGTTCCGCGGATTGCTGATATTGAGCGGTACGCCGGAAACGCGATCGGGACGGTCCCAGCAGGGCACGTCAACCACTTCGGCAGCGGACCAGCACGTATCCGACGGGTTGAGGCTATTGGACACGAGGACCGGGAAGCCATGCTGGAAGGTCACGATGCTCACCAGCTTCCATCCGTCAGTCAACGGACGCCACCGTGGCACGAAGTGATAAAACGGCAGCGTGTAGTCGTAGTTCAGGACGAACCGTTGCGGCGCATCGTTGTCCGACGGAGCGTACATCGACGTGAAGCTGAACGGATTGATGCCGGGCGGTACGAATCCAGCCTGGTTGTCGAACGTCGAGTTCTGGTCGAAGTAACGCGACCAGGTGTACGCTGCCAGAAACTCCAGGCCGTGGCTGAAATGCCTGTTCACAGAAACCTGCAGCGAGTTGTAGTTCGAGTTGAAGTCCGTCGCCTGCTGGTTGATGGCCGCAAAACCGCTCGTCAGCGGGTTGTAACGGAAAGTGGTGGGCGCGCAGGTACCCAGGTTCGCCGCTGTGCAGCCTGCGGCGACGGCGGCCGGATTGAGCCCACCCGCTTGTCCGGCAGGGTTCAGCTCGAACGCTCCCTCCAGATGATGCGCTACGTTGCCGACGTAAGCCACGCTCAAGGTCATGGATCCGCTCAACTGCCGTTCGACCGTCAGGTTGTAGTTCTCGGAGACGGGCACGCCGAAGTTGGGGCTGAGCACATTGAGAGTCATGGGCTCGAGGGCCGCGAAATTCACCGCCGCGCCCGGCGGCGGAGCGGTATAGGGGAATGGATTGGTAGCGGAGCAGGGGACGGGTTGGGCGCCGCCGCACGACCCGACGTACGGATTCGCCAGGCTGGGACTGCCGCCAATGCCGCCGACTCCAAACGAGGTGACGGAAAACGGCGGAGTGGACAGGTTCTGCAGCGCCAACTCTTCCTCGGTACGGTTGTAGTACATGCCAACGCCCGCGTGTACGCTCCATCTCTGCGAGCTGCCCGGACTCCACGCGATACCCAGGCGGGGAGCGAAGTCGGTGTAGGGCGTCTTCACGCCGCCGGTGCTGTTGATGCCCCGGTCGCCGGGCCACAACATACCAACCGGCGCCGTCGGGAACACGGTCGACTGCTGCCCGGGACGGAAGGCGTTCACGTCACGTCCGGAGTAGTAGAGGTTCTGGTAAGGAGTTTCGATGTCCCAGCCGGTCCCGAACGTCAGAGTGATGTTGGGCCGCACTTTGAACTCGTCCTGCACGTAGGAGTAGTACTCACGGGAGCGCGCATTGATTACCGAACCGTTCGTCTGCACGTAGGAGTCGGGCTCTCCCAGCAGGAAGTCGGCTCCGGCATTCCCGCTCGAATAGGCGCCGGCGCCGGCGAAGGAGTAGAACCCGCTCAGGAACGCGTAGAAGGGGTTGTAGGTTTCATAGCGGTTCATGGTGAATCCCGCTTTGAAGGAGTGCCGGCCAACGAGCTTGGAGAAGTTGTCGATCGCCTGATAGGTGTTCTCGAGCCTGGGCTGCGGTCCGAATTCGCTGAATCCCAGGGTGAACAGACCGGTCACTCCCATTACGGGAAGCGAAGCGACGGAGGGATTCTGCGGATTGATCCCGGTGAAGCCGTAGCTGGTTGGATTGATCGGGTTCACAGGGTTGACCGCGTTGAAGTTGAACCGGAAGTAGCCGAAGCGGGCCTCATTCAACGTGGTGCCGCTAAAGATATGATTCCAGGCCAGCGCGTATTGCTGCGCATGGAACTTGTCGACCTGCGCAAAGCCCGGCAGGCTGGCGCCGGCAAAGGGCAGCGTGCTGTTGTTGGGAGTACGCTCCCACAGCCAGTAACCCCAGATGGAGTCCTGGGGCCGGATATTCTCGTCGATGCGAGTGATGTACTGGTCGTCGAGTCCCGTCGTGGTCGGGTTAAAGGTATAGGTGTTTGCCGGAGCGTTGGGCAGCGGCACGAACTGATTCATCAGTTTGACGGCCAGGGGATTCAAATCGGTCGTAGGGATAACCCCTGTGGGGAACGCGACGCAGTAGGGCGTTCCGGCAGCGGCTGAGCCGAGATTGCCTGCCAGCGGGTTCGGACCGAACGGACCGTTGTAATTCGGTCCGCACGGAGAATTGACCGGCTCGGGATTTGCCGGATTGTAGAAGGACGGCAGGCTGGAGAAATCGCCGCTACGCTCCGAACTGCTGTAGACCGTCGGAACCACGCCGCTCGCGAAGCCTTCGGGAACCGAATTGCGGGTGCCCTGGTACGAGAAGAAGAAGAACGTCTTATCTTTGCCATTATAGACGTGGGGAATATACACCGGACCGCCGACCGTGCCGCCAAACTGGTTCTGGTGGAAAGGATTCACCGTCGACTGAAAGAAGTTGCGCGCATCGAGGCCGGTATCGCGGTAAAACTCGAAGAGATCGCCGTGAACCGCATTGGTCCCGTTCTTGATCACGGCATTCATGATGGCTCCGGAATTGCGGCCGTATTCCGGATTGATGGTGCTGGTAACCATGTGGAATTCGCCAATGGCGTCAGGGCTGGGAATCACGCCCGCCGCATTCAGCGAGATGTCCGCGCTATCAACGCCATTCACCAGGAAGGCGTTTTGCTGGGTCTCGGAGCCGTTGGTCGAGAAATTCGTTCCCATAGCGCCGGTGCCAAACCGGTCCGAACCGCCCACCACACCCGGCTGAAGCTGCTGGAGTTGGATCCAGTTTCTGCCGTTCAAGGGCAGATCCACAATGGTGCTTCCGGTGATCGTGGTTCCAAGCTCCATGCTGGTGGTGTTGATCTGGGCGGGATTCGCCTCCACGGTGACCTGGGTCGCCGTGGCGCCCACTTGCAGTGTTGCGTTGGCCACGTAGACCTGGTTCACGTTCAACTGAATTCCCGAGTTGGTGAACTTGGTGAATCCGGTGGCCGTGACTATGACGTCGTAAGTTCCGGGGGCGAGCAGGTTCTCGACGTCGAAGCTGCCGTCCTGGGTCGTGATCGAGGTGCGGGTCACGCCGGTCGATGTGTTGGTAACGATAACCGTGGCGTTCGGAATGCTGGCGCCGCTTTGATCAGAGACAGTGCCCCGAATCGTTCCGTAAACGTTGTCGGCAAGAGCGGGAGCAACCGCCATCAACAGGAAGAGGGCTGTGGCAAATAGGCTAGCTAGGATCTTGCTCGGAGAATGGCTGCGGTATGCGCTTTTGGGCATGCGGAGTCCTCCACAAAAGGGTTTCTCCGGCCCGCCAGACTTTGAGCAATCAGAGGTCCGTTTCGCGCCCCTCTCGGCGGCGATAGTTGAATCAGTGAGATAACGGCGCTGCATACGTCCGGACTACATAGTTCGGCTACGGGAATCCGCAGAAGCTCTACTGAAAATCATAGGTAAGGCCAAAGAGGGCGCGTTCAATGAACGATGCCTTGCGAAAGGCCGCATGCGGCACCCAAGTCTGCGATGCGGCGCCTTCCACCGCTCGCTTCCGGTGTTGATAAAAATCAAACCCGCTCTTCTGTTCGGCGTATACTCTTTCGGCAGGGGGATGGGTCGCATCAGGACGCGAGTCCGGCTCGGAGGTGCGGCACCAGCATGCTGAGCCGCTCGCCTCTCGACAGGGCGGCAAAATTCCAAGGAGGAAAGCTGATGAAGAGAGTTCTTTCGACTGTTGGTTTGGCTGCGGTGACGCTGATGGCTCTCGGATTTCTGTCGGTGGGCCAGCTTCGTGCCGCTTCGTGGACAGGTTGGATCAGTGACAGCGGCTGCGGTGCCAAAGGCGCCTCGGCCACGCACAAAGCCTGCGCGTTGAGATGCGTCAAGGGCGGCGCCAGCTACGTTTTCGTTGACTCTGCCACGAAGGCTGTGACGCCCATCCACAATCAGGACGCCGTAAAAGCGAGCGATGTCGGCATGGAAGTGACGGTCACCGGCAGTATGACCGATGACAAGCAAATCCACGTTGAGAGCATCGTGCCCTCGAAATCCTAGCCTCACCCGATCGACACACCCTGAAGCCGCCAGGGCATCCAGGACTGGCGGCTTTTCATCTCCTCTCCCGTCCTCCAGACGTCGGAATCCTTGTTGAAGCATGCCGCGGCAAGATAGGTTATTCTCGGACTTCAGGGAGCCATGGGCAGTCTTCTCGCCATCACCGCGATCGGTTTCGTGCTGGGCATGCGCCACGCCACTGATCCCGATCACGTCATTGCGGTCACCACCATCGTGGCGCGGCAGCGTTCGCTCGGCAGCGCCGCACTGGTGGGAGCATTCTGGGGCATCGGCCACACCGTGACCATCCTGGCAGTGGGCAGCGCGATTATCGTCTTCAACGTGGTAATTCCGCCGCGCCTTGGCCTGGCGATGGAGTTGGCGGTGGGAATTATGCTCGTGTTGCTGGGCATCTCGAACCTCACCGGCCTCACGCGTGCGATTACGGAGCGTTTTACGCCTGCGTTGGCCGGCGGGCACACGCACCCGCACCAGCACGGCGACTATGTTCACACCCATGTACACGGTCACGCGCCCGGGCATCACGGTCACGCCGAGGATGCCACGCCGCAGGCCCGGCTCGACCGGTGGTTCGGCCGGCTCGGAACGTACCAGGCCATCCGGCCGCTGGTGGTCGGACTGGTCCACGGCCTGGCAGGCTCTGCTGCGGTCGCCTTGCTGGTGCTCGCTGCCATTCACAAGCCGGTTTGGGCAGTAGCCTACCTGCTGGTCTTCGGAGTGGGAACAATCGCCGGCATGATGCTCGTCACGGCGGCGCTCGCCGTGCCCTACGCCTACAGCACGCGATTCTCGCGGCTCAACACCGGTCTCGCCACCGCGTCGGGCTTGGTCAGCTTGTGCTTCGGCCTCTTCATCGCTTACCAGATCGGCTTCGGCGACGGGTTGTTCACCAGTCATCCGAACTGGACGCCGCAATAGCGGCCTGAGTTGTGCCACAATGTAAGCCCCGGCTAACCCAGAGTAAAAACTCGGATTCCGAAAGGAGCTTTCCATGACGACTTACGTCACCCTCTTCCGTTGGACCCAGAAGGGAATCGAGAATGTGAAGGACTCTCCAAAGCGCCTCGACGCCGTCAAGAAGGCTATGACGGCTGCCGGCGGACGCTTCATCGCCTTTTACCTCACCACCGGTCAGTACGACGCTATCGCGATCGGCGAGTTTCCGAACGACGAAACGATGGCCAAGTTCGCGCTCGGTGGCGCTTCGCAGGGATTTATTCGTTCGGAAACGCTGAAGGCTTTCACCGAAGACGAGTACCGGAAGATCATTTCCTCCCTGCCTTAGGCGAGACTCTGTAGCGCGCCTGTCCCCGGCACGCAAATCGAGGACACCCGCGCGACAGATCTAATTCCCGATATCGGCGACGTTCTCGAGCGCCTCCACGTACTTGTACCCACTGCCGGTCAGGAAGAGCACGACGCGCTCCGAAGGCGCGATGAGATTCCGGCCGCGCAGCAGTTCGAGCGCTGCGAGGGTCGCGCCGCCTTCGGGCGAGGTTACAATGCCTTCGCTCTCAGCGATATCACGAACGGCACGGAGCATGGCGCCGTCATCCACCGCCACGGCCGTGCCGCCGCTCTCGCGAATCGCGCGCAGGATCAGGGCATCGCCGACCGCGGAGGGAACGCGCAGGCCGCTGGCGATCGTGGCCGGATCGATCCATTCTTCGGCGCTCGCGGCGCCGCGCTCGAAGGCGCGTACCATGGGCGCGCAGCCGGTTGCCTGGACGGCGATCATGCGCGGACGGCGCCCGCTGGTCCAGCCGAGCTGTTCCATCTCGGCGAAGGCCTTCCACATTCCCACCAGGCCCGTGCCGCCGCCCGTCGGGTAGATCATCACGTCGGGCACACCGCCGTCGAGCTGCTCCACGGCTTCGTAGGCCATGGTCTTCTTGCCCTCGATGCGGTAGGGCTCCTTCAGCGTGGATACGTCGAACCAACCTTCGGAGCGGATGCGCGCGGCGAGCGCGCGTCCGCAATCCTTGATGCTGCCGGCGATCAGCTTGACTTCGGCGCCGAGGATCGAGCACTCCAGGCGATTCATGACCGGCGTTCCTTCGGGCATGTAGACCAGAGCGTCGAGTCCGGCCGCCGCGGCGTAAGCGGCCATGGCTCCGCCGGCGTTTCCGGCGGAAGGAATCGCCACCTGGCGCGCGCCAAGTTCGCGCGCCATGGTGATGGCGACCGCCTGGCCGCGCGCTTTGAACGATCCGGTCGGATTCGTTCCTTCGTCTTTGAGATACAGGCGCGATAGCCCGAGACGTTCACCGAGCCGCCTCGCGTGCAGCAGCGGCGTGAACCCTTCACCGAGCGTCACCGGCGACTTCTCGAGGTCAAGCGGCAGGACCTCACGGTAACGCCACAGCGTCTTAGCGCGGGACACAAGAGACTGGCGCGGCATCGTCTCGCGATTCAGATCATAGCGGACGAGCAGCGGCCCACCGCACTCGCATAAGTTGTAGAGCCGGCCGGGAGCAAGCTGCTTGCCGCAGCGGGAGCATTCGATGTGAGATACATGGGTGGATTTCATTTTTGAATTCCCTCGGTTCGGGCGTTAACCTCGAAGTTAACTCTTCGAATGTTCTCATCGATCAGGTTGCATCGAACCGCACGTAGTCTGTTGAATTGATTGACTTAAGCCTCAAAAACCCTGCTGGAGACGTTGGCTTTGAAACGGCCTCTTCCGCCCAATTCTCATTTGCGGATCGACACGTGTTATCCCTTTCCTGAGAAACGACTTACACACACGATCCCTTGTGGGTCCGTAAACGGACACTTTTCCCCTTGACTCGACATAAGCCGCTTATAATCATCAATATAAAGCCAGTTCGTCCCCCAAAAGCGATGGTGGGACCTCGGGGGGGGGAGGGTGGCATTTCTGCGGGTTTCGATGCCCGCGTCTGCATTTTCTCACTCCGCGACCGCGGTGGCTCCTTGCAGGACATTCCGGCAGCCTCCGAATTACCCATAATCATGCTAGCACCGGAAAATGGGACAATGGAGAAAACTGAGAAAATTGAGAAAATTGAGAAAGTTTATTTTCGCAATTGATTCAACAGCTTAGCCGTGTTTTGGCCACCACGGGCGCGGAGGCCCTCGGGGGAGCCAGGATCGCGGTATCTTGCACGCCCGGTTTCTCCAGCCGTGGTGCTGGTTGAAACTCGAAATTCGAAACCAGTCTCGAGCGTCGACTCTTCGACCGGCGCCCCGGCCGTTGGTAGTGACTCAAATGAGTCACTACCCGGCCGTTTCGGCGCTCGATTTTTCGGTTGGCGAGCCCTTACAATAAACAATGACGGAACCTCCCGAATGCCGATTCGACTGATTGCTGTGGACCTGGACGGTACTCTGCTGAGCACCGGCGTGGTGATCTCGGCTGCGAACCGAGAAGCTCTGCGCGCTGCCGCAGAGCGTGGCGTGGAAATCGCCATCGTCACCGGGCGCCGCTTTCACTCCGCGCGGACGCTGCTGACATCCCTGGGATTCCCGGTAACGCTGATCTCGTCCAACGGCGCGCGCATCAGCAGCCTGGACGGCGAAGCGTGTCACCGGAATTTTCTGCCCGCGGCCATTGCCCGCGAGGTGCTGCGCACGACACCGGGTTTTCGGCCCTACGCGGTGGTGATCTACGACGTGCCGGGCCGCGGCCAGGTCACGATGCAGCAGGACGGCTCGCTTGATGGGCCCCTGGGCTGGTACCGCAAGAACGCGCCCGAGGTTCTGCTGGAGGTCCCGGACCTCGAAGCTGCCACGCTGCCGGAGTCCGAGGACGTCATTCAGGTTTTATTCAGCGGTCCGCCGCCCCTGATTGAGCCCGCAGCTCCCTTGCTCAAGGCCTCCCCGCTGGCACCGCACCTTAACCTCACCTGGACACGGTACCCGGCGCGCAACATGGTTCTGCTCGACGTCATGAATCGCACTTGCACCAAAGGCGCGGCACTCAGCATCTGGGCGGCGCGGCGCGGCGTCGACGCCAGCGAAGTTATGGCGCTGGGCGACAATCACAACGATCGCGAGATGCTGGAATTCGCCGGGCGGGCGGTGGTAATGGGCAACGCCGAACCCGGCGTCTGCGGCGACGGCTGGGCGACCACGCTCTCCAACGACGAAGATGGCGTGGCAGCCGCGGTGCGGCAATACGTTCTGGAGGTTTGACGGTAGCGGGTCACCTCCGAGACGATTCCGACCATGCCGGTCCCTACTGCTGGATCACTTCGGCTCCCGGCGGCGGCGAGAACGAAAACATCCCCGGCGAAAGAGCGGCGTTGCGCGTGATGCGCTCGAAGGTGAACTCCATCCGGGTCTCATCCGGATACGTAACCACCAGGCGCCGGATGTCGAACGCCGGCGTCACTTCCACCAGCACATCGTGGTACTCCTGGTCGTAGCCGCGCCGGGGAAAGGCGCGCAACACGCGGTCGCCCGGATCCGCCGCGCCCGCGGCGTCGGCAAATTCGATTTTGGAAAAGGCGCGGCGCAGGTTCATGTGGGAGACCAGCAGATCGAGCGGCACCCGCACGTCCGCGCTCTCCTTCAGAGGCGTGCGCGTGAGTTGCTTTTCGGCCGGCACCCAGAGCAGCACCTGTTTGCCATCGGAGAGGAAAAGCTTCGGCTCGGGTTTCAGATAGTCCCAGCGCATTCTGCCGCCGCGCGCCAGAGTTACTTCCCCTGATTCCACACGCGTCCGGTTCCAGGCCGAATACTCCTGGGTGAACGCCGCGTGCAACGTGCGCACGCCGCGATAACTCGCCTCGAATCCTTGAATGCACGCCTGAAGGGATTCGCAGGAGGGGGTGGACGTCGTGGCGGAACGCGCCGGGCCGGGCCCCGCCAGCAACAGCGCAAGTGCGGCGCCGCAGAGCCATCGCCTGGCCGGCGATTCATGGCGCCGGATTTGCCGGACTTGCCGGAGTTGCCGCACTGGGGGCGGACTCGGTGGAGTTTGCATTCGAAGCCTCCGACTGTAGTCTATGAAAGGATTCGAGCGCCGTGGGGTTGTCCGGGTCGGCCCGGAAGCCCTTCCGGTATTCCGTGAAAGCCTCCGCGTAACGACGGTCGGCTCCGTAGAGTAACGCCAGCATGAAATGGACCCGGCTATCGCCGGGGTCAATGGCCGCAGCGCTTCTGAAATCGGACTCGGCTCCCGCCGCATCGCCCTGCCGCCAGCGCGAGAGTCCGAGGCCGAACCATGCGGATACGTTGGGCGCGAGCGCCAGCGAAGCGCGGAACTGGGTGTCGGCCTCCGCAAACCGGTTTTCATCAAAATAGAGCTGCCCCAGCTGGTTGTGCGCAAAGAAGTCCAGCGGCGAGAGCCGGAGTGCATTCTGGAACTCCTGCTCCGCATCCCGCCGCTGCCCCGCCTGGTCGTAAGCCATTCCGAGACCGACGTGGGCCACCGTATCGTCCGGCGTGAGTTGCAAGGCTTGTTTGAAATCCGAGACGGCCTCGTCGTAGTGATGCTGAGCCGTCAGCAGCACGCCCAGATTCGTCAGCACGATGGAGTTCTCCGGCTGGATGGCCGCGGCGGCCCGCCATTCCTTCTCCGCAAGCTGCCTCTGCCCGTGCTCCCAATAGTACTTGCCGAGGTCGGTGCGCATCACGTAGGCGTCCGGCGAGGCGGCAAGCGTACTCCGGTAGAATCGGAGGTCGTCGTGCCAGTCGCGGTTGCGGATGGCGGTGCGCACCGCCGCCAGAAGCGCCACGAGCGCCGCCGCTGACGCGAGCGCGAGCCGCCACACGCGGCCCCGATCTTCGGCTAACCTCCAGAGGCGGAGTCCGGCCCAGGCAATCATCCAGCAGAAGCCGACCGAGGGCAGGTAGAGATAGCGCTCGGCAAAAGCGGCGATGGGCATCCATTGCACGTTCAGCACGGGCAGCAAAGTGACGAGGAACCAGACCAGCCCGAACGAGAGCAGCCGCGCACGCCGCCACCAGTAGACAAACAAACCCGCAAAGAGCAGCACGACCAGAATGCCGCCCAGCACCTCCGGCAACAGCACGGTCCAGGAATCCGGGAAGACGTAATAGGCGCAGAGGCGCGCGGGCCACAGCACCTTGCCGACGTATTGAAAGAGCAGGGCGCCCGCTGACAGGAAGGCGTCTTGCAGAGAGACGCCGGGACGCGCGCTGGGCGCCGGCGCGAGCCTTCCCAGAAAGTGGACCCGAAAGGCCAGATATAGCGGTACGAGCAGCCACGCGGGTGCATAGCGCGCAACCTTCTCCCGGATCGTGGTCTCGTCGCGATCGTCGCGATAGAAGTGCTCGAAGATCAGGCAGAGCATGGGGAGGAGCATGGCCTGTTCCTTGGAAAGCAGGGCGAGCACCATCGAAACCAGCGTCCCGCCCTGTGCGGCGAGCCACTGCCGGCCGGGCCGGCCCCCGGCAATCCGCGGAATCCGCAGATAGAACCAGAACGCGGCGAGAAAAAACAGCGACAGCTCAATGTCGGTAAGGGCGGCGATCCAGTCCACTGATTCACTGTGGACCGGGTGAAGCGCGAAGATGAACGCGGCCAGCGCGGCAAGCTCACGATCGCGGAAAAGGGTCACCGTCACCTGGTAAACGAGCAGCACGACGCCCAGGTGCAAAAGCAGGTTGAGCAGGTGGAATGCAAAGGCGCTCGGTCCGAATGCCTGGAAACAGAGCAGGTAGGCGAACGTCATCAGCGGGCGATAATAGTTCGTCACGCCGGACGCTCCGCCAAGAAAGGACCACACCGAGGTGGTGAAGATCGGGCGCAGGTAATGGAAACTGCGCAGGTAAGGGTTGAGCAGGATCTGCTGGTGGTCGTCGTAGACGAAGCCGTTGCCGAGGGTGTTCAGATAGGGCAAGGCCGCCGCCAGCACAAGCACGGCCATGGTAAGCGGATGCCAGCGGCGGCCGCCGGCGTCAGGCCGGACGGTTTGTTCCCCGCTCTGGATGTTGAAGGTGCCCATGGGTTCGCGTCAGTTTCGCAGTTTTCAGGTTAGCACACCACAGCTGCGCCCCCGGGCCATCCAGCTCCCGTGACTAGGCTAGTGGAGTATAATGCGTGTAATGCGTCACACCGGCCGCAACTTTCAGCGGCCCTTCGCAGAGCCGGCCTTCAGGCCGGCACCCCGGCCGAAGCTGCGGGCCGGCCTGCCGGGCCAACGCCCCTCGCTACGATGGTTATGGCTTGCCGTTGGCGGGCGACGTAAGTACGGCGATTGCGGCCAGAGCGTTTGCGTTGTGGGGATCCGTGACGAGGCCGGCGCGATATTCGTCCAGCGCCTCGCCACGCCGGTCCTGCGTCATGTAGATCCTGCCGAGACTGAAATGGGCGCAGCTGTCGAGAGGGTCGAGGCGGAGCGCCGCGCGCCAGGCCTGCTCGGCGGCTCCGGTGTGGTTCAGGAGCAGATCCGCTTCGCCAAGGTCATCCCACGCGGGCGCGGTTGGCGATGCCCGCAACGACACCCGGAATTCGTCCGCAGCCTCTTCGAGGCGGCGTTCGTCGAGCAAAAGCTCGCCCAATTCCCGGTGCGCGCGATCGTTCAGCGGCGAGAGCGCAGTCGCCCGCCGAAACTCCGCCTCGGCGGTGGCGCGCAGGCCGAGTGCGCGCTCGGCGCTTCCCAGGTTGAGGTGCGGATCGGTGAACTCGGGCTTCAGCGCAATAGCGCGCCTGAAGAGCTCGACGGCGGATGCATACTGCTTGCGGCCGCTGGCCACCAGGCCGAGATTGTTCAGCACAATGGCGCCGTTGGGGGCCACGGCGAGAGCCTGCCGCCACACTCTCTCGGCATCGTCCGCGCGGCCGTGCTGCCAATAGACCGTTCCGAGATTGTTGAGGATGGGATAAGCGCCGGGCGATTGTTTTAGGGTACGCGTGTAAAGCGCGACGTCGTCGCGCCAATCGTGATTGCGCGTGGTGATGCGCAGCGTGGCGAGCGCCACCAGCGCCAGACTGCCCGCGAGCAGCGCGCGCCGCCGGGTGGCTTGTCCGGCGGTGCGACGCCAGAGCCAGGAGAACACCCCTGCCAGGGCCCAGCAGAATCCGACCGACGGCAGATACAGGTATCGTTCGGCAAACACATTGGCGGCCATCCAGCGAGCGTTGAGGACCGGAGCCAGCGTCACCAGGAACCAGGCCACTGCAAAAGCGGCGAACCGCAGATGCGGCTCGCGGCTGCGCATCAGGACCAGGAAGAGAACGACCAGCGCGCCCAGAGCGGCTGCACCGGCAAGAACCTGCGGGTCCGCGATTCGAGTGTGCGGGTGGAATATATAGAACGCGCAGAGCCTCGCCGGCCAGAGCAGCTTGCCCGCATAGGCGCCGACCAAAGCGAGCGCCGACAGGACGACCTGCGCCGGCGCGAGCGTCCCCATCTGGTGCACAGGAGCAAAGGCGCCAATGAAATGGACGCGCCAGAGCAGATAAGCCGCCGCTATCAGCCAGAGCGGACCGTGCCGGGCCAATTTCCTCGCGGGGCCGGTTTGCAGCCGATCCCCGCGGCAAGCGTACTCATAGACCGTCGCGAGCACGGGCAGCATCAACGCCTGCTCCTTGGAGAGCAGCGCGAAAACGAAGGCCGCCGCCATCCCGGCCGTCCTGACTGCCACGCCACCAATCGACTTCGTTGTCGAAGGAGCGTCGAGGTCTGTGAAAAAGTAGAACGTCAGCAGTGCGAACACCGTGAGCTCGACGTCGGTGACGGCGGCGATCCAGGCCACAGATTCCGTGTGTATGGGATGGATCGCAAACAACGCACCGGCCGCAAGGGCCCAGGCGCGGTCGCGGGTGACGCGCTCTGCGACTGCGAAGACCAGCAGCGCGGCGGTCACGTGCAACAACAGGCTTAGGAGGTGGAAGCCATAAGCCAACGGGCCGAAGAGCCGGTAACCAGCGGCGTAGCTGAGGGTCATCAGCGGCCGATAGTAGTTGGTCAGGCCCTCGGCGCCCATGTAGGACCACACCGTGGTGGTGAAAATCGCGTGAAGGTGACGGAAGTCGCGAAGGTAGGGATTGCTCGTGATCTGGGTGTGGTCGTCGTAGACGAAGCCGTTCAACAGAATGTTGAGATACGGCACCGCCGCCAGGGTGATGATCGCGGCGATTGCCAGAGGGCGGCGAGACTGATCGACAGCGGCGGCCTCGGCAGTGCGCCCGCATTGGGCGGAAGGCGCTTCCCCCGGCTCGATCGCCCTCGATAACACGTTCCCCCCAATACAGCTGCCTACCCGGCCGGCACGCCCAATCGGCGGAGCCGATCCGCCCAACTGCGAGGCAGCGGCAACGAAATCTGCAGCGTTCCGAAGCGCGCGAAAAGCCAGTTCGCGAGCGCGTAGCTCGCGGGCGCGAGCGCGAACCCCGCTATGCAGTCGATCAGATAGTGATAGCGCAGGTAGACCGTCGAGACCCACAGGCTGAGAATGACCGGAGAGAGAATCCAGAACAGGCGCCTGGAATTCCGCCAGGCGTAGAGCCAGACCACAAACGAAATCGCCACGTGCAGGCTGGGAAAAACATCGCGACGGATGCGGGCGAAATCCATGAATTCCATCTGGCGATTAAGCGCGGCCAGGGGCGTGCTCAGCGCCACGGTGTATTGGTTGTGCAGCGTGTACATGGGGCCGACCGCGGGCACCAGAATGTAGCCGAGGAGTCCGAAAAAGCTCACGACGAGCAGCCCGCACATCATCTCGCGGAAACGCCCCCGGGGCCGCCGCAGGTAGATGAAGCAGGCCACGATCGGAATGTTGAAGAGGTGAAAGATGTACGCGAATTGCATCCAGGAGGTGAGCGCGGGACTGACGATGCGCTGCAGGGCCACGCTGGCCTGAAATCCAAAGAGGCGCTGATCGATGGCGATCAGCGCGGCGTCGCGGTCGTGGGTCACCAGCAGATGAGTGGCGCTGCCCCAGAGCGAATAGTACATGAGCAGAATGATCAGAAACGGCGTCCAGTCGCGCACGATCTCCCAGTAGGGGCGGACGAACTCACGCACGTCGCTCTCCGGGCGGTCATGGGCGCCGCCGGCGACAAAGTAGTGCACCAGTTCCTTGGCCAGGAGAACCGCCATCGCCGGAATGATCACCAATACGTCGGCCGGGCTGAGATTCTGGCCGCGCAGTTGGCTGAAGACGAGCTGCAGGAGGAGATTGATGGCAAAAAAGGCGAGCGCCACCGCGTCTTCCAGGCGAAGGCCGAAGCGGAGCCTGCGCTCACTGCTCATACAGGTCTTTCAACTCCTCGAACTGGCGGCGCTGCTCGGGCGAGAACTCGTAATGGGCCGTGGCATCCAGCACGGCGGAGGCGCGCCGGGTATCGCCCTCGAGGAAGTAGACGTGCGCCAGACCTTCCACCGCGTCCTGCTGCGTGGGCAGGATTTGGAGCGCCTGCAGGAAATCGCGCTCCGCGTCCGGGTAGTGCCGCAGTGCGGTCTCCGCCATCCCTGCCAGCACGTACGATTTGGGGTAGCCCGGATTCTGCCGCATGATCTGGCCGGCGATCGAGACCACCTGATCGTACTGGCCCAGGAAGTACCGGGCGTACGTGAAGCGCAGGACGTCCTCCTCGCCGAGTCCCTTCGGACTGAGCTTTTGGAAAACGGGTTCGTCCGCCAGGAGAGAATCGAATTGGCGCATGGCAAACTTGGCGCGCGCCAGCGTCTGCCAGTAGTCCAGGTTGCCGGGCCGCAGTTCCACCGCGCGCAAAGCGTTGCTGTACGCCAGGGCGTATTCGTGCCGCTCGAGATTCCGGGGAACCGATTCGCCATAAACCTCGGCGGCGATGTCCTTGCCCACGGTCACCGCACCAAGCGCCGTGAGGGCCAGGATGGTCCCATAGAGCGGCACTCCCCAGCGGCGGCCGGACGCGAGAGGCCGGGCCGCTTTCACGGCGAGCAGGGCGGCCACAACCAGCGCCAGGCCCTTCAAGGCTTCCCAAAAGATGAACTCGAAGGACTGTACCACTTCATGAACCCGTAGTTGCGATCAGCGCGCCAGGCGCAAATCAATGCGGCTGCCTGGGCCGAGCGCCGCTTGGCCGTCGTTTCCGACTTCATAAGCGACGCCGGATGGATCGGCCGGCCTGCCCGGCAGCATCCCGGCTCGCCTCAGATCGCCGATCGATCTTGCCGTCCTTCCTTCGCGCTCGTGGAATTCCTCCAGAAGCCGGTTGAGCTGCGCGATATCTTCGGCTGCCCTGATGGCCGCCAGATGCTCCCGCGCGCTGCGGCGGATGCTTTCGTTCCCGGCTTGAGAATACACCTGCGACCACAGGAGTTGCGAGGTCGCAAGTTCGCCGCCCTGCGCCGCGACCGAGGCTGCAAGCGTCTTCATCCAGAGATCGGCGCCCGGCTGGCGGCTTCCGGCTTCGAAAGCCTTCGCAGCCTGGGCGTAATCCTTCAAGTCCCAATAATAGATAAAGCCGAGGTCCTGCCAGAGGCGCCAGTAAGACGGATTTGCCGCGATACCCCGCCGGATCAGGGCCAGCGCCTCGTCAGGACGCCCCGCTCCGGCCGGCGGCTTTTCGGCGAGGAAGATCGCGCCGAAGCGATAGGCGATGAGCAGGTGTGGATCGAGCTCGGCGGTTACGCGAAGAAGCCGCCCCAGGTAACGATAGTCGCCGGCGCCGGAGAGCTTCTGCCGGCCGAAATACTGCACCGCGCGCGTCCAGTAAAGATCCGCCACCAGCCCCTGATAGCCCAGGCTCAAGCGCCGCAGCGTTTTGCCGGAGGCAACATATACCGGGCTGGGCGACGCCCGCGCCGGCTCACGATCCAGGCGAATTCGCAGCGCGATCGAAGCGGCGAGAGCAAGAACGAGCATCGCCGCTGCGATACCTCGCGTCGTCGTTCTCTCAATGGCCGGCGCGCTCACCGCAGATCCTTTCGCTCGAAGATCAGGATCGTCGCCGACAGCAGCACGATGGTATAGAGCACGGCATACACAGAATGAGTCAGGATCTGCGAAGCTGGCATCAGTTCGCCGTGCGCCGCCGGAGCGATGTCGCTCAAGGCGCCGAAGTCGGGCAGGATCATGCTGAGGCCCCGCAATAATCCGCGCAGCGCCGTGCCCGATTGCTCGCCAAGCGCGCGCAGATCGCCCAGCAGGTTGCCGATCACGTAAAGGCTGAGCGTGAAGACCGCCGAAAGCGCCGGGCTCGAGATCGCGGAAAAGAGCAGGGCGATGCCGACCACCAGCGTCAGTTGCAGAAGGATGAAGTAGACCGCTTGGAGCGGGGCCCAGTCTGCTCCGCTCAGCCGGCCTTTCTCATACCAGAGCACGAGGTAGAATCCCGCGGTCATGATGGCGGTATTGACCACCAGGGTGAGCACGAGCCCCAGCGACTTGCCGAGGATGAACTCGGAACGCGCCACGGGCTTGGAAAGCACGTTGTACAGCGTCCGGCGATCCACCTCCTTCCAGACCAGGCTGATGCCGATGAATACGGCGATCAGCAGGCCGAAGACCGAAACCGCGCTGAGCCCGAGATTCACCAGCGCCACCTCGTTGATTCCCACCGAAACACTGCCCAGAACCAGGCCCGCACCGATCATGAGAAGGGCGAAGACCACGAGATTATAGAGGACCTTCTCGCGGACGGACTCTTTGAAGGTGTGAACGGCGATGGCAGCGATCCGGTTCATCCCCTTTCAGCCTCCTTGCTGCCGGATGGCTCCGAACCTGGCGTCGCCCCCCGGACGCGGGAAAGGAAATAGTCTTCCAGCGAGTAGAGCTTGACGGGACTCAAGGAAACCACGCGCGCTCCGGCGCCGCGCGCAGCATCCAGCACGGCGTCTGCGTCGACGTTTGCCGAAAACTCCAGGCGCACGTGGCTGCCGGTGCGCGTCACGCCGGGATTGAACCTCGCCAGAGCTTCCAGCGCCTGCGGCGGCGGATCGTGCAGCACGAGTTCGATCGAATCGACACTCGCGCGCAGAATTTCTTGCAGGCTTCCCAGGTCCTGCAAACGTCCGGCATTGAGAACAGCCACGCGGTCGCACAGCGCTTCGGCGTCCGGCAGGATGTGGGTGGAGAAAAAAATCGTCTTGCCGTTTCGGCGCAGGTCGAGGACGAGGTCGCGCACCTGCCGCCGGCCGAGCGGGTCAAGCCCTGACATCGGCTCGTCCAGAAAAATCACCTCGGGATCGTTCACCAACGCCTGCGCGATTCCCAGGCGTTGCACCATGCCCTTCGAAAATCGCCGCAGGGGCACGCCTGCGGATGCCGCCAGGCCGACCTGCTCCAGCAACTTGCGGCTGCGATCGCGGCGGGCGGCTGTATCCAAGCCGCAAAGCCAGCCTGCATAGTTCAGGAATTCGGCAGCCGTGAGATGATCGTAGAAATAGGGATTCTCCGGAAGATAGCCGATGCGGGCATGAGCGCGCACATCGGTAAGCGGGCGGCCGAGAATGCTTGCGGTACCTGCAGTGGGGAAGATAAGCCGAAGCAGAAGCTTGAGGAGCGTGGTCTTGCCGGCGCCGTTCGGCCCGAGCAATCCGAAAACCTCGCCACGTTCGACGGTAAGGCTGAGATGATCGAGCGCGCGCTTTCGTTCTCGGGACCAGAATCCCAGACGGTAATCTTTAGTGAGTTCGGTTATCTCGACCGCCCACATGGTGTAAGCAGTGGCTGGGGAAATTGAGCGATTAAGCCATTGAACGACTGAGCCCTTGCCGATGCCCAATGATTCAATGGCTCAATGATACCAGCCACTCACTATTCTACCCCCCAATCGGGGAATCCGAGGCACTGGCCGCCTGCGTGGCGTTCTGCCGGATCGTGTTCGTGGGATCGGTGAAGTAATAGACTTGCCCTGAGACCCCCACCTGGAGCGGGTTGGCATTGATGCTGTAGTTCTGAACCTGGCCATTTACCGCAGCCGAGGCGGCATAAACAAAGCTATAGCCGCTTTTGCTGCCACTCGCCAGTACGCTGTCGATGAGGCCGGAAGCGTTCGAGGTCGCGTTCCCGGACGAAGGCGGGCCCAACTGCGCCAAGGTAGTGGTAAAGCCCGCGTTATAGGTGCTGCTGTAGGTGATCTCGACCGTGTTGAGGGTTCTGAGCGACGCCACCGCCGAAGCCTGGTTGGCGGCCGCTTTGGACTTCAGCAGGTTCGGGATGGCGATGGCTGCGATGATCAGAATGATCGCCACCACAATCAACAGTTCGATCAGTGAGAATCCTTCCGGGGTTCTTTTCATCAGTTTCTCCCTTGAGTGCGCGCTCGGGTGTCCATCCCTCTCCGATATCAGACGCTTTGCCAAGCTGTCCGTTTAGCAAAAACAGCGCGGCGCCCGCGCATGGACTGCGACGAGCGCCGCCAAAAAACCAAGCCGCCCGCGAAGATTGGACCTTATCCCCCAATGGGCGAATCGGTAGCAGCGGCCTTTGCCGTCGAATTCTGCCGGATCACGTTCGAGTCGTCCGAGAAGTAGTAGTTCTGACCCGTAGTGCCCACTGTCACCGGGTCGGCGTTAACCGTGTAGGTTGGCGTTGACCCGTTCACGGCCGCCGCCGCCGTGTAAGTGAAAGCATAACCGCTCTTGGTACCGGCCGCGAGCACGCTGTCGACGAGTCCTGCGGCCGCCGAAGTTGCCGCTCCGGACGAAGGCGGTCCGAGCTGTGCCAGGCTCGACGAAAATCCCTGGTTATAGGTGGAGCTGTAAGTCACCTCGCTCGTATTCAACGTCCTTAAAGACGCCACGGCAGACGACTGGTTCGCTGCCATCTTCGATTTTAGCAGATTCGGAATCGCAATCGCCGCGATGATCAGAATGATCGCCACCACGATCAGCAACTCGATCAATGAGAAACCACCATCCCTCTTCTTCATGCTTACTCCTAACCTCGTTTTCCCCGCCCCCGGGCGGCTTGCGCAAGTTCAGGAGCATGGCGCCTGCCACAGAAAGGACATCAGAACATACACGCTAATCTCTTCATGGCGAAGCAGGTAGCGGATACCTGCGTCAGCCTTGGGCGCGGCAGAGATCAAACATTGACGTTTTTTGTCAGCCCGACGTGACGGATTCTGGCAAGCAGGACGCAGGCAACGTGAGGGCGGCACATCGAGATCGGAGTCTCGTTTCTGTGCTCTCTGAGGATCCTCTGTGGCCTCTGTGTTAAAAGCTTTCAACACCGAGGTCGCTGAGGACTCACAGAGGACACAGAGGGAGTCGCTGCGACTGTTTCATGGTAGCGAAAAATGATGCGTCGGCCGAGTTTTTCAGCAAACAATCAGAGCCCGTGCTTGTCGGCGTAATGCCGGAAGGATCGGTAGGACATGTGGAGCAGTTCGGCGGCGCGCGTCCGCACGCCGCCGGCGACCCGCAGCGCTTCGGCGAGGTAGCGTTTCTCCACAGCCGCCATCTCATGCTCGAAATCGATCCCTTCGGCGCCGATCCCGAACTGCGCCTCGGAGGGCGAAGAGGCGGTGGTCACCCCTGCCGGCAGGTGCGCGACGCGGACCACGCGATCTTCGGGCGCGCTCACGGCCACCGCGTGCTCGACGGCGTGTTCGAGCTGGCGGACGTTTCCCGGCCAGGAATAGGCAGCGAGCTTTGCCAGCGCCTCCGGGTCGAAATCGTGCAGCGGCTTGCCGATCCCGGCAGCGAAGCGTTGCAGGAAGCACCTTGCCAGCGGCTCAATCTCGTCACGGCGGTCGCGCAGTGGCGGCACCTCGATCGTGACCACGCTTACCCGGTAGTAAAAATCCTCGCGAAACTCGCCTTCTTCCACCATCTTCTTCAAGTCGCGGTTGGTGGTGGCAATCAGGCGCACGTCCACCGCCTGATCGCTTGTCCCGCCGAGCGGTCGCACGCGGCGCTCCTGCAGCACCCTCAGCAGCTTCACCTGCATGTTCAGGCTGGTCTCGCCGATCTCGTCCAGCAGCAGCGTGCCGCCGTTCGCCGCCTCGATAATGCCCTTCTTGTTGGTGTCAGCCCCGGTGAAAGCGCCCTTGCAGTAACCGAAAAGTTCGCTTTCCAGCAACGCCTCGGGAAAAGCTCCGCAGTTGATGGAGACGAAGGATCTTTCGCGGCGCGGGCTGGCCTCGTGGATGGCGCGCGCCACCAGTTCCTTGCCTACCCCGCTCTCTCCCAGGATCAGGACCGTGCTCGGCGCCGGAGCTACGTTGCGCACCATCTCCAGCACATGCTCCATTTTGGGGCTGCGGACCACGATGTTGTCGCGCGAGAAGGCGCGCAGCAGTTCGCTCCGCAGGCGCGTATTCTCTTCGCGCAGCACCTGTTCCTCGACCGCGCGTTCGATCACCAGCTTCAACTCGTCAATCAGGCGGTCGGTCTTGACCACGTAGCGATAGGCGCCGAGATTGAGCGCGTCCACGGCGGTGGACACCGTCGGCACCGCGGTCATCAGCACGAAGGCGGCCGGGTTGCGCGTGGAGCGGGCGTACTCCAGCAGCTCGATGCCGGTGGCTTCCGGCATCCGGATATCGCAGACAATCACGTCGTAGACGCGCCCATCGATCTTGCGGCGCGCCGCCTCCACCTTCGAGGCCGTCTCCACCTGGTGGCCTGCTCGGCGGAAAGCAATCTCCAGAAGCTCGCAAAGCGACTCCTCGTCGTCGATGACCAGCAAACGCGCCATAAGTGGTTCCTTAGCTGAATAGTAACCCGAAGCGCGGACAATTTCTCCTGGCTCCGGCTTTCGGCTCCCTGCTATATTTCATCGGCCACTGCTCTGGCGGGTGTGAGCTTGCGCTGGAAGCAGGCTGTCGCGCGGGCGTCTCAGCCTCGCGATTGGCGCGCTCGCCGGGACAAAACGAGCTAAGCCATTGAATTCATTAGGAAAATAAACTTTCCCAGGTTTCTCACTTTTCTCAGTTTTCTCCACTGTCCCAATTTTTCCATGCACAATGAACAGGATAAGCAGCCAAATCAGGCTGCGGCTGAGAGTTCACCTGGTCGTGGGCCTTGTGGAGGCGGGAATCCGAGCGCCAATTCGGTCCGCGATGGAGCGCGCCGCGGGGCGGCCTGCAGATTCCACGAAGACAAAAAGGGAGAAAGAAATGTTTGAAAGAATCCTGGGGTCGAAGCCGGCAAGCCTAATCGGCACCCCACTCCCCCTATGTAATAACTGCACAAAGCCGGAAGGCCCATTGGGTTCAACAACCATCGCTCCGGATGCGCCCAAAAAACGCAAAAACATCCACGGCGCCAAAGCCCCAATGTCTCATGGAATCATCAATTTGAGCCAAAAATTGGGGCTAGACCGAAAGCCGGAATGTCCTTTA
>DASYZG010000001.1:0-11370 GCA_035946575.1 Terriglobia bacterium | reverse complement strand
TCAACGCTTCGTCGCCGCCCTCGCGAGCGGCTCCGCATGACTCGGGGCCGGTGTGGGTCGCTAATCCTTCACCGTATGACTCTTTCATTCACTACACCTCGCCGGTTTAACCGGCGCACAAGGAGATTTCCATGAGTGATGCCCTCACCATCGCCGGACGCGAGTTCCGATCACGGCTGATTGTCGGCACCGGCAAGTACCGCAGCTTCCAGGAGACGGCGCGCGCGCTGGAATCATCCGGCGCCGAGATCGTAACGGTAGCCGTGCGGCGCGTGAACCTGACAGATCGCAGCAAGGAGTCGCTGCTCGATTACATCGATCGCGAGCGCTATTTCATCCTGCCCAACACTGCCGGTTGCTATAACGGCGACGAAGCCGTGCGAGCCGCGCGCCTGGCGCGCGAAGTCGGCCTGTCAAACTGGATCAAGCTGGAGGTGATCGGAGACGAGAAGACGCTATTTCCCGACAACTTCGAGCTGGTGCGCGCCACCGCGACCCTGGTGAGCGAGGGATTCGTGGTTCTTCCTTATACCAACGACGACCTTATCGCGGCGCGACGGCTGATCGACGCCGGCGCGGCCGCCGTGATGCCGCTGGGCGCGCCCATCGGCTCAGGCCTCGGCATCCAGAACGCGGCCAATCTCCGCATCCTGCGCGAGAGGATCACCGAGGTCCCCTTGATCCTCGACGCGGGCGTGGGCACGGCCTCCGATGCCGCCGTGGCCATGGAACTCGGAGCGGACGCCGTGCTGATGAACACGGGAATCGCCGCGGCGCAGGATCCGATCCTCATGGCCGAAGCCATGAAACACGCAGTCCTTGCCGGCCGCCAGGCATACCTCGCGGGCCGCATGCCCAAAAAGCTTTATGCGACGGCGTCGAGCCCGACGGAAGGCGTGGTCCGCTAACGGGTGGGTCGTCGAGCCGCCTAGCCTTACCCGATCGTCGGCGAGTGTTCCCGGCCTTGCGATCAACCGCGGGAGAGGCCGTCCTTACGTTACCTTACCTCACCTTCACACCTCTCCATCGGACTTACCGTCAAAAAGCTAAGTTGGTGTGTTTTCAATACCCTGACGGCTTCGTTTGGTAATTTTATGGCTATCGAGCCGCTGGAGCAGGCCCGGGTTGACGCGGTCATGCCGCTCTGGCACCCGAGTAATAGGCTTTCATAATAGCCTATCTTATTAGTGTTGTAGCCTATTGTATTCGAACCACTGCCGTAGCAGGCGCCGTCACACCCTTCGGTGATCTGCGTCAGGCGGTGGCGTATTGCAAACGGAAAGTGTGATGGCAGGCGGAGTCGGTCGAGATCAGCGGCAGCAGTTCTTCAAGCAGCTCGTAACCGGCGCGTCCGAGAAAATAGACGCCGCCCACGCTGCGCTCCTGAAGCTCACCGTGCGGTAGCAAGTATGCGCGCAGGGCCTGCTCGTGCCGGCGCAGAACCTCGGAGCGGGCGAAGGCGGCGCGAGTGATCTTTCCTTTCAACCTTTCAAACTGGTAGGCGGCGCGGCGCCGCGCCCGCTCCGACGCATCCAGCAGGGTGGGATCGATGGAACTGACGTCGTCGCGCACACCGTCGAGCACGCGCATGACCTCCCGTTCACTCTCCTCCAACCGCCGCTCCCAGCCGTCGGCAAAGCCGGCGGAGGCGATAAGCCGCCGCAGTTGATCCTCGTGCTGCCAGACGTCTTCGACGCGCAGCCGGTAGCTTTTCAGAATGCGCTCGCTGCGCGGATCGAGCAGGGTAAATGAAGTTCGCGGCACAACCACGGGTTGCGGCCGCTCGAAGACCGGGTAGAGCACCGCACTCTGCGCGTGATAGGTCAGTTCCGCGGGCCCAACCACCGAGGCGACCGTCGGCAGCAGCCGGTCCTGGATGATGGGACGGAAGAGGGCGTTCGGCGAAATATCGAGCGGACGTTCCTCCGCCAGGCGGCGCGCTTCGCCCGCGGTCATCCGGCCGTTCCGATCGAGCACGAATTCACCGCCCTTGCGCTCAATCCGCAGAGCGGTCCGATTGCCTTCCCGGGCCACAAAGAGCAGCGACGATTCCTCATCGACGTGCACCTGAGCATGGTATCGGGCGCCTACCAGGGCTTCCGATCGCTCCCGCAACCGGACATTCAGTTCACGAGCTCCGGAGATGGCCTGAAGGTAAAGGGGCACGGCGAGCTGATGCAACTCCGGATCCAGGGCATCCAGTAGAATTACGCCCCAGCGGTCAAAGACTCGAGCCAGAAAGCGGGCGAAGGCATCGCCCCAGCCCGCGCCGGGAACGTAGGCCTGGCGGAGATCCCGAAGGAGCCGGTCGCGAGATTCACTGCGAGGCAGGGATGCGTCCAGAAGGTCGAGCGCAGCCGTCACCTGCTCGCTCAATCGCACATAGCCGACCGACGAGTGCGGCGCCGGCCGCACGCCGGCATCACTTAGTGGCACCAGACGGTAATCGTCATCGAGCACCGCCGTGGACGCCACCTCTTCGAGGTCGTGATCCTCCGTGGCCAGCCAGAAGATCGGCACCGCGGCCAATCCCTGATCGCGCAACCTTTCAGAGAGCTTCACGGCGCTGAGCGCCTTGTAAAGAGTGAACGCCGGACCCGAGAACAGGCCCACCTGCTGGCCGGTGACCACCGCCACAGTGCCCGATTCACCGAGCAAGCGCAGGTTCCTGAGCGTCTCGGCACCTGCGCCGTAGAATTCATTCTGGCGCGCCAGTATCGGTAAGACCTGGGCACGAAGGTCTCCGGGGTAGTTGAGGGCCGCCGCCACCGCAGCGAAGCTGCCGGGATCAAAGGGAGACCCCGCGCCGTAAAAGGAGGCAGCGCGCTCAAAATGATCGATGTAGTCGCGATAGAACGCGCTGGTCTTCGGCAGCCTGACCTGCGGGATACAGTGGGTCTCCATACGAAAGCTTTAGATGAACGCCGGCGTGGAAAGGTTAAAGTGACAAGCCAGCCAGCGACGCCTTGATGGTGCGCGCGATTGATCGCCGGGCTGAGGCCGGGACCGGCAGCAGCGGAATGCGCGGATTGCCACCCCTGAAGCCCACCACGTCCATTGCGGCCTTGACCGCGGGCGTGCCGTACCTGACGTTGACATCGGTCGCCAGCGGCGCAAGGTGGGCAAAGAGATCTTCGGCCCGCTCGTGATTTCCCTGGCGCCAGGCTTCATAGAAGGCGACGCAGAGCTTGGGCGCGAAGCACGCCTGGCCCATGATGCCGCCGGCGCCGCCGGCGCGCAGCACCTCCAGCAGGATGGGCACGTTTCCCGAGAACACACGGAAACCGCGCGGCACGCGCGCGAGGATGGCGTGCACGTATTCCAGGTCGCCGGAACTTTCCTTGAGTCCCTCGATGTTCTGGTGACGCGCCAGCGACGCGATCACTTCGACCGGCAACTTCATCCCGGTGCATTGCGGGATCGAATAGACCAGGACCGGCCGCCGCACAGCGTCCGCAACAGCACGGAAGTGCCCCAGGAGGGCTGACGGATCCAACTTGGCTCGGTAGTAGCCTGGCGTCAGCACCAGGACGACGTCAGCGCCGCGCGCTATGGCCTCACGGCTGAGATCGATGGTGGCGCGCGTACCTTCGAGCCCGGTGCCGGCCACCACCAGTTCATCCGGCCTCATGACCTTTCGCGCGATTTCGATCAGCCGCAGACGCTCGTCCGCTGTCAGGAACGGCGCCTCACCGGTGGTGCCCGCCACAACCACGCCGGCCAAGCCGGTGCCGGTGTAACGCCGAAGATTGGATCGAAATGCGCCTTCATCAATATCGCCGCGCCGATTGAAGGGGGTGACAACCGGCGGCATGATGCCGTGTAATCGATCGAGGATATGTTTCGAGGTCATGCTTCAGCCTTTGTTTTCGCTTCCTGTTTCCGATGCAGCTCCTGCAAGCACTCCACCTGGATCCCGCCCTGCCGCTGGGCGCGGATCCCCTGGACCGCCGCCACGGCCGCCGAAAGCGTGGTGATGCAGGTGATGCCCTGCTGAATTGCAGCCCGGCGGATCGCGCGTTCGTCGAAGTGCGAGGCTCTTCCGAGCGGGGTGTTGATGATCAGGTCGATTTTTCCGCTCTTGACGAGATCGGCCACGTTCGGGCGTCCTTCGTTCACCTTGTGAACGCGCTCCACAGAGAGGCCCGCCATGCGAAGATACTCTGCCGTGCCGCGCGTTGCCACCACCTTGAATCCGAGCTCCAGGAGGTCGCGGGCGATGCTGACCGCGTGCGGCTTGTCGTGATCGTTCACGGAGAAGAAGACGCGGCCTTCGGCCGGAATGCCCTGACCGGCCGCGAGCTGGGCCTTGGCGAAGGCCAAACCGAAGCTCGAAGCGGTACCCATTACCTCGCCGGTGGACTTCATCTCCGGCCCGAGAATGGTGTCCGCGCCCGCGAGTTTGATAAACGGGAACACTGGCGACTTGACGAAATGGTGCTGGACCGCCAGTTCGCCTTCAAGCCCGAACTCGCGCAGCTTGCGGCCGATCATCAACCGGGCCGCGATTTTAGCCAGCGGCACGCCGGTCGCCTTGCTGACGTAAGGGATGGTGCGCGACGCTCGTGGGTTTACTTCCAGGACGTAAACCTTGCCGTTCTGAATGGCGTACTGGACGTTCATCAGACCGACGACGCCAAGTTCCCGCGCCAGTTTCACCGTGTATTCCCGCAGCGTCTCGCGCTCGCGGTCGCTGATCTCGAAAACGGGAAGGCAGCAGGAGCTGTCGCCCGAGTGGATGCCCGCTTCCTCAATGTGCTCCATGATACCGGCGATGACCACGTCTTCGCCGTCGCAGAGCGCGTCGACATCCACCTCGGTGGCGGCCTCGAGAAAGCGGTCCACCAGGATCGGGAAAGCCTGCTGCAGATCTTCCGCGCGCCGCACGTATTCGGTCAGCGTCTCCTCATCGTAGGCGATCACCATGGCGCGCCCGCCAAGCACATAGGAGGGCCGCATGAGGACCGGGTATCCGATCTGATTTGCGATCGTCCGGGCTTCCTCCGCATTCATGGCGGCGCCGTTCTCGGGCTGGGGAATGCCCATGCGCCCCAGCAGACCCCCGAAATGTTTGCGATCTTCGGCCAGATCGATCGATTGGGGCGACGTGCCAATAATGGGCACGCCGGCGGCTTCAAGCTGCCGGGCCAGGTTCAGCGGCGTCTGCCCCCCGAACTGCACAATCACGCCCTCCGGCTTCTCTCTATCGACGATCGCCATGACATCTTCGAACGTCAGTGGCTCGAAGTAGAGGCGGTCCGAAGTGTCGTAATCGGTGGAGACGGTCTCAGGATTGCAATTCACCATGATCGTCTCCCGCCCGTCTTCCTTGAGGGCAAAGGAGGCGTGGACGCAACAGTAGTCGAACTCGATTCCCTGCCCGATCCGATTCGGCCCGCTGCCCAGGATCATGATCTTGCGCCTGTCGGTGGGCTCCGACTCGTCTTCCTCCTCATAGCTCGAGTAGAGGTAGGGGGTGAAGGACTCAAACTCCGCCGCACAGGTATCAACACGCTTGAAGACCGGCCTTACGCCGCGCTTGAGGCGCTCTTCGCGGACCCCGGCCCCCGTCGTACCCCAGATCTCACCGAGATGCAGGTCCGACAGGCCGAACTGTTTCGCCTTGTATAGGAGCTCCAGAGGCACGGAGGACGCGCTATGCCCCTGGAGTTCGCCCTGCAGTTCCACAATCTGCTGCATCTGCGCCAGGAACCAGGAATCGATCCGGGTGATTTCATAGAGCGACTCGACGCTGTGGCCGGTCGAGAGCGCAAAAAAGAGGTCCCAGAGGCGCTCGGGATGCGGGACGGTCAGCCGGCGCTTCAGGTCTTCCGGTGTCGAAGGCGGTTTCGGCGTCTTGCGGCCGGTTTCGAGCGAGCGCACCCCCTTCATCAGCGCTTCCTTGAAGGTCCGCCCGATGGCCATTACCTCGCCTACCGACTTCATCTGGGGTCCCAAAGTGTGGTCGGCGTCAGGGAACTTTTCGCGCGCCCACTTGGGGATCTTCACCACCACGTAATCGATGGTGGGCTCGAAACAAGAGGACGTCTTCTTGGTGATGTCGTTGGGAATCTCGTCGAGCGTGTAGCCGACAGCCAGCCGGGCGGCGATCTTGGCGATGGGAAAGCCGGTGGCCTTCGAAGCCAGCGCGGAACTGCGCGAAACGCGCGGGTTCATCTCGATCACCACCATACGTCCCGTGTCCGGATGCACGGCGAACTGGATGTTCGATCCGCCCGTCTCAACGCCCACGGCGCGGATCACGGCGAAGGCCGCATCACGCATCCGCTGGTATTCTTTGTCGGTCAGCGTCTGAACGGGAGCCACCGTGATCGAATCGCCGGTGTGAACACCCATGGGGTCGAAGTTCTCGATCGAGCAAACCACCACAGCATTGTCGGCCCGGTCGCGCATGACCTCGAGCTCAAACTCTTTCCACCCGAGCACCGACTCTTCCACGAGGACTTCGTGTACGGGACTCGCCTGCAGACCCCAGTGGACGATTTCCTCGAACTCTTCGAGGTTGTAAGCGATCCCGGCTCCGGTACCCCCCAGGGTGAACGAAGGGCGGATGATCAGAGGAAAGCCGAGCTGCTCGGCCGCGAGTTTTGCCTCATCCTCGGTATGTGCGAGTACGCTGCCCGGCACCTCGAGGCCGATATCACGCATGGCGTTCTTGAAAAGCATGCGGTCCTCGGCCATCTTGATCGCCTTAAGCGAGGCGCCGATCAATTGCACCCCGTGACGTTCCAGGACGCCGCGGCGGGCAAGGTCCACCGCCAGATTCAGGGCGGTCTGGCCGCCGACGGTGGGCAAGACGGCGTCTGGACGCTCCTGCGCCATGATGGCATCGAGATACTCGACCGTGAGCGGCTCGATGTAGGTTCGGTGGGCGAATTCGGGATCGGTCATGATGGTGGCCGGGTTGGAATTCACCAGCACCACTTCGTAACCTTCAGCCCTCAGAGCCTTGCAGGCCTGGGCGCCGGAGTAATCGAACTCGCAGGCCTGACCGATGATGATCGGGCCGGAGCCGATGATGAGGATCTTTTTTATATCCGTTCGTTTGGGCATGTAAGAAGCCGAAAAGACGAAAGTTCAAAGTCGAAAGCTCAAGGACAAGCTATCCGTTGCTCTTTTGAACCGGGGTACGTCAAAGCCCCGGCAGTTGCTCGATCAGCGGTCAATGTACTCCCACTTCCGCCCTTGATTCTCCGCCGCGAGGGAGTCTTCCCACGTCAGCGTAATCCTGGTGGCCATAGCACACCTTTGCCAGAGCCTCAGCCCGTGACTGCCGGAAATAAGTCAAGCTTGAGGCCCGGCAACTCTTCGATGACGGCCGTCTCGCCCTCGGCGAAAGTGCGCGACCCGCGCGTCGGGCTGATCACTTCTATCGTGCGGTTCGCCGAATCGACCCACACATGAACAACCCCATTTTTGCTGTAGATCCGCCGCTTTCGCTGGATGTCCGCCCAGAGATCGCTGGGCGAAATCACCTCAAAGGCGACATCGGGCGGAAATGGGGTCGGGCCCTCGGGGACAATTCCGGCCGGATAGCGGTCGAGGCGCACCACTGCGGCATCCGGACATAGCCAGCTGCCGTCCCGCATCGTAAACGCGACGTCCGCGCTGAAGCACACCCAGCCTTTGACTTGATCCTCCCACCGCGCCAGCGCTCGGTCGATCAAATGGATCTCCCGGCCGTGGCGGCTACCCGTTGGCGACATGAACCTGACCTCCCCATCGATGCACTCCCAGCGTTGTCCCTCTTTTCCCGCTGCCAGGAATGCCTCCCAACTCAGACCCGTTGTCGTCGCCATAATCCTCTCCAGCCAGGGCCTCACCGGCCCATCACTCAAATCCGCCTTCGGTCGACACCCAGAGGCCGCAACACCCTCATGCCAAATGACTTTCCAGCTTTGCCTCTCAGGACCTCGAGACGCTTCATGGTCTCCGCTCCACGGTAAAATCGGTCATCATCGCCGCAAAGCGGTCGAACAGGTATCCGGCATCATGCGGACCGGGTGAAGCCTCGGGGTGATACTGCACGCTGAAGAGCGGCAGCGTCCGGTGGCGCAGACCTTCCAGGGTGTCGTCGTTCAGGTTGCGATGGGTCAGGATCACTTCGCTCGACTTCAGCGAGTCGGGATCGACCGCGAACCCGTGATTCTGTGACGTGATTTCGACCTTTCCCGTCTCCAGGTTCATGACCGGATGGTTACCGCCATGGTGACCGAATTTGAGCTTGTAAGTACGTCCACCGAGGGCCAAGCCGACGATCTGGTGGCCCAGGCAGATGCCAAACACGGGCACTCGCCCCGCCAGCTCGCGCACCGCCGTCGCCGCGTACTCAACCGGCTCAGGATCGCCGGGACCGTTCGACAGAAAGACGCCGTCCGGCTTGAGATCGAGCACGTCGCGGGCGGAAGTTGCGGCCGGAACTACTGTCACGCGCGCGCCGATGTCGACCAGCCGGCGCAGGATATTCTGCTTGATACCGTAGTCGTAGGCCACAACGTGAAATCTCGGGGTTCGGGCTTGAGTCCTCGGGACCCGGTTGTCCACCCCTTCCTGGCGGGTCTCCTTTCCCGACTCCCATAGCTGCGCGGACGGGTCACTCCACTCGTAACGAGCGGGCGTGGTCACCCGGCTGGCAAGGTCCAACCCCACCATACTGGGCGACGCTTTGGCTTTCGCCACCAGGCGCTGCTCGTCCAGATCCACGGTCGAGATCACGCCGCGCATCGCGCCGTACGTGCGCAGATGGCGCACCAGGGCGCGGGTGTCGATCTCCGAAATGATGGGGACGCCGAACTGAGCCAGGAACGCAGACGTATCCTCGGTGGAGCGCCAGTTGCTTGCCAACTGCGACAACTCCCGCACCACGAGTCCCTCGGCATAAGGCCGCACGGACTCGCTGTCGAGCCCGTTGGTACCGTAGTTGCCGATGTGAGGATAAGTCAGGATCACGACCTGCCCGGCATAGGAAGGATCCGTCAGGATCTCCTGATACCCGGTAAGCGCAGTGTTGAAGACAACTTCGCCGGAGCGCTCACCAGGGGCGCCATCCCCACGTCCGCGAAAGATCCGGCCATCCTCGAGTGCAAGAATTGCCTGCATTTAGACCTCGATCCAGTTTGCAGTTCTGCTTCGCCGGTTGTCAGTTGTCAATCTCCAGTTTTCAGCCCTCAGCTTTCAGCTCCCAGTGATCAGTGTATCCTGAAAGGTCGCCAGATGTATCAGAGCACTGTTGTATACGAAGGCGCGGAGCGCCGTGCTTCGGCGCCTGAGGCTTGAAGACTGAAAACTGCGACGGAGCCGCTAGTGGAGCGTTCCCGCCTGATCGAGCGGCCAGTAAACAAACGCGGCCTTTCCGTAAATGAAGCTGCGGTCCACCGTGCCCCACACGCGGCTGTCGTTCGACGAGTCGCGGTGATCGCCCAGCACGTAGTAATGACCGCGCTCCACGTATACGGGAGGGTAACTCTCGTGGTCGAGATAGCTCGGCGGGACGTAGCTCTCGGCCAGCGGCTCGCCGTTGATCTCTACCACGCCCTGCCTGATGCTCACCCATTCACCCGGCAGCCCGATTACCCGCTTGATGTACGACTTGGACGGGTCCAGCGGGTAACGAAAGACCACGATGTCGCCGCGGTGGATCGGCTCGAAACGGTAGACGAACTTGTTGATGAAGATGCGCTCGTGGTCAGAGAGCCGCGGCATCATGCTCGTGCCCTCCACCTGCACCGGCTGGTACAGGAATACGATCACGATGAACGCCAGAAGCAGTGAAAGAACGAGGTCACGAAACCAGTAGCGCGCCTCAAACAGGCGCCAGCGCCGACCGGCGGCAGCTTCCGGCCCGACCTGAGGAGCAGTTGGCTGGGATTTTTCCATGACCGGAGCGCTCTCTATTTTTTATACCACAGCCGGAAGCAAAGGGCCACAGGGTCGTTTGCTTTAGCAATGTCCTTTGCTAAAATGCAGCGTGGACATCCGGGCGCGCCTGAGGTTGGCAAAGTGAAGTGCCCTAACTGCGGCTTCGTTACTTTTCCAGACCCAACCGAGTGCAAAAAGTGTGGGCATCGTTTCGCTCCAGAACACCGTGGAGCGCAGCCATCGGCGCGCAGCATCACCTTTCGTTCGCCTGAGCGTTCGTTCACCCTCTCGCCTCCGGAATCCGCCCCACTGAACCTCGCGCCGCCCGAGACGGCGAACGTGCAATTCGAAGCGGTTCTGCCGTCGTCCCAACCCGAGATGCCGGCCGACCCGGGCCAACCGCGCGCCCATGAAGAGCAACAACCAGATTGGACGGCAGCAGGGCAAACCCGGACAGCCAACCCGTGGCACGACGAGATCGCCGCCCGAGTGGCTCGTTACCGCCGCCGAAGAAACCGGGAGGGTGATGCGGAGGCCTCGGGCGCCAGTCTGCAGTTCGACTTTGATGACCTCGACCGGGCACGCGATCGAGCCACCCCCAAGGCCGGAGAAACGGAGCTAAAACCGACTAGCCGTGACGGAGATCTGGTCGAACTGGACCTCGAGGCAAGCGGCGAAGTCTCCCGCCGGGAAGTGGTCCATGAACATCAGGAGGTTCCGGACCCCAACGAAGATCCGGCCGAATGGGCGCTTGCGCCCTTGAATTTCCACCGCGACGAGCGGCCGGTAGAGATTGTGCTGCATTCCGGCGAGCCCGAAGCTGACATCGAGGAATCTGCTGACGCCGCACCGAGCGTGGCGCCGCTCGGACGCCGGATCACTGCGGGAATGGTGGACACGTTGGTGCTGCTGCTCGCCGGCGCCGCTTTTTTTCTCCTCTTTCGCGCATCCGGCGGCCGCATCGACCGGCAGCCGGCCAGCCTCGCCGTCATCGGCTTTATCTTCGCATTTCTGGTGGCCTTCTACTTCTCCGTTTTTACCGCCCTGGCCTTCGCGACACCGGGACAGTCGGCGGTTGGCCTGCGCGTTCAAACGCTTCAGGGTGACCGTCCGGATGTACGCGCCTCGCTGTGGCGCGGAACCGGCTATCTGGTCTCAGCGGTCAGCCTGATGTTGGGCTTCGTCTGGGCCGTGTTCGATCCGGATCACCTGACCTGGCACGATCGCATGTCGCGCACCTGCCTGGTGGAACGCGGGTAGTTATCGAGCAGGGAAATGGGAAAGGGACGATTCCTCAACCAGAAGCTTGGAAAACGGACAGCCCGCCGGTTGGATTTGCTGAAATCGACTTCGGAAGTATGCACTTTACGCAAGCGATTGATGTAACTAGACTTAGAGTAAGTCGTTCATTGTAATGCTCTTGAACAAAAGATTGCAGGATAGTCTCGGAGCGGTATCACAGTGAGCCGATTCCCGACGCCTTACCTCCCT